>JALHRJ010000014.1 GCA_022841475.1 Cyclobacteriaceae bacterium | reverse complement strand
AAGGCAGTACCCACAATGTTTGGATTCAATCCGCGCAAAGCCATGTTAGTAATTTGCAGATCAAAAGCACCAAGATGAGAGGTAAGGAACATAACGCCCTTTCCTTTGGCGTGAGCCTTCTCGTAGTTCTCAAGTCCGTGCGTAACCAGAAATTTATTCAGATCATCCAGTGATCTCACATTTAGCGAACGCAGAATATCCCCCGCATTTTTACCCAGCATGATAAAAACCTGCTTACTTAAATTCACAATTTCCCGAGGGGACATTTCTTTTCCCAATGCCAAACCCAAATGGCGAATGGTGCGTTCCCTGGGTTTGGGTGAAACAGCGTAGGCAATCCTGCCAAGCCACCCACAGAAAGCCAACCATACTTTGCGCGGCAACAGATTAGAGAAAAAAATCAGAAACCGGATAAAGAAGTAAAGTGAGGAATACTTAATGCGTTTCTTAATTGGCCGGTTTTCCATACTTGGTTACAAAGATACACGTAGCTTTGGTAAATTTAACTTCAAACTGCCTGCATGAAAACCTTATACCTTATCCGACATGCTAAGTCAAGTTGGGATAATCCTGACCTAAATGACTTTGACCGACCTTTGAATAAACGTGGCCAAAAAGATGCCCCGCGCATGGGTAAGCGGCTGAAGGAAAAACGGGTGACTCCGGATATAATGATTACCAGTCCTGCTGAGCGAGCGTTGGCTACCTGCAAGGAGATAGCAAGGGTATTAGGTTTTGCTGAAGAAAAAATAATAACTGACAGGCGGCTCTATCATGCCGATGAAGATCAGATTTTAAAAGTCATTAAGGAATTAAAAGACTCACCGCGTGATAGCGAAGAAATTGTGATGTTGTTTGGTCATAATCCGGGCCTGACAGAATTCGCCAACTCGCTTCTTAATGAAACGATCGACAACATTCCAACCACGGGAGTAGTTGCGGCCACCCTGAATATAGATCACTGGAAAGATGCGCGGTTTGGTTGTGGTACGATGGACTTTTTTGATTTTCCTAAAAAAGACAATGACTAATCAGGGCTTTTTGCTTTTGGTGGGATCGGCCATTGAAATATTCATGGGTATGCCTTGGCGGACTTGATCATACAATTTTTTCTGAGAAGGATTATTTAAATCAAGCTCTCTGAATTCCTTGACACTAAGTTTCGCACGTTCAGAATAAATTTCAAAGTACGCGCCTTGTATTTCATCTAGTGTAACTATAAATGTTTTGTAGCTTGTTTCACGATCGGTTTTAAATGAGACCACTGCTTTACCCGGATTTTCAGATAGCTGCTTATTCTTTCCATAATTCAAAATAAATTGTTTGACCTCCTCCTTCACTCCATGTAGATTTTGCCTCCAGACACCTTCAACTAAAAATCTATCATCAGCATTAACATGAACGGTAAAGACATTACGCTCATGCACATCAGAAACTGGAGGATTCTCAGACCAGGCAGGAAGCATAAGCATAATTCCTCTTTCATTGTTTATAACCGTGGTCATTAGAAAAAAAGTAAGAAGTAAGAAAGCAATGTCGGCCATGGAGCTTGGGTTGACTTCAACCGAGCCCAACTTTCTCAGGTAACTCATAACAATCAGAATTTATTCTTACAATTCTGTTATTTGTTAAAAGTCACATAACAATAATTGAGATTATTTCTTCCGCAAGATCACAACTCTGTTTCCGTCAGAATACTCGGCTTCATAACCATACTGATCGCACAGATAGAAAAACGTAGTCTTATGGAAGAAGGCAACATGGGTTTGGTCGCGCCTGTAATACCAGTTCTCAAATTTGTCTATACTTTCCCATTGATCTGTCATTATAGTGAGGTATCCACCTTGCTTAAGCAGATTGGTTATTGCTAAAAACTCCATTTGAGGATGGTGAAAGTGTTCGACACATTCAGTAGCGAAAATAAAGTCGTAGGAAGTGTGTGGGTGGCGAAAGTCAAATAGGGGATCATAGTCAAAGCATGATATTCCTTGCAAGGCAAGCAATTTTGATAAAGTGGGTATGGGTCCACACCCATAATCCAGCCCAATCATTTTGTGATTAAGCAACGGGAGACAGGGTTGAATAGCTCGGTTTAAAAAATCAACATATCCCGGATTCTCAAGACCGTTATTATGAAATTCGTACCGGGATTTTTCAGTTTCCTTTGACAGATGAAACCGGGGATCCATGAAGATCAGGTTGCAGGTTTGGCAATGGTGGTAGTAACAGGTATTCCCACTTACTTCGATGAGCACTAAATCGACACCCCCGCAAAGCGCACAATTCACCATACCGAAACAAGATACTTATCTCCATTGAATTATTGAAGGAACTCAAAATCCACGGTTGATCTGTAGTACCATTGCTGAGTTGATTGGGATTCAATTATCTATGCGAAATACATAAGCAAAAAAGCTACCCTATTGAGCAGCTTCTTGTCGAGATGAGAGGATTACCTCCTGTGATCCTTTTTCGGGGGTAGTAAAAACAATCAAACTTTCGTTCGCTACGCTCACTGATGGTCTTTTATTTCTAAGCTTACACAAGCGAAACGCTTGGCTCGCTAAGAAAAAAAAGCCCCTTCTGCTATCGCAGAAGAGGTTTGATTGTTTTGTCGTCCTCCCTGCACAATTTTCGAACTTATTTATAACAGATTTGGAAAGATTAGCATGCATAGGAATATAATGGCGTACATATTTTAGTTTTCAAGAGAAAGCTAAAATCGCGAAAACAATTGTCGAACCATGAAAGCAGCTTTGATATTGTATCAAACTCGCATCATTTTCAAACTCTTAAGGCAAAAACGAAAATGGAGCAAACTATAGGTCTCTTCGACTTATCCACAAAAATGGGGTTACCATCGTGACGATTTTGAAGATGCAGGTTCGATTCCTGTAGGGGCTAAATGAAAAACTCTAATAGATTAAACGTCAGAGGTTTACTGACAACTGTAGTCATGAGCGGTCGATTAACGAATCAATTTAATAACGATCTAGCGGCCTTTAAGGCCCATTTCCATATGAGTGCAGGGAGTTTGTTGATTTAAAAGTGTTGAGAGGGTTAAAGTATTAAGTTTGGGTTCTGATCCCGCTGGGATATGCGGTTTACATCTTTTGTGACCTTCAACTATCCTAAAGGACCCGTTGGAGAGAACTGCTTAGTAATGCAGCATATTTCGGAACCAACAAATGCCTGGACATGCCGTAACCCAGGCCGTAACCCAGTGCAACCTACCGTGGTATCATTTGACTTAAATGTCGCTCACTCTCCTAAAGCAAGTAAAACACCTGGCATTTAAGACTATGATGGCATTTCATTTCAACCACATTGGCTTGGCCTTTAAAATTCTTTTATGAACTTCACAATCTGATGAATGAGCACCTGATAAAAAACCGATGCTCATCAAAAATTCATTTACGATTTCACCCCCAGTGAAACGGAAAGTTTTCTTAAAAACTTTTATCCATTCCTCTTTTGTTTTTGGATGGTTGGATTCCAACCACTTTTCAAATGAACCAAACTGTTTTTGTAGAGTGAGTATTGTTTTAGCGTTCTCTATGGCAGCGTTCACCTTTAAACGATTGCGGATAATTCCCGTATCTGCTAAAAGTCGCTTGCGATCCGCTTCGGTATAAGCAGCGACTTTCTTGATGTTGAAATTGTGATAAGCTTTTCGAAACGTTCCCTCCTTTTTTAGAATAGTCTCCCAGCTCAACCCCGCCTGATTAATCTCCATTATCAATCTTCCAAACAGTTCATTGTCATCGTGAATGGGAAAACCATAGTGATTATCGTGATAGTTTTTATGGAGCGATTTTCTATCACCCGGCTGCATTTGGTCTATGGCTGAGCAGTAACTCATATACGTTTTTGGTTAGGAGTGTGTTGACCAAATTATCCTGTTATTTTCAATGATTGGATAAGTCCCTCGTTGATTTCAAAATTAAATTTCATTACTGCGGGACTGCCCGGAAATGTGCCTGAAACATTAGCTGTTAAAATGCCTTTGTTACCCGTCTGTGTATACTCAACAGGTTGTATTACTGATTTGTACTTTTCGTTAGCTTCTGCAATCCATTTTTGAACTTCCTTTCTTCCGGTATGAGTTCTACCTTCATCATGCGCTACACCCGCTTTAGTAAAAAGATTCGCATAAGCTTCACTGTCAAAGATGTTTTGAGCTTTGATCAATTCTTGGACTACGTTCGGTAATTTCATGTTGTTAGTTGTTTAGATTGATTGTTTGTTATTTAAGATTTTTAGATAGTTGGTATTGTACCACGTCAACGACAAACCTGTTCCGGTGAGGTAGTGTGCTTTTGGAGAAACTAAAAAGCCGATAAATTCTACGATCTCTTCAGGTAATGCAGGTCTGTCGATTGGGATGCCGCCGAGTGTATCCATCACGCTTTTTGCAGCTTCCTCAATTGTTGTGTTTGAACTTGCTGCAATTCGTTCCATCATCGCGATTGCCGCTGTGGTCTTTATCCAACCCGGTGAAACGGATAATACACGGGCACCTTTGGGAGAAACCTCCTTAGATAAACCTTTGCTATTGATTAACCCTGATTTTGCAACAGCATAAGGCAGCAAAGAATCGTGCAGCAGCAACCTGCCTTGAATCGAAGCAATATGAATAATAACACCACTTTTACGTTCTAACATGTCTAGTAAAAAATCTCGATCAAACGGGCCTGAGCGATCAAATTTTAGTTTCTTATTTTTCATGTAACCAGAATCATAATGTTACAAATCACTTCTTTGCGAACTTTTCAAGTTCACTGTTAAATTTCTCAACTTCCTCAACAAAAAGCGCGTGCCCGCTGTTTTCAAATTTCACGATGTATGAGTTTTTGATACCTTGATGGAGCTGTTCTGCAAAAACAAAATCGCACAACTTGTCTTGTGTACCATGAAAAATGGCCACAGGAATTTTGATTTTTGGCAGATCAGCCCGCAAGTCAATATCACAGAGTGCCATCATGGAGTGAGTGACAGCATAGGGCCATGCCTCTAAGTTTATGTTCTCCAGCCATTTCTCAACATTCTTTGAGATGTTTCCTTCTTTTGCCGGAAATGACGCTCCGAAACTGGCAATCAAATCCTGTCTGCTTGTCTTCGTAGCCAGTATTAACCCTGCGGCATCAGCATCAGAAATACCGTATGGATACCCATCTCGCTTTTTAAACGAGGGCGCAGCAGCACCAAATAGTGCCAGTTTGCTTATGTGCTCGGCATTATATTTTGTTATATAATGGATAACAACAGCACCTCCCATTGAGAAACCTCCCAAAACTGCATTCTTGATCTTAAGTTTTTCAAGTACAACCTTTATGTCGTCCGAGAAAACATCGAAGTCATATTTTCCATAAGGTCTGTCGGATTTTCCGAAACCACGAAGCGTAATGCCGATTACTCGAAATCCTTTAAGCGCCAATGCCTGATATTGATATTCATACATCTCATCGCTAAGAGGCCAGCCGTGAATTAGAACGATCGGTTGACCCTCACCAATGTCGGTCACATGAAGTTTTACGTTTTTTTCTACTTCAATATATTCCCCTCTTCCGGAGGATGCGGGAACCCGTTTCTCTTGTCCTAGAAGCGTGTTTATTGTTGTCGATAGTAGCATAGTTGTTAAGATTATTGTTTTCATTTTTTAGTTAGTTTATAAGTTCATTGTCACTTAAAGGAATACTTGAAAAGCTGTTTTCGAAGCACAACATCCTTTACCGGATTTAGATGTTATCATTCTAAACTACTTTTGCTGAGCGGTTCACATATGTCTCGTTTTTGTAAATGTTATACAAAGTTGTCGAAGATGATGGTCTTCTGAAATGGACAAATGAATAAACTACATGTACATTTTTTCTGCCATTCAAAACGAAGTCTGTCTTCAAAATGGTAAGTAGCATTGCATTATTTCTATAAGAATTAAGAACTTCGTCACTACCTATTTGAAAAATTATCGTACAACCATAAAGCTTACATTTGAAAGTTTGAAGTCACATGTGTTTGCATTTAGGTATGGATATTGAAAATGTAATTGTCTGGTTAACCTTGGTGAAGATTTGATTAAACCATATTACATTTGTTTGAATTGACTAATTTGTATTGTCTGAATCAAAATAACATTTAATTCTACTCATGAGATTTCTGATTCTTTGGTTCGCGTTGTTACCGTCTCTGCTGTTCGCTCAGATAGATAATGAACTACGGAAACAATTGGAAATGCTTCGTGGGAGCAAACCTGATACGCTCCGGATTGACTTACTTCATGATGTTGGGAAATTGTATGTGCTTAGGGCTGCTAAAAATAAAGCTGATCTCGATAGTGCTGCTTTCTATTTCAAAGAAGCAATAAGACTGACTAATTCTCTTTCCTTAAAACCAGCGAGGGCAAGAAGTTTCAGAAATGAAAATATGTGCAGACTGGGGGAGGTCTATTTTCAAAAAGAGGACACTATCGGTGCAAATGATTGTTTCCAATCTGTCATTAACGACTATCGCCAGATTGGCGATGTTGGGAGGGAAGCGAGAACGTGGCTTCGATTTGCCAGACACAGCCCGACCATTAGGACTGCTGCCGTAGTATCAAGATACCAAAAGGCAATTATGCTTTATAACTCTATTGATGAAAGGAGAAAGGAAGCTGACGCTATCCTTTCACTATCCATTTACCATCTTGAACATGGCAACCTTGAAGATGCACGTGTAAGCTTGTTACACGGAATAAATATATGCAACTCAATAGGTGATCGTGGTGAAATGTACATAGCCTTCTTGCATTATTACGGCCTTCACGAAAAGTATGTAGGTGACTACGAAAGTGCTATTTCGTACGCGTTGAAGAGCATTCATTTGAAAGATTCTTTATCTGGTAATTCAACGTATGGCATGGGAGGATTTTATAATGCTATCGCTGCCCTGTACAGAGAAACGGGCGAAGAAAAAAAAAGTATTGAATGGTATCGGAAAGCAGCGGCCGCATGGATGAATCAAAAGGAATATGAACTGTACAAATTCCAAAGCTATATAAGCACCTGTGAATTTATCGTGGAGATGATCAAGATAGGACAGAAATCCGAAGCATTGAGTGAGATACAAAACCTTATCCAAAGTTATCCCCCACAACTTGATCTTGAGAAAGCTTACGCTGCTAAAGCGCTTGGTCTTTGCTATGCAGCATTAAATAAGTATGACCTGGCTGAGAAACAATTAGTGGAAATGATATCGACATTTGAAAAGGCTGATTTCCTTTCTATGAAACCTCACCGCAGTGAATTTCTTACGGAAGCATATTACGACATTGGTAAATTTTACATGGACTTTAATAAGTTGGAAAAAGCTAAGTATTACGTGCAAAAATTGCGGCAACCTCCAAGAGGACTTTTTACCTTGATACAGCATCGTGATATGCTGCGTATGCTCTACAAAATTGATTCTGCAGCGGGAGATTATCCGCTAGCGTTGCAGAATCTCCTTGCTCAGCAAGTCCTAAACGATTCCATCTTTAATGTCTCGAAAAGTAAACAAATAGAAGAACTGAAAATCAAATACGAAACCGAAAGAAAGGAAAATGACTTGAAACTATTGGGAAACGAAAACGATTTACAGCAAAGCCGACTTGAATTAACCATCGGTGGTATTTTTTTACTCGTCATTATTTTAACCTTTGTTTATATCCGGTACCGGACAAATAAAACTTTGAATGATAAATTGAAATCCCAGCAAACTGAGATTAGTAAAAAGAATGTTGCACTTGAAGCACTTATCAATGATAAGGAATGGCTTCTAAAGGAGATACATCACCGTGTAAAGAACAATTTACAAATGGTAATAAGTTTGTTAGACACGCAGTCCGACTACCTCAAAGATGATCTAGCCCTTGTCGCTATTCGGGAAAGCAAGCATCGCATGCACGCCATTTCGCTCATCCATCAGAAATTATATCAAACTGAAAGTGTTTCCCAAATAAACATGCCTGTATACATCAATGAACTGGTGGATTATCTCCGGGATAGTTTACATACTGGATACCGCATCGATTTTAGAACCTCCCTTGATCCGGTCATGTTGAGTGTG
Source organism: Cyclobacteriaceae bacterium (assembly GCA_022841475.1). Lineage (GTDB taxonomy): Bacteria > Bacteroidota > Bacteroidia > Cytophagales > Cyclobacteriaceae > ELB16-189. The sequence continues at coordinate 86,801 of JALHRJ010000014.1, read as the reverse complement.
TCGTTTGCTGTGCCCATTGGACTTATTTTGAATGAGGCCATTACCAATTCAGTAAAATATGCATTTCCTGAAAACACCGAATGCCGCATCACAGTATCACTACAAAACCACCTCAATATATTGGTATTAAGGATCAAGGATAATGGTATAGGGCTCCCACTTGATTTTGATAATGCCAAGCAGCATTCTTTCGGTATGAATTTGATGGCTATGCTGAGTGAACAAGTTGAAGGTAATTTGACAATTGCTACTGAGCATGGTACGTTAATAACTTTGACCATTCCTCTGCCGGATCACTTTCAAAATGAAATAATGATAGTTTAGAATTTAATTGCAGCATGATAAGTAAAATATTGATCGTTGAGGACGATGTTATTGTGGCTAATCATTTACGAAGAGTACTTGAGCGGGCTGAATATCATGTAACTGGTATAGCGCGTTCCTACCAAAAAGCAGTAGAACATCTCACAAAAGAAAAGCCCACACTTGTACTACTTGATATCTACCTATTGGGGGAACTTACTGGTGTTGATCTGTCGGAGGTGTTGCGTGATCAGAATATTCCGTTCATCTACCTTTCAGCCAATTCTAATGAAGCTGTACTTTTAAGTGCTAAGAAAACCTATCCTTATGGCTTTCTCGTGAAACCTTTTCGAGAGAAGGATTTATTAATTGCTATTGATATCGCCCGATATCGCTTCGAGCATACATTAGAAATGGCATTAAAAAACGATTCTCTTATTGAGACCCAGATAAATCGTGTGACTCTTGATCCAGCACCATGGGAAGCTAAGTTGCTAAAGCTTTTTAAAACATTTCAACCCTACATTCCTTACGACCTCGCAGTGGCAGGATTTGGTTCCTGGGCAGGTTCCCCCAACCCCGACTGTGGCTTCTTGCGTGTTGGGTTTGATGAGTATCAGACTTTAGGATCTGAAGAAATGATCAACGTCACAAAAACTTCTCGAAGTGACTTTGAAAAAATAGCCGTTCCTGCGGTTTATCCAGAAAAATCAGGTGCCTTTGATTACGAGGAGCTTGGATCTCTTGAGATCAATTACCGATTGATCAAACTACTGACAAATAAATTCAGTATCAAATCACTTTTAACATTTAATGTTGAAGTATCCGGGGAGACTACATTCCACTTTTTATTTTTTAGCCGGAGAGATGGGAGCTACTCAATAGATCATCTTAATATGTTAGCCCGATTCAGGCTGCTGTTGGCAAATGTGATACCCGCACTTATGAAATGCGAACAAGCCAACGATCCAGTTATTCATTCCAGATACAACGAAGAATTAGCTTCCAGTTATAATTCTGCATTTGACAAGATAATTGGAAGCAGTCATTACTTGTTGTCCCTTTTTGATATGATCACCCAGGTCTCACCGTTGACTACATCGGTATTGATACTTGGAGAGAGTGGCACAGGGAAAGAACGTTTTGCTGATTGTATCCATCGACTCTCTTCTCGCAAAGACAAACCTTTTGTCAAAGTTAATTGTGCAACACTCCCCTCAACCTTGATAGAGTCCGAATTGTTTGGGCATGAAAAGGGAGCTTTCACGGGTGCTACTGAAAAAAGAGCTGGTAAATTTGAACTTGCTAATGGAGGTACATTATTCCTTGATGAAATTGGCGAGATGCCTGTAGAGTTACAGGCAAAAATTCTGCGGGTACTGCAAGAAAAAGAGATCGATCGTTTGGGATCTACTGCTCCAATAAAAATTGACGTAAGAGTTATTGCAGCCACAAATCGTAATCTTGAGAGAGAAATCTCCGAGGGCCGATTCCGACTTGACCTTTACTACCGGTTAAATGTATTCCCCATTAGTATTCCTCCTCTACGTGATCGCATAGAAGATATTCCGCTACTGCTCACGCACTTTTTGCAGAAGTTCAGTCAATCAACTGACCAGACTAATGTTCCAAAAGTTTCGGATCGTGCATTACAACAGCTATTAAACTATGACTGGCCGGGAAATGTCAGGGAGCTTGAAAACGTTATTGAACGAAGTGTTATTCTTACCAAAGATGACATTATCACCGCTTTTCACATACCTGCTATTAAAGAGAAATATATGCTTCAGGAGAGTCGCCTAAAAACTATGGAAGAGAATGAGCGCGATCATATCCTTACGGTTTTAAAAAATTGCCATGGAAAAATCTGGGGCACCGGGGGAGCTGCAGAAATCCTGCGCATTCCTCCCTCGACTCTTAAATCACGCATGAAAAAATTGGGGATTTCGAAAAACTTCTACGAGGAATAAATTTGTGATGTTGTAACCTTGACATTTCGCGGTGTCCGCGGCTTCAACCGCGATATATCGCGGTAACGGGATCGCATTCCTGCTGTTGCTTACCCATTTGATGAATTTCTATTAGTGGCATTTCGCTCGCTATTGCGTCAATAAATTTTGACGACATGAACACAGAAACCCATTCCTTGGTAAATCAACAGCCGCAGTTTGAAGTGTCATCGCTCAATGAATGGCATGGAAAAATAGAGGCACTTTCATGTACCGCACAGCGCACAACTTCCTTCGAAATCATATGGGTTAGGGAAGGTTTAGGCAGAATTAGTATTGATCTGACAACATATTCGCTTTATTCCAACACGATATACTGTATTGCTCCTGGGCACTTTCGAAAACTTCAATTTGACGAAAGATTCAATGGATACTATTTGGCGATTTCTTCTGAATGGTTGTATTGGATAGAAAGTCTTGTCCATTTTAATTTGTTTGGTACCTCATATCAAATTGGAGTTTCATTTCCTCCGGTTAAAATCTCCAATGAACTGGCGACATTGATCAGTAGGATCGTTAAGGAATCCAAAAGTTCACTGCCCATGAAAACGGAACTTATAAAGGGATACGCTAAAGTATTACTCATTCATCTGTCGCGGATAATGGATCTACATAATGAAAATAAAATTGCGGATAAAGACGAAATGGTCGTGAGCAACTTTATTTCATTACTCCAGAAAAATTACATGATCAAAAAGGATGTGGCATCTTATGCTGATGATCTTTGTGTTACTCCAAGTCATCTTAGTAAAATTGTAAGACGCGTAACTGGCTACCCGGCAAGTTTTCATATCCATCAAATCATCGTCTTAGAAGCTAAACGGAGGATTCGACATTATGGCGCTCAACTTAAAGAAGTCGCCAGCGAACTCGGGTTCGATGACTACGCGCACTTCAGCAAGTATTTTAAGAATCATGCTGGCGTGAATTTCTCCGACTTCAGAAGAAATGAACACTAAGCGCCTGAAACCTGAGGTTCGATATTTATGATCTTCTTGGAGAAACAACACACTTTTTTTCAACAGAAGATCAATTACTTCATGTTATTAAAGATCTACACCCAAATTAAGTTCACTACATAGCTCCAAGGAGTTTTCCAGAATATCTCAAAATAAAGATGAGAGTTTTCCCGTAAAGATTATGATAACGTTCGATGAAACTAATACCCTGAATTATCCTTTTCAATTGATAAGTTGTCCTACAATTTCGCGAACCTAGAGAGGAACACGGTTGAATTATTTCACGAAAGCCATACATTCACTAATCCCAATTTTTTCAGGTTGCTTTGAAATACGGGTTGCTTTACCATAGAGTAGAAGGAAATTTAATCTGTAAGGTCATTTTGAAGGATAGGAACAATAAATATGCGGAGCTGTTTAGACAACTCCGCATAATGACGTTGATGATGTTCTATAGGCGTGCGAATTTCTCAAGTTCAGCATTAAATTTATCAGCCTCTTCTACGAATAATGCATGACCACTGTTCTCGAACTTAACAATGTATGAGTTATTGATTCCCTTGTGAAGTTGCTCTGCAAAAACAAACGGACATAACTTGTCTTGAGTACCATGAAAAATCACTGTCGGAATTTTGATCTTTGATAGTGATTGTCGTAGATCAAGATTCGATAATGCTCTTATCGATTCAGTGACAGCAAATGGTGAAGCCTCCAAATTAATACTTTCCAACCATTCTTCTACATTTTTAGAGATGTTACCGTCCTTAGCAACAAATGCACTGCCAAGACCAGCAATTAAATCCTCTCTTGCCGTCATAGTTTGAGTAATTAATCCGTTCGCATCAACTTCTGAAATACCGTATGGTGATCCTTCTCTTTTCTTCCATGAAGGTGCGGCTGCACCGAAAAGTGCAAGTTTACTCAAATGAGCAGCATCATATTTTGTGACATAATGAATTACCACAGCACCACCCATGGAAAAACCACCCATTACAGCATTTTGAATTTTTAGTTTTTCCAAAACCACTTTAATATCGTCCGAAAAAACATCAAAGTCATAACGACCATAAGGCTTGTCTGATTTTCCAAAGCCTCTCAAGGTGATACCAATAACCCTGAATCCTTTGCGACTTAAATATTGATACTGATATTCATACATTTCATCGCTCAGTGGCCATCCATGAATTAAAATAATGGGCTGTCCTTCACCTAGGTCTGTTACGTGAAGTTTTACGCCTTTTTCTACTTCAATATATTCCGCTCTTCCTGCCGAAGCAGCCACTTTTTTGCTTTGCGCCATTAAGCTACTAGTGAAAAGAGAAACAATAAATGCGATTACGAATACTGACTTTTTCATTTTTTAAAAATTTAGATTGTTAATACTAATTTGATGATGCAAAGCAGGGATGAATAAGCGGAGCATGTAATGCATACTTTTCGCCTTGAATTGCACTTTTTCATTTTTATGAATTGATGAATTTAAAAAGGTCTTTGTTAATGGTTTCTGCTTCTGTCGTAGGCATGCCATGAGAAAAGCCTGGGTATAAAATGAGCGTACCCTTCTTCAAAAGTTCATGTGCTTTTACTGCGGTCGTGGCATAGGGAACGATTTGATCGTCCTCACCGTGAAGTACTAATACAGGTATTTCAACGCTCTTTAAGTCTTCGGTAAAATCTGTTTCGGAAAACACTTTAATACAGTCATGCTGAGCTTTGATGCCACCCATCATACCTTGTCTCCACCAGTTGTCTTGTATTCCTTTTTTTACATTAGCACCTTCTCTATTGTATCCAAAAAATGGTACGGTAATGTCTTGATAAAATTGCGCCCGGTTGTGTCGGGTATTGTGACGAATGTCCTCGAAGACGGCCAATGGAACACCGTCAGGATTTCTTTCATCTTGAATCATGTACGGTGTAATGGCACTAATCAATATCACTTTACTAACGCGATCTTTACCATATTTTGCTGCATACCGTATCGCTTCACCACCGCCTGTTGAGTGCCCCACGTGAATTGCATTTTTAAGGTTTAAGTGAGTTGTCAGTTCAGCAACGTCTGCTGCGTAAGTATCCATATCATTTCCCTTATACGTTTGCGTAGAACGTCCATGCCCGCGCCTGTCATGAGCAATTACACGATACCCCTTTTCGAGGAAAAACATCATTTGGGCATCCCAATCGTCAGACGATAGAGGCCAACCATGATGAAAGAAAATAGGTTGTCCTGCGCCTAAATCTTTGTAGTAAATTTCTGTTCCGTCTTTAACTGTTAGCGTTTTCATTTTTGTATGGGTTAAATTGTTATTAATAATTTGATGATGTAAAGTTGGGGTGAATTAACAGGGGCTTCAAAGGATGCTTTTCGTTTTGAATTGCACTTTTTTCGCTTGGTCTGAGTATTCGCTTTTGTCCAGGTGGGCACGTAAAAACCATGCTGCTTTTTCGTGATCCTGCATCAAACCCGTAACGAAATCACTGGTCCCTAAATCTTCCTGTTCATTTGCAAAAACTGATATTTGATTCCTGAGATTTTGAATGATCGTTTCGTGATCAGATAATAAAATCGCGATGATACTGGAGCTGTTATACGATGAAAAACTTTCGTCTTTAAGATGTGTGCCTGCAAGTGTCTCTGACAGAATACCTGGTACAAAATGACCTAATGCTCTGATTCTCTCGGCTACATTATCTATTATGTTATCGAGTTGCTCATATTGAGATTCAAACAACTTATGCTTTTCGGCAAAATCATTACCAATAACATTCCAGTGCGCATTTCTGGTTTTGGTATAGAGCACAAATTCATCTGCCAATATCGTGGCCAGCTCTTTTACCACTGTTCTCCGATTGATTTCCGATAATCCAATATTCATGTCGTTTGCATTTAAATGATTTGATGATGCAAAGTTGTGATGAATGATCAGCTGCCTCAATAGACACTTTCCGCTTTGAATTGTACTTTTTTCGCTTTTCAGGGAGTAGGTAATCTCCCTGCGGTTGTTTATGCACGGAAATAAAAGCCAAAGGCATGGTCAGCGCCATGCTTTACTATAGTACTGGAAATTCTACGGAATAATTTTAAAACTTCTTTCTAAAGGAAGTCGGTGATATGCCGGTGTGTTTCGTAAAAAACCTCACGAAATATGCATCATCCTCATAATTGAGACTATAGGCAATTTCTTTAACAGTAAGTGCAGTATGAGCCAGCAGCCTCTTGCTTTCAAGAATAATTCTATCTTTAATAATATCGTTTGGGCTGTCATTGCTTAGTAAGCTTATTTTTTTACTCAGCGTTTTGGCGGTCACGAAAAGCATATCAGCATAATCTGATACTGAATGGTGAGTTTTGTAGTTCTTTTCTACAAGCTGACTGAATTTTCTTAGAAATTGTACGTCAGCTTGTTGATTGGTTTCTGCAAGCTCGTGCTGTTGTTTCCATATTCTTGTGGACTTCAGAATGATCAGTTTCAATAAAATGCGGAGCATCTCTTCCGTGTTCGCATCCTCTTGTGCCATTTCAGTTTTGATTTCCCTGAATGTATTTTGGATTTCGGCAGATTGACCTTCACTCAATTCGATGAAAGGAATTTCAAAAACATTGTTGTACAAGATACCATCGCAGGCTACTTCGTGGTCATGAATTTCGACACAATAAAAATCTCTATTGAAATGGATTAACTCACCACCAGCCGAAGCGCCAGATATGGGTTGTATTACCACGTTGGGATTTACGAAAAGTAATGCATCTGTCTGAAATGTGTATTCCTTGAAATCTACCTTGATAACGAAGCCGGCAGGTAGGAATAGTATTTTGATTTGATCGTGTACTTCCAAAAAAGACTGCACACAACTGCCCTCTGTCAATTCCGTATTGCCAAACTTTTTGTATTTAAATTCTTTAAGCATTTAGGTTTGTTCTAATTCATTGCAAAATCAGGCATTGCCGGGATACTCACCAGTTTATTTAGATTTATATGGCAAAATTTCTTTGATTTCAATTCGTACTTAGTAAATCTCAAATCGTAATACCGTTGACAGTTCTAGCGCTTGTCATACTTTTTATCAGACAATTTTCAACAATTGAATTTGTCCTTCTTGAATTTCAAATTGATACGTGAGCACAAGCGGGCTACCCGGAAATGTTCCGGAAATTTCAGCGTCTAATGTCTGTTTCGTGGTTGAATAGTTAAGTGGTTTCATCTTTGTTTTATACGCTTGATTTGCTTTTGCAATCCAGTTTTTTATCGCTGCTTTTCCGGTATGTTTTTTTCCTTCGTCAAACACTACTGCTGTATCTGAAAAACAGTTTGCATAAGCCGAACTGTCGGCCTTGTTTTGTGCGGCTACTAAATCTGCAAGTACTTTTGGTAAGTTCATATGTTTGTTTTTTTTAGAGTTATTTAAGAATTATTAAATCGTAGGAATGGTGCCACCGTCAATGATATATTCTGTTCCTGTTAAATAGCCGGCTCGAGGGGACACTAAAAAGCCGACTAATTCAGCAATCTCCTCAGGGTGTGCAGGTCGTCCGAAAGGAATGCCGCCTAATGCATCCATGACACTTTGCGTAGCCTGGTCGATGGAGATTTTGGAACTGTCAGAAATCCTTTCCATCATTCTTTTTGAAGAATCGGTCATTATCCATCCGGGCGAAACGGTTAAAACGCGAATGCCCTTAGGGGAAACTTCTTTTGATAACCCTTTGCTGTAATTAATGAGTCCTGCTTTTGCAGATGCATAGGGAAGTGTCGAGTCGTGCAAAGGCAACTTTCCTTGTATTGATGCGATGTGAATGATTACCCCGCTTTTTTGGGTTAGCATTGCTGGTAAAAATTCCCTGTCTAACCGAACAGGTGCCAATAAATTTGTTTGAAGGGTTTGTTCCCAATCTTCATCAGTAAGCACTGCAAAACCACCGCCCTTGGTCTCCGAACCTCCAAGCGAATTTATAAGAATGTCGAGTCTTCCAAATTTTGCTAGAACTTCTTGTGCCACTTTTTTCGTTCCCTCAGGTTTGCTCAAATCGGAGGGAATAAAATAAAGGGTTGATGTGTCTGTTTCGGGTTTGTTTCTTGCAGTTATAATTACGGTTGCACCGGCATGTACAAGTCGTTCGGCAATAGCTTTTCCTGCTCCTTTTGTGCCTCCTGTTACCAAAGCAATTTTGCCCGATAATTCATTATTGAAATTAAATTCCTGATTCATACATTTTGTTTGAGCAAAGTTGAGCAGTACAATAGTTTCTGACAATAAGGGAAGATCGAATTGCATAGGGATAAGTTTTTCCCCTATTGTGCATTTTGGAACATTGGGCTTACTTTGTCTTATGTATAAGAGAAAAATACCATTGACCCTGAATTGTGGTCTTGATTTGATCGGTGAAGTGCTTTATGGTAAATGGAAGGTCCGTTTGTTGTGGTTTATAAGCGAAGGCCATAAACGGCCAAGTGAACTGCAACGCAAAATTCCTGACGCTTCCCGAAGAGTTTTGAATATTCAATTGAACGAACTTGAAGAACATGGATTAGTTGCACGAAAAATTTATCCTGTTGTTCCACCAAAAGTAGAATACAGTCTTACTGAATTTGGTAAAACGTTAATTCCCATTATTTCAGCCTTAGGCAATTGGGGCGATGAACATGAAGAACGACTTAGGTATGTTATTTTGAGCCGTTTAAATTCAGAAAGTCAATAGTTTGTTTCTAAGTACATTTTGCAAGTAAACTTTTTCAAGATCAAATTTTTAAATACCTGTTTGCATGATAAATAAAAAATTAACTGCCATACTTTTCTGTGTATTGTTGTTTTGTAAACTTTCAGCTCAAACAGTTCAGCGTGATCAACATTCTTTTTCTAAGAGTCGTGTTTTCAAAGCACCAGAAAGTGTTTTAAAAAAATGTTTATTGAAGCCGGGATGGAGCCTTCAAATCATATACTTACAGATGCTGAACAAGAAAAAGTGGACAACGCTTTTTCTATACTGCCGCCATTGCATAAAAAGATTCTCAAAGAGCATTTGCATAGTATCAGTTTTATGGACAATATGCCTAACACTGCGCTTACTTCTCCAATAGAAACGGCTGATTCCACAAAACAGTTTAACATTACTTTTCGGGCAGGAATTCTGAATGAAACAATTTCAGCATGGGCTACATGGAAGGAAAAATCGGTATTCGATAATTCCGGAAATCCAGCACTAGCAATACAAATTGATGCTGGAAAGTTAGATGCAATTCAATATGTCTTATTGCACGAAGCTACCCATGTTGTAGATGTTGTTTTAAACTTAACGTCACACGCTGACAAAGCAGACTCTTTGTTGGTACATACTGTGTTTACTAAAAATATATGGCGTCTGTTTAATGCACCAGAAATACAGTACACAAATCCAGTATTGGAAAAAACACGTTTCCGAGGTGGTGCAATACAACCAATTTCATCTGCAACAGAAGTATACAGTGCACTTAAGCAAACTCCATTTGCATCGCTCTATGGAATGGCTTCCTGGTATGAGGATATTGCTGAACTTCTATCTATTTACCATCTTACAAATAAGCTAAAACAACCCTTCGTAATTTACCTTAAAGACAATGACGGAGTTATAGCTGTATTTGAACCGATGAGAAATAAATTAGTAAAAAGGCGATTGAAGCAACTGCGTGTTTTTTATACAATTTAAACTCCATTTATTTTGAATTCCGGGGCGCAGCAGATTTGACTAGTCTATAAAACGTATGCGTCTATATAGCACACACATAAAGAATCTACAATCCAGCATTTGTATTATAGCAGTTGTTGTGTGCTGTTGGGTTTCTGAATTACATCTTTACTAAACTCGTATAATCCTTTCTATAGTTCCAACCTATGTTTTGCTCCCCATTTATCTAGTACTTTACAAACAGGCATCAGTTCCTTTCCAATTTTTGTTAATTCATATTCAACTCTTGGAGGAACTTCCGCATAAACCCTTCTTGATACTAAACCATCTTTCTCCAATTCTCTTAACTGCAGTGTGAGCATTCTTTCAGTGATATTGGGAATTATTTTTTTTAATTCTCCGAAACGTTTTTTCTCCTTTTGCAATTGAAACAGAATAGGAAGTTTCCACCGACCTCCAACGATCTGAATTGCGTAGGTAACGTTGCAATCAGTGATAAAAATTTTATTCTGATTGTTTGTAGAGGTTTCTTTAGTGTTTGCCATTACTTACATTTTTGTATGTACCACACAATTCTATGTGTACTGTACAAAGATATTTGTTACCTATAACTTTGCAATTCATACAAATGAAAGAAAAATGGAAACTAATCGTATTAGAGTCGGATTCATTGGTTTAAATCCCGGTAGCCATTGGGCATCAAAATCGCATATACCCGCATTAAGGTTTTTGGTAAATGATTTTGAAATTGCTGGTGTGGCAAATACGACCTATGAAAGTGCAAAAAGATCTGCCGAAGCATTCCAAATTCCCTATGCATTTCCGAATGCCGAAGCACTAATTAACTCGCCTGAAATAGATTTGGTAATCGTTACAGTTAAAGTTCCGTATCATTTTGAGTTGGTAAAAACTATATTGGAATCAGGTAAACACGTGTATTGCGAACATCCACTCGGAAATGGTTTGGAGGAAACCAGACTTTTAGCCGAAATGGCCGCAAAGAAAAATGTTGTGGCAGTTGTAGGAACTCAAATGGTTGTAGCCCCTGAAATTTTGTATTTGCAACAACTCATTAAGGATGGTTATATAGGGAAAGTTCTATCTACAACCTTGATTGGTTCGGGTGGGAGTTGGAGTAACGAGACTGTTGCAGATTTATATTATTTGAACGATAAAGCCAATGGTGCTACTATGCTTACCATACCATTGGCACATACACTGGCAGGTGTTACCAGCGTATTGGGAAATTTTTCAGCCCTTAGTTCCAAAATGACAAGCAATTTTACTACGGTGAAAGTGTTGGAAACAGGTGAGGTAAAATCGAAAACAGCAGAAGACCAAATTATGATGATAGGCACATTAACAAATGGTACAGCTATTTCTGTGCATTATCGCGGTGGGATATCACGTGGCACTAATCTTTTATGGGAAATTAATGGTACAGAAGGCGATATACAGGTAAGAGGTGATTTGGGACACGGACAGTTAGTGCCACTCTCTGTTTTTGGGGCAAGAGAAATTGAGAAAGAACTACAGTTATTGAAAGTTCCAGTCGAGATTATTAATAATTTTCCCGAGAACCCAATGGTTGGAAATGTAGCCCGTATTTATAAGTTGCTCGCGGAAGATATTCGAACCAATACCCGAAATGCGCCTTCTTTTAATGATGCTGTACAGCTTTATGAATTACTAAATAATATAGAACTGTCTGCAAAAAAAGAATAGTTGTTTGTCAACCGATGGATTTCAAAAAATGTATGATTGGGAGTTATTTAGACTTGCTCATAAGACTATTGTTCGAATTGATATTCCGCTGTGACCTTATCTGTAACCCGAACTATAAAAAGTGGCTTCGTAATATCTGGAACCAAAGTGTTCTGATCCCATCAGGATCAAAATTCATACTCCCAACAACGCGAAGGAGCAAAATGAGTTTGAATAACAATTAAGAGTTAATAGAAAAAGGTCGGAAGACCTGCGTTTACCTCAGCGATCACAAAAAATATTTTAACTGATAAAAGAGTACGATACGATCTATCCCTGACGACGCGTGGACTCCATCGCCAACAGCCGCGCGGAATCTGTCCAAAATGCTCCAATTGTTCCTACTTCGGTAATCACGGCTGACACGCCTTCGTCCAATAGTTTGGACGTGTCAGACAAGAAATAATCCATTCTTGTCTTGCTGCAAAAAGCTGCTTCAACGATATAAAAAACTCCGGCTTGTAAATTCCCTTCCTTCACAGCCGTAAACAGGTCTGCATTTTCTTTAGGGAATTTTAATTCGTAACCTAATTCTCCTTTCTCATTCTCTTTGAATGTGATCCAGTCGGGGTTCACCGTTTTCCGATGAATAAATATTACCCCGTCCCGACTTATTAGATCGAATAAATCATGTTTATTGAAATTAGCGTCATAATTTTTTCCGAGCCAGACACTTTGCTTTTCGACCCACTTACGAAACTCTAAATATTCAATTGGTATGTTGAGATTGGCCTTTAGCCATGAAGCAATTTCCGTCGACTTGCCAAAGATTGAAAGCCGAGCTTCCTTATCTTCCAATGGCCATGCGAGCGTCATGGCAATTGTAGGATTTTTATCTGCCAGTGAGTGAAGTATTGCAAGATAAGCCGTGACCGTTGCTTGAAGCTTGTTGGATAGATTTAATCTACTATGAAGTATGGTTGGAAAGTTAATGCAGTTGTCGTGTGGGCTAATAAACTTGATATTCGCGGGGATCGTTAGATGCTGACCAACCCGTTTCAATGCTTTTTGGATTTCCAATGTATGAAACTCAACCACGTCGTATCGGCCGTCAACCATTGTTACAGAATCTGGGTTGATGATAATACGGTCGTACGCAACCGCTACATCAGTCTGTTTATGATACGACAAGAATAGCCGTACTCCGTCAGTAGATTCTATTTTGTAAGGCACCCATTCTTCGACAATCGACTTACTTTGAGTAGGGTGATCTCCCGCGAACAACTTCTCAAGTTCTTCCTTCAAACCGAAGTATTCATATGGAAGGGGGTTTCCTTGATAGTAAAATGTAATCAGAGACTTCCAATCATTCAGTTTAAGTTCTCCATCTATGCGAAACAATTTGGTGTATAATGAATTTTTGCCTGCCTTATTCATTTCCTTTTCAAGACGCGTTATCATGCCATCGGTATCATACATTCTAATGGCGCCATCGAAGTGTTCGAATGTTTTGTTTGCGACATCATAGATAGAATGAATATATCTACAGCCGTAGCGATCGCTCTTGGCACCCCCGGTTGGATCATCTCGCAATTCCTCTGCTTCAAGAATTTTTTTATTGGAATCGTCCTTCCACCAGAATTGCATTCCTGATACCCCTGAGAAAGTTTTTTGTCTTTCGTCGCAATCGTAGTGGGTCACCCCCGGGCGTATCTGCTCAATGTCCTCGGAATACTTCGGACCCCAGGCGTATTCTAGTTCTTCCCGCCCGTGAAATGATGAGGCAACTCCGATCAAGTTTTTATCCAGTGCAATCCGAAGCCTAATGCCAGGCTTCCCATGAAGCTTCATGAAACGATGCAGGAAGTCGAAGTGAAAGTTGTTAATGTGGGAAAGACTACGCCGAAAATACTGATGACAAAAAATTGAAACATCCCGGTTCCGGTCTTTGAATACACCTTGTCCCAAGTATTCAAAATCTCTCGTTAACTCGTCCAAGAAAACTAAACCGTCGGAATCCGATATTGAAGCCAGATGGGGATATACCTTGGTCAAGATGCCCTCGTCCAGATATGCGGCGCATCCCAAACCAACATATCTACCATTCTCGGTCTGATGATCTCCAATTAATTTTGCAAGGGCTTCCCGATGAGGTTCACATTCTTCGTGATACCGCCGCGCCACTGCAGCGCTGTAAGCTTTATTGACCAAAGTCTGATCGTCATTTGTTTGTACGATCTGGTACTCACCGATAAGCCTTGTCAATTTCGGCTCCATGTAGAGAGCAAACGGAAAATTCCAACCAATTGGCTGCAGACCGTCGTGACCTAACAACGAAGGAATGCCTCCGATGCAATTTTTATAGATTGCGTCCTCCAAAGCTCCCACCGTAAATTTTATCCTTTTCCGATTTATTGCATCACTGTTAAGTACGGCTAAATTCGTGTACATAAGAATTGCTTTAATATTTTCGATATGAGCGATACAAGCACTTTGCCTAACTATCGCACGACAAATGGGATTTAACTGAGTGAGGGAAAAGATAGGTTGGCAAATTACTTGGTTTTAAATCTGCCATTGTCACTCTTTTCCATTGAGATTTTGAATTCAAGGGTCTCATCGAAGACTTTTTTATAAATGGCAATTATTGATTGCTCAATATCCACGTAGTTTTCTTTCTTATACTCGTGACTATTGACAGCGACGTGGCCTTCTTTATTGCGAAACACTTTTAGAATCTTCAGACCCCTTTCAATTGAGTTCCAATCATCGAACTTAAATATGCCATTTAAATTGATCAACAACGGATCTAGTGTGAATGTATTTGTCGCCTCCAATTCCTTAACATCGACTATATCCAATTGGATCACGACTGAGTTGTATTTTTTCGGATCAATAGGTTTGTTTATGGCGAGTCCGCTTTTTAAGTAGCATGCCTTGATCAATAATTCAGTTCCAATTCCCAAGTAAAGTCGTTTTTGGATATTCCTAATAAGGAGCTTGTATTTCTTTTCAGAATCAATGTGCTTCTTTTTTAGAATCGCGCTCTTCCTGAAATACCAATCGGCAACATTTTTAAATGTTCTCCAATCTTTCTTGGTGAATACCTTGGCGTATTGGGCTTTGATTTCCTGTTCAGTTGTTTTCATAGTTCTGTTGACGATCGAGCTAATTTTAGTATCTCGCCTTGTTTGCATAACCTGCAACAAATAGGCCCAACATGAATGCTCCGATTAGAGATTCAAACGCCAAAACAAGTTTGAAACTACCCACTTGGTATGGCGTGTAGTCTCCGAAGCCTAGAGTTGAAAACAGAATAGTTGACAAGTACAACGAGTCAATGACGTTTGCATCTAGCCCATCAATCCCCGAGTTATAGTAGATGCCTGCAAACAACAAAATAACTGTAAGAGAAAAAAGAAATACCCTGCATAATAAACTAGAAGGAAAAATTCGTACTAAGAATTCATAATATGCTATAGTGGGCGGTTAAGACCAATATATACAAATCGTGTTGTCGTTTAAGAGTAATCAACTAATTTAGCATATCCGCGTGCGACAATGACGTGTTTCTAAACCCTATGGATAAAAAATTTGACATCAAATCTTCGACAATAGAAAAAGGGCTTGAAATTGCCAAAAGCTTTGTTGACAAACTGATAATGCCTTCGATAGAAGAGACTGGGTTACTGATGAAGGACCATATTACCATGTGGCGTTTTAAGAATCAGGTAAAAATGTTAAATAAGGCAAAAGTCTTTTGCGATAAACATAACATCCAACCAAAAAAAATATCACTTAAAGTCCTCTCTCCTCTTTTGGAATATTCTAGCCTAGAAGAAGAGGAGATAATGCAAGACAAATGGTCTGTTTTGCTTTCAAACCTTATTGATTCAGAACAGAATATTGAGAATCATGTTTTCCCGTATATTCTCAGCCAATTATCAATTGATGAATTTATGCCGTTAGAAAAAGTATATGACAGCTGTGTTTCAAGACGTCTCAGTTTAAATCCTGAGTTAAAAAAGTTTCAACAAGAAAGAATCGAAAAAGATGAACAGATAAAAAAGCAACTTGAATTACTATCAAAGCACATAGAAGAAAAAAGGCTCGCCATAGGTAATAAATGGAATACTGAAATTTACGAAATAGAGAGAGAAAAAAGTGAGTTAGAGAAGGATTTACGGAACTTAGCTTATGAAGAGCACAAAATTCAATTTTCTATAAGGCGTGCTGAAGTCGTTCCAGAAGATTTGTTTAAAGAATTTGAACTGTCGAATTTGATACGGCTAGGGCTAGTAAAAGAGGTAAAAGAGTTTTATGCAGAAAGTCAAACCCTCGAGATACCGCTTGAAAAAGACGATGGTTATGGTTCTTCCAGAAGTTATGCCAATGTTGATTTAGATATTGATATGGATTCCACAACGGAATTTATTTTGACTGAACTTGGTGAATTATTTTTTAAAGCATGCAAAGAGAAGGCATAAATACGTTCGGCTCACAATGAGTAGGTGTGCTTTTCAAAACAACTTTTGGTCAATTCGGACAATTACAGTTGAGTCGGGCAAATCGGTCACTCCTCTTAATATTCCTGCTAGTTCATTCATACCGAATATCTATAAATCCATTCCCGCTATCGGCAAGATTGTCATATTATGACCAATTTGGTCTAATAAAGGATAAAACTAGTCAAGCAATACTTCGTCTTAAATATTCTTGGTCTTGAGGGATGCCTAAGATTCTCATCAATGCTGACTTCGTAGCATCAGCAAGATGTATTTTCGTATACGAAAATATCTTGCTCCTTATTCCCGATGGTCATTCGGAGGGGGCGCCTTCCTCGGAACTCGGAGCGCCTGGACACTGTAAAGTTAGCAATGAAGACTACCGGGATAGTGCCAAAAAGTCCTTAAGCAGATTGTGCTTGCGAAGTTTTCATTTTGGAATAATCATTCTTCCCCCCGCCAAATTTAGCCGTTGCTCCATGGCAGTAAAGGGCAAGGCAAGTGCTTGCTTATTATATTTTTTTTATGGTCAAGCACCCTTGACTGCCATTCCGCAACTGGCTGATTGGCGGCTTAAGGGGAAGTATGGTGAGGTGTGATCTTTAAGGGTGCTTGATAGTTTTTGAACAAGGGATCTGACAAGGTGGAGTACAAAAAACGCAATAGTCACCGCAACAAACCTGTACCTTTCTGCCATGGAACATGCACCTTGTAGCACTTGAAGGTTGCTTGTAGGGGCATAACAATTTCGTTTCCTATTTATTTCCGGGAGTACAATCTTATATCTTAATTCCTGAACTGTTTACACCTACTATTTTTTCAGGTACAACTCGAAAATCTAACTTAAGCCAGGCATGTTCAATCAAGTCCAAACAACGACAAAATAGACCAAAGAACTTCACTGTGATCAAATGAAGCTAAAATAAAATCAGGCTGGTTAAGATAACCTAATTAGACAACTAACTTCAGCTATCAGAGACATCTTTTAGGAAGGAGCAAGCCATGTTTTCGCTACGCTTCAACCGGCTTGCTCCAGACTTTTACAAAGCTATTCAAACACTGCGTTCGATTTTCTTGTGGCATGAAAGTCATCGTGTTGCAGATTTCCTAAAGGCGCAAGCAGACTGATGCTATGATGAATGACAACTCATAATCCCTCAGCCTTATTTCTATGCGATGAGATCTGTTTTCCATCGTTGATTTAGTTCTGGTGAAAATTGGCTTGTGCTGTCGTTCACGTCAAAAGCTTCCGGCATAAACGGTGCCCCCTTCCATTCCTTCGTCATTGCAGGCACCCCCATTTATTCCTTTTCCTTTTGGCGCTCCGCCACTCACAAGCCTTTAGCGGCACCATAACTAAATCAACAGATTATGGAAAACACAGATTTTATCATCCCCCAGGTAGCAGAAATCAAATTGACTTATTCCTTACTGGTAAAACCTTCAAAGCTTCCCAAGGTCGCAGCCTCAAGACAGGCAAAAGAATTTTTCTTTCAGAACTGGGATCTTGACAAGATCGAATTTGTAGAGCAGTTCAAAGTCATGATGCTCAACCGGGCCAGCAAGGTTCTTGGCATCCTTGAAATTTCTTCAGGTAGTTCTTCAGGGACAGTAGCAGATCCTAAGCTCATCTTTGCAGGTGCCCTCAAGGCCAATGCATGCTCCATCATACTTGCTCACAACCATCCTTCCGGGAATCTGAAACCTAGTCAGGCAGATATTGATTTGACTCGGAAGCTACGTGAAGGTGGCAAATTTCTGGAAATTGCCGTACTCGATCATCTTATCCTCACCAGTGAAAGTTATTACTCCTTTACAGACGAGGGGCTGATGTAGATTCCCTTTCCATCAAGTATCTCAGGGAATGAGCACAATCCGCAAATGCTTGAACGCCTTGTGAAATGTAAAGATCAATCGTGCCTCAACAATGCGATTTTTTTAATTGAAGTAAAAAGTGCCGAAGTACGAATTTCTACCCTTTGGAAGAGCTATCGCATTTGTACAACGTTTTGTGTAATCCATGCATTGCAAGGGTATCGTTCTTAAATCAATTTTACTCCAAATGTTTCCAATTCAATGTATTGGCTTGCCTGTTTATAGATGTTAAGAATTACAAAATCCCGGCAGCGAACAAGCCGCAATCTTAAATGGAGCAAGTTGCTCGTTATCGTAGTTGCCTGGGGAATTATCGGGCTACTGGTAAGTATCTACGACTATTTTGTATTGCAGTCCCTAATGGCAGGTACCATCCAGCCGAAGAATGGATTTATAGCCAACATCCTGTATAATTTAGGAATAGGGATTCTGGCGGCATGCATTGGCGGAAGCTTCTTGACATTTTATGTCCATGAAAAATTCAGGGATAGCCCGTACTGGAAGTCCATCGCGCTTGTGGGCTGCTCGTTTTTAGTTGTTAGTTCTTTCTTGATCTGGCTTGTTGCAATTGTTCAGATGTTGATCGAGACAAACGGAACCTGGAATTTGGCAATCTTGAAAGTTTATTTATTCGATCCCAGTCACGTAAAAAATTTACTCCTGTGGCTTTTGGTGGTCATGTTTACCCAAATCACGCTGCAGGTGAATGATAAATTTGGCCCCCAGATTCTAATAAACTTCATTTTGGGAAAATATCATAATCCCAAAGAAGAGACGCGAATATTTATGTTTGTTGATTTGATTTCGTCCACAACGATTGCTGAAAGGCTTGGCTATGAAAAGTATCATCTCTTTTTACGGGACTATTATGCAGACATAACAAATTCGATTCTTAACAACCGCGGTGATATCTACCAATATATCGGAGATGAGGTGGTAATTTCCTGGAGAGTTACTACTTCACTAACCGATGATTGTTTCCGGTGTTATGTTGATATGCGTAATGCCATTGCCATGAAGAAGAAAAAGTATGAAGCGTCCTATGGCATTGTCCCAGATTTTAAGGCGGGACTTCATTATGGTAAAGTGATGATGGGTGAAATTGGAATTATCAAACGAGAATTAACCTTTTCCGGGGATGTTTTGAACACGACTTCAAGAATTCAGGGGAAGTGCAATGAATTCAGTGTGAAGATCCTGGTTTCAGATGAGTTGCTAGCACTGATTCCTGATAACCAAATCTATCAGCGAATTCCATTAGGAAATATAGAACTTCGGGGCAAAGAAAGCAGGGTGGCAATTAGCACCGTGGAACTGCAAATGGCCGTAGATAGCTGAAATCAATAGTCATTAATACCTTGTTTTTTGAGCCGTTCCAAAAAGTCTTGTGTTAGCTCAATGCATGTTACGTCTTCATACACCTGAAAGTCTTAGAATGCGAAGCCAACCCGAAAGACAAACCTGGGTGATTCTTCGATTTGCCCTTTAGGGTAATAATTACCCAATGAAATTACCAGGGCATCGATTGGAGCGATCCATAGACCTCCACCAACGGAATTGTGCCAATTGTTTGAAGTTTCACCTTTGAGCCACACTCTACCATAATCAAAACTGCCAAAGACGCCTACGGTAAAAGGCAGGATTTTATTTTTGCTTCTGATAACTTTTGCCCGCAAGTCGGTGGCCTGCCAAAAGCTACTGTTCCCATAAAAACGTTCTGTACGGTAGCCACGCAACCCCTGTTGACCACCGAGTGTGGGCATCTGAAAAAATTCATAACCATCTCCAAAGATCTGACCGGCTCCAATTTGGGAGGCTATGATAAAGTTTTCATTGACATCCAGATTTCGATAGAATTGAATCTGAGCTTTCCATGAAACAGAGTTTTTACCTTCGCGAATATTACGAGCCCAATTGATATCGGATTTAAACCGAATTCCTGAGTGCGGAGAAAAGAAATTGTCGACATTATTATACTGAAAGCCCAGTTCTGATCCAGCGAAGTACTTTTGTTCAAAAATATTTTCATTCTCACCTGTTGCGTAATTTTCAATGAAGCGACCCGGGGTTTCTTCAATGTTGGTTGTTTGGAATACGGGGCCAAGAGTGAAAAATCCGCTCATTCCTGCAAATCTTTTTTTTAGGGCCGGATATAAGTAAACCATTCCTTGCCGCACCCTGTAATAATCCGGATCGTCCACCGGTCGCATGGAATTGTTTCCCAGTCCGGCAAAGTTGAATGCATACGTAGAGCCATGATAGCGGGCATCGAAATATAAGTCCCACACGTTAAAGACATCAATAAAATCCCCTTTGTATTCCACTTTGAAAGCATTGGTGCCAAAAGCATAACTGGCGCCAACCTGTTGAAGAGATGCATAAGGATTTTTCTTAAATCCATGGTTGATGAAATTAATATTAGCGCCCAGTAAAAAAATATCATCTGGGTTAAATCCGATGATTGGTAAGGTCATTGCAAGATCATACTCGCTATCGTATCCCCTGCGATCATAGATGTTGAATTTGGACATCATGCTTCTACGGTCCTTCGTTTCACGCCCCGTCACGAGTATATTCTTCCGCAGGTCATCATAGATAATTGTTTTTCTTCCTCCCAGTTTGACATAGGAGCTATCCACGAATTTGTCGCGACCCAACCCTCCAATTAGTCTAACGGTAATGCCTTTCTTTGCTTTGCCCATTACTTGAAACACATCTTCATTGCCACCTCCATATAAACTCAGGGACCGGGTTATATCATTTTCGAAAGTTCGTTGGAAGGTTATTCGCATATCCTCACCCATTTTATTATCGTAGACTGTTACACGTGTATTGGTATCATCAAGACGTTCCACCAAAAAATGTTCTTTATCTTCGGTGCCGATTACATCTACATTCTCACTTACAAATTCGTAGTGTTTTCTGGCAATTTGCATTAGATTATCGCGCCTGGTTTTGATGCTGACACTTATTTCAGATCCAGATAATGAGCGTGCTTTTTGCGGCCAGTCCAAGAACGAACTTTCGATCGTCTTATCCGTGAGGTGGTCTTGGATATATTTAACCTGCTCTTGCCATTGATCCCATGATAATTCATTAAGGAATGTTCTGTCAAAAAGTCGGGCACTCCAGGTAGTCCATTTTACGCTTCGGATTTCAGGACCATAGGATTGAAGCTGACGAAGGAAAGGCATTGTTTTCCTGGCTATAGAAGGGATCAGTCCATCATATTTTGAAAATGCTTGATCACGATCTCGGGGAATGGGTCGATAGAGTTTCATTCCATTGGGCTGGTCGATGCGGGCCCATGTCCATTGATCATCATGGCGGTCCCAATCACCAGTAAGAAAATCGAGCATCCGAGTTCGTAAAGCCCACGCTTCATCAACCTGATGATGATTGTCACCAAGTATACTTTCAATCAAATCAGGGGTCCCAACAATTTTTTCAGGCGATCCGAAGAACGAGGCGCTTTTCCATGCTTTGCCATCCGATCGCTCCTCTACCAAATACATGCCCCCGCCAAATAATTTATTAAAATTACCGAGGGCTGGTTGCGATGGAATATAATAGAGTGCTGGGTTGGAATGGTATACATTAATAGCTTCCGCCAAGTGAGGAATAGCCAAAGGAGCGAAGGGATGTGTAGCTAAAAAATTATCCTCAATCAAATATTTGGCTGCCACCATTTTGTTAAAGGGATATGGTAAAAAACGACTGGCATCTTTGGTCACCGCCCGCAAAACAAATTCGCGTTCGTTTGAAGCGCGCACTCTTAGAGAGTTGGTTTGATTACCACCGCCTTGTTTAATAGGTACTACTCCACCTTCAAAAGAATTAAGGTCTAGCGTTGGAAAAGTATACTTTTCTAAGTAAAGGTCGCGATGATGCGATCCAAAAATGAAATCATGTGTTTTTCCTGTTTGCGTGATTTTATTCTTTGTCAGGAATTGTTCAGTGCTATCCTGCAGGTTTTCATATTCAAGAAAATTTGTGGAGACTGGAGTCTTGAGGATCTCACGGCTTTCTTTTATTTTCTTTTCAAAAACCAGGTTGGCAATACCAGCGTTGACAGTCCAATATTGAACCCAGGTTTCTCCGCCATTATAGAATGACAGCGTACTATAACCAAGAGATCCAGAAGAAAATTCTGAGCCTTTTCCCAATCGAGCAGGCGACCTCTTCGAAGCACTTCCGCTAACTACATAATGCTGGCCTCCGTTTTCTATGTACTGTAGGGTATGTTCATGACCACTAGCAAAAATAAATGATCCGTTTTTTTTTGCTCCTGCCAGTAGTGCCGACCGTAATTCTCGGTACTCCATGTTGGCTACATCCTGCCTCGATCCAATGGAAGAACGAAACAAGGCGGCAGTCGTTCCGATTACAGGAAGAGGAAGGTAAAGTTTTGGGTTAACATCGGTTAAGGGAAAAATATGCTGTTTGGCTGTGAAGGCACCACCATGCGGGCCGTAGGAATATGGTGGATGATGCAGCGCAATGACGACATTCTTGTCCTTATATTTTCGAACTATCTGTTCGAATAAGAATCTAAAAGATGCTTTGTTCTTGGCCACGCATCCGTCTCCAATCTTTGGCTCAAACTCATTGTCACCTAACCACCATTGGGAATCAACCACCAAGACAACGACCTGATCATTTAGTTCTACCACATCAGGGCCTGAGCAGCCATCGTCTGGGAGAAAATAATTCTCCCAATCATCTTTATTTTCCTTACCCCGACTTTTGTTGAGGTAGGACTCAACAAAAGTCTCTTGTCTTTTTAATCCTTGTTGGCCGCATCCTTTCCAATCATGGTTGCCAGGAATAAAAATTGGGCGACCAGCAAACTTATCAAGGATTTCTAATTGGGCCATTAATCGTTGGTCTGCTATTTTCCTTAATTCTGCATCCTCACGGGGTGGCATGCCATTTTGGTAGATATTATCACCCAGGAACAACACTGAACTATTCTTGGACTCTGTTGCTAGTTTAGATTTCAAATAAGCCAACACTGGAGAAGGATCACTGTCTGTAGAATTGCCTGCGTCACCAATCAAATACATCGTGTGCTGCAGACCTTGAATTGGAAGGTGGCTAGTTTGATCCCACTTGTTATTCTTTGCATATTGTTCTTTAAATGTCGCGCAGGAAACACTAAAGAGAATGAAGGCGAGGGTTTGCAGTTGTCTTACCTTCCGTGTCAGATTTTGAAACTTCCCGTTAAAGGGAATGTTAATTATTGCAGGTTTCATACTTTGGTATTAAAAAATCAGGCACAGCTTGTATTAGGGTACAAGTTTGCATTGGAATTGCATGAAAGGCGTTGTACAAAACATGCTGTTAGTTGTCTCTATTCATGAATATTAACCAGCCACTGAATTAATTTAGTTGGTCTTTATCCGTACAACAAAAAACGTAATGTATATAACATCCACTACGTGTTGTGCATCTATCTTTACTGACTTGGTGAAATACAACATCCACCCAATCATGGATTTACAAAAAAAGAAAAACAAAAAAGGAAAAGACGGTTATTCTAAAGGTGTTGAAACAATGTTTCGAATTGTAGCAGCAAATCATCAACGCTTAAGTGAGATGGCTGATAATAAAGCCCACATCATGATAACGGTTAACTCCATCATCCTTACGGTTGTAATTGGATTGCTACTGCGAAGAATTGAAGAATATTCACATCTTACTTTACCTTCAGTTCTTTTACTAGGTGTGAACCTTGCGACCCTGATCTTTGCTGTATTGGCCACGCGTCCCAGTATAACTGGTCTTAAAAAGATTGAGGGGAAGGTACTAGAAAAGAATATAAATTTGATGTTCTTCGGAGACTTCAGCAAACTTAGCATGGATGAATACATTGAAGGCATGTTCAATGTAATGAGTGATTCTCGTTATTTGTACCGTAGCATGATCATAGATATTTATTCCCAAGGCAACGGGTTGAGGAGAAAGTACAAGCTCCTTCGTGACTCCTACAATATTTTCATGTATGGAATCATCGCCTCAGTATGCTCCTTTATTTTAGCATCCATCTCAATGTGACTGGATAATTTAATTGAACTGTTTCCTATCCGCCCGAGTCCATCTAAGTATTGTCTTTAGCAAGCTATAGAGAATTATAAAATCCTCTATGTCAAGGGAATTTCAGCAAGCGCGAGTGCCTTTTGTCGGAAGAGTAATTTGTTGAGATTTTTCTTGAGTTCTTTATCCAATATTTTTCTTGCATATTCAGTAAAGTAACGTTGTGATTTCATCAAGCTGATGTCTTTTTCAATCCATTTCCTCTTACCAATGACTACTCCATTTATCAGTTGATATTCCTTTCTTAAAGATTTGCTATTCTTAAAAAACTCTTTTGTTCCCAGATGAAATAAATCAGCATCACATAATATTTCCTCCACACGGTTGGTAGGGTTCTGCGGAATACGTGTTGCAAGGATGGCCTGTTCGAAAGCAGGGATAAATGAATCATTGACTCCTTGTGAAACTAGAAATGTTCTTACTATTTCTGCGCTTCGTTCCTCATGCGAATGGTTGCCTAGTAAAAAACCTGTATCATGAAACCAAGCACTTACCATCAATGTAATATATTCATCTTTATTGAGTTCGAATTTCCGTGCAATTTGTATAGCCGCTTTAACTACTCCTTTCGTATGGTCCATATTGTGATATGGATAGGTATGCTCTATTTTCCTAAACTGCTTTTTCACGAAAAGCCGGGCCTTGGTTATTAATTTACGTTTGAGTTTCTTCATAATCGATTTTTACTTTCTCTTAGGCTGGGGTTGCTTATATCTATCATTACTTTGAGTGTGGCTCGTTGGATCGACTTATAGAGAGCTACAGTAAGTTCATATTAATTAGGCCTAGTAAATCCAGAAGTACTTTTATCTAATGGCTGTATCAATTAATTTTCGACTGCTGATAAAAGGTTCATCTTCACTCCTGCTATTATTGAATTATATCGCCAAAAATATACCCTTTACATTTTCATACCGATGACACAGTGCATAGATTGAAAATTTAGTTTCCGGATTCACCGGATGGTCAAAGGAATAAATTTCATCCACAAGTAAATCGATCTGGCGATAACATTTTCCATTTTCTCTGCATCTTAGTTTAAGCCCAAAAAGTTCGAAGCTCTTGTTATAACCTAGCTCCTGCAGTTCATTTACAACCATAATTGTGCCTCGCAAGTCATCAGCTACCGTATTGAGGATAATATCTTTCAATTTAGTTTCCATATATAGTGGGATAAAATCATTTTAGATGAGCGCGTAACATCCACGCTATTTTTTCATGTTTTTCCATTAATGCAGTTATAAAATCACTTGTACCCGCATCGTTAAATTCCATATCAATGCGATTAATATTTTCCCGCAAGTGAATAATAATACTTTCATGGTCTGCTAGTAATTCCTGCATGTATCCTAGGCTATCGTTGGATTCCCTGGAAGACTCAGAAAGCCCGGTGAGTTGTAAAAACATTTTCATCGTACCTGGAGCGGAAAGACCTATTGATCTAATACGTTCTGCAACCTGGTCAATAGCATCTTCAAGCTGTTCGGCCAATTCATCAAAAAATATATGCTTATTGTAAAAGTCAGAACCCTCAATGTTCCAATGTGCATTTTTTGTTTTTATGTATAATACAAACTCATCCGATACTATTCTTGCTAATATGAATCCACTCTTTTCAAGGAATTCTTGATTGACTCCGATTTTAGTATTCATAGGCTATGATGATTTATGAATAAAAATAGAATTCTATTCGCGAACCTCCGATGGACATTACCACACTATATTTGTATTAATCCGATAAAATTTCTTAATGCATATCTGACGGGCTTGTCAACCATCTTTGTATTGATTGGCAAGCTATGACTACCTACATCCTTTAAGTATATTGAATTTGAAAGCCAAGAAGTCGTTAGGTATTTTTACCTCTTATTGTTCCATAGACGTAGTCCCATAACGGTGACGACACTCCAAAAACAAATTCACCGTCCTTGTAGTGATGGATACTGTGATTTATCCAAAGCACTTTAAAGATGTTTTTTGGTGGCGGGTATACATGTACTAAGTAGTGAACTACCAGGTACGATGCATAACCTACCAAGAATCCAGGCAGGAATGCAAATACAAAATCACCTAAGACTGCTTTTAATATGAGCAGTAAAATTGTAGAGATGGCAATGCTTATCAGCGGGGGCATGGCCAATCGGTCTTTGTCTTTGGGAAATTCATGATGTACACCATGCATGGTGTATTGAAATTTCTCTCTTACGTTTGTAAATGTTTTCATATGAAAAACATGACGATGAACTATGTATTCTACCCAGGTGAAAGCAATAAATCCAACTCCAAAGAGAATGGTTGAGGTTACCAAACTCAAGTTTGTGTGGGTGACATTCCAAATCAAAAGTCCCAATGAGTAGCTAAAAAAAACTATCAATGGAATCGAAATATGTGTACGACTTAATCGTTCTAAAACTGGGTGCTCAAAGAGTTGTTTCGTTCCTTTACTTTGTGGTTTAATCTTAGCAATCATACTATTTGAATTTTATTGATTGGAAATATTTTCAGCTCACTAGCGTTTTTTTGAAATTAGAAAAATTGGTACCTGAATAATTTTTAAAGAACTTACTGAAGTGGGCATAATCATTAAATCCCAAAAAATCAGCTATCTCTTTTAGCCGCATGCCTGAATACAAAGCCTGTCGCTTTGCTTCTATAATGATTTGTTGCTGTATATGGTGACTTGCTGGAAATCCTGAAATACGTTTAACCATTTGATTAAGATAATTAGGCGTAACGCACAGTTCTTCAGCATACTCTGCAACTTTCTTTTTATTGGCAAATTCTTTCTTGAGCATCATCATAAACCGGCTCACCATTTCTGCATCCTTGCAACACATTTTGTCAGAAATTACCTTTTCCATTTTCCGCGACAGATAGATCATAAAAATCTTAAGAAACCCTTGCAGGATTTCAGATCGCATCAGATAACTGTTTTTGAATTCGCGACTCATTTTTAAAACCACCTCATCCATCTCAACGATAGTCTCCTCATCGGGCTGAAGCATTAAATAATTATTGCCGCGATTATGTTGAGCGATGAGGAAGGAAAAGTCAAGTTGGCTTTCTGGCATGCATAAGAAATCAGCACAGAGTGAAATATAATAGCCTTCAATTTTGGTAGTACCCTTATTAAATTTCCGGAGCTGACCTGGGATGAGGCAAATTATAGTGTTGATGTCAATGTCCATTTTATTAAGGTCAATGCTGAGAGATCCTTTTCCTCGTTGTATCCATAGGATTTCGAATCGAGTGAGACGTGAGCTCATTTCCAGTTTTTCAGGATCATCTGTATATAAATCCTCCAAAGAATAGATCTCAAAAGGCACTACTTTTTGATGGAGGTGTGCATTACTTGTCTGGGCTTTAACCAGGGTTGATTCTGCGAAAGTATAAGATGTATTCATACCTATGGGATTGGTTATTAACTATATTCCAATACCCATGCCACTTACCTAACTAATTGATAAACAAATATATAAACTGAAATCAGCGAAAGATTGCTGTCGGTATTTCGATAATTAACGAAACAATGTTGTTCACTTTCTCTAGTGACGTTACCAGAAGCAAGAAAAGCCGGATTGTAGAATTACTTCGTAGTTCAACCCAATTACATAGAGGGCTATGGCTTAGCGCAAGATCATTTTTCTGAATTGCGAAAAACTAGTACCCGCATAGTTTTTAAAATATTTACTGAAATGTGCATAGTCATTAAAACCAAGTTCAATCGCTATTTCCTTCATGCGGAGCATCGAATAGAGGGCCTTTTTTTTAGCTTCAAGAATGACATGTTGTTGGATATGATGACTTGCGGGGAAGCCAGAAAATTTCTTGACCACCCAGTTCAGGTAATTTGGTGTAACACAAAGTTCGCTGGCATAATCTTCTACTTTCTTTTTACTGGCAAAATGTTTTTTTACAAGGAACATAAAGTTATCTGTAATTTCCTGGCCCCTACCGTTGTAAATGGAACCATCTACTTCATGGGTTGATTCAATTTTCCTTGAAAAATAAATCATGAAAATCTTTAAAAATCCCTTCAGGATCTCCGAACGGAGCAGGTAGTAATTTTCAAGTTCTTTATTCATTCTTTTCACAATGATGAGCATTTCTTCTGATGACTTTTCATCTGGATAGACGAACATACATTTTCGGTCCTTGATAGACTGCGGAGGTAATTGTAGTTCAGATAAAGATAAAAAATCCGCGCTTACTGAGATCAGGTAGCCCAGCATATCAGCATGCTGTTGCAGTTGCCTGGTTTGACCGGGAACCAAAAAATAAATGACATTATCTGTAAGCTCATTCCTTTGGGTGTCTATAGTTAAGACGGCTTTTCCTGTAAAAATCCACAGAAGTTCAAAGTGCTCCAGGCGTGTACACGTTGTTAAGGTGTTGAAGCTAGCTTCATCATTACTTCTCACTTCTTTAATATTGAAGAGAGATCGCTTATGTTCTATTGTCTCTGTCTTAAAATAATCGAGACTTCTAAGTTGAATTTGCTGCCCAGTTGAGTTCATGTTGATTGAGGTTTTTAATCAACCTTTCCAACTGTCGTACCAAGTTGCTAAATAAATGATTACTTGTTAGTTACAATAATGCGGCACATATAGCACTGTCGATTGTTCGTTAATTATCCACTCATATCAACATCATTTACATTGTTCATAAAATAAAAAAAGACCTGACTATTTTAATAGCCAAGTCTTTGCCACCTAAAACAATGAAGACTTAATGCTTCAACATGGTGTGCGCATAGTCAAGGCCCACTCCATATGCGCCACCATATTTTTTGAATAGGTCTGTAACTGGTGTATAAGTTTCACCCCTGGCCCAATCCCGCTGAAGTTCCAACACATACTGTGTTGAGGTCATCATCTTCACACCTGCTTGGGACATGCGAAGGATCGCCATGTCATGAGCTTCCTTTGATACATCCCCGCATGCATCGGTGATGACATATACATCATAGCCCTCCGCTTTTGCTGACAAGGCCGGGCCTGCAATACATACGCTTGTCCATAGACCGGCCATGACAATTCGCTTTTTTCCTTTTGCAACAATTGCTTTATAGGCATTCGGATCTTCCCATGCATTCATCGTTGTTCTATCGATATATCCCGAAGGATATACATCTATTAACTCTTTGAATACCGGGCCACTAAAGGATTTCTCAGCCACTGTTGTTACAACCGTTGGTACATTGAAAATCTTAGAACCACCTGCTACCAGTCCTGTGTTGTTCCTTAGTTCTTCAATGTCAATGTTCTTAACTGCAAACGCCATTTGACTTTCATGATCAATCAGAATCAATGAATGGTTGCTGGGTGTTAATAGTTCGACAGAAGGCTTCTGCGCAAATGCTGCAAAGGCCCATACAAGAAGGGCAAGGGTCAGATTTGTTCTCATACTTTTTTTCATTTTAAAGTGTTTAGTTTTTTTTAATACAAACAAATGTAGGCTAGAGTATTGACTGAATGATTTTACATTTCAAGAGAAATCTTGTATTTATTATACAACCTTTGTGGATGCGATGACGATAATTTTATTTGGTAAAAAAATCGATAGCCCGAAAAAGACTATCGATTTTTAAAGATGAGTAGTTGAGCTACTGTGGCATTCGAATCACTGCTTTCAAAGTGATTCCTTTTTCGGTATCTGTTACGGCTTGATTAATTTCTTCTAATTCGTAAAAGCGGATCAGTTTTTCAAAGGGAAACATTCCTTTTTTATAAAGTTCAATTAATTTGGGAATGAATAATTGTGGTACGCTATCCCCTTCCACAACCACCTGAATGGATCGTCCACTATTCAACACTGAGTAGTCGATGGTTAGGGTAGCTGAAGAAGGTACCGCAATCAATGCACACTTTCCCATAAAGCGCAGGCATCCGATGGCATGATGAATAATTTCATTCCTGCCGGTGGTGTCAACGGTATAATGAACTCCACCTGGACGAATCCTTTGCTCGATGGCCTGACCTGGATTTTCTTCTTTACTATTTATTATATGAGTGGCTCCGAGATTCAACGCTAAGGCAAGTCGGTTTTCATGGATATCCACGGCCACTATCGTTGTGCATCCAGCTGCTTTTGCGGCCATGATTGCTGCCAACCCAACAGGGCCTACTCCAAATACCACCAGGCTTTCTCCAGCGTTAGGGCGTAATACATTTAACACCGTTCCGGCACCTGTTTGCATTCCGCATCCAAGTGGTCCCATAATCTCCAGTGGAACATCACTATCGACTTTAACAACACTATTTTCGGTGGTTAATGAGTAGGTTCCAAAGGAAGACTGGCCAAAGAAAAATCCGCTTACTCCATTGCCTTGCTGATCATGATATGGATGTGATCCATCGTTTCTAGGACCAGGCATATTCAATACATAAAGGTTGACACAATAAGAAGGATGGCCGGATAGACAATTCATACATTTGCCACAGCTGGCTGGCGCTAATAACACACGGTCGCCCTTTTTTATTGTGGTCACTCCTGACCCAATATCCTGAACGATACCAGCACCTTCATGCCCCACGATTACGGGAAAAGGAACGGGTATATGTTGATCTCTAACAGAAAGATCAGTATGACATAATCCAGTGGCGATGATTTTCACCAGAACCTCTAAGGGGCGAAGCTCCTGATTCATTTCTATATCCTGGACATGAAATGGCTGATGTGGTTGATCCAATACAGCTGCGCGAATTTTCATATATCTTGGTTTACCTTTTTAATAACCTATTAATTTACCAGTGATTCCATCATTTGAATTTTCTCGGTTGTGTACGGAGAGAACTTTATTTCCGGTTCGGGAGTGAATGGTTTATCAAGGATACTCTTGTAATGAGAAAAAGATTTAAAGCCTTCTTCGCCATGATAGCTACCAATACCACTATCCCCTACCCCTCCAAAGGGTAATGCTCCAACAGAAATGTGCATGATTGTATCATTCACACACCCACCGCCAAAGGAAACTTCGGATAGAACTTTATTTTTGGTCTCCTCACTTTTTGTAAATAGATATAATGCCAGGGGCTTGGGTCTTTCCTTAATCTGACGGATAACCTCTTTAAGGTTATTAAAGGTCATTACCGGCAAGATTGGTCCGAATATTTCCTCTTGCATAACCTTATCATCCCAAGTAACATTTGTTAATATTGTAGGTTCTATAAGTCGATTCTTCACATCAACTTTCCCTCCGTAGTGTACTTTTCCAGGGTCGATGAGATTCGCAAGACGGGTAGTATTCCGATCATTAACAATCTGAACCAAGTTTCCATTTTCCAATTTGTACTCGCGGGTTTTGATTTCGGTAGTGAGCAGTTCAAGAAATTTATTTTCTATTTTGCTGTGTACAAAAACATAATCTGGTGCAATGCAGGTTTGTCCGCTATTTAAAAATTTCCCCCAAACCAGACGCTTCACAGTTAGCTCCAGATCGCTGTCCTCCATAATGATTACAGGGCTCTTTCCTCCAAGTTCCAGAGTTACAGGAGTTAAGTGCTTGGCAGCTGCCTGGTAAACAATCTTCCCTACGGGTACGCTTCCTGTAAAAAATATCTTGTCAAATTTTTGCTCCAGTAGAGCAGTTGTTTCTGGAATTCCACCGAGCACAACATGCAGGTACTTTGAATCAAAGTTTTCGTTTATAAGTTTTGCAATGAGGCTACTGCTGTTGACCGTGAGTTCGCTTGGCTTAATGATGGCCGTGCAACCTGCAGCTATTGCCGCAACAATTGGTGCCAAGGTAAGTTGGTACGGATAATTCCACGGACCTATGATAAGGCTGACGCCTAGTGGTTCGGCCATAATATAACACGTAGATGGGTCGTTGAGGACATTAGTAGGGATAGGTTTGTTGCTTGCCCACACTTCGAGGTTGTCAATGGCAACAGTAAGGTCATCCTGAACCACATAAAGTTCAGTTAACAGATTTTCGAAACGTTGTTTCCCAAAATCCTTTTTAATTGCTGCATCCAATTGGTTTTGGTTATCCTTCAACACCTTCTTAAGTGTCTTTAGCGCTGCAAGCCTAAAGGATAATGGTTTAGTCACATTGGAATTAAAATATTCTCGTTGTTGTTCGATGATTTCTTTCATTTTCAAGTTGTTTTATGATTTTTAATGGATAGTTTCAATTCCGATTACCATGCTTTAACATTTGTCTTTCTTAGTTTTCTCATTTTGACCACCTGGTAAATTGATCCAATTACAAAAGTGGTTGTTAAAAGCAAGACAAAGGGTTGGATGATTGGATCTTTATCACTGGTAGCGAGCGGATGTCCAAGTGGAATCCGGGTGAGCGTTTCCACAATGGTTGGAATAAAGGAAAGAAACAGAGTCATTGACATAGCGACAACACCAACGTATTCGAACCCAGTGCCTTTTTTACTTCTCGATTGAAATATTATTCCAACCGGTAAAAGCAAAAGAATCAGTACGGACAAAAAATGCGAGGGTGAAAGGTGACCTGTCTTCATGACGGCAAATGAATTTAGACAGGTGAATAGAGTCAAGAAAATGTACCACTTCCCTGAACCGGTTGAGGGGTCTATTTTACCATGACGAATTAAAGCAGTAAGAGCAACAATAATGGCGACAATTCCTACAATGGTATGGATAATACCGAGTGTAGATGAAAATAAAGGATTTGGTTCCATAGCTTTTTGGTTAAGTGATCAAAATGTATTGTTTGAAAATTGAGTTTTGCACGGGCTATTCCGGTATCAGGATAGTTCAATTGGGACATGCTCCTGACTAAAGTCGTCCTTGAATGGTGAGGTGTAAAAGTAAATACCCTTCTTTTGCTGTAGTACGGCTGTCATCATAGCACCTGCTAAAATATTGGCATTTTGTGGTTTGAGTTTTTTCAATGGTCCGATCATGAATATTGAAACTAATTTCAGTAAACCAATCATCCATCGTTCGCCAGTTCTTTCATCTTTTCTATCCACCTCAATAAAGGAAGGGCGGAAGATGGAAACGCTATTAAATCCAACGCTGGTAATTCCCTCTTCCATTTGACCTTTCACAGCAGCATAAAAAAAAGAAGACGAGGCATTTGCACCGAGAGCGGATAACACAACTGCTGTATGGCATCCTCGGTTCCTGAGAAGATTAGCTATTTGAACAGGAAGTTCTAGATCCACCTTTCTGAATGCTGTGCGAGTCTTTGCTTTCCCCATGGTAGTTCCAATGCA
Organism: Cyclobacteriaceae bacterium; assembly: GCA_022841475.1. Taxonomy (GTDB): domain Bacteria; phylum Bacteroidota; class Bacteroidia; order Cytophagales; family Cyclobacteriaceae; genus ELB16-189. The sequence goes on along the minus strand of JALHRJ010000014.1, from coordinate 53,489 downwards.
TGAAATGAAGGCATCTACCTTATTGATTGAGGATAATTCCTGATGTTGAAATGGTAACTCCATAAGTTTGATATGATTAAGTCTGGTGCTGTTTCTTCCGATCGAAATGACCTGGTGAACCTCTGCATGGCGAAGCAATAGCTGTAAGCAAATTTTCCCTGTAGCTCCAGTGGCCCCAATGATTGCGATAATCATAGTTACCGTGAGTGCTTGTCAATCCAAGTCAGAATGTAATCAGCATCTTCCTTCCAAGTAGGCAATCCAAGTACATAATGATTTCTTCCGGGGAATTCTTTGTATTCCAGAATGGAGCCACTTGGTTTATATTTTTTATAGTTTCTTTTGTTTAGATGTGCGGGTATAATATGATCTTTATCCCCGGACGTGATGAGCAAGCGAGGGTGAGGCTTTTTATAATCCACTTTTGCAACTTTTGAAAGCCCTCCGCGAGCAACTGTCTTTGATTCGGGAATGGTGTTAGCATCATAGGAAGCACGTTGTTCTTCCAACGACATTCCATTAGTAAAGGCATATTGCCATTTTTTGAATGACATCAGATAGGTTTTGTCCTTTGATGTAAAAAGGCCCAACGATTTACTTCCGCCACGCAAAAATCCAAATTCATAAGGAAGTACACCCTTTGTTGGTGCCGGATGTATAGCAATCCCAGCCGCGACAATGTCACGATTCACCATGAGCTGTGTAATTAAACCACCGAATGAATGCCCTATTACAATAGGTTTCTCGGAACACTTCGAAATGATGTCAGCATAAAACTCCACCACTTCTTTCATAGTAAGTCGTGCCAGGGCAGTATCATATGGTTGTCGCGCCCTCAGTTCAGCTGCAGTACCATCCTTATGTGGCCAGGGTGGTGCAATGGTTTTATAACCCTTGCTTTCAAAATATCTTTGCCATTCCTCCCAACCACTGTTGCTCACAAATGCGCCTGTAATGAATACAATTGTTTTTGAGTGGACCGTTTGGACTTTTTCTTGAGCAGACAATGAAAAATTACTACCCAAACAACAGGATAACAATATTAAAATCAGGAATAGATGTTTTTGCTTCTTCCAGTTTATTACTGGATCAGTTAGTCGGTTTGTTTTCATACTGAATTTTGTTTTTACAGTTCAAAAGTAGCAGAGGCTACAGGCTGAAAACATGTCCCGATCTTATTATATGGTGTACAATTCCGAGCAGATGACGTTAGTCAACTGCCAGTAATAATTAAGGAAGTAAAGAAATGATATGAACGCTTGAGTAAAATGAATTACTCCCTAAAGTGGGTTTTTTTTTCTATACCTAATTTTTTTATTCGGGAGTTAAGAGTAGAAACTGGTATCCCAAGTAATGCAGCAGCACCATCTTCACCCGATATTTTTCCTTTGCATTTATTGATCATAGATAAGATGTGATTTCGTTCGTTCTCCTCAATGGTCTTGCCTTCAACCACGTTTTGGCGAAAGGCTTTTGTTTCCACTCTCACAGACAGCTCATCATTGTCAATAATATTTCCCTGAGCCAACAGAATACTTCTTTCAATAAAATGTTCTAGTTCACGAATGTTTCCGGGCCAATCATAGTTGATCATGGCGTTAAACGTATAATCAGAAATGCCATTAATTTTTCTTCCAAGTTTTTTGGAGATTGATTCAATAAAATAATTGGCTAAAAGTTGAATGTCCTCCTTACGCTCTCGCAGCGGAGGAAGCGAAAGGGGAAAGACATTGAGCCGATAGAATAAGTCAATACGGAAACGGCCTTCAGAAACTTCGTTCTCCAGATCTAAATTAGTAGCAGCAATAACCCGGGCATTTATTTTTATTGGTACATTACTTCCAATTCTTTCTATTTCTTTCTCCTGCAGCGCACGCAGTAATTTTACTTGCATATCAACCGGCATCTCTCCTATTTCGTCAAGGAAAATGGTACCATCTTTGGCCGCTTCAAACTTTCCAATTCGTTTTTCTGTTGCTCCAGTAAATGCACCGCGTTCGTGACCAAACAATTCAGACTCAATCAGGGTTGCGGGAATAGCTGCACAATTAACCTTTACCATAGGTTTATCACTTCTCTTAGAGAGCCCATGTATGCATTCTGCAATTTTTTCCTTTCCGGTGCCACTTTCACCTGTAATAAGAACGGAAGTTTCCATAGGAGCAACAAGTTGAAGGTGGTTGAGTACCTTCCGAAAGGCGGCATTACTCCCGATCAGTCGATAATCTAAAAAGCTTTTTGAAATGCCACCGAAGGTATATGTCTTTTCATTCGTATTAATTTTATCGCTCTGTAATTCTTTTTGCAATGCAGTTTGCAAGCGATGCTCATGGAGGTAGTAGGCGATGTCGAGGGTAACCAAAACATCTTTTTCACGAAAAGGTTTCACGAGGAATCCATAGGGTTCTGTCGCTTTTGCTGCATCTAATGTTTCCTTATTCGAATTCGCTGAAATATAAACAAACGGAATATTTCTTTCCAGAAGGATTTTACCGAGGTCAATTCCTGTTAGTTTGCCCTTCAGCATGATATCAAGAAGTACGAAATCCGGATTTTCATTCTTGATGATATTCAACGCAAAAGGTACGGAGCGAGCAATTGAACAAACTTCATAGCCTGCCCTTGTAAGAATAATTTCCAAGTGATTCGCTTCAATAAATTCATCTTCAACAACCAGTATTCGTTTGCTCATAAGCCTTGTCTGTTTCAGTCTACTTCAAATTCAAGTGTTATAGTTGTTCCCTTGTTAGATTCAATTTTTAATTTTGCATCAATATCCTGGCTTAGTCCATTGATAAGCCTGATCCCTAGGGAGTTCTTGTTACTTGTATCAAATCCAATCGGAAGCCCCACACCATTATCGGCCACAGCTAACATAACGAAGTTTGATGATATCTTACTTAAAGTCAGGTTTATGATACCATTCTTATCTGTAGGAAACGCATACTTCATGGCATTGGAGATTGCTTCAGTGAGGATGATCCCTAAAGGAACTGCTTGAGATAAATTGAGGGTAACCGATTCAATTTGTACGTTGAATCGGATTTTGTGATAGGGGTCAAAACTGTCACGTAAATAATTAATTAACTCAGGAATATAGAAATTCATGTCCAAGCTAGAAACATTTTCGGACTGATACAGTTTTTGGTGAATCAAAGACATGGAATAGATACGGTGCTGGCTATCCCGTATTGCCAACAAGGCTCCGTCCTTAAGGAAGGCAGATTGAGATTTAAGAAGACTCATTACAGTTTGAAGGTTGTTCTTAACACGGTGATGAATTTCCTTTCTTAACCACTCCTTTTCGGCAAGAAGGCCATCCTTTTCAAGCAGTAAATTCTGGAGGGAATCGTTCTTTTGATTAATTATGAATTGCTGGCTTTTCAATCTTTTAACCTGTCTGATGATAACAAATACGAGAGCAAAAAGAGCTAAAAAAATGGTAGTAATTATTATAGCATATCGAAATATATTCTTTCGTTTCATATCAACTACTGCAAGTTGTTCCATGATCAAGGGCACCTGAGAGTTCACTTGGATCACCCTTTGTCTTGCCCCATAGAATTGAGCATCTTCAGCCGCTTTTTGGATAAAAAGGGAAGCTGTTTTTACATCACCCCTTTGAAACAATAAAATAGCCAGGTAGTAGGTAGCGGAGGTTTCTTTTGTTGATGCTTCTATATCTTTGATGGCAGCTTCACAGAGCAGACTAATGACTGAATCGAATTGTTCCTTTCGAACGAAAATGTCGGCAAAGGTAGATGCTGCTAGTGCTCTTTGATGGTCAGATAGAGTGGTGTCCTGTACGAGTCTTTCCAAATATACAGCTGCTTTCTTATCATTCTGACTTCGGATAAATTTCAACCCATTATAGTAATTGTATTCAAAGGAAGAGACAGGAAGTGATAACAATGCTGAGTCAATAAATTCGTTGCCACGAGCATTATAGTGTGGTGAATAGAATTCATTTTGGTTGTAATCAGCCAGATCGTAATGGCAACGGGCCTTTAAGATATAGTATTCCGCTTTTATGCTAGAGTTAAGGTGACGTAGGTCAATGGTCCGAAGTGTATCAAATACTTCCTTATACATTCCCGCAGATAATAGAGTGAAACCTAATTTTATTTTCGCGGATTCGATCCGAGAAGAATCTCTGGATTGCCGCGCAATTTCGTACAACTTCCCTGCATACCTGTAAGCTGAGTCAAAATTAAGATTAGAATACTCATCGAATAGCCTAAGATAAAAAGAGTACGTGTCACTATTTTCACCAGGGCCTTGTTGATAGTATTGATCAATCTCCATGAATCTTTCATTGTCAAAATGAGAAGACTGTTCAATCTTTGCTTCCAGTGCCTGAAGCCATTCCGAACTATTTTTCTGAGCGACCACCGAGAGGCAACCAGGCACAATCCACATCCATATCATCATGAACACTTTCGTTACCTGGTGTCTGGAATTAAGAAAGGTCCTAGCTTTCATATCATTTATTCACTGTTTCATCCTTGATAGGTATATACATATTACTCCCATCTGCGTTTCTAAGTACTTTACAAAAAATATCGATGCAGGCTCCTGACCTGAAAAGTACGGCAAGACTGATGATCTTTTCATCATTTGCAACACCAAAAAACTCTCTGATGTTTGGAATTAAATAGCTCCATTTATTTTCTCCGACCGGAGTTGTCCTGGCGGCTATCTCACGGGATCCCCATTTGAATTTTACATACTTCCACTCATTCCCCGAATTGGACTTACTGGTGATAAGACCAACATGAATATAAACATCGCCTTCATAATTAAGTAATCCTTTATTACCCGATTCAGCGTTACCAATTAGTGTGACTTCACTTGTATCGGTCAGGACATTTGGTTCCCACAGTAGCGAACTAGAGTCTCCACAAGATGAAGGAAGTAAAGAACATAAAACGAGTAAAAACATGGATCCTATTTTCATTTTTGACTTATTCAAATGCCTGGTCCTTCTTGATTTCGAGTTTTGCTATTTTGGAATTAAGTGTTGATACAGGGATTCCCAGGAGTGCCGCTGCTCCACCTTTCCCATAAATTTTTCCGTTACACTTTTTCAATACCTCAAGGATGTGATCCCGCTCGTTCTCCTTTATTGTTTTTACATATTGATCCTTTAGGCTTTTTTTCAGGGCATTTCCAATAGTAGGTAAGGCAATTTCTTTAATTGTGGTACCGTTCGTAAGCAGAACACTTCTTTCCATGAAGTGCTCCAATTCGCGGATATTACCTGGCCAAGGGTAGGATATCATTTCCTGCATGATTCTGGGAGATATTGAGTTTATCTTCTTACCAGCATTTTTCGCAAAGCGATTCATAAAATGAAGTGCCAATTCTGGGATATCATCTTTTCTTTCGCGTAAGGGAGGCAAAGAAAGAGGAAAAACATTTAGTCTGTAATACAAGTCACTTCTGAATTTCCCCTCTTCCACTTCAGTCCTAAGATTTCGGTTTGTAGCGGCTATAATGCGCACATCGATTTTTATTGTACTACTTCCTCCTATTCTTTCTATTTCTCTTTCCTGCAATGCCCGAAGCAGTTTGACCTGAATTTCAGTTGGCATTTCACCGATCTCATCAAGGAACAAAGTGCTTTTGTTGGCGAGTTCAAATTTTCCTATTCTTCTTTCGGTGGCTCCTGTGAATGCACCTTTTTCATGTCCAAATAATTCACTTTCGATTAAGTTGATGGGAATAGCTGCACAATTCACTTTCACCATAAGTTTATCTTTACGGGGCGATGCATTATGAATTGCCCTAGCAATTAATTCTTTTCCTGTGCCGGTTTCACCAGAAATGAGTACAGTACTGTTTGTAAAAGCGACCTGTGACAAGAGGTGATATACTTTTTGAATTTCAATACCAGACCCAATGATTTCGCCAAAATTGTAAGAAGTTCCAATTTCATTTTGCAAGTATTGATTTTCTTCTTCAAGTCTGTTTTTATAGCTACTGATTTCCTCTAATTGCTTGGCAATTTTCTCATTGGCTAAAATATTGGAGAGAGCAAGTGATATATGGGCACACACCCCCTTCAGCAGGTTGTTATTTAAAACCTTAATAGATTCCTGCTTCATATGCAAGAAAAGACACCCAAGATTCTTCTCCCCTACACGTAAAGCGATGCCAACAATCTGGTTAATACAAACCTCTTTCCAAAGTCTCGCGTACCTTGGAGTATCAGGACCCTCAGGAAGTTCTGCAACATTAATTTGTACAGGACTTTCAGAGCCAGTAACCCTTTCAAAGATGCCATCAGATATACTATACTTTTGCGAGAGTACATCCTTAAAACTTTCATGATTCAATGCCTTCTCCTTAACATTGATCAGAAATGTACTATGAGTTTCCCCATCTCCATTTATAAGCGCTATACCAAATCCTTCGATTGAGAATAATTCTTTGAATTTAGTATCAACAAGTCTGAATAAGTCATTTTTATCGCGCATTGTTACAATCTCATTGCTTAATGAAAGCAATATTGATTTTTCCTGTTCCTTCCTTTGGATTTCTTCGTTAGCAACAATATTGGCCAAAGCAATGGAGATTTGTGAACACACACCCCTATACACATTCTGATTTATCTGATCAAAACTATTGGGTACTTGTGGTTGAATCCATAGTATTCCTATGTTTTCATTTCCGATGCGCAACGCAGTGCCCACTATTTCATGGATGCCCAGGGAGTTAAAAAATCGGATGTGCCCAGGTACAATCTCCTGAGTCATGATTTTATCTATATTAAAGACCACTGGAGAATCAGATGCCAATACGACATCGTATAATCCTGTTTCGAATTTAAAATTGTTGAATAGCGTCTCAATGTACTCGCGTTTCTTTTTATAGGGCGTATCTTCCTGATCAAATAAATAGGCTCCATAGGTGAGTTTATTCTCCTGGAGAGAGACAATTGTAAAATCATCGATTAAAAAAAGTTTTTTGAGCTTTTCGTTAATGATTCTGGCCATGTCGTCTTTATCGCGAACCAGTGCCATGTCATTGCTGATCGAGAGCAGTAATGATTTCTCTGCCTCTCTTCGTTCAATTTCTTCATTCCCCAATAGTTTGGCTACGGCAATTGAAATCTGATAGGAGATCTTTTGCATGAAACTTAGATGGCTCAGCGAGAAGGAGTTCTTATTCTCGGCTAGCAACACGAATAAACCCAGCAAGCTATCTCCGTTGGTCAGTTTAATGCTGGCGAACTCTTTGATTCCTGATTTTCTAATAAAGGTAGCCCAGGTTTTTGTCTCTTGATTGGTCACAAGAGTATCCAAATCGATTACCACCGGTTCATGTGGTTTAGAAAGGTCGCTGTTATCCAAGGGATAATGACCCATCAGTACGGACTTGAATTCTGGGTCCTTGATTCTAATTTTTTCAATATGGTATGCGTACACGTATTGAGCTTTCCTTTTCCAATCATAGAGTGTAATGGTGCAATCTTGAAAAGGGAGATATTTCTTCAATGAAACAGCGAGAATGTTAGTAAGGTCCTCTTTATTTCGGATGGCTGCGATTTGAGTACTGATTGAGAGAAGTGTCTCATTTTCCTTTTCTCGCTGACGTACAATCTCATTAGAGTGAATATTGTTAACTATCACAGATATTTGATCTGCAATACTTTGAATAAGTTCAACATGGTGAGGGGTAAATGCATTTTCTGACTCTGACCAAAGTGTAAGTATTCCATTGAGCTCATCACCGTTGTAAAGACGTGTTGAGAGGCTTTCTTTGAGACCGGTTTCTTTCGAGACCATCATGTACTCTGGAGGATTAGGCCATTTGCATACCGACTCAATATCAAAAATGAGAGGAACTTTTGATTTTAAGATTGAATCAATGAATCCATCGTGAATAGGAAAATTTGAATTTATGACCGCTTCGTAGTGAGGATGTTTATACCTGCGCTTACCTCCCATCCTGAGGATTGGGTTTAAAGTTTCCTGATCAGTGTCAAGTTTGCAAATAAAGATATCATCGGTATTAAAAAGCTGCTTTAGTTTAGGAAGAATAATTTGAAGAATATCTCTATTATCGACAATGGACGCGATATCACTATTGAGGGAAATTAAAATATTTTTTTCGGCAAGCTCTCTTTCCAGAACTGCTTGCCGATCAACACCCTTAGGCCTTTGACCATAATCAATTTTCTGATTTGATTTTGGCATCTTCGAATATAATCAAAATAGGCTTGCTAATTTCTATTAGTCAGGAAGTAGTTAATACCGGCAACCTAGAACTCGAGATTCTGATCGTTAAATGCTCAATTGTGATCCTTTCTCGTTCAGATATTACTCCTTGGCTGGATCCTGATTCATCCGTTCAAGACGCTTTCCGTGGTAATCTTTGCATTTAACACTCTACTGACCGGGCAATTTATTTCCGCTTCCTTGATGCTTTCGTCCAGTATTTCTTTGCTAATGTCTGTTATTTTTGCCTTCACAAACAGGTGTGAACCTACGATTGCTCCTTTTTCAAAGTTAATTGTGCAAGTGGTCTCAAGTTCTTCCGGCACAAAACCAATTTCATTCAATACAAAGGTGAGCTTCATGGTGAAGCAGCCTGCATGCGCGGCTGCAAGGAGTTCTTCAGGATTGGTTCCAATTCCTTCTGCAAAACGGCTATTGAAGGAATAGGGTGTTTCATTCAGCACCTTGCTTTGAGTAGTCACAAATCCACTTCCATCTCTTCCAGACCCTTTCCAAACAGCAATTGAGTTTTTTTTCATGACTGTATAAATACTATGGCTTAAATAATCGATTATTAAGTTATTATTGACCGTGTCTGCCTGAAGTTTACATCTTGCGGATATATGCTATGATCGCCCTGATATAGCCGACATTCAAAAATGAAAATGATACGGAGGAAATAAAAGGCTGAAATACCTCAAAAAGCTGTAGAATTAGCGAATGCTTTTTACTTGCTGGCAAGGCTAGGATTCCTGTTTTACCTATAAATTTCCTGAAGGTTTACATACCCGCCTAGTGAATTCGGAACCCAAATGAATATTTATTATTCTTTTATCTGAAGTTGACCTATCAAAGGAATCTGATCCTGCAGACCTGCCTGTATGGAAGTCTGAAAATAAAGCTCAATCTGAAAAAGTGTAGCTGCCTTTAGTCCACCGATCTTTTTTTCAAATTTTCTATAATATCGGTTATTCAATTTATCCAAACCTTCGGTGTTATCTATGAGTTTCTTTGCGATGTCTCCAGCCGTTTCATTGTCCAGCGTAAAATACTGGTCGATATATATTGAGATCAGGTCGTATCTTTCCTGCATCAAACCTCTTCGTTGCCTTTCGTATTCTTCATGCAAATTCCAAAAAGCAGTGTTGCCAACGCTTTTATCTATTTTCATGTATTCACTGACAAATGCCTTTTTGGATTTCCCGAAGACAAGTTGAACAACTTCTAAATCCTCTTTGGATGTCTGGGCTAGTGTGACCAGTGTTGCCATAATCATCATTAGTGTTGTAAGTAGTTTATTCATTGGCATAAGTTTACTTTTTGTATATCGGTTATAGTTAAATCGCTATTTATGAGTTTATCAAAGGTTCAGCGCACCCTGACCAGACGCAATGAGATACGCTTCTTTCAAAGCTTCTGAATAGGTGGGATGAGCATAGGATAACCGGGTCATATCTTCATCGGTAGTTTCAAAATGCATCCCGATTACCGCCTGAGCGATTAGGTCTGCTGCCCTAGGGCCTATGATATGTACGCCCAGGACTTCTCCATATTTCGGATCAGTTAGTACTTTTACAAAACCGTCTGCTTCCATAGCTGCCCTTGCGCGTCCACTGGCAGAGAAGGGGAACTTACCTTGGTTATAGGGAATCTTATTTTTTTTAAGTTCATCCTCAGTTGATCCTACGCTAGCAACTTCCGGCCATGTATAGACAACAGACGGGATGAGGCGATAATCTATATGTGGTTTCTGTCCTTTAATGTATTCCGCCACATAGACGCCCTCTTCTTCTCCTTTGTGTGCAAGCATGGGACCATCAATGACATCTCCGATTGCAAAAATACCTTTCACCGTAGTTTGCAGATTTTCATTGACCACAATCTTTCCCCGCGAGTCAGTTTTAACTGAAGTATTTTCAAGACCAAGGCCCTGGGTGAATGATGTTCTTCCTACGGCAACGAGACAATAATCCGCTGTAATTGTTTGTTCCGCTTTCACTTCGTTCAGAAAGGTCACTTCCACTTCATTTCCTTTATTGATAACTGATTTTACCTGGTGATTCAACAATGACTCCACTCCAACTTTTGCCAAAATCTTTTTAAGTTCTTTGCCGAGATCATTGTCCATGGTTGGGATTAGCGAATTCATAAATTCAAGAATAGTAACCTTCACTCCAATGCGTGCATAAATTGATGCCATCTCTACTCCTATCACTCCACCCCCTATAATCACCATACTGGCAGGTTTTTCCTGCAGGGATAAGGCTTCGGTGGAAGTGATAATTCTTTTCTTATCAATGGTTATCCCGGGCAAGGTTGAGGGTTTGGAGCCTGTGGCAATGATAAAATACTTTGATCCAAGCATTATCGCTGAGCTGTCCTTCTGTGTTACCTGTAGCTGGCTGGAAGAAAGAAATGATGCGATGCCATGAATGATTTCAATCTTATTTTTTTTCATTAGAAAAGCTACTCCATTGGCATTCTGCCGGACTACTTCACTCTTCCGTTTCATTAGCTGCGGAAAATTCAACATTACACCCGGCGTATTTATGCCGTGTTCATTGAATTTTGAATTTGCCAAGTGAAACAATTCCGTACTATCCAGTAAAGCTTTGGCAGGAATACATCCTACATTGGTACAGCATCCACCGAGTTTGTCATACTTCTCAATGATTGCCGTTTTAAATCCAAGTTGAGCAGCGCGTATTGCAGCTACATAACCGCCCGGGCCGGAACCAATTACTATAACATCAAAATTATTATCCATATACTAAACTTATTTTCGCAGAAATTCATAGTAGATAGTAAAGCCATATGGTTTATCCTGTTGATTGATACCAATTATTTCAACGCGTTTTTAATTTCTGCACCTGCTCCGCGCAAGGCGGAATTAACGGTCGGAATTGAAGAGAGCGGATTCAGCAATCCATAATCATGGATCATTCCCTGAACACGAATAAGGGTAACATCAACCCCAGCCTTATTCATCTTCCTGGCATACTCTTCGCCTTCATGACGGAGTACATCGTTTTCAGCAGTCTGAACCAGTGCAGGCGGCAAGCCTTTCAGTTGTTCGGTTGCAGCCCTGAGAGGAGCCGCATAGAGTTCTTTGCGTTGTTCCTGTGAAGCATACGAATCCCAAAACCAGATCATCATATTCCGGGTAAGAAAGCGTGAGGTTCCGTATTTTTTATAGGTAGAAGTTTCAAAATCAATATCCGTTACTGGCCAAAAGAGAACCTGAAAACGGATGGACGGTCCTTTCTTATCTTTTGCCATCATTGCCACAACAGCAGCCATATTACCGCCTACACTATTGCCGGCCACTGCGAGACGTTTGCCATCTACGTTGATCGATGCCCCATTGGCAGCCACCCATTTTGTGGCTGCATAAGCCTGATTAATTGCCACAGGATATTTCGCTTCGGGAGAACGTGAATATTCTACAAAGACAGCCACCGCTCCGGAGTATACAACCAGGTCTCGCACCATTCTTTGATGTGTGATGAAATCTCCCAACACCCAGCCTCCGCCATGGAAAAACATAAAAGCAGGGAGTGCTAGACTTATGCCAGCAGGCCGTACAATATATAGTTTGACTGAAATTCCATCCTGCTGGATTGTTTTTTCAGAAACTTCCACACCTGAAAGATCTACTTTGACAGAAGACTGGGCTCCCTCTAACACTTTGCGAGCTTCTGAAGGAGTCATTGCTTCCATCGGTTTACCACCTGCTGCATTTAGTGAAATCAAGAATGCTTTTGTCTGCCTTTCAATATCAGGGTCCTTGGAAGGATCCACTACTTTATCCTGTTTCGCTGAGTCGGTTTTTTTATCCTTTATCTGTGCCATCATTGTAATTGTTATTAGTGACATGAACGTGAATATCAAGATCTGAATCTTAAATATTTTATAGATTGCATTCATACAGAAATATTTTTGTTAACCGATTATGTGTTTGAATCAGCAACAAATCTACTGTAGAATATTCTGATGTATGGATGATAATTCATTTCAATTATTGTACGGATTCATTTATATGACTGATCAAAAGGATAAATCAACGATCATACTTCTCAAAGATTAATTCATTAGCCAAGTCAATCTCTTGTTGTATAATTTTATGGCCCATATCCATGAAAATTTTCTCTGATACCCTTGCATTCATAGTTCTGAGCAATGCTACGGAATCATTTACGCGTTGAACAGGAACATGCGGATCAGGATCACTGCTGGCGATAAATATAGGTGTCTCTTCAAAATCTCCATTATAATTAATCTGATCAATTTGTTCACCAATCAGTCCTCCGGTAAAGGCCACCACTCCACCCCAGCGGGACGCATGGCGTGCAACAAATTCAAGCGTTAAGCATGCGCCTTGGGAGAAACCTGCAAAATAAATTTGATTGCGATTTATTCCGAGATGATTAATTTCATCAACGATTTCCCTTATAATTGAAATAGCAGCAGTTAGCCAAGGTTCATTATCAGATATAGGTGCCAAAAAAGAACGAGGATACCACGAGTGATTTGTTGCCTCGGGGGCAAAAATCGTAAATCCATCCAGATGAAGATGGTTGGCCAATATAATGCTATCATTTGCATTACCACCTCTTCCATGCAGAATAATGATTGCCTTTTGAGCTTGTGTGAGTTTTACTCCTGCAATGATTGTATTTTTCTTATGCATAATGAGTTGGCTTATTGGGTTGATGCATATTTCCAAAGACACTAATTAATTGTCGGTAAATAAGATTCAATTTCTTTACGATTTGTTTCGTATTGGTGGGGAAGTTTAAGGTGAAGTCCTAGCTGTTCGATAGGTTCGTCAATAGAAAATCCAGGGTTATCAGTTGCAATTTCAAAGAGAACTCCACCGGGCTCCTTAAAGTACAATGAAAAAAAATAATTCCGATCTATTTTATCTGTTATATTCAACCCATAAGCTACAATCCGCTCACGAAATATTTCTTGTGTTGCTTCATCTTTTACACGAAACGCAATATGATGGATGGTTCCTGCGGCACTCACACCGGACTTGTCATCGGGGGCTTCAATAACATCGATGATGGACGCATAATCAACCGCATCCGACTGATACCGCGAACGTTCTCCCTCTTTTTCTATAAAGCGATATTGAAAAATATTGGTAAGAATCTTTGTCGTTGCAGTCGCATTCTTAAGATTAACAGTAATACTATGAAAGCCCTTTGTGGCTACAGGTGATTTAATTTCTGCAGTTTCCCAAACTGTCCGATCATCATTTTTTCGAGGGACAATGAGTGTGAGGTGTAATCCATCGGGATCGCGAAACGAAAGAAAATCTTCCTCAAAACGTTTTCCTTGTGAGATAATCGGTACTCCTTCAGCAAGCAGTCGTGACCTCCAAAAATCAAGGCTTCCTTCTTCAACCGAAAACGTAATTTCAGTTGCCATACCATTTCCTGCTTTTCCTCTTTTAATTCCTTCCCAAGGAAAAAAAGTAAGAATAGTTCCTGGTGAACCTTGCCTATCTCCATAATATAAGTGGTAGGTTGAAGGGTCATCAAAATTGACTGTTTTCTTTACTAACCGCAGACCCATTACATGAGTATAAAACCTAAAATTACGTTGTGCGTTATCTGCGATAGCAGTAATGTGATGAATTCCCATAATTCTGTTTTCCATATTATTTTGTTAATCAGTTTACAGATAGAAATTTTGATCTTTCTTATAACATAAATTTATCTAGAAGGTATCTTCAAAGAAATTAACATATCATTGGTATACACGTAAGATTTACGTATAGAAACAACCATCAGGTGCTTAAAAGGACCAGCAAAGAGAAATATTCCCATACACCTTAAATGGTTGGTTTTGTAAGTGTCCGGTACTGCCCTTATATGCTACAGAAATACCAAATGAGTGATAAATCATCACCAGCTCTGCTTCGCCACCCAAGATCCATGGTGAGATAATTCGCTGCTTACCAATAAAGGGTATAGATTCTGATATTTCATAAATTTGGGCGTTGAACACAGTGCCTTCCAAAAGCGCATTATGACCTACAACCTGTGCATAGGGTTTAATAGAGAGATATGCGTTGATGTGTTTACCACTACCATAGGAAATGAATCGTTTAAATATCCCTTCGAAATACGGATTCATTTTTCCTATGCGGACTATCGATTGAAGTCTGGCGCTGTTCATCATCGTACCTACTTGTAATTCTGCGCCCAGGATGAATTCAAGAAAACCTTTCGAAAGGATTAGATTCTCAGCCGAGATATTCAGGTTAACAAATACAATACCTTTATATTGTGTCGCCCATCCTACCGGACGATCAAAGCCCCCGAGTTGGTGAAATCCGATCTGCGTTTTATCAGCCAGTGAACCTGGTCCTATAAGACCTGATACATATTGAGTGGTGATCGACTTAGTTTTGTGTTTATTTATTGAGTTTAATGAAATGATACCAAACAAAGATCCAGAATATGGGTAATCGTCCTTTGAAGGAGTTACCTCCCTGATATTATTTGGGGTGATCATCATTTGCATGATGCCAAAGCCGGAGGTGATTTTAGAACCATCTCCAGTGCGTATAAATATGGGTGGTATGGATTTCTTACTTCTGGGAGAATAGAAATAATCCAACCGTATTCCGTTAGTGTAAGCCCCATCCTCCTTGCGAAAGGCAAGAAAGTCATTGTCTACAGAGATGCGTAGTTGTTGTTGGGCTTGCACATAAAACAAATTTAATAGGAACAGCAGCATGACTATAGCAATGCGCTTCGATAATATTGTGCTAATAATTAGGAAAACATCCGACATCGTTTTACCATTTGTTACTGGTGCAAGGTGTCGGGAATTCGAATTTCAATACATATACATAAAACGAAAACTGATGTATTGATTCTTGCTCTTTCTATTCACTTTGCTTGATGTATGCATATGAAATCAATCCAATAAAATGGGTAAACTCCAAAGGTTCATTCTTTTTAATGATTGCTTTAACATTCTCTATCTTAAGTCCTATAGCAAGATCATTTTATTAATATAAGAGGATCTCATTTTGGAGTTAAGTCAACTTGGTTTACCGACTATTTAGGATTAAACCGATCCCCTATATTTAGTTCAAACTCTGGTGTCTGCAAGCCTTGACTCATCAAGTTTCCGATATGAGTCTGCGAAACAGGCTTCTTCAATAGGTCAAAGAACTTTTGACCTGAGGCGATAATATCCTTAGGCTCAGCCATTCGAATTCGGGAATTGATCAATTCTTTTATTGTCGTGATTGCTTCTTTACTAAAATGTTCCACCCTGGTTGCAAAGCGTTCGACAAATGCATCCAATTCAGCATCAGGAATTGATCGGTTTATCATTCCATATTTCTCGGCTGTATCGGCATCATAATCATCAGAGGACATCATGATTTCCAACGCCCTTGCTCTACCAACAATCAAAGGCAGCCGCTCCATGCCACCGGCACCCGGAAACAATCCTGTTCCTAATTCCAGCTGTGAGAAAATGGCCTTCTCTTTACTTGCAAAGCGTATGTCTAATGCTTGAATAAATTCACTTCCAACTCCGCGAGCTCTTCCACGAATTAGTCCCACAGTTACGAAAGGTGCATTTTCCAATCGCACAGAAACATCAGGCCAGGGGGTTAAACCGTACGGTGGTTGGGGAGTAACGTCAAGTTGGTTGGCACGAACCAAGTCTACGTGTGCCATAAAAAAATCAGGGACAGCACTTTCAAATACGACCACCTTTAACTCTTTATTCTGTTCCAGTTCGGTAATGGCTACCATTAACTCATTGCTAAATTCAGGATCGAATAAATTGAGGGGTGGGTTATCAATCGAGATTCTCCAATAAGCTGGTGAGTTCTTCTTAATTTTTAATTTCATGGTTAGGTGAGTTTATTTATAATTTGTTCTTGTCTACTTTTTCATGGGCGTTGATAGCGAAGTTAAAGCAAGTGCCGCCACAATCGATCCGTATTAAAAATTTTTTCAAAGGATTGCCAAAATATTGATGTTGAAAGTCATCGTTATATTTAAAAAGAAATGGTAAGAGTCATGACTAATCATTGGACGTTAAGAAAGTTAAAACAGGTTTGTGAGAATGTTGAACAACGCCTTCTGAAAGACTCCCGGACCAAAGGTGAAGAAATCCAGATCGACCATGGGTGGCCATACCAATTAAGTCTGCGTTTATTGTTTCAGCAAAGTGAATAATACCTTCTTCTTCAGACAGATCATTAAATATATTGATGGTGAAGTTTTTTAGATTCAGATTCCTGGCAAATTGATTCATTCTATCGATCGTTAATGTATCAGGGACAAAGTTTCCAGGAGTGTTAATGCGAACCAAGTGTAAGGTACCATCGTAAATCTCCTGGGCTCGTTTAATAACATCAGCAAATGTGCTCTCCTCCTGGGCCAGCGAGGTGGCATAGACAATATTTCGATATTCATGGAGTGCAGGAGGACTGTGTACGGTCAGTACCGGGCATCGGGAGTTCCGAACTATTTTCTCGGTATTAGATCCTACCAGAAGTTTTTCAAAAGTAGTCTGACCGGAAGTACCCATGACCACCAAGTTCACATCCTGTTCTGTGATAATTGAACTGATTCCATGATAAGCATTACCTATCCGCATCCTTGATGTTGCCACAACGCCTTGATCCTGCAGTGATGTATTGATTTCTGCCAACCTTGTCTTATTGCGCTTGATGAGTTTAAGTGTGAATAGTTTGTTCTCCCATCCTTCACCAAGATCAATCTGGCCTTGCACATTGAAGGATTGTTTTGTCTCTTGTTCAATTACATTTAATAAAATTATAATGGCGCCTGACTTTTTAGCAATATCTGCAGCAACTTCAATTGCCCAGGAGGCAGCTACCGAAAAATCTGTGGGAACAAGAATTTTTTTCATCTGTTATTAATGCTTGATTGCATTCTGACGTAAGATCGTGTAATGGCTTGAATGTTGTGCTCTGTAATTAAGGGGTTTTATGTCTTACTCGGATTAAATCTATTGTTAGGATAGTAAATATTAGAGCGAGTATTATGAAAGTCGATTTTATCGTGGTTGATTTATAAGTTTTTCTAGATGACTTAAAAGCTCATCATGTCCCCAGGGGTCATTGTACTTCAAGCCATTGATAAAGAATGAAGGAGTTCCATTAACTCCGCTTCGGATGCCATTTTCAAAATCACGACTTACTCGCGCAAGCAATTCAGGCTCGTTCAAATCTGCTTCCATTTTATTACGGTTAAGTCCTACATCATCTGCATAGGTTAATAGTGAACTAGTATCCAGTTTTTTTTGGTTTTCAAAAATTACATCATGCATTTCCCAAAATTTTCCCTGCACATCTGCGGCTTCGGCAGCGATGGCAGCCATGATAGCATTTGGGTGGATTTGCGCTAGTGGAAAATTCCGAAAAGCAAACAAAAGATTGTTCCCTAGTTGATTCTGAATTTTCTTTAATAATGAATAGGCCTGACCACAATGAGGACATTGGTAGTCACCATATTCAACCAGTACAATATAAGCTTCTTTATTACCTTGGACATGATCACTCTTGTTTAAGGCTGGTGTTAATTTTGACATAGAACTAGTTAGTTTTGTTATTTCGCATTTCCTCCAATGCCGTTAATATCCCATCGGCTCCTGGATTTATTCCGATTGGAGACAGATACGACCATCGGACGATTCCGCTTTCATCTAGAATATATAAGACTCTTTTACATTCTCCTTCATCCGCATCATATACTTCATACGCCTTCGCTAAACTTCCTTTAGGTTCAAAATCAGATAAAAGTGGAAAGTGTAATTTTCTATCCTGAGAGAATGCGAAGTGGCACCATTTGCTATCAACTGAAATTCCAATCAGTTCGGCATTTTCTTTTCGAAAGTAAGAGAGCATTTCATTGTATAGTGACAGCTGATCTCCGCATATAGGGCTCCAATCTGCTGGATAAAATGCAATGATCACTTTTCTTCCTCTCAAGTCGCTAAGACTTACTTTTTGGTTTGGAGACGCAAAAAGATTAAACTCAGGAGCTTGGGTACCAATTTGTAACATAGTATTTCAGTTTAAATAAACGACATAACCTTTCATTTGAATCGTATGCAAAGCTGAATGAAAGCAATCACATCATGTATGTCTTGGTAATTGATTTTATTGTATAAATGGAGGAGTTGACAAAAATATATTTAGTCAGCGATTCGGAGTATATCGTTCGTTCTTTTCAAAAGGAAACGTACAACCAAAACTTTATTATATACATTTTTTTACCGTCTTATGCGTGGGTTATTTGTTTCTGTTTAGCGGTGAACTTGACTTAGTTCACTTGATGTACATTATGGTTTATACAAAAATTTATGCTGACCGAACTGGTGAGAGTCACTTTGAAGACGTGAGTGTTCTATTGCATGATCACGGAGTTGTTGGATTTCTATCTGCTCTGGAATCTGTTTCTTGGATTCAATTCAGGGAAAATAAAGAAGATTATAGTTGGGATTTCCACACCGCACCTGACCGTCAGTTTATTATTTTGCTCGATGGTGAGATTGAGATAGAAACCAGTGATGGAGTTGTTAGAAGGTTTAAGGGGGGCGAAATTCTATTGGTAGAAGATGTCTCAGGAAAAGGACACCGGACACGAAACATTACGAAGCAAGTAAGAAAATCATTGTTTATAAAAATATCTGATTATGAATAATTCATTGATTACTGGTATTCATCATGTCACTGCATTGGCTGATGATGCCCAGAAGAATGTAGACTTTTACGCGGGCGTCCTTGGTTTAAGAATAATCAAGAAGACTGTCAACTTTGATGAACCCAGTATTTATCACCTATACTATGGAAACGAACATGGCCATCCTGGAACCGTAATGACATTCTTTCCTTATCCAAGGTTAAGGCGAGGGAGGCATGGAAAAGGGCAATTGACAGTCACTTCGTTTTCAGTTCATACCAACGGACTGGATTATTGGTTGAAGCGATTAAAAAAATTTAATGTTGATTATAGTGCCCCTCAGACACGTTTTGGAAACGAAATATTCCTGACTTTCAAAGATATTCATGGGCTGGGATTGGAATTAGTATTCAACAACGAAGATCAACGAACTGGATTTACCTACGGTCCTGTTCCTTTGGAGCATGCCATAAAAGGATTTTATGGAGTCACCCTTTCCGTAGAGGGCTATGAACGAACTGCTGGACTGCTGTTGAATTCAATGAATCATGATTTACTCAGTGAATCCGGCAATCGCTTCCGTTATTCTGCCAGTGGTAAGCCGGGAGATTATATTGATATCCTTTGTGTTCCAGATGCCTTAAGAGGAAAAGCTGGGAGTGGCACCGTTCATCACGTTGCCTTTGCAACATTGAATAATATTACCCAAAGCGAAATCCGTGAGAAGTTATTGGTCAATGGTCTTAACGTGACACCTGTTCTTGATCGTGAGTATTTTCGTAGTATTTATTTTCGAGAACCTGGAGGAATACTTTTTGAGGTGGCGACACAACCTCCTGGGTTCCTAATCGATGAGGAGCTATCTAATTTGGGAAAAGCTCTGAAATTACCAATCTGGATTGAACCCGCACGTGCAGAAATAGAAAAAGTGTTACAGCCTATTCATTTCGATAGTGAGACCTTTAGGGAGTTATTATCGTAACCAAAAGAGTTAGATTCACTGTTTAGGTCTAACAAATGATGTCTGACAAAGGAGATGACAATAAAAGCACCATCCGCAGAACCAATACTACAGGATCCCTGCAAATCTTCTGCCAACCCTTTAATGAGCTTTAATCCGAGACTTCCTCTTTTTAATACCTCTACGTCTTTAGGAAGTCCAATTCCGTTGTCTCGGATAGACAAGGTGATAAGATCATTTTCATTCTCTTGAAGCTCTATGATCATCTGGCAAAATATTCGGTCGGATGGAAATGCGTACTTAATTGAGTTAGTTATCGCTTCATTCAAAATCAATCCAACGGGAATTGCCTGTGAAACATCCAGTTTAATCGATTGTATAGAGAGGATAAATTGAATCCGGTTTCCAACATTAAATATTTTGGTTAGGTAGCCAACCAGGTCTGCAATGTAAGAACTCAAGTTGATGGATTCTACATTTTCAGACTGGTAAAGTCGTTGGTGAATCAGGGACATAGAGTATACACGGTTCTGACAATCCTGAATGGCATACAAAGCATCCTTTTCTAAAAAGTAAGATTGTGATTCCAACAGGCTGACTACGGTTTGAAGATTATTTTTAACTCGGTGATGGACTTCTTTAAGTAGCCATTCTTTTTCCTGTAATAAGGAAGTTAGTATGGTATTCTTATCATTGATTTCCTTTTTTTGCAATTCAAGAATTGCATTGCTTTTTTGTTTGGCCCTGAACTGCCAAAACAATAGAATTGCTGTTATTAATAAAAAAGCAGTACCTGTCAGAATCATATTTCTTTGGTAAATCCCTTGTCTTATTCCACTCTGAAGAAGTTGTATATCCTTATCCTTCTCTTTAGTTTGGAACTGAATCTGAAGCTGATCGAGTAATCCAATGTGGCGAAGGTTGCGTGAGGAGTCATCAAATAACTTATACAACTTATAATATTCCATTGCGGCCAGGTAATTGCCATCTGCTGAATCTAGTGATGATTTTAGTCGAAAGTAATTTGCGCTTGTTGCCACTGCAAATTTATTTTTGAAACCAAAAGCCTTATCAAGGCAAAGTTTACTCTTTACCAAGTCTCCAATTGAAAAATAATAAACAGCCATACTTACCCAACTGTGTGGGATTTCTGCATGCTGAAATTGGATTGGAGCAGTTTCCACATAACTCCTCCATAATGAAAAGTGTTTCTCAGCCTGTTCATTCATATGGAGTTTTGCATATGCCTGAGCTCTTTCAATACTCATTGAAATCTTATCCCGCAAATAATATGGAGGTACAATTGCTGTGATGCTATCTATCAAATGCAGTGCTCGTTCCGACTGACCAGAATTAATTAGCGATTCGGTCATAACCATCAAGCAGGGATACCAAAAAATCTGGGTATTAGGATCTAACTTTTGCTTTAATATTCTTTCAAAAAGCTGAACAGCTTGAGATCTTTTATCAAAACGCAGAAAAAAACTTGCACTCCGAAGGTAAAAAACACTAGCAAGTTCAAGATCACCTAGGTCGTTTATCACCTCAAGGACTTCCTGAGAAAGCATCTGACCTTTTATATATTCTGCACGTGCTTCACAGAGATAAGCTAACACATTTAATGTATACTGTACGTGCTTGAATCCACTCTTGCGCTGCAACTCAAGAATGCGTTCGAGATCCACCGTAGCAGTTTGCCAATTGGTAAAAAATTTGATCGTCACAATATGAGTCAACACTTCAATCTGTTTCTCCACGTAGTTAAGTTTTTCATATATAAGCAGGGATTCCTGAAGTAGTTTTAGCCGAGAAGAGTCTCTGAAAGACAGGTGAATTGCTTTCATTTCCAAAGCTCTGGCCAATTCTTTGGTATCGCCAAGAGGAGCATAATGGTCTACCACGGATTCGAAATACTTTTGGCTTTTCTCTTGTTTTCCCATCTGGAAAAACATACGCCCCAATAGTTCTCGTACAGCCATGTTAAGTTCCTTGTCTGGTAGTTTTTCCGTGAGAACATCTGCCTGTTCGAGAAAATAATAAGCACTGTCCAGATCATAGGAATTGGCCCCAGCTTTAAATGTATAAAACACACCCAGGTCGAGCAGAAGTTTAATGCGATCAATATCGGTCAGTGAAGTCAGATGCTTTTTTGCAGAATCAATGTGTCCAGCATCTATTAACAATGAACCTGTTGTTGGGATTCCGTCAGAATATTCTTCATTATATGCAAGCAATCGACTTAAACCATACATCTTGCAAGCAAACAGATAAGCACTGTCAATTTCGAATTGACCCTGGCTAATTCCGAAAATAAAATTGCCTGTTGACATCAAAAGAAGACGCTTCTGATCTATGTTGTAATAAGGAACTTTATTTTCTACCGCCTGACCCAGTGTGATAAAGATGGTACAAGACAGACAAAAAGTAATAGTCACCGAACGAAGTTTTAAATATAAATCGTTTACCATGGCATCATTTTTCAGCAGCAAAGTTACATTATATCAGATTTTTAAAATTTAAGATAGCACATTTAGTTTCAGACACAAACCAATCGATATGCTTTTCATTTAATACTCCTTATACGGCATGCTTCTTTGGTGAACCGAATCCACTGTTAATGTGAAATTGAAGCTGTTACTCTTACAAGATAACGATGCTTTTGTGTAAAATAAAATATTTTACCGCTCCAGTTCGTTTATTAAATCTTCTGCGGAACTACCCACTTAGTGATTGAATAATTGTATAATTCCATGATTAATATGTCAAATTAACGGGCCGTAATAAAGGTAAAGGTAATTCACGATACCTTGGCTTCATGATCTACACATTAAAAAATAGCAAACGTGTTAATTTCTTTATTGGGTTGAATACATGGGAAGTCTACATTTTACTATTATTCTGTTTTGCTCCTGTGTTAACCGCGTTTTCTCAGAATATTTCCTATCAAGAGGCAATTAACAAACTAACATTGCTACGGAAAAGCAAGCCTGACACAAATCGAGTTAATCTTCAGCAAGCGTTAAGCCAATATCTTATATTTAAAAGCGGAGAAGCCCTGATCGATTTGGATAGCGCAATATCACTTGCTGATCAGGCCACCTCTTTAAGCAAGAAGATGGCATATCATACCGGTATCGGGCGGAGCCTTTTGCTCAATGCGATGGCACACCGTGAGAAAGGTGAACGAGACAGTGGTAAACTCTTTGCACAAGAGGCAATTGAGGCCGCAAACAACCGAAACGATTTCCTTTTGCTAGGTGAGTCATTGCGTGAACTTTCCCAATACTACTCTATCTATGTCGAAGGTGAGTACTCAGAAAAAGTGAAAATAATAACTCAAACTGTTGAGGCGTTCTCTAAAACAAAAAACGCTAAGAAACATGCTGAGGCGCTGCAGGACCTTGCGGACATGTATTCCTGGAATGAAGAGTGGCCAGCTGCCATTAAGAACTTAACTCAATGCCTACAGTTGTACGAAACTATTAACTACCCCGGTCGTCAAGAGGCATACAGTCTCTTAAATTATTGTCTTAATGGAATCGGAGTCTATGATGAAGCTTCCAAGAACGGTCACCAAGCTCTAAAAGTAGCTAAACAACTTGGCGACTCGACCATTGGCTTAGTTTCAATTTATTATCGGCTTGCGAGCACATATAATAGATTGGCACACTATGATAGCGCCCTCATATACTTTGAAAAAGCATATCATGTGGCGGATCAACTACAAGACAGAGAACGATTGTATGTAATAAGCAGGCCAATTAGTGAAATCTATTTAAAGCAAAACAATCCTCAGCTGGCAATCGAATTCTTGCAACGTCTATCAAGCAAATACCCTGTTCCAGATAAAGCAAACTTTCAGATTTTCACAAAGTTTAACATGGTATTTGCATTGCTCGATGCCCATCGATACGAGGAAGCTGATCAGGTATTGAGCGATGCAATTACCGTTCTTGATCACTCAAACCTTTCCCTAAATTCAAGAGCCACATTTCTAACAGCTTGCGCCAAGGCTTATGTAAAACTTAAAAGATTCAAGCAAGCAAGCGCATATCTCAAACAGCTTGATAAATTAGTATTAGACGACATGCCCGAACACCTTGTGGCTGTGAACGAGTATCGGTATAAAATAGATTCAGCTCAAGGGAATCATCGAAGTGCTCTTAAGCATCTTCAGTTATTCA
Organism: Cyclobacteriaceae bacterium; assembly: GCA_022841475.1. Lineage (GTDB taxonomy): Bacteria > Bacteroidota > Bacteroidia > Cytophagales > Cyclobacteriaceae > ELB16-189. Next base: position 29,428 of record JALHRJ010000014.1, on the reverse strand, counting down.
CTGCAATGAAAAACACACTCAATGAACGTGAAAAAAATAACCAATTGAAGAACTTAAAACTTTATTATCAAGCTGCGCAAAAAGACCGTGATATTCAGATTCAGGAACAATCCATTTCACTATTGAGAAACCAAAATGAACTTCAGCAAAACGCCTTGAGTCAATTAGATTTAAAACAAAAACTAACGATGGCGGGAGTTTTTATCCTACTTTTTATTTCAAGTGTACTGCTCTATTTCTTTCACGCAAAACAAATCCTTAACAAGAAAATTCATGAAAAAAACAAGTTGCTACAACGACTAGTGACGGAAAAAGAATGGTTATTAAAAGAGGTTCATCATCGTGTAAAAAATAACCTTCAAACAGTGGTTAGTTTACTCGAGTCGCAATCAGCACTGTTAGAAAATGATGCACTGGCAGCCATGCAAGATTGCCAAAACAGAGTTTACGCTATGTCTCTTATTCATCAGCGCTTATATCAATCTGAAAATATTGAGTCAATTGACATGGGTGGCTATGTAAATGAGCTTGTGAGTTATCTAAGAGATATATTCGGCACAAGCGGAAGAATACAATATAAAATAAACATTGGGAAAATAAAATTAGATATAAACCAAGCGATACCCATTGGTTTGATATTGAATGAAGCGATTACCAATTCCATTAAATACGCTTTTCCATCAACTAACATTTCATGCCAAATTATCATTGACATCCAAATAACCCATGATGATTTGGTTAGATTAAGTGTCCGCGACAATGGAATTGGCTTTATTAATAATAATCAAAAACAAAAATCAAGCTTAGGTATGCGATTGATGAGAGGTTTAACGGAAGACCTTGATGGAAATATTACTATTTCTACCTTTAAGGGAACGTCAGTCGAGATAATGTTCCCTTTAAATAATTTCACGCAACGGGATCAGGTTGCCTAAATTCAGTTTAACATCTAAAATTGCGACAAGATTAACTTTGACACTTTGTTATTTAATGGACTTCTTTAATCAATATTTAGATGTGCCTATCTCTTTTGATATCCTCCATAGTATTTCACCGGGCTCCATGTTGGCATCACGGGGAGTTGGGACTGAACCAGATTTGAATAATCCCCATCGGCATAAACCAATTTTCCATCGACTATGGTAAGTAGTGAAGTGATCCCCTTTAAATCTTCATCAGTAACAGTGAAGTAATCTTTATCCAGGATAATGAGATCTGCAAAATAACTCTTTTGAATTTTACCTTTATGATTATCTTCTTTAATTAATGTGTAACCACCCGTGGTCGCTAACTTTATTGCAGTAAGACGGTCGAGTGTATTTTCTTTTGCCATCACCTGAGTTCCCCCTATGGTCTTGCCAGTGGTAATCCAATACAATGCTATCCATGGATTATAGGAGGCAACGCGAGTTCCATCCGTACCTAATCCTACGGGCAATCCCACTTCAAGCATTTGTTTTACAGGGGGTGAATTTTGTGCCGCTATCTTTCCATAACGATGGATAAAACTTTCGCCTTGATATGCCATTCGGTGTTGTATGGCGATACCTCCTCCTAATGCTTTGATGCGATGAATATTTTCCAGGCTGATTGTCTCAGCATGATCAATAAACCAGGTAAGCCCATTGAGGGGAGTTTCACGATTAACCTCCTCAATTACGTTGAGGTCGCGGGTGATGCTTTCATTATATGTTGCATGAAGCCGAAAGGGCCAGCGATTTTTTACCAGTAATTGAATAACCGACTTCAGATTTGTCTCCATGCTAGGTGGCAACTCAGGTCGTGGAAATAAAAAATTTTCAAAGTCGGCAGCCTCGCCCACCAGATTTTCTCCACCTCCTGCAACATGATAGTCAATTTCATCAATCCCGTTACCATGAGGATGAGTTAGATCTACCTGGGAAATCCAATTTTTATAGTCATAGAGTTCTGTACCTTTTTTTTGTGCAAATAGAAAATACGGGAGTCTTACAGTGATTTTTCCAGCCTTATTCAAAGAGTCTGTAACCACATAGTCAGTTGGAAAATTTTGAAACCCTCCTCCGGCATCCATGACTGCAGTTACTCCGAGTCTGTTTAGTTCAGTCATGTATTGTATCGTTGAATTTATATTTTCATTATAAGACAGTTCAGGGAGTTTTGCGAGTGTTGAATACAGGATGAAAGCATTTGGCTCTGCCAACAGCAAACCTGTTGGATTTCCCTGATTATCCATTTCAATTAATCCTCCCACCGGATTTTGAGTTCCTGATTCGATTTTCAATTTCTCCAGTCCTGCTTTATTAAGCCACGCTTTTCCGTACAAATACAAAATAAATGAAGGTACTTTTCCTGTGGCTTCATTAATTTCGGCTAGGGTGGGAAGGCGCTTCTCATCAAATTGATATTCATTCCAACCTCCCACTACCCTAACCCATTGTCCATCTGGCGTACGTTGCGCCTGTTCGCGTAACATTTGTAAAGCACGTTTCAAGCTGGTGACTCCATCCCAACGCAATTCCGAATTATAAAATCTCCCACCACGAATTACATGAAGGTGACTATCAAATAAACCTGGCAAAATGGTTTTACCTTTAGCATCGATGATGATTGTTGATGATCGCTTGAGTTTGAGAATTACTTCATTGGTTCCGGTTGCGAGAATTTTATTTCCGTCAATCGCTACAGCTTCCACTATGGTATTGTTACTATCAAGAGTCACGATCTTTCCATTCAGAATAATGATATCGGCCCTGGATTGTGAGAATGAAATATTTGGATAGACGAACAGAACGATAAGGAGGATAATATGGGTGGCTTTCATTGCAGAGGGTGATTTTGTTGTTTGAATAAGTATGTAGATCAAAATTTCCTAATAACAATAACTCCCGTTAGGATAAGGGTGATGCCAATTATGCGCCACAAGGTGATGGGATGATGTTGTGCAACCATCACATTGAAATGTTCTAGTATTATAGCGATTAGCATTTGTCCAGTCACTATCAATCCGAATGTAAGGGCCGGGCCAATTTTTGGAAAAGCGAGGATTACTACTGTCACATAAAAAGCACCTAATGCACCAGCCAGCCATACGTATGCAGGAGCATCTTTAATTCCTTCAAGCTGAACTGACTGTTTTGTCAAAATAATATAGACTACCAATGCAACTGCACCAATGACAAAGGAAATCATAGAAGCATATACAGGGCTTTCAATTGCTTTTCCAAGCTTGGCATTAAGACCGCCTTGCAAAGGGAGCATGGCTCCGGCCAGCAAGGCTAAAAGCATCCAAAGTAATTTGTTCATAGATTATATAGTTAGAATTTCTTCGATTACATTTTTCGACATCTTTATTACTGACATTAGTCAAAAAGCAAGATAAATTCCTTTAATCTCTTCTGTAAGGTGATTCACAGCATAGCAGTGCGCGAGTTCACCGAGTTGGATATGTTGATCCACATGAAATTCTCGTGGATAGAAAAACCGGCCTGTTTGATGAGAAACTAATTTATTTCCAACAAGCTCAAAAATCTGTTGGTAACCATGATCGTGAAGTTGCTCGATTAGTTCTACTGGGTCGGCTAGGTCAGTGATGATTCTATTTAACGGGCAATTACTTGCAAAAGTCTTCATAGATAATAACGATTAAGTCTCTCAGTTCATTGGTAAAAGTACTTTGCTTAAGGAGAGTATTTAATTGCCAATCCATGTTATATCATGGATAATTCATGGATATTTATGATGAGAAAATCATATATCTATGTTCATATTGGGGTGGAGACCCCATCCTATAAGCTTTATTTTATCTTCCTACGGTTTTGTTTATACCTGTGAAGGAAAGGTATGGTTCCTTTATTTATTAAAAGGAGATTTTATATAAAGTTCAACTGAAAATAATACTCCCGAGGTTTTGACTGGTGTAATCTCATTTGGAAGTCGTGTATTGAGGTTGTGTCTATATCCAGTAAATAATTCTATCCCTAATAGCGAATTAATTCTTCGGTTGTATACTAAGCCCATATCAAACTCTGTTCTTCGAAATGAATAGTCTTTTGTAGAGCCAGTGAGGTAATAACTTCTGGACATGGCTTCGCCTTGTAGATAAAAAATGTCAGTGGGTGTCAAGTTATACCGCCACGAAATTTTGTAAGGCAGTAAAATTTCTACGCCTGTTTTTGTTGAAAAGTTATGATTGAAGAGTATCATTGGAAATGCTACTGTTCTACCCACGCTATGGTTGGTCGTTATTCCGACCCCCACTTCTCTAGTATCAGATTTCTTCTTTATATAAACAGTAGATATTGTATAATCTATAGGAATCTGATCATGGTCAATACTAGCACTTTGTTTTACATTAAGTCTAGCTATGATCCATGAATAGTGCTTCAGTGTTACGAGCGAAGTTAAATCCAATCCTAAGGTTTGCAGTTTCCAATTCGACATTTGCTCCAGATGGTTTTCACCAACATCTTTAAATTCAAATTGTTCAATCCTGTAATTTGGTCCAACAATCAGACTAATGTTTGCTTTTTGGATAATCGGAAGCCACATTTTGAAATAGAAATCCTCTTGGGTGTATAATTTAGATCCCCCTTGGGTGCCATATATTCTACCTGGTGCCTGAGTGTTACTTATTTTTACCCATTTTGAGGGGGACATTCCGGTAAGTCCAGGTTTTTGTACCTGGCACTGGGCAGAAAATTGAGTTAAGACTAATCCAGTTAGAAGGTATGAGCTAGGTATTATCCATCGAAAGGATGTTTTTATCAGCTTTTTTCGTTTGGTTGAAGATACCATGACCAGATATTTTCATTAGCAAACCCGTAAGGCCAGTAAATCGTTCATTAGAAAAAGATATGATCTCCATGGAAGTCAGAACTTCAACTGCATTTGAGCCATGGCATATAGAATATCTTTTCCTGGACCTGCCTGTTGAATAAATTTTCCTGTATGAAACCACTTGGCTTCCAAAGTAAATTTAACGAATATTCCAGGGGTCACTGTGAGTTTCCAACCAAGTTGGTCTCCGATAAATATTGTACTACCAGGTTTCCCAGGATAGATTATCTCTCCCGGTGTCGTATACAGTCCATCGTTTGAAGCGTATCGCCAGAAAACATCATAGTCGATTGTTGTGGAAATAGTTTGAGAAATTGTTACTGTCAGCGATGGATGGATGTCCATTAGATTACGGGGACCGAAGCGTGCCGCCAACCCAAAATACCCGCCACGCGGAAAGAGTGAATTAAAAGTTCCAACAGTTTGATCTGCTATTTGGGTGTCCCCACTAATTATTTCTGACTTGAGACCTATCTCTGGATCCAGCCAAACATTCATCATTTTATGCGTCACATGGGCGGAGACTGTTCCTGCAAAAATTTGCTTATCAGCAAATGTTCCTATTTGAATTACAGCTTCCACGTCATATGAAAATTTATTGGAGACATTCCACATTCTTGACCCCAAAGAGTGACGCAATTCCTGACCAAAAGCATTCTGAAAAACCACATCACGTTTAAAGAATCCTAGGTAATAAAAGTCAAGATTGTGGATTCCTGCTATCGACTTATTAACTACATATAAGCCCCATAAACGAATGTTACCTGTGCTACGATCATTGAATGTCCCGGGGTACACCTGTACAAAGTGAGTATAAAACAAATCAACGGTTCGTTCCTTACGAAGGGCAATAAGTCGTAAACCATCAAAAGATTGCCGATAATTTAATCCTTCCCGAACGGATATTAATCGTTGCGATCCATACAGTAATTCCTGCCTTCCTAATCTAAGAAGTACTTTAATTGATGGGGAGTTGCCGAGCTTATAATCAACAAATGCCTGATGAAGATCAAGAAGATTTTGCTCAATAGGGCTTATGACTTTTTTCCAATCCGCGCGGCCGCCTTGAATTTGAGTAAAGATGCGTGCCTTCTTTGCTGCGTTGAAGTTAGCATGTAATAGGAAACGTGACAAAAAGTATCCATCAGTGCTTTCCGGGGTTTCACCCCAGTCTTCATTCTTTACCTTAAAATATTGGACACGTGCCTCACCTCCTATTGAGAATGGCGCATTCTTAATAGATCCATACTTAAAGCGTGCATACCGTGTGTGGTGTGATGAGTCGTTGGCGAGTAGCGCATATTGCTCGTCATAACGAAGCTCCTTAAAAGGAGAATGTTGTTGTGCTAATATCATGCCCGGTATGCATGCCAAACATATCCACCATCCTTTGGCAAGATATATCATGTCGTAGTTTTTCGTTAAAATTACCTTTTGATGTTGTGGTTATTAATAGTCAGATACAGTCAAAAAATGTATTGATCATCTACCCAACCAAAACTCCCTTCTGCATAATTCACAGAATGAAAACAACATTTATTTGAGAGATTGATAAATTACATTCAATAATACATTGGTGTTTAGTCGGCATCGCCATCCCAGACATCAGCATATTGATCTGATCGATCTGTCAATTTTTTATAAACAAAACGATTCGTGGTAATTATTTTTAGATAGTGTTCCCTTGCATAGCTTATCAAAGCTTCAAAAAGTTGGAGATATAAAAGATCTTCGTTTTCTCTGGCGTTCATTTCATGTACAACAAGGTTACTATTAATGACATCGATATCGATTTTAGCCAATTGCTCTCCATTGCTTTCGATGAAGAAAATGCCTCGGGCATCCTGATTAAATTTCAATTTTACCTCATCCATAGCACAGATCTTTTACCCCGAAATTCAGTAAGAGATATTGATTGAGTAATATTCAAATCATCACAGCTGTTGTATGAATGATGGTTTATTGCATTTAAAATATTTAATGATAAATATTTTAAATACCATCCCGGATGAAATAGTAAAATTCAAAAATGATGAATTGTGTTTTCTATAGTTTATGAAGATACGGAAACAGAGCAAGGTATTGATTCATGACGTCACTGGCTTTTCTTGGTCACTTTAATAAGTTATAAAAGCGAGGCTACCGTACTTCTGGTATTTACTATCTGATCCTGGATTTTATATGGTTTCACATCTAATAAAACCATTCAATCAAATAATTTTGTCTTCTACTTTTACAAGATCATTGTTATGCCCTGCCCACCTGCTGCGCAAGTGGATATGAATCCTTTCCTGGAACCATTCATTAGCAGTTTTGCCATAGTTACCAATACCCTACACCCTGTTGCCGCAAAGAGGTGGGCAGCTGCCAAGCTACTTCCGAACACTCTTTAGAGTTTGGTTCAATTAAATTGTTTGATAAAGTTATCAATACACTGTGCTACAAACTCAGGGTATTGATGTTGAGGTCCATGCCCTGCTTGCGGTATAATCAAGAATTGGGTAGTTGGGAGTTTCCTGGTTAAGGAATACCAGTTTTGAGGTGGAAAACAAACCTCATGGTCAGCAGAAATCACCAAGATTGGAATATTTGTTGTTTGAAGCTTTTCTCGTGCTCCGTATGGGTCGTTGGCAAAGTCTACACCACACTTATGATAGAATTCCCATAGAGGCTGAGGGATCGGAATATCTCGATCCGTTGTTCGGATTGCTATTCTATCATGACTTGCTATCGCTGCAGCCCTGCTGATTGCTGAAGTTGGTTCAAAAAATAATATCGTTTCATCATCGACTGAATATGTTGGCTTATAGGCAGTATTGAGAAATGCTTCTTCCATATTTGGAAATTCAACTTTTCCAGGAGGCTTTGTTCCAATAAGGATAGTGTGGGAAACAAGTTCAGGAAATTCAGTGGTAACGATCTGTGCAACCCAACCACCTAAGGACCAACCCCCAACTATTATTTTATGAAAGCCCAACGCATCTGCCAGATCTTTAACATCTTGTGCAAAGCCCAGTACTGTTGTGGATGGAGTTCCTGTTGAAGAAGCCATTCCACTATGATCAAAAATGATAACCTGATAATTCTTTGCAAGCGCATCCAAAAATGCTGGATCCCAATCATCCATGTTTGCCCTAAATCGGTGGCACAGGATCATTGGCCGGCCACTGCCAATTGTGCGATAAGCAATTTTTCTTCCATTTGATTCCGCATACAATGTTTTACTTGTTGACGCAGATTCTGCCAATTGCAATGATGATTTCGTCACTTTATCAGTATTCTCTTGAGCTACTTTTTCTCTACACGACTGCATAGACAGGGTGATTGTAAATAATAAAATAATCACACCCATTACGTTAATTCTTTTTTTCATAGTATTTAATTTAAGTTATAGTGATGAAATCCCCTTGATTTCATGATACAAAGTTTGGGTAATCTTTAAGTCAATGGAATGCTTATATGCCGATAAAAGTTGTATAAGTCGGGAGTATTGCAGCTGTAACATTAAGAACTTGACCCTAAGAGGAGCTTATTGATTTGAACATAAATTCGGATTAGCATTGATTCAATTGGGCAAAGATCAATTCTAATAAAACTGTAATTGAAGTGTTTACTTTTTAAATTGAAAGAGAATTCCGCACTGAGTTGTGCAACAAATAGACATGATTTGCTTTATTATTTTCTCTTTTTCTGCTTATAAGAATTCTATTTTTGATATTGAAGAAACGACTGGGTTGTCAATGGAAACAAGACCTTCGGGAAAAATCACGGTAGTTTTGTACCATGGCTCAGCCATTGACATATCGTAACCCCTTACCTTATCAAGCTTAACTATTGATGAGATCTCTGGGATTAACTTTAAGAACATGCGCTATTTCGAATAGTCTGGGGATGCTGGGCTGTCTGTGATTATTAACATAGCGGGTAATCGTGACAAAATCATAATCAAGTTGCTCCGCTAGCCATGTCTGCGTTTTACCATTTAGCGCAAGTACCTCTTTAATTCGATTAAATCGCTTCCTTGAATTGGTTGACTGTTTTGCCATGCAGCAAATTTCTCGACTTATCCAATTTGGTTATATAACCATTTTGGTTATATTAGCGAATAAATTCATCACATCATGAACAAAATAAGGCGCAATGTTCCTCTGGTTAGACTACCAGAAGAAATACAAGTTTCGTTATACCTCATCGCAGAAGAGCTCAAAAGCCGGCATTTGTTTAGCGGCTTGCAACAAGTAGAACTGAGTGACTGCTTTTTTCAACCGCACCTGGATTCACTCATTCTCAAGTTCATCGGTATGGATGGTGACTCTGACGATGTTTATTTAGTGTATACGAAAATTATGGACCGAAGGAGTATGAAAATTGAAGCTGATAAAGACACTATCACCAAGCAGTCGCTGAAAGCGTATACGGAATTGATGGCCGAAAAAAAGAAGTTCGACAAACTGGAAAAATCGAACCCCAGTAGGTAACTAGTTGTGAATCATCTTTAAGTATGTTTTCCAGATTAGCTCCCTTCATCGGGGAGCATGATCAGGGAAGACATACAACAGCCGGCACAGAATTCAAATAAGAAGGCAAATGACTATTTGGATGCTGAAAAAGTAGTTGCATCACTACGATGTAAAGGAGTGGAAGTAACGGTCGAACAGGCCGATGAGATATTAAAATTCCTCCGAAAACTGGCAAACATTTCCGTTTCCAATTACCTTAGAAAGCAGCCACCGTCAAATCAAAAGTAATACACCACAGAAATGAACGATTATGAAAACAGCCGATCTTTACATCCGCGTAAGCACCGATGAGCAGGCGGACAAAGGATATTCTCAACGCAGCCAGGAAGAACTTCTGAGAAAATATTGTGAGATCAACAAAATCACTATCCGCAAGGTCATCTTGGAAGATCATTCAGCAAAAACATTCAACCGCCCCGAATGGCAGAAATACCTTCTCGAACTTAAGAAGTACAAGGGACAAGCTGATCTTGTGTTGTTCCTTAAATGGGATCGTTTCAGCAGGAACGCTGGCGATGCCTACCAAATGATAAACACATTGCGCAAATTGAGTATCGAACCACAGGCCATCGAACAGCCACTTGATCTCTCCATCCCCGAGAACAAGATGATGCTCGCCTTCTATTTAGCCGCACCAGAAGTGGAGAACGACCGCAGGGCATTGAATATAATACACGGGATGCGAAGAGCTCGCAAAGAAGGCCGCTACATGGGCCTCGCACCCATCGGCTACATCAACCGCATAGATGAAGCCGGAAGAAAGTCTATTACCCCCGCTGACCCAATGGCATCGGTGATACGCTGGTCATATGAAAAAATAGCCGAAGGAGTTTTCAACACCGAGCAGATTTATAAAAAGGCGAAGGAGCAAGGGTTCAGAGGTACAAAGAGCTTATTCTGGTTTGCGATCCGGAACCCCGTTTATTGCGGTAAGATCTTTATACCAAAGTACAAAGACGAAGAAGGCCGGTTTGTGAAAGGGCAGCATGAACCGATTGTTTCAGAGGCACTCTTCCATGAAGTTCAGGACACGTTGGACGGTAGGAAAAGGAAACCATACAAACTCAAGATTGCTTCCAAAGCATCACTGCCCCTGCGTGGATTTTTGGTTTGCAACAGCTGCGGAAAATTATTGACTGGCAGTGCTTCGAAAGGACATAGCAAATATTATTCCTACTATCATTGTTTTGATGGGTGCACCTGTAGGTTCCGGGCGGATGTGGTCAACGAACTTTTTGTTGCTGAACTGAAAAAGTATATGCCGCGCACGGAGATGGTTGACTTGTACAAACAATTGCTAATTGAATCGTGGAATGATCAAACCAAGCATCTACATGACGACCGGAAACAATTGCTCACTGAAATAAAACAGATGGAAGCAAAACTCTCTTACATCCGCGACTTACTGTCATCCAAACAAATTGACCCTTCAGATTTCCGCGAGATGAAAACCGAGTACACCAATAAGCTTGAAAAGTTGGAGGCCAAATTGAGTGGACACAAGGATGAACCTTCCAACATTGAACCACTCTTGAGCAAGGGCATCGACAGCCTGCTAAAGTTGGATTACATATATGAAACAGGTGACATTGAAAAGAAGCGTGAAGTGATTAGTTCGATGTTCCCAGAAAAAATGACTTTTGACGGAACATCACTTCGAACTCCGCGTGTCAATGAAGCCGTCAACTTTATTTATATGATTGACAATGAATTAGGCAGAAACAAAAACAGGACAAATGGAAAATATTCCAAGATGTCCTGTCAAGTCGAGATGAGAGGATTCGAACCTCCGGCCTCCACGTCCCTAACGTGATGCGCTAACCGGGCTGCGCTACATCTCGAATTAACTTTCCATTCTCAAAATTTATGATTCTGGCTTAACCCACCAGAACCTCGTTGAAGCTTTGCCCGGCATGCCGGGCTGCCTGTCCTCCGAAGCAATGCGCAGGAGGACGCTACATCTCGAATTAATTTTGAGGTTGCAATAATAGTAAATTCAGGCATCTAACGTGCCCTATTGCTCCTACTTTTTATTCTGTTTCAAATCGCGGATAAATTTGGCCCAATTGAATGGATTTAAGAACGGATTGGTGCGTGGTTGAAATTTATCAACTGCAGACGTAGACCATTGATCCATATAATATTTATAATTGGCCGCACCGTCCATGGGAGTTGTTTTTATCATCAAGGCAATTAATTCCGCATTTAGATTTCGTTGATCAATACCATTGTCCATAGGAATATTTAGTGCGAGCACAGCTTCCTTAAATACTTCTTCCGTGGGGAACGGCATGATCTGTACCTCCTTTAAATACGTAACATCGGAGACCATTTCGACAATAATAGTAAGGTTATCATTAGCACCGCGTGGCACTATATAATGCTGCCGGTGATAACCTATTGAGCTGACGACAACACTATCACCCTCCAGCACAGGCATCGAAAAAAAACCTGCTGGACTAGTACTCGTACCCCGGCCAGCTTTTGGAACATACACGTGTACTCCGGGAAGCACATTTACGCTATCACTCACAAAACCGGAAAGCTGTATAATCCTCCGTTTGCTTTGAGCCATTGATGTCATGGCCGTGCACATCAACAAAAGTCCCACACACAGTATAAAGCCAATTGATTTCTTCACATTTCAATCGTTAATTTTCAAAGATAAAGATTCAGGTGATTCAACCCTAATGAAAACCGGCTTCCTCCACCAATGGTTTTTGCTATCTTCGCAACGGTAAAAGACGGCATTTTTACAGGTTCCTGATGCGATTAAAACACTTTAATATTGATTTAGGTGCCCAGATATTTTTGGCTTGCTCCGATACTTCCCGGTTGCGCATTTTAAATCTGATTTTAACCAACGGAGAAATGTGCATTACCGACCTGGAACATATTCTTGAATTTACTCAAACCAAAACTTCGCGACACCTGTTGTATCTCAAAAACTCAGGTATCCTTACTTCAAGAAAAATTAACCAATGGGTATTTTATCAACTTAAAGACGAAGTTTTTGACATTACACGCCAGATATTTCAATTTCTGAGCAGGGATCCGGTGCTTCAAAAGGATCAGCAACTTTTTCAAACACTTTACAGCAATCGGGAATTATCCCTCAATAAACTTCAAATCAAGCCGACCACTCAATTTTCATGAAATACCGCTCTATTCTTTTTGATCTTGATCATACCTTGTGGGATTACGAAACCAATTCTACCGAAACTTTACAAGAACTCTTCCATGAGCATAAGCTTATTGAAGTCGGGGTACATTCTATCCATGTTTTTTTAAAAACCTTTGTTACCGTTAATACTCATTTGTGGACACTGTATGACACTGGACAAATCGATCGGGATGTTATCCGGTACGAACGCTTTCACAAAATAATGTTAGAAATGGGAATTGATAATTATGATTTGTCGCTGAAGCTATCAGATGAGTATGTAGATAAATCGCCAAAAAAAAGTGCGCTTATGCCGAATGCCATTGAGATCCTTGACTACTTGCATCCGCGATATCCAATGACAATTGTGACCAACGGGTTTGATGAAATTCAATCTACCAAACTGGATTCATCAGGCATCACACCCTATTTTAAAAGTATCGTTACTTCCGCCCGGGCCGGACATAAAAAGCCTGCCAAAGAAATTTTTGAATTTGCAATGGCAGAAAGCGGTTTTGAGTCGCATGAAACACTGATGATTGGTGATAACTTGCTTACAGATATTGGCGGGGCAAGAAATGCTTCCTTAGACACTGTGTTTTACAACCCGAACAAAATCCCTCACAAAGAACAAACCCGATTCGAAATTCATGACCTGAAAGAGTTAAAGGATATTCTTTAAAAGCCCGGCTTTATCCGGTAAATTTGTGGTTACAAAATAAAATAAATCAAGTTTAAGTCTGTCTAAATCTTTGTTTAGACCGACAATCAATTAAAATCACTCAGACTAAAACTATAACAGTATGTCAACCGGTTTCTTTCACATCCCAGTTCCAAAAAACGAACCTGTTTTATCCTACGCGCCTGGTAGCAAAGAGCGCACTACCTTAAAAAAGGCGTTGGCCGAAGCCCGTGCAACCGTATTAGATATACCGATGTACATTGGAGCCGAAGAAGTTCGTTCAGACAAAAAGAAACCCCTGTCTCCACCTCATGATCATCAACATATACTAGGTTATTTTCATGAAGGAGATAAAGGTCATGTAGAGCAAGCGGTGAATGCTGCACTGGCAGCAAAAGAACTTTGGTCGGGCTTAAGTTGGGAAAATAGAGCAAGCATATTTTTAAAAGCCGCTGACTTGCTTGCGGGTCCTTACCGTTACAAAATCAATGCAGCCACTATGCTTGGCCAATCCAAGAATGCATTTCAGGCAGAAATCGATGCTGCCTGCGAGCTCATTGACTTTTTGCGCTTCAATGTTCATTTCATGGGTGAGATCTATCGCGATCAACCAGAATCATCACCGGGTGTTTGGAATCGGTTGGAGTACAGACCACTCGAAGGTTTTGTGTTCGCATTAACACCTTTCAACTTCACGGCCATTGCGGGTAACTTACCCACCAGTGCCGCGTTGATGGGCAACACAGTAGTTTGGAAACCTGCCAATACACAAATCTATGCAGCCCATGTAATCATGCAGGTGCTTAAGGAAGCCGGTCTGCCGGATGGGGTTATCAATCTCGTATATGTAAGCGGGCCAGATGCAGGCGAAGTAATCTTTAATCATCGCGATTTTGCCGGCATTCATTTTACAGGAAGCACCGGTGTGTTTCAAAACATCTGGAAGACGATTGGAAATAACATTCATAAGTATCGTTCTTATCCACGCATTGTTGGGGAAACAGGGGGCAAAGATTTTATTATGGTGCATGAAAGCGCGAATGCAAAAGAGGTATCAACTGCCATTGCGCGCGGTGCCTTTGAATATCAGGGTCAGAAATGTTCAGCTGCTTCTCGTTGCTATATTCCATCTAATCTTTGGGACGATGTAAAAAAATACCTGATTGAAGATCTGAAAAGCTTCAAGATGGGACCGACCGAAGATTTTGGAAACTTTATTAATGCCGTTATTGACGAAAAAGCATTCAACTCTATTACTGGCTATATTGAAAAAGCCCGCCAAAATCCAATGAACGAAATCATTGCCGGAGGTAAATACGATAAAACAAAAGGGTATTTCGTAGAGCCAACAGTTATTGTAACCAAAGATGCTTCCTCGCTTACGATGTGTGAAGAAATTTTTGGACCTGTGATGACAATCTACGTTTATCATGCAGAGAATTTTGAACAAACCCTTGAACTTGTGGATAGCACATCGCCTTATGCATTAACAGGTTCCATCATGGCAAAAGATCGGTATGCGGTCGAGATGGCAACTAAAAAACTTGTGAACTCGGCTGGAAATTTTTATATCAACGATAAGCCAACCGGAGCTGTTGTAGGACAACAACCCTTTGGTGGAGCCAGAGGATCGGGCACCAATGATAAGGCCGGTGCAAAAGTTAATTTGTTGCGTTGGGTATCCATGCGAACAATCAAGGAAACGTTTGTTACGCCAACAGATTATCGATATCCGTTTTTGGATAAGGAGTGAGTAGCTATTTTGTAATAGCGAAACGCAGTTTGGGTACAATCATGAAAAGAACCTGGAACTACAACATTTTACATACCAGCAGAATTAAAAGCATCGTGCTCGGTCTAGTTATCGTTGTCGGAACAGCTGTTTTTCTTTATCAGTTTACTGAAAAAATAGAAAGCCGTACTGAAATTACATTCTGGCCAATTGTAATTTATTTAATTCTCCTTTTAGTGTTCTTTTTCTCCCCTATCCAACAAGTACTTGAGATAAAGAACCAAACCGAATTTTCAACATATTATCTCATCAGCTGGCTTAAGCTTTACGTAAAATTTTACTCAATGAGCGGCCCCGATGCAGTAAGTATTAAACAAGACAAAAAAAAATATTACTGCTTGACAATCATGACGCAAAATGCGGGCGAGATAATAATAGAGCGATATCCAACGCTTGATTCAGCCAAATTAAGAGAGTATGAGTTAAAAGAAATTTTAAACGAGTGACATATCTAAACTATGGTTGATAAAGACAAATCAACTAACTATCCTTTTTTTAATCTATTAATATCCTATTTTCCCCGGATTTTAATTCAATTACTTTTCCGTTCCACTCCAATCTACCCGTGATGGACAATGGCAACGTAACTGTTCCGGTTAGCTGATTTCCATTTTTCTTGAAATCAACTGCTAGTTCTCCCGCCCAATGCGGAATACTTCCGGTAACAGTTTCCAATTTTTGCAAGAGGGGACGAATAAGTACTTTTTTAAAACCCGGAGTTTGTGGTTGTATCCCTGCAAAGGTGGCCAGCATTTCAAAATCCGGACTCGCACTCCATGCATGACATTCGCTGCGGTCTACTCCTTCCGGGAATGTTGTTAGACCCACGTTCAGCAATTCTTTCCATTGATTCAATAAGGTAAAATACAAATCCCCGGCTTGTGTTTGATTCATCGCACGACCAAGATAGAAATCAAAATAAAGTGTTGTTTTAGTAAGATTTTTATCTTCAACAATCCGTTTCATAAATTTTTGTTGTTCTTCCTTCGGCACCATGCCACATAACACAGCAAGAATATTACTATGCATACTGAAATGCTTTTTATCAGGCGTATCTGCATATAGTTGCCTGTTGGCATCCCAACACTGCTTTTTAACGCCTGCTTTTAATTGTTGACTCCGGACTGAATATTTCTGAGCAAGTTGTGGTTGATTGTAATATCCGAACATTTCAGAAGCCAGACTCAGCGTGTAGGCATAGAAAAGAGAGTTTGTAGTAAGTTGTTTAAAAAAACTTTCGTCCACGATTTTATGTGTTGGGAAAGTATGATCCAGAAAATCCCAATACGGTTGCTCACGCATCATATTATCGGGGGACATGTATTGCTCAAAGTGATCCAATACGCGTTGCATGCCGGGTAAGAAACTTTTCACAAACTCCGGATCATTGCGATACATAAAATAATCATGCACCATAGTTACCCACACCAGCGAATAGTTTGGAATGTATTGTGGCAACGAAGAAGGGTAGCGACTATAAGTCAGGCCATCGTAGGTAAGTGAGCTTTCAAATTGCTCGAGGGCATTTTTTGCAAGTCGATCATCACCCGAAACATAATAGGAAACCAAAGCCTGAATACGCGTGTCGCCAACATATTGTAAACGTTCCCAGTAAGGACAATCCATGTAGGTTTCATAGGCGCAAAGTCGTGCGGTATGCCAACCAATGTCAAAGATTTTTGATAAGTCTTTATCATTGGATGCAAAGGTTCCTTTCTTTTCGAAAGGATAGCCGGTAAACCAACTTCCGAATTTTTCGACTGTCAACGGTTCACTTCCTGTGGTAATGTCCAATTGCACATATCGGAAAGTACGATACGTGAGTGTGGTAAAATTGCGATTCTTGTTACCATCCGGTAAAAAAATATCATAAACCCCATGAATGGATTTACCCTGAATAGAATCGCGATGGCCCTTCTTCTTTATGTCTTCAAAAAGCGCTTCAGCATAGGTAACCTTAATTTGACCATCCTTTCCTCCAGAAGTAATCAATTCCGGAAAGGCGGAGGTAAGAACCTGTTGATCAACTAAAATTGAAACTGTTGTCCGTGCAGGAATTGTAATGGGAAGTCCGCTCACTGGTTGCGCCAATCCAGAACTTCTACGAATCAGTCCACTTTTTTGATACGTTCGTTCCATAAGAGGGATTGAACGTGGTACCAGTTCCCAAGTGGCATCACCATACCCCACAACTCCAAACGGAGCGCCTGTTTCAGAAGGTTGAACAGGAGTCCAGCTTGCATCACTATAAGTTGGTTGTTCCCAGCCCCACGGAAATTTAGCGGCATCCACTTTTTCAAGCGGGCCCGCTGCATAGTATTGATAAAAGAGATTCGGGTCACCCGGTTTAAAAAGTAATGGAGCAACCGAATTATCTGTGCGATACTTCCAGGTCTGATTTGTATTTACTATTGACGTAAGTGAATCATCGCCTTGCATGATCATAGCTGTGCGTTTACCCATCATGTAGACTGGAGCTTCCTCCGCAAAATTAACTACCTGTACTGCGAGCAGGTTCTCTCCCTGTTTCAACAAAGGCGCAATATCGAGCGATTCAAATCGCCAATGGCGCGCATCACTGATTTGTGGACCATCAGTAACATAACTACCATTTACAAAAAGCCGATACCGGTTATCAGCAGAAAGATGAATAATAAACTGATGTGGTTTTGTCTTTAATATAAATGACTTCCTGAAATGATAGACGCCATATTGATTTGCTTTTTCTTTGGGACCAACCCAGCGTGCTTCCCAACGATGCTTGACAAAGCGTTCGGATGGAGTTACAAGATGTTGTCCCAGACTAAGGATTGGCAGGAAAATGAGAATTATATATTTCATCATGAGAGAAAGTTAATGAAAAAGGCTCCAAGCATGGAGCCTTTTTCCAACTTATTTCAAATCTGCTTAACTCTCAATGGCATTCCCAACTCTATCGCCATACCATTTTATGTTTCGGGAGAAGTACATGAGCAATCCAATAATTATAAATAACCCAATACTACCAATCAGTAACGAGTAGTCCTGAGCTTGGATGATGACGAATATGAATGCGTAGAAAAAAGTCATTAAAGTCGTAAACAAAAAGAGAATTGATTTCTTCTTTAAAAAACTGGAAGCATAGAAACTCACCAAAAAAATGGTTGCGATTGATGATATACCATAGGCTATATTATACCCAACTTGTTCTGACAGTGATAATAACAAAGTATAATAAATGATCAGCGCAACCCCAATCAAAATATATTGAAAGGGGTGAATTCTGATTTTGGTTGTGATTTCAACAAGAAACAAAGCGGTGAAAGCAAGAATGATTATCAGAACTCCATACTTTGCAGTGCGGATACTCTTTTGATATTGATCGGCCGGAATCAACAACCGAACACCAAACTCTGAGCCACTCAAAGACTGATCATCATTTATCCACTTCTGTGCAAACGGTCGGTTGAAAGAAAGCACTTTCCATTTTGCAGAGAACTCTTGTTCATTGACCGTGCGATCTTCAGGCAATAACTTGCCCTCAAAACTAGGAGAAGGCCAAGGTCCGGTCACATCAACCAAGGTTGATTTGCCTGTTGGTACAAAATAAAGTCCTTCACTGCCCTTTAAGCTTAGCTGAACAGATACAGTAAACTGAGATTCTGGTCGTGTAAGCCAGCCAAGTGCAGCAACAATGCCGCTGGTAAGTTGATATTGATTCTTACTTGTTACGGATTCATTTTCATTTTGATAAAATATGGGCTGATTAATCAGCAATCCAAGATCGCTGGAAGGTTCTGACAAAATTTTATTTTCACCAACCTGAATTACAGGATTCTCGCTGATCCCGCGCAAGTCCGTTATTCCATTGAGCAACACAGCCTCTTTCCAATGGACCTGAGAGTCCGGAATATTCCAGGCTGCGAAATCTGGTGTTGCATAAGTTGCTTTCATAGAAAGGTCTGTTTCATACACAGCCACATCAAAAATTCCACGATGCAATTTTTCAGGCGCTACTTTGCTGCTCACGGTATACTCTTCGGGCAAAAAATAAGCCTTGTGAACAGACTCGGTTAACTCTTCAATTTGTTTACCATCCTGCCAGCGTTTGGTTCTTTCTGTTTTGGTGAATGGTATCATGAGCACCGGGCCCGATAAAGTCTGCGTGCCCGACCACTTATCGGAGACCTCACGAATTACTTCGTTGGCCCTGCCCTGCCGTTCCTGAATTAAATCTTCTATCCACGAGGCCGGGATGAGCAGGATTAAAATCAGGAATCCAATAGAAAATAATTTTACCATGATAGATTCGGTGATCCATTGATTGAATCGCTCAAAGAGATTTGGGTTTTGTGTTTCCATAATTTATAATAATTAAAAGTACTTTGTATTTAAAAGTGAATTAATAAATTTTTTTTACTTTTTCTGTTGCTTGATTAATTCTTCAAGCGCGTCCAGGTGTTTTTTGAAAGCACTGCGGCCGCGTTCGGAGATTTTATACCGGGTGTTGGGCTTGCGCTCAACAAAAGATTTGATGACGGAAATGTATTTCTCGCGTTCAAGTGCCTTTAAATGTGTTGCCAGATTGCCATCGGTAACATCCAGAAGTTCTTTCAACGCATTAAAATCATATGACTCATTGGCAACTAACACCGATACGATCTGGAGCCGTACCCGATGTTCCATTACCTTGTCGAGGTTGTCAAAAGGGTTTTTCATGTGTTAATAATTTCTTGTCTTTGGCCACATGGAATGGCTAAGATCATTATTATGCCATTGTTCGATGTTTATTTTACACCATTTCATCGATCGTACTTCTTAAACATCAAGGCTCCATACACAATATGAAGTAAACCAAAGCCTATGGCCCAAAACAGAAGTCCGAAACCAGGCATTAACGTAGCAACAAGTCCTAACACAATTTCGCAAAAACCAAGATAACGAACTTCATCGAAAAGATTTGCACTGGCATTGATTAACGCGAGGCCATAAAAAATCAAGCAAGCTGGCGCAGCAATGCCATAGTGGCCTTTCGCTAATAAAATCAAAATGAATATCCCACCTGTCAGCAATGGTATAATTAAATTAATGACAAGTCTCTTGCTTGTCGTATCCCAGACTTTAAGCCCAAGTTTTTTCGCCTTTCTTGATGCCAACACATAACCCGTTAGAACAGAAACAACCAATACAGAAATAGCAATTATTAGAAGTCTTAAAGCGATCATTACTTCCTTTACTGCCTGATCATGATAATCAAAGGGAGTTTGAGGATTGTAAACAATTGAATAGGCAACCCCAGCCCCTATCAAGGCATAGACGCCTGCCAAAATTCCAGATAACCCACTTAGCGATAGAAACTTTACGGACCGCTCCATCAACTGACGGATGGATTCGATGTCTTTTTGATAGGACTGGTTTTGCTCCATATAAAAGTACTTTTATTTTCAAAGTTAATCAACGGAATATGCCTAACAAGAGTTTTACATTCGAAAAGAGAATATTTTTTGAGTATTTGGATATTTCGGGCTCAAACCTGTAATATTGCACTCCCAATTCAGGTTGGAATTAGTATTCTCCCTTAGCTCAGCTGGTTAGAGCATCTGACTGTTAATCAGAGGGTCTTTGGTTCAAGTCCAAAAGGGAGAGCTTTTAAAAACACTCATATGAACATGAGTGTTTTTTTATTTCTTCCTATCTATTTTAAATCTACTATATAAGAAGTCTTATTTGCACTTAGTCGATTTAGTGCAATTAAAAATAATTATATTTGCACATAATCATTCCTATGGCATCTCCAACACTGTCGTCATTTAAAGCTGGTCAGTGGCAAAAGCAATACAATTATAGAAGCTTTCTTCCTACTGAAGTAAATCATCCCTGGCTCATTGATTCGGAAGAAATCGTTCAGCTTCTTAGTGATGCAGACCGCAAATTAGGTGAATTAAATGCGTTTGGCATGCTGGTGCCTGATGTAGACTTTTTTATCATCATGCATATTACAAAAGAGGCCACCCTAAGCAGCCGCATCGAAGGAACACAAACGCACATCGGTGAGGCTTTGATGAAAGAAAGCGACATTGGGCCCGAAAAACGAGACGATTGGGATGAAGTCCAGAATTACATTAAAGCAATCAATTCGGCCATTCAAGAGTTAAAGCATTTGCCCCTAAGCAATCGGCTACTAAAACAAACTCATCGCCAACTTCTGCAAGGTGTGCGTGGAAAGAACAAACATCCGGGCGAATTTCGGATAAGTCAAAATTGGATTGGCGGGGCAAGTCTTGCCGATGCAACATTCATACCTCCTCACCATGATCATCTTGCTGATCTTATGGGTGATTTGGAAAATTTTATTCACAATACCGACATAAAAGTACCGCACCTTATCAAAATTGCAATTGCTCACTATCAGTTTGAAACTATCCACCCTTTTTTAGATGGTAATGGAAGGTTAGGACGTTTACTCATTACATTATATCTGGTCAGCAATCAAGTATTATCAAAACCAACATTATACTTATCACATTTTTTCGAAAAAAATAAAATTTTATACTACGATAATCTAATGATTGTGCGTAGTAAAAACGATATGCATCAATGGTTAAAATTTTTTTTAGTAGGTATCCGGGAAACTGCTGAGAATTCTATTGAAACGTTCAAAAAGGTACTGCAACTTAAGGAAGAAATTGAAACACTTAAAATCGTTACGTTAGGGAAAAAGACTGTATTAGCCCAACTTTTAATGAAGGAGTTGTATAAACGCCCGATTGTACATGCCTCCGAAGTCGCCTCTCTTCTTAAAATTAATATCACAACTGCAAACCGGTTAATTAATGATTTTATTAGAATGGGAATTTTAATAGAACAAACTGGGTTTAAAAGAAATCGAATTTTCGCTTTTAAAAAATACATTCAATTATTCGAATAACCACACCCTATACTGCTACTACCAAAAAATTATCAATAATTAAACAGTATGCAGACTAAAATAATCGTCTACTCGTCTTACAAGTATTACCGAGCTCTACCTTATGTCTAAATCCAAAGTCTCACTTCGCGAAGTATTTAAAACCATCATCTGGCCTAGAAAGAAGCTCCTTTTTGTGGGTCTGATCCTAATTATCATAAGCAGGGCAGCTGGTCTCGTTCCACCCTGGGCTACTAAACCCTTTATGGATGATATTCTTGTTAACAAGGAACTCGATAAGCTTCCCTTGCTGCTTACTTTTCTGACCATTGCCATTTTGATTCAAGCGGTCACCTCATTTTTATTAACCAAAATATTAAGTGTGGAAGCGCAGCATCTCATCTCTGTACTTCGATCCAAAGTGCAAAAACATTTACTGCGTTTACCTATACGATTTTTCGACAATCAAAAATCCGGAGCCCTGGTAAGCCGGGTGATGAACGATGTTGAAGGTGTGCGCAATTTAGTAGGCACTGGTTTGGTGCAATTGGTAGGTGGAACCTTAACGGCCATTATCTCTGTTGGATTTCTTATCTACATTAATCCGTTGATGACACTGTTCGTCTTATTGCCCATGTCCATTTTTGGTGTGATCACCATGAAAGCTTTTTCTATCATCCGGCCTGTTTTTCGCGAACGTGGAAAAATAACGGCCGATGTTACGGGTCGATTGACCGAAACATTAAATGGTGTGCGGGTTATAAAAGGCTTTAATGCCGAGCAACAGGAAATAAAAGTTTTTGAAAAAGGAGTCGATCAACTTTTCCAAAACGTGAAGAAGAGTTTAACCTCCACCAGTTTTGTTACCAGTTCCGGAACATTTTTAGTGGGCCTTGCCAGTGTAGGCATTATGGGCCTTAGTGGCTATTTCAATTTAAGTGCCGGTGATTTTCTCCAGTTCACCATGTTTATGGTATTTATGATTGCGCCTATTGTGCAGATGAGTAACATAGGCAGTCAGTTAACAGAAGCTTTTGCAGGATTGGATCGTACTGAAGAGTTAATGAATACACCCGTAGAAGACGATGGCACCGTGCGTACCATAAAAATTGGCGAAATGAAGGGCAACATTGAATTTAAGAATGTGTCATTCTCCTATGAAGAAGGGAAGCCGGTACTAAAAAATATTACTTTCTCTGCTCCGGTCGGATCGGTAACTGCACTGGTAGGCACATCGGGTTCTGGAAAGACAACCATTGCAGGATTGGCTGCTTCTTTTCTAAATCCCGAAAGCGGTACGATTACCGTGGACGGGATTGATATGAGTAAAATCTCTCTGGATAGTTACCGCAGTCAGTTGGGTGTCGTGTTGCAGGATGACTTTTTATTTGAAGGAACAATTCGCGAAAATATTTTATTTCCACGTCCCAACTCAACAGAGCAAGAACTACAAAAAGCTGTTAAAGCTGCTTTTGTTAATGAGTTTACCGATCGCTTTGAAAAAGGTTTAGAAACGGTGATTGGTGAACGTGGTGTAAAATTATCGGGTGGTCAGCGACAAAGGATTGCCATCGCCCGAGCTATTCTTGCCAACCCAAGAATCCTCATTTTAGATGAAGCCACTTCCAACCTGGATACAGAAAGTGAAAGCTATATTCAGGAAAGTTTGCGCACCCTCATGCAAGGCCGAACTACGTTTGTAATCGCCCACAGGCTAAGCACGATCCGTCAGGCGAATCAAATATTGGTAATCGAAAACGGGCAGATTCAGGAGCAGGGACGCCACGAAGATCTGATTTCGAGACAAGGCCGCTACTATCAACTCTATACCTACCAGGCGAGAATATAGAGAAAATTCCGGACTTAATGTCATCTTATTGACTCAATTAAGTTAATAAACAGCCATACTGTCTGTTTTTATACCCTAAAATTGGGTCGGCATACTTTTCACTAGAGAATGGATGGATTAAAAAACTTATGTCAAACCAAAAAAATTAATACTATGAGCATCATCCGCTATAACACCAACGACTTTACACCTACCACATTCAGTGCGCTGGTGGATAAGTTCTTCAACGATTCATTGGCCCGCTCTGGTGGCAGTGCTTTCGTTCCTAAAGTAGATATTGTTGAAACCCCTGAGGCTTTTGAAGTGCATCTGGCTGTGCCTGGCATTAGTAAGGAAGATTTCAAAATCGAATTGAATGACAATTATCTCACGGTAAGTGGCGAGCGCAAGTTCTCTACCGAGAAGAAAGACAAAAATTATCATACCATCGAAACTCAGTATGGTGCCTTCAATCGTTCTTTCTCCTTACCTGAAAACGTAGATGCTTCCAAAATCAACGCAAAGTATAACAACGGAATTCTGGAGCTTACTATCCCGAAGGATGAAAAGAAAGCGTTGAAACAAACGATTAAAGTGAACTAATCAAAGAAGTGGGGTTGTCCCGATAGCTATCGGGTTAGGGTTGGCGCCTTTTCGGAAACGGAAGGGCGCTTTTGTTTGTTTGGCGGGAGAAATTCAAAAAAATCATTTTTTCACTTATCCATTTACCTGATTACCCGTACCTTACCACAAAGAGACGGTTATGAAGCGTTCGTTGTTAATTCTATTGGTTGTCTGCACCGCATTTATTGGAGCCATTGTTGGCTCCATCTTTACACTTAAATTCTATGATGCGGGTCCTGCTTATAGTTCAATAGAAGAAAGGCAAAACCTACGTTTCACCAATTATGCTCCCGATTCTTTAAACAAAATCGCAACAGGAATAAATTTTGAGGCGGCCGCACGGCATGTGACCCCCGCAGTAGTTCACATTCGTACGGTATACGGAGGCGGCCGATTTAGTATCAATGCATTGGATCAATATCTGAATCCACAGGCTCGCGCTTCCGGTTCGGGCGTAATCATTTCAGATGACGGCTACATTGTTACCAACTATCATGTAATTGAAGAGGCGAACTCTATTGAAGTAGTATTAAATAACAATCAACGATTTTATGCGAAAGTAGTAGGACAGGATCCCAGCACGGATTTGGCACTGCTTAAAGTAAAAGCACGCAACCTACCCTTTATTAAATACGGAGATTCAGATGGCATAACTACTGGTGAATGGGTATTAGCCATTGGAAATCCTTTTGATCTTAACTCAACCGTAACCGCTGGAATAGTAAGTGCCAAAGCTCGTAACATAGGAATATTGGGTGACAAAAATAATCTTCAGGTAGAATCTTTTATTCAAACAGACGCAGCAGTTAATCCCGGAAATAGTGGCGGAGCCTTGGTAAATTTAAAAGGTGAGTTGATCGGTATCAACTCTGCCATTGCAACAGCAACCGGTGGCTATAGTGGTTATTCTTTTGCCATTCCTGTAAGCCTTGTAAAAAAAATAATGAATGATCTACTTGAGTATGGACAGGTTCAACGCGGGTTGCTGGGCGTACAGATTATTGATGTAACAGCAGATTTAGCAGAAGATCAAAACCTGAATGTAGTACAAGGTGTATTTGTACGATTTGTAAATAAAGGAAGTGCAGCCGAAGTTTCCGGACTGGAAAACGGTGATGTAATTACTGCCATCGATAATCACGAAGTGCATGGAACTTCCGAATTGCAGGAATGGGTGGCTCGTAAAAGACCGGGGCAAACTATACAGGTAAAATTTCTAAGAAACGGAGAACAAAAAGAAGTTACGGCAACCTTAAAAAACTTTCAGGGCTCCGAAGAAGTAAAAAAGAAAGTAGTAAGCTACGAACTTGAGGGTGCCATATTGGAAGAAGTACCCTATTCAAAACTTACTGAACTTAACCTCGATGGTGGCGTGTTGGTGAAAAAAGTTTCCTTTGGGAAATGGAAAAAGGCCGGAGTTAAAGAGAACTTTATTATTACTCACATCGACAAAGTAGCGATTGATAACGTGAGCGATCTTAATCGCGCTATGGAAATGAAAAAAGGAGGCGTGCTGATTGAAGGTGTAATGACCCATGGCGAGCGGCAAACAATTGGGTTGGATTGGTAATTTAGTAGCTTTACCTGCTACAATAATTATCCCATGAAAAACTTTGGCATCGCGGAAGCCCTCACTAAACTCGGAATCAAAAAATCAAACTCAGGTACTTCAACGGGCCAAAAATGGCTCCGGTCTAAAGGTACATCCATTGCTTCCTTTTCTCCGGCAGATGGAAAACTAATCGGCAGGGTGCAATCCACCGATGATGTTGCTTTCGATAAAGTAGTAAAGCAAGCGCAACAAGCATTTCTTGAATGGAGACAAGTTCCCGCCCCCAGGCGCGGTGAGGTAGTACGACAGGTAGGAATTGCCTTGCGCAAATACAAAGAACCACTTGGCAAACTTGTTTCTTATGAGATGGGCAAATCCTATCAGGAAGGATTAGGCGAAGTACAGGAAATGATTGACATCTGCGACTTTGCCGTGGGCTTATCGCGACAGCTTCACGGACTTACCATGCACTCCGAACGTCCGCAGCACAGAATGTATGAGCAATATCATCCACTGGGAGTTGTTGGAATCATTTCTGCTTTTAATTTTCCGGTAGCCGTTTGGGCCTGGAATGCTATGATCGCCTGGGTGTGCGGGGATACCTGCATCTGGAAGCCTTCTGAGAAGACTCCGTTGTGTAGCATTGCATGTCAGAATATCGTGAATGAAGTTTTTAAAATAAATGGAGTACCCGAAGGAGTATCTTGTATCGTTAACGGTGATTATAAAATTGGTCAGCGCATGTCAGCGGACGAAAATATACCTTTAGTATCCGCCACTGGCAGTGTGCGCATGGGCAAGGCCGTTGGAAAAACTGTTGCTGAAAGATTGGGACGCGCATTACTGGAACTTGGAGGCAACAACGCTATAATAATCTCCGAACATGCCAATCTTGAAATGTCCATTCGAGGAGCTTTGTTTGGTGCTGTAGGCACGGCCGGCCAGCGCTGCACTACCACGCGCAGACTGATCGTGCATGAAAATGTATACGATGCGGTAAAAGAGAAGCTGAAGAAAAGTTATAGTCAACTAAATATTGGCAATCCTCTGGATGAAACCAATCACGTGGGTCCGCTCATTGATACGCTTGCTGTTAAAGCCTATCGCAATGCTTTACAAAAAGTTAAAGCTGAAGGTGGATCTTTTATTGTAGCCGGTGGTGTGCTTAAAGGAAAAGGTTATGAATCAGGCTGTTATGTGAAACCCGCCATTGCTGAAGTGAAAAATAGTTTTGAGATCGTTCAACAGGAAACTTTTGCACCGATCTTATACCTGATCAAGTACAAGACACTGGAGGAGGCCATCTCTTTCCAAAACGGAGTGAAGCAAGGTTTATCCTCTGCGCTAATGACAACGCAGATGCAGGAGATGGAAAAGTTTCTTTCGCATGCCGGCTCTGACTGTGGCATTGCCAACGTGAACATAGGTACCTCGGGGGCGGAAATCGGGGGTGCCTTTGGTGGCGAAAAAGAAACGGGTGGCGGTCGCGAATCGGGCTCCGATTCATGGAAAGTCTATATGCGAAGACAAACCAACACGATTAACTTTGGCGACAGTTTACCGCTGGCCCAAGGGATTAAATTTGAAATTTAGTTCGTTTGCAAATCAAGATGCTTAGGAGTATTTTTATAAACACTGATTGAAATTCTATGTCCGAACCCAAATACCGCACTGTCATGCTTATTGATGATAATGAGATTGATAATCTCATTAATCAAAAAATGATTGAAGCAGCAGCCATCACCAAGCATATTTATACGCATACGGGTGCAAAAAGCGCCATCGAGTTTCTAAGAAACATTGAAAAATTAGAGGTGGCTGATAAGGTGTTGCCCGATGTTATCTTCCTCGATATCGATATGCCTTTGATGGATGGTTTTCAGTTTCTGGATGAATTCGAAAAATTCGGAAACCTGGTGAAGAAAAAATGTAAGATTGTTATGTTAACGTCCTCTATCAATCCGCAAGACTTTAACAAAGCCAAAAAATACCTAAACGTTAAACTCTATCTGAACAAGCCTCTTTCGCACGAAAGTATTTTAGAATTAAATGTATAGGTCAGGTGCCGGGTGCATCGATAGCCGTCAGGTTTTCTATAAACTGTTCGTCCATTCTTACAAAACAGGTGGGTGCAAAATAGGTAACGTTAATCGCCTTAAACTTAGGAATCACTGAAGAGATTTTCTTTCCCTTCTCCTTCTTTGCTTCACTTGTAGCAATTTTTAAGATTTTCAGGAATAACAATACATTCTCACATTCATCTTTTCCAAACAAGCGAATTTGTCGCTGGATACTGCTGGTAAGTTGATTGAATAATTCAAAATCACGCAGCATACAATATTGTAAAGCAAGAATGGCCTTCACTTCCATTTGAACAAAGGGATACTTCTTGAGACTCACTTCGTTTAATAAGCTATTTATTAGTTTGGCGGCCTCTTCATACTTACCAAGGTAGTAGAAGCCAAGAGCCCGATAAATTATGAATATAGTGTGCCGGGGCACATCCTGAATATCCGCCTCAATATCTTCAAACAAACTTTCGTTTTCACCATATATTTCCTTTTCGGTACCCACACGCAAATGGCGATCTAACTTGGTGATCAGGAACCGGGCTGAAAATGTGTAAAAGCTATAGTTTACCAGCAAGTTAGTAGCCGCATCATTTACTTCTTCAAAGTGCTTTTCTACCTGGCGATAAACCTTGTAATGGTTATAATACTCCAACTTTAAGAACTCAAAAATTAAATTGAGGTGATAATAGAGCGGATCAAGGTTGTAGGTATCAAATATCTTCTGAACGTGTGCAAAAATATCCTCTATCGATTCGCCATCCGCATGTAAATTATCATCCGGTTCAACAAAAAGCCTGTGGAAAACCAACATGCAACTTTGATAAACATAAAGCCGGTGCGATTCATAAATACGTGCAACGTTTTGCATTTCTTTCATTAGCAAAGAAAGTCCTAGCTTCTCTGTTTCATCGTTTGAAAGATAAAAGTTGCCATATTTCTTAAAATAT
This sequence comes from Cyclobacteriaceae bacterium, assembly GCA_022841475.1. Classification (GTDB taxonomy): domain Bacteria; phylum Bacteroidota; class Bacteroidia; order Cytophagales; family Cyclobacteriaceae; genus ELB16-189. The sequence continues at coordinate 544 of JALHRJ010000014.1, read as the reverse complement.
TCAGTCATCAAATCCTCCGCTTTATCTACCGCCAGCATGTAGGCAACATGGCGGTTGTATAACTGAGAGTATTGGAAATGCTCCGGAGAATTGATGTGAATTTTCTTCAGTGATTTATAAACAATTGTAAGTTCATTGGCCAGATCGTAATCAATTAACTCCTTCTCTAACTTCTTCAGCGTGGCAATGGTAATCGTTCGTTTTTTAGAGAAAATCACTTCGTTCAGGTTAGCCACCTTCCGGAGTATATCCGTGCGTGGGCTCTCCATCTGTTGCAACAAATGCTCTTCAATTTTCTGATTTAAGCGCGATCGGAGGGTATAGTAGGCGTTGGCATTGACTTCCAATTCCACCATAATCTTGCTGTCAGAAAGCTGGCGTTCGCGCAGTGCTTTTAACAAATGAGCAGACTTTTCGGCATTACTCTCAATTAATGAATCATATATCGATTTATAATCATTCTCTGAAAGTTGTTTGACTATGTTTTTCAGTTTGGCCATTATATCAAATCAATTTGACCGCAAAAGATACAAATTAATAACCT
>JALHRJ010000013.1 GCA_022841475.1 Cyclobacteriaceae bacterium | reverse complement strand
GGAGTAACGATACCCTGGGTGTGGTGATACTTTTTAAAAACGGTAATCTTTCCTTCCGTAACAACTTCTAACATCAGTTTATTAGGAATCTGGTCTTGTTTTCTTTTCGCAAAGAGATTAGCATATTTTGCCTGTTTGAATTTTTTACCATTTTCAAGTGTAAAACTTTGCAAGTCTTTGGCATCATACACAACAACGACTTTATCTACATTTTCCCCGGCACTGAAAGCTGTATAGGCTTTCTCGTGAATCAGGTTAACCCTTTTTTGAAATTCCTGAGGATTCATCATATCAATGAATATATATCCATTAATCTCATCTCCATTTTCAAGCGTTACTGTACCTTTTTCATATTTCCCTACCGAACTGGGAGTCCGTAATTGCGCGATGACATTGTTACATGTGAAGCTTAAAAGGACTAGCACGGCTGCTATAGTTGAATGAGTTATTGATTTTGTCATGGTTTTCATTTATCTGAATTTGTTTACATATAGTTAAGTAAGCATCCTGCAATCGCTGTACGGAAAATAGAGAAGGACTTGATTTATTGAATCTAAGAATTCAGAATGCTTTGGTCCTCAATCATTTCTTCAAAAATCATTTCGATAGATTGTTTTATAATCTTCTTATTGGGGAGATCTTTCCCAAGATATTGTTCAGGGTTGTCAATGATACGTGCTTTGGTGGATTCTACAAATTGGATCCATTCTGCTAAGTTGAGTAAAGTACGTTTATGCTCCAACAGTTGAATCATGGGATCAATTGTAAACCTAAATGTGTTCTTATGGGTCTCCAGGTTATTTTGTATCATCTCGTGATTGGTGAAGGTTGGCAAAGCTAAAGTACAAATTACCATTACTTTTGCCCTAACTTTTTGATGTATGGAGTTGCGGTTTTCGAAGACGTGCTTTTTCCGAGATTTTAGGCCCTCTTATAAGTGATTCTCGTTTCTGAAGGTTTGGAATTTAAGAAAATATTAGTTGCGGTGCTGCGTCTGCTGGCTATGTAAGACGTTTAGCATATAGACTCTGCCAATCGTATAGCCGCACTCAGGCGCCTCAAAATTAAATAACTTAGTCTCTCAAATAGTAGCGTAATTTTCAGCAGCCTGAATCTCGCGCAACAGCATACACTACATACCCGGAAACATATAGCTTAAACACTTTTCCCGGATCGTTGAAATTCGTATTCAATATTTTAATAGGCATAAACTTGTTGGTAGCAACGCTGGGATGCACCATACTCCAGGATTTTCCCATATCGGCTGAACGGAAGATTCCATCCGGGTGACCACACACCAAATATTTTCCGATTTGTTTGATGGATGATATTGACATAGAAGGCGCAAGTCCTTCATCAATGGCTCTCCAGGTTTTTCCACTATCCAATGAAATGTGTATACTTCGGGCTTTGATGGATGTGTTATAAGAAATCGCAGCAAAGCCACCCTCGATACGTTCAACAGCGATACCCACACCCCCTTCGCTGATTACCAATTGCCAATGTTCACCTTTGTCGGTAGAACGCATAATACCTTTTTGACTTGTTGCCACGAGAACACCTCCCGCCTCTACCATATCCATGACCCAACCTCCATTTTGCACTTGCTTCCAGCTTTGACCCTGGTCGGCAGATTTGAAAAGACCGCGATCGCTACCTAAGAGAATAGTGCCATCAGCTGTTTCAAAAACAGTTCGCATCAAATGTTTTTTAACATTGGCATATGCCGGCACCCAGGCTCCTGTGGATATTTTCTGATACACTTGTCCTTCATAGTTGAAGGCTATTACTCCGGAACGATTGAAAGCAATCGAATTACATCGGGGATCAAGCGCATTCTCTTTTTCCCACACAGGCGTTTTTAGATTACTCTTACTTCGATACATTTCCTGGTTAGCCAGTAAGTAGAGATCGGTCTCGCCTGCAAAAAAATCTTCAGGCTGATGATTTACAGGCAAACCATTGCTGATGTCTTGCCAGGTCTGGCCGCCATCCTTGGATTGGAAAATGACGTTGGCGGGCCGCGGTTCAACAATCTTTATCGGTGATGCCGATGGAGTCAAAGACGGAGCCGAGGAAGAAAAGCTCAGCAGACAATACAACAAAGTAAGATGTAGGAAATGCATAATTTGATTTTAGTAAAGTTAGGAGATTCAAAATTACAGACATACCTGATTGCTACACCGTTACAAGTGTAAAATGATGTAAATGATTTGTAAAAAGATCTTTAAAGGTAAGTATCTGACTAAAGTCTGGATTATTTTATTTTTTCTAAAGCATCCTTCAATCCATGCAGGTTTTTAGTTAACACCATTTCTACATCAGCATCTTCTACATGACCCAGAATACCGAAGGGTCCTGTAAAACCATTCGTTTTTAAAACGTCAATCATTTCAACCTCTTTTTGGCCGCTACCAAAAGGTAAAATTTTTGGACCCGCAGGGTTCATGACATTCAAGTTCACCGCCCACAAGTGGTCATTCATGATTGGTACAAGTTCCGCGAATTCGTCAATCATATCATGTGCATGGTGAAAGTTGAAGATGATACCCACATCGTTTCCGGCCAGCGCTTCACAAATTTTCACCAGGATTTCCGGCCTTCCAAACCAGCCACCGTGATTGTATAAACCTACTTTGCAATTTAGCCTCCGGGCTTCATCGAGCACGTGACCAACTATTTTTACTGCCTTATCCAAACGTTGCTGTTCGTTCAAGTTATCGAAATAGTCTTCTGGAAAACTGACCCAGATTTGTGTTTTCAACCCGGTTTCTGCAAGCACCTGTAACACTTTCCGGTTGTTTGCTGACAGGTTTCCGACTGCATCGTTCTTATCCAACCACATCCAAACTGCATTCATTTCAATTCCGTTTTTGCGGGCAAGGTTGATTTCTTTTGCCATTTCGGGCAGGTGTTCTGCGCGCCAGTCATAAGCATACGATTTAAAACCAAGTTTTTTTAGCATCTCAATCCGCTGTTCGGGAGTACGGTTTTGATTGTCGAATGGTACAATGCACCAGGCAAAATAGTTATCCATATTAAGTGTTTGTGCAGAGATTCCGGTTCCACTCGTTAAGAACAAAACACTGATGTACGCTAAAATCCATTTCATTTTCATTATCGTTTTGATTGTGAACCGTGATCTAAAATAGCACTTCCTTTTAATACCCGGTAGGTATTGAAATACACACCTCTCTCCCATTCCTCCCCAAAGTTAAAATTTTTAACCCTTTACTACTGATTTGAAGGGCTCAACTACTGGCATCCTTTTTAGAATAAAGTGAATGAAAATAATTTACACTATGGAACATCAAACCAATCTGAATGCCGGAGAAGGAATAAAAAAATTAAAACAACTTGTGGATGACATCGACATTTGTCTTTTCTGCACAGATTTAAAAACAGATGATGGTGCCACCTGCCGTCCCATGAGCCGACAAGAAGTAGATGAAGACGGAAGTATTTGGTTCTTTAGTGAAATCAACAGCGACAAAAATATAGCGATACTAAAAGATAATGCTGTGCAGCTTTTCTTTTCGCATCCGGGAAAACATAGCTACTTAGTGGTAAACGGATTGGCCGAAATCATCCATGATCGCGGCAAGATAGAAGCATTGTGGTCGCCTATGGCAAAGGTATGGTTTAAAAATGGAAAAGAAGATCCCGGTATCTCACTCATTAAGGTTAATCCACTCAGTGCTTATTATTGGGATACGGAAGGAAATAAGATGGTGAATATCCTAAAGTTTCTCGCATCTGTGGCTACCGGCAAACAGCTACTGGATAATAAGGAAGGTGAAATTCTCATTGATTGAAAAAGCATAATTTTTTAAAACTGCACAAGCCTGCCTACGCCACTCAGTGGTGTAAACAGGCACGGTAGAAGCTACAGCAATCCTGTTTAAATAACGTAACCTATATTAACGAAGTACGAATACCTACTAATCTTTCTTCACCCTTTCAATTACCCGTAAAGAGAACGTTTTTAACAAGGTTGGAATAAGTAATCGGGTAACCCAACCTGCCCTTTTAAGAAGTTTCCGTCCGATCAATAAATCAATGGCAACGAAAGAACCCACCTTTAACAGCATAAGCGGAGCAATCTTCTTTTTCACATCCGTTACACGTTCGTGAATAATCCGCTTCCGGTCTGCGATAATGGCCTCGGTCATTACACGTGCTGCCACCAGTTCATCATAATTGCTAATCCTGTTCATACATTTCTTAATAAAAGATTTCTGAGCCGTAGGAGTTAAACCTTACGGAGGTAAGCAGCTGTGGAGTAAAAAATCGTTAGCTATTTCTGAAATCGGATAATTCAGATTGTAATTCCTTCACATTCTCAGCTTTGGACTTGAATTCAGACGCCAGTTCCTGACCGGTAGCAAGCAGTCCTGTAAAATGAGCTAACCAGTCCTTTGCGCCTTCTTTAATTTTTAATTGAAGATCTGAGCCCTTTTCTGGAGCCAATAACATTCCAATGGCCGCGCCCGCAGCAGCTGCAACTGTGATTCCCAGAATTACTTTCGTGGTCGTATTCATATGTTTGTTTTTATAGTTTAGTTGTCATGAGCACGAATAATGCCAGCTATCGGCTTGTCGTTTGATTTCTTAAACATCCACGTAGTGAACCTTAATTGAAACAGTGCTTTTGAACTTCCTCATGCAAGAAAATTCTGTTTCCTTACAACCACAGAATAATTTTTCAACGCTGGGGAAATATCTACCCACAATCCCAAAACGTTTACGGTAAAGCCAAGCAAAAAGCTGGCTTGTTAATTGTCATTTCAAAAAAAGGAAAGGTAATTTTGAGAACCTTACGCCCCGATTAATTCTGAAATCTTAAAGTGAAAGATGTTAACAACGTAAAAAGAATCTTGCGCAAAATTCTGCGCGGGGCAGGATGGGTTTTGGCAACGATTGTTGTTTTGCTGATTATTTTGATTGTAGTAATTAGAATACCTGCAGTACAAAATAAATTAACGCAAAAGGCGGTCTCTTTCCTGGAGAATAAGATCGGCACTAAAGTTAGGCTGGAGCACATTTTCATCTCTTTCCCAAAAAAAATAATATTGGAAGGCTTGTACCTCGAAGACCAGTCGGGCGATACGTTATTATATGCAGGCGAGTTGAGCTTGGATACAGATTTATGGGGACTCACCCAAAACCGGATAGAACTTAATTTAATTGAACTCACAAATTCCACCGCCTCCATCAAACGTTCAGCTACCGACAGCACCTTCAATTTTGACTACATCGTGCAGGCGTTTGTCAGTGACACCCCTATGCCTGTTGATACAACAACGCCTTGGAAATTTAGCGTTGGAACTGTATTGATTTCAAAAACCAAATTTACATGGAATGATAAGTTTGAAGGGAATGATGTGGCTCTAACCATTGGGGCTTTGGAGCTGACCATGGATGAATTTGATCTGGATGAATCTATCTATGCCGTAGAATCTTTCGAATTGATGAATACAGAAGCCGAAATCATACAAAGTAAACTCACTTCAACAAACACGATTGAAGATACAGTGACATCCGCGCAACCGGCAATAAGTTTTGAAGAAATTGCACTCAACGATGTAAAAGTTCATTACAAAAATTCCCAAGGCCAGGATATTCTTGCCAATCTGGTACGATTCCGGATTGAAGCAAATGAAGTTGATCTGAATAAGAATATAATTGACATTGATCAGATTGAGTTAAAAGAATCAGTCATATCGTATCGCCAGGAACAAAGTCCTGATTCCAACATCGCAATACACAAAGAAGATAGCGGTCCATTTGCCGGGTTCAACATTCCGTGGGATATTAAAGTCAATGAGGTCACACTTACGGATAACAGCCTGCAGTACGATGACTTTACTATGAAGGAAATAAAAGGCTCAATCGACTTTAATCATCTATCCATTAGTGATTTTCAACTTTCAGCGGAAGACCTGGAGGTAAAAGGAAATACATTAAAAGGAAACATTGAGAATCTATCCTTCCAGGAAAAAAGTGGTTTTGCGCTCCAATCATTTTCTACGGATCTGGCTTTGACAGACCGTCAGCTCGATTTAAATAAATTCGTTATCCGATCTGGTAATTCAATAATTGATTTAAAGGGTAGTGCCACCTTTTCATCACTTGCGCAATACGAAAAAGCTACTCTCGATTTTCAATTGGACCGATCCACAATTGCCGTAGAGGATATTCTATTTTTTTCCCCCACCCTGCTGGACAGTCTACCGCTAACATTGCCGGAAGCAACAACCCTTATCGTTGACTCCGATGTGACTGGCACTGTAGCCGATTTGACCATCAGTCGTCTCAATCTTAAAACCCTCAGCAATACTTCTCTAGCCTTACGGGGAAATATAAAAGATCTACTCCATGTTGACCGTGCTGTTATGAATCTTGAGCTCCAAAAATTTCAAACTACGGCCGATGACGTGCGTTTAGTTCTTGTGGATTCGCTTATCCCACCATCCATTCAGCTACCCGAATGGATTGAAGTGCAGGGGAATTATAAGGGAACAACGAAAGTGTCAGCGATAAGCGCCACCTTAACGAGCGATGTTGGCCGTGTAGATGCTGAAGGTACGCTTAATCTATCTTCTCATCCCACCTATGATGTTGTTATAAGAACCACGCTGCTACACCTGGGTAAAATTCTTAAACAACCTGAAACAATGGGTATGCTGGATATGCAGGCGGCTGTAAAAGGTTCAGGGTTCACCATGGACACGCATAATACAACCTTTGAGGTGACTGTTGATCAGTTTCAATACAATCAATACGATTACAAAGACTTTAAGCTGGAAGGAACGCTAAACAAGTATCTCTTCTCAGGCAAGGGATCTTTACACGATGAAAATCTGGATTTTGTTTTAAAAGGTGATCTCGACTATCAACAAGAAATTCCATTATACAACTTCACATTTGATTTAAAGAATGCGAATTTTCAAAATCTCCATTTGTCTGAACGGCCACTGAAAGCACGAGGAACGCTGGACATCAATCTTTCTACTTCAGATTTCCAGGTGATTAATGGCGATCTGGCCATTCGAAAAGTTGCCATTTACAATGGCGAATCACTTTACATGGTCGATTCACTTTTGTTCGCAAGCATCGATCAGGAAGGTGAAAGCAGCATGAATATCCAATCTGATATTATTTCAGGCGAGTTCAATGGAACATTTAATTTGTTCAGCCTAGCCAGCGTAATGCGGCAACATATCAATCAGTACTTCTCTTTACAGGACAAAACCATAACGGCATATAAGTCACCGCAAAATTTCAAGTTCGATCTTACCTTAAAAAATACCGATCTCATTACTGAAATCCTGATCCCCGATTTAGAGCCTTTTATTCCAGGGACAATAAAGGGTGAATTTAATAGCCTTGAAAACAAGCTCAACATAGAAATAGATATTACCGAGATTAAATATGCTGCCACTGCGGTCGATTCCCTTTCGGTGCTCATTACTTCCGATGCGGCTGCTTTGAATTATAAGTTTCGATTAAAAAATCTTACGCAGGACACGCTCACGATTGATGCTGTTCAACTAACAGGAAAGATTCAGAACGACTCCATTCATTCTGCATTCCAGATTTTGAATACAAAAAACGAAAAGAAATATGTGTTGGGTGGCGTGATCCGCAGTGAACAGGATAAGTTTCGTTTTAGATTTCTTCAGTACCAGGTTGTTTTAAATTACACGGAATGGAAAGTGCCCGAAGACAATTACCTTGACTTTAGTTCTGAGGGAATACAAGCCCATAATTTTGCTATCACGGGCGGCCAGGAAAAGATTGCGTTGATAACAACCGTGAAAGACTCTACAATTTCGGTTGAGTTTCAAGACCTGCAATTGTCCAGTTTAACGCGGGTTGTACGAGGTGTGATGCCCGCCAATGGCAAACTCAATGGCAATTTAAAATTTACAACCGCAGCCCAGGGCAGCTTTAATTCCAAACTTGAAATTGAAAGGCTGGAAGTATTAGAACAACCGTATGGAGATTTGACTCTTGCGTTGACCCATGCAGATAATCGGTATGGGATAGATTTATTGATTAAAAATGAAGATTCTAACCTGAAGGCGGATGGATTCTACCGCTCCGATGAAACCATTTCAGAGTTTGATCTTTCTGTAAACCTAGCCCCGCTCAATCTTAAACTTATTGAACCGCTTTCTATCGGGCAGCTAAAAGATGTAAAAGGAGTTGCGCAAGGCAATCTCCGCGTATCCGGCAACTTTGAGAAGCCTATTATCCGTGGAGCGATTTCATTTCAAGATGCTTCTTTCATTTCAACTTACTTGAATAGTACTTTCTTCATGACGAATGAAACGATCTCATTTGAGGAGGCCGGTATTGCCTTTGATGACTTTACCATTAGCGATGATAAAAAAAATAAAGCTGTGTTACAGGGCAACATTCTAACCGAGGCTTATAAGGAGTTCCGGTTTAGACTCAGGCTTACCGCCAATAATTTTCAATTGTTGAATACGACAGCAAAAGATAATAAACTCTTTTATGGAAAAGTAAATGTGAATACTGTCACACGAATTACCGGTAACTCAAATCGTCCAAAACTTGACATGACGGTTAGTTTAAGTAAAGACAGTGAACTTACGTATGTAGTACCGCAGGAACAGAGAAGTATTATGGAGCAAAAAGGTATTGTACAATTTATTGATAAAGATGCCATTCTTGATCCCTTTCTGGCTGACATCCATCTCGAAGACACCATTGCCTCCGTGTTTGCAGGGCTCGATATTAATGCAAACCTGGAACTAAGTGATCAGGAAACGCTGCACATTGTTATTGATCCCCAGACAGGTGATAAACTTTCTGTAAAAGGAAATTCGACTCTTACTTTTGATATGACTGCCTCTGGTAACATGAACCTCTCCGGTCGGTATGAAGTATCGGAAGGGTCTTATAATCTCTCCTTCTACAAACTTGTGAAGCGCAGGTTTGAGATTGATAAAGGTGGCACTATTATCTGGTCAGGCAATCCTTTAAATGCACAGTTGGATCTTCGTGCACGTTTCGAAGTTGAAACAACTCCGCTGGATCTTATTAGCAATCAAATCAACACTACTGATCAAGCTCAACTTAATTCCTACCGACAGCGGCTACCATTCTATGTACTCACCGATATCAAAGGGCAGTTGCTGGCTCCACAAATCACGTTTCAAATTGACATGCCCACGGAGAAGCGTGGTGCTTTTGGCGGTGCCATCTATGCGAAAATAACCGACATCAATTCGCGTGAGTCCGATGTAAACAAACAGGTTTTCGCTTTACTCATTCTTAAACGTTTCGTTTCTGATAATCCACTGGAAAGCCAGGCCGGTTCGGATGTAGGCAATGCAACCCGCACTAGCGTAAGCCGGATTTTATCCGATCAACTCAACCGGCTTTCTGAAAATATCAAAGGTGTGCAACTAAGCCTGGATATAAAATCGTATGAAGATTATTCCACCGGTGAGGCTCAGGGTGACACACAAGTACAACTTGGTGTCTCTAAATCCTTATTAAATGATCGGTTGGTTGTAAAACTCTCAGGCAACGTGGATGTAGAGGGTGAAAACACATCGCAGGAAACTGTTTCTGATTATATAGGTGACCTGGCACTTGAATACAAATTAACAAGCGATGGCAGATTTCGGGTTACTGGTTTTAGAACAAGTAATTACGATATGATTGATGGGGAGCTAATCGAAACCGGGGCGGGCCTTATTTATATCAAAGACTACAACACGTTGCGGGAATTATTTAAGAACAATGCTAAAGAGAAGTAAAACATATTTATTGTGGGCTTCCCTTGCCGGTATTCTTTTATTATCGGGCTGCACCGCCACCAAATTTTTAAAAGAAGGCGAAACGTTTTATTCCGGTGGCGATGTCCATTTAAAACCACAAGGACAAATTGGAGGAAAGCACGAACTAAGTAAAAAGTTGGAAACGTTGATCCTGCCAGCACCTAATGGAACATTTTTAGGAATGCGCCCCGCGGTTTGGTTCTATTACCTGGCAGATCCTGCAAAGACTAAGGGTCTTCGCTATAGTATAAAAAATAAATTCGGTAAGGCACCCGTATTATTGACAGACGCCAAACCTGATGAAACTGCACAAGCACTCGAAGGCCAATTGAATAATGAGGGATATTTTAAATCGAAGGTGAGTTATGAAATAAAGACCAAGCGCAAGAAAAGTAATGTCCTCTATACGGTGATGCTTGAACGACCGTATCATATTCAAAGTATCAATTATATTTTCCTTGACACAATGCATATCGAGAAACTCAACGAAATAAAACGAACTTCTATACTAAAAGAAGACCAGCGCTATAGTCTGGAACTACTGAGTGCCGAGCAACAGCGCATTCAAGAGATCGTAGAAAATGAAGGCTATTACTATTTTGACGATCGTTATTTACTTTTTAAAGCTGACACGACCGTAGGCGATCGGATGATCGAACTTGATCTGACCATTGAACCGGGAATTCCAAATAGGGCAAGACGGATTTACCACGTGAAGGAAGTGTATGTTTATCCAAACTATACCCTATCCAACGACAGCCTGGCCACCACCGGTGACACTACGATGGTAGATGGTTTTACGTATATCGACAATCAACATAACTTCCGACCCAAAATATTAACGGACGTAATTAATTTAAAGCCCGATAGTATTTACAAGCGAATCAATCATGAGTACACATTAAGTCACCTCATGGGCCTGAATACGTTCAAGTATGTGAATATAAAATATCGTGGCAACCGAAGCGATTCTGCCGGACTTCGGGCCTATATCTATCTTACCCCGCAGCTTAAAAAATCATTTCGGTTTATGGTAGACCTTGTTTCCAAGTCGAACAACTTTGTAGGTCCCGGCATGGAGTTCACATGGACCAATCGAAATATCTTTGGGGGTGCAGAAATGTTCCAGTTGAAATTAAACGGATCCTATGAATGGCAAGTGCGCAACAAACAAACTACATCCCTCAATGCCATTGAAGTTGGTGCGGAGACAAGCCTTGCTGTTCCCCGGTTTATTACGCCCTTCAACATCCGATATAATTCTGCCAAATACCTGCCTCAAACAGAAGTGAAGCTGGGTTATAGCTTTCAACAAAGGCTGCAATACTTTAGGTTAAATTCCTCAAACATAAGTGCCGGCTACACATGGCGGGAGACAACTCTCAAAACTCATCAATTGCTTCCGGTTGACCTCACCTTCGTGCAAAGCACAAAGACATCTCCTGAATTTGATGAGCTATTGAATGCGAATCCCACATTAAAAAATTCATTTCAAAATCAGTTTATACTTGGCTCCAGTTATTCATTTACGATCAACACGCAGTTGAATGATGACATTGAGGAAAAATACAATGTCAAAAAAACCAATAAATCAAATTATTACTTCAACGGAAAGTTAGATGTGTCAGGAAATATTACTCACGCGATACAGTCTTTAAAATTTACCCGGGAACAGGAACCCTACACACTATTTAATGTTCCCTATTCACAATACGTTCGTACACAACTTGACGGTCGGTACTATCATCAGTTTGATACCCACAACAAAATTGCTACGCGCCTGCTGGCAGGTTTAGGCTATGCGTACGGCAACTCTGAAAACATGCCTTACATCAAACAGTTCTCCGTGGGGGGATCCAGTAGCTTGCGCGCATTTCCTGCACGTTCAGTAGGCCCGGGTACATTTAATTATCTCGAACAGGATTCCGTTGTGTTCATCGATCAACGGGCCGATATAAAACTGGAAGCAAACCTTGAATATCGCTTTGATATTATTAAAGTAATGAAGGGTGCTGTGTTTTTGGATGCCGGCAATATCTGGCTCATCCGAGACGACAGCTTACGAGCCGGTGGTCAGTTCAATAGGTCGACATTTATTAAAGAGATTGCCGTAGGTACTGGTTTGGGGTTGCGGCTGGACTTCAACTTTTTTGTGTTGCGGTTTGATCTTGCTTTTCCGTTGCGTAAACCTTATCGTGAAGAAAAGAATCGCTGGGTATTTGATGAAATCAATTTTGGGAGTTCAAACTGGCGAAGGGAAAACCTGATTTTAAACATTGCGATCGGTTATCCATTCTAAGATCATCTAAGACCAGATCTTCATACACCGTTTATTTTACAGTTTAAACCTGCACTCATGTACTTAGTGGTGTGTCGATCATGCCAACCACATATAAAACGTGTGAATGATGCAACATGTTAGTTAAACTGTGTAATGCCAAATGTCTTAAAGGTCCATACATTTCGGGATTGTGAAAATTCATTCATAATATGAATCCATATCAAAATGAAAACACTATCAAATGAAACATTAACTGCAGTGTTAAATACAAATTTACTGGTTGTTATCACATCAATCCTATTACTATTCAGTTCTGCAACAGCTTCCGCTCACTGCGACTCGTATGATGGGCCTGTTATTAAGGATGCCTATAAAGCACTAGAAAACAATAATGTTAAGTTAGTACTGAAATGGATTCCCGCAGAACAAGAGAAGGAAATTACTTCTCTATTCAATAAAACCTATGCATTAAAGGGCCAGGACGAAGAAGTCTATGAAATTGTACAAAAGCATTTTTTTGAAACCCTTGTCCGTTTACACCGCGAAGCCGAGGGAGCTCCCTACACCGGGCTAAAACCTGCGGGAAGCACCATACAAATTATTCAGATGACTGACGCTGCGCTTCAAGAAGACAACATTGAAGGGTTTATAATCAAATTAGATAATCACCTAAATAAAGTTGTTCGGGACAAATACCAAAAAGTAGCCGACCTCCAGAAGGTAAAAGATAATTCGACTGCAGAAGGCAGAGCGTTTGTAGCCGCGTATGTGGATTATACCCATACCATTGAAGCGATTCATCATTTTATCGAGAACGGAGCAAATCATAATTGACCATAGTCGATGATGTAAAAAAGTTATAATCACATGTTAATTAGGTGAACCATTGGCATGTATCCTCTGGCAGAATATTCGCTTTCCATATCTGGGATATAATACCCCAGTGCCTGAAATTCTCTACAATGAGATGGTTTATTATGTCTGTATCGATTTCCAGGGCCGGTTTTAAGTTGGCATCATTATTCCAAACGCATGTATCAACTACAACTTGTGGAAAAGATTTTATCTCACAGTATGATCTGCCACGCATCACTAAAAAAGCACAGATAAAAACTTTCGTTTATATAAACATACACTAAACAAAAAATATAAATGTCCATTCAAACAACCAATCCAAACACAAATAAGACCGTAAAGTCGTTTGAAGAAATGACTGAGAAAACAGTTGAAGCTAAAGTGGTTAAGGCGCAAGAAGCCTTTACTGACTGGAAAGAAACCAGTTATCAGCATCGCGCTGACTTGCTACATAAAGTAGCTACACTGATGCGCGTAAAAAAATCAGAACTCGCAAAAACCATCACATTAGAAATGGGCAAACTCCTCGCTCAGGCGGAAGGAGAAATCGACCTGAGTGCCGATATCTTTGATTACTATGCGGATCATGGAGAAGCCTTCCTTGCCGATAAAGTACTCGATCCTGAATTTGGAACTGCTCTCATTCGAAGCAGTCCCATTGGTGTGTTGTTAGGCGTAATGCCCTGGAACTTCCCCTACTATCAGGTAGCGCGCTTTGCTGCTCCGAATATTATGGTGGGCAATACGATTTTGCTAAAGCATGCTTCCATCGTGCCACAATGTGCCGCTGCTATTGAAGAACTTTTTGAAGAAGCAGAAGCACCTGAAGGATTGTATACAAATCTATTCATCACCGGTAAACATGCAACAGCACTGGTTTCAGACAAAAGAATAAAAGGAGTTTCCCTAACAGGAAGTGAAGCAGCTGGTGCAAGCATTGCTGCGCAAGCCGGAAAATATTTGAAAAAAGTGGTGCTTGAGTTAGGTGGCAACGATGTGTTTATTATCCTCGAAGATGCCGATTTGGAAAAAACTCTAGAGTGGGCGGTGGTCGGCAGAATGAATAACAATGGTCAATGTTGTGTAGCTTCCAAGCGGTTCGTTGCGGTGGAAGCAATTGCCGATACATTTATTCAGAAGTTTAAAGACAAACTCTCAAAAATGAAAGTAGGTGATCCGATGGATCCCGCAACAGAGTTAGGCCCTTTAAGTAGTGAAGAAGCAGCCGTTCAACTTGCCGATCAGGTGCAACGTTCGGTTGATGAAGGCGCCAAAGTTTTATTGGGTGGTCATCGTTCAGCTCGTGAGGGTGCCTTTATGGAGCCTACTATACTCACCGACCTGAAACCTGGTATTGCAGCCTATCATGAAGAATTATTTGGTCCCGTTGCTTCCTTCTATGTGGTAAAGGATGAACAAGCTGCTATTGATCTGGCCAACGATTCCGACTTTGGTTTGGGCGCATCCATCTTTACACAAGACATCGAGCGTGGCAAAAAAATCGCTGACCAGATTGATACCGGAATGGTATTCATAAATCATCCTACCTGGACACAAGCCGATCTTCCCTTTGGTGGAACCAAACGTTCTGGCTTTGGCCGCGAACTTTCTGAATTGGGGATCCAGGAGTTTGTCAACAAAAAACTCATTCGGGTGAGTGACCTCAACGATCCCTTTTAACATTAAAATTTATTAAAAACATAATTATGAAAACAACACATAAATATCTTTGGCTTATTGCCCTCAGCGTTCTATTTGCATCATGTCAATCACCCAATCAGGTGCTTTCAAAATCAGATTCAAGAACACAGATTATGAGTAGTATCGCCAGTGACCGTGAGATGTCGAAAGAAATGATGGAGGCCATTATGGAAGGAGATCATGGTAAAATGCTGATGCATGAAAGAATGAAAACCATGATGGAGAATAAGAGTATGATGACAACTATAATGAAAGATGATCCGGAGATGAAAAAACGCATGATGTCAAAGATGATGGAAACCGCTCAAGCAGACACTGCTGCGATGGCTCAAATGCATACTTCCATGATGAATAATCCGGAAATGAAAAAACGTATGATGTCAAAGATGATGGAGACCGCTAAAACCGACTCGAGTATGATGTCTCAAATGTGTAAGTCCATGATGAATAACCCTGAAATGATGGATATGATGAAAAAGATGAAGGAAAAGGAAACAAGTAAATTAGATTAATAAATTTTATGATGCATCATGAAGATTACGGGTTTATGGGCGTACACGTTGGGTGGTGGATTTTCATTGTTGTATTGGTAGTTGTTGTTATCGTTTTCCTTTCAAGGGCACGTGGAAAAAGATAAGCATTCGCCAATGACACGATTCGCTGAGGTACTTGAATGGCGTTAACCTCGAGACCGTACCCATTTTTTTAATCTGAGTTTTAACTATTTAAATGAATGTACAAACACAATTATATAGTATGAAAGTAAAATTGCTTACACAAGAATTGATTAAGGAACTATTGGCTGGTACCGAAGCACCTTGCATTTCGCTTTACATGCCTACGCATCGAACTCATCCTGAAAATGCGCAGGATCCTATTCGATACAAAAATCTTGTCAAACAAGTAAAGGAATCTTTAACAGAAAAATATCCAACTGCAGAAACTGAAACTTTGCTGGAACAATTCGAAGCGCTAGCCAGCGATCACGACTTCTGGAAACATACCCTGGATGGACTTTGTGTGATGGGTTCTTCCGGACTCTTCGAAGTAATCCGTTTACAATTGCCTGCAGAAGAACTGGTGATGGTAGCCGATAGCTTTCACACCAAACCACTCCGACATATTTTGCAATCGGGAGATCGCTATCAGGTGCTCGCGTTAACCATGGACGACATGCATCTTTTTGAAGGGAACCGGCATTCACTTTTTGAAATCGAACTTTCCGATGACGTACCACAAACAATCACAGAAGCATTGGGTACCGAATTGACGGAGAAGCATTCCACCGTAGCATCCTATGGCGGAGTAGGTGGCGGTAGCACAACCATGCATCATGGGCAGGGTGGAAAAAAAGATGAAGTGGATAATGATTCGGAGCGATATTTTCGACAGGTAGCCAGCGATGTTTACGACCGTTATTCCAAACCTTCTGGTTTGCCGCTACTATTGGCAGCATTGCCTGAGCACCATAGTCTTTTTAACCAGGTAAATAAAAATCCTTTCCTGTTACCCAATGGGATTGAGATCAACCCCCAATCCGTTTCAATAGAAAAACTGGCGGAACTATCCTGGGAAATAATGGAACCCGAGTATGTAATGAAACTGGAAGGACTCGCTGAAAAATTCAATCAGGCAAAGGCTAATGGATTAGGAAGCGACACGATGGAAGAAGTGATGGAAGCCGCGGAAGCCAGTCGTGTTGATACACTTTTTATCGAGGCCCATCGGGTTATTGCCAAACGTTTAAGAAATAAAGTCACCGGCACGTTTGAAGCAACTGACTTAACACAACCTGTGCTAGACGATGAACTGGATGGTGTGGGTGAGCTTGTGAGTAAAATGGGTGGTACCGTGCTCATCATTCCCAAAGAACAAATGCCTACACAAACTGGACTTGCCGCCATCTATCGATATTGATTTTATCATCAAACCTATGTTGAAATGACCATTCAAATTAATACAGACAAGAACATAAACGGAACTGAAGCACTTACTGCGCAGTATGAAGCACAATTAGAATCCGAGCTCAGCCGGTTTAGCGATCATATTACACGCATCGAGGTTCATCTTTCTGATATGAATGGGCGTAAGGCTGGGAACAACACAAAACGATGTTTACTCGAAGCCCGGATAGAACGCAGACTACCCATTGCCGTGTCAAGCCGGGCTGACACGTTAGATCAGGCAATGGATGCCGCATTGGTCAAGTTAACCTCTTCCCTGGATACCATTATCAGCAAAATGAGCAATCCCTAAAATAAATAAGACCCAAAATATTAACAATTACACTATGATGCCTTTTGAAAACCTGACGACTCAAGAACATGAATCCCTCCTTATGTTTCCAGCGTACATTTCATTGCTGGCAGCTAATGTAGATGGTAAGTTGGATGAAACTGAAGAAAGTACCGCGGTTGATTTCGCCCATATAAAAACCTACTCCAGTGATCCGCTGCTGGTTGACTTCTTCAACGATGTTCACCAAACATTTAGCATCACATTACAAGCGCTTAATAAAGCTCTACCATTGGGAACGGTAAATCGGGACAATGCCATTAAAAGGAAACTGGAGGAGTTGGATGCAATTGTAAACAAACTGAATCCGGACCACGCGGATATCATACGAAAAAGCATGCAATCGTTTAAAGAGCACGTGTCGCGGGCTCATCATAATGTTGTGCTTGACTTTATTTTTCCTTTCTCCATTAAGGGATTGAATTCTTGAAATAATGAGCGGGCCTAATTTTTATTCCTTTCTATAATCGTATTATCAAGTTTTTCTTCCTCTTTTGGAGTAGGCATTGAAAACAAAATGATGGGAATAACAAAGCACGTATAAGCCAAATAAATATTTACAAAAGATAGCGGTATGGAAGCCAGATAAAAAATACTAGCTATGTAGCTTTTCTTTTTGCTTGCCTTGGATACACGGAATATATTTCCTTTCGATTTGACTTCGTCATCTGCGTGCACCATCATGTTTTTTAAGGTATAGCTTCGCATATAAGACAGCGATAAGGTTGTCATCATCATGACACCACCATACATGGCAATCGAATCAGGCAGAAAAGGATTGGTTCCTACTATTCCGGTAACCAGCGGGATAAGGGTGATCCAGAAAAGAAACAACATATTTAACCGGATGAGAAAATTATTGGTCTTCTCCAGCAGTTGAAACAAGTGATGATGGCTCATCCAGAAAATTCCGATCATCACGAAACTTAACATGTAGGCGGCAAAATGCGGGATAAGATCAAGCAGATGATTTTTTACACCCTCCGTATTTTGACGCTCATTAAAATCAGGAAGTTTTAATTCCAACACCATGATCGTGATCATAATGGCCATCACTCCATCGCTGAAGGATTCGGTACGGTTGGTACTGGTTTGCATACAGTAGTAGCGCTAAAAACATACCAGATTTTATGGAGACTGTTGTGAGTTCCTAACCCGAAATCAAAACTCTTTCTTGTAACAACAAATAACGCATGTGGAGATTACTTCCTTGGTGGAGCGGCCTAATAGTAAATCAGGATTGGGAACGGATTTTTTGAATACAAATGACGGAATCAATCCTGATCCGCCAACAGGCGGTTATTAGAAGTCTTAACACGAATATTAATTATCCCTTTCTCTTCCCCTTTCAGCGGGCGCCATAAAATCATCCAGCTTGGCACCGCCCGTGAAGTGCCGGATATTGTACGTGAACGTTAGCATAAAATATTGCTGCAATACATTCGAGCGTATGTCTTCAATAAAAACTTCATTTACATTCCTTCGCACGTTGTTATTCTGCTTCAGCAAATCATACACCAATAGCGACACCTCGCCCAGTTGGTTCCTGAACACTTTCTTACCTAAACTCATATTCCAAAGCGCAAAATTTGTGTTCACTCCTGCGGACAATCCGCGGTTTAGCTGATGATTCAGTTCGGTCCGGAAAACTATCCCTGACCAGATCACCCAATTGATTCGCACCCGTGAGCTTTGATTGAAGAAATTATTATTGAGCTGTGGGCGCAGAGAATTTTCAACAACACTATAGCTGCTTTGTGTGGATACATTAAAATCAACTCGGGGACTGATGTTACTGCTAATACCCACTCTTCCACGGATGTTGCGCGTAGATGCAATGTTCAACACATTGTTGATCACGCCCGGTTGCCGTGAGTAGCGGCCACCACCACCAAAACTTACATTCGAGCTAATTAATTTCCACGGGCGACTATAATTGAAATACGATCTGATGTTCATGTAGCCATCTACATTTACCGGCCTGCTTAACTGGGCACCGGTTTCCAACGTAATGTCATCGTTAATTTGTATGGGCGTTTCTGCAATGAGCGTACTGTTCGCAATATAGTTACGGGTGAAATTCCCCTGCAAGGAGGCATAAAAAGATTTACCCGACTCCGGATTATTGAAACGATACTGTCCCCGCAGCCACGAGTTGTATGATTGATCGAGGTCTGGATTGCCAGTTCGAAGTTGCAAAGGATTTTGATTGTCAATTACATTTTGTAATTGGGTTACGTTGGGCTCATTTGTCCACGTACGGTAATTAAACTGAAAGTTGGCATCATTGCTGAATTTGTATTCGAGGCGTGCTGAGGGCAGTAAACTTTGAAAGGTTCTGTTTAAAGAAAGAGTCGCTGGAAAAACCTGTTCATTTCTGTGCATGCTGATACTCAAGTTCTGTCTGCAAAACCAGTTTGTCTTTCTTGTACTGATACCCAAGTTCAGTCTCCTGCGTGAGATAATCACTTTTAAACGTATTACTGATTGCGGTGTTCAGGAGAGAATAGTCATTGGTTTCGTCATCAAAATCATAGGTTCTTTTATCCGAGTCATTGATGCGGTTGCCGATTTCATATTCAAACTCAAGCTGACCATGGGTGGATAATGGTTCTGTGTATGCAAAACCGGTTTCCCACGACATACCCGTGCGCGCCAGGCTGGTGTACTGATTCAGTAACTCTATATTTTGCACCTCATCGAAAAATACATTGGTCGCTACCCGGTAGGCGTCATCCACGTTTGTGTGATAGCTGTTATTGAGCCGAAGCGTAATGCTGCGACCGCGTTTCAAAAACTGATGACCAAAGCTGATGCGGCTATGATAATCATTGTCTGTGTTATCTGAGCGAGCTTCGTTTTCTGTTTCGTTAAGAGGAGCATTGTCTGTGCGGGTGTCTCCAACAAAGAAGGAAGACAGCCGGTTGTCCTTTAAGGAAATGGAAGGCCTTACGATAAGTCTGTTGCGTTTGTTGATCTTGTAATCAAAGCGGATATCTGCGCGGTGTTCATAACTAAGGTTGGTGTTTATATTATCTTCTGTGTACACCTGGCCCGAATCAGACGATACATAATCCCGTACCGTAAACAATCTTCTCTCATTCTCCCTATTAGTGTAGAAATAACTCCCCGTAAAGTCCATCTTCCCGTTCCAGGTATCGATAAAGTTGATGCCCCCGCTGTGAGTTTTAATGATTCCATTCTCTGGCCTCGATTCACCTTCGCTGTTCGGGTCTGCGGAAAAGCTTAACGTGTTAATATTGTTACTTAATCCGGTGGTGGTAATTCTTCGGTCGCCATCAAAAAAATTTATGCTGGCTGCAGCCATATACCGATCGTTGGTGCCATAGCCGCCCGTTGCTTTTCCGAACACTCCCTTTTTTCTATTTGATTTGGTGATGATGTTGATGGTTCGGATACGCTCTCCGTCATCGAAGCCACTCAATATGGATTTGTCACTCAACTGATCAAAGACCTGAATGCTGGAGACTGCATCCGCAGGAAGGCTTTGAAGCGCAGCATTCACATCCGTACCAAAGAAAGGTTTTCCGTCAATAAGAATTTGCTCCACGTTTTCGCCCTGGGCCTGAATGCGGCCGCCCACCATCTCGATGCCTGGAATTTTTTCTACAAGATCCTGTGAGGATGCATCACGAGCGGTTTTGAATGCTTCGGCATTGAACTCCGTAGTATCGGATCTTTGCTGGCCCGGTGCAATCTCACCCACTACTACCACCGATTCAAGTGTAGTGCTTTCCTCCGACAGCATGATCACCCCAAGGTTTACAGACTCCTCACCTACTGTGAGATCAATTTCGCGCGTGGCAAACCCAATAAATGAAATAATAAGTGTGTACGAACCCGTTGATACGTCTTCAAATCTAAAATCTCCATCAATTTCTGTTACCGTGCCGTTGGATGTTTTGGTAGAAGTCTCAGATTCTTTTATCAGCATCACGGTAGCACCAGGAAGGCCAAGCTGGTCACTTTTGCTTTTAACCCTACCCGCAACCTCTCTGCTTTGCGCAAAAATGTCGGTGGTGAATTGAAAAATCAGAAATAACGCAAGGCATGATATCTTCATCAGAACGAATTAAGGTGAAAATCCATTACTCGTACAAAAAAAGTGCCCGATGCCTGCAAATCAAAGCTCATCAGCTTTCTTTTACGCTAAAGTTATTTTAACGGTAACATGCTCTTGTCAACCAATGATGAAAAGAAAGGATTGAATCACTAACATGCAACTTCAACGTTGAAGGTGAATTAACATGTAATGTATAATGAATCAAAAATAGCAGCACCGCAAGACTTCGCAATTGCTAAAATTTATGTTTTTGGTGTTGTCGCAACGCGCCACTGAATATACTTGTAAATTGTTCAATCCGGTCTCAGTACGTGATAGCAAGTGAAATTGCTCCGTGATGATTAAAGATATATAAAAGTCAGATTTTCATCATTGAATTCAGCTTTGCTATAACCGTTATTCACATTCGGATTTGCCCGCTAGGAAAATAAAATTCGATTCTGCCGGGCCGAAGCGTGTAATCATAAGAGGCTGTTTAATTGATGAAAATCTTCCTTAACCAAATTCCTTGCTGGCACCAGAAGTTTTTTTGGCTTGCGCTCCTGCTACCCATTTCTGGTTTTAGTCAAACGTTTGCGGAGTCAACTTTACCGATCATTGAAATCAATACACTTGGGCAACCCATTCCCATGGATGGAAAGATTACCGCTGTCATGGAAATCACTTTTAAAGGAAATGGGCTGGTAACCAACATTAATGATGTGCCCAATATCTGGAGTGGAGCCATCGAAATTGATGTGCATGGTGCTTCCTCATCGGGGTACCCGCAGAAATCATACAACATCAAAACCATGATGAATGCCACCCTGGATTCCAATGTTGTAATTCTCGGCATGCCGCGAGAACATGATTGGATATTGATTAATAACTGGAATGAGAAATCTTTTGTACGCAACACGATACCCCAGAGAATGTTTTCAGAAATGGGACATTATGGTGTGCGCATGAAACATTGTGAAGTAACCCTGAATGGAGAATACATTGGAATTTACCTGTTAAGCGAAAAAATAAAAGTTGATAAAGCGCGGGTGGCTATTTCAAAACTTACAGCCACAGACAATACAGGAGTTCAGGTGTCGGGTGGGTACATCATAAAGAACGATGTTTATTACCCACCCCATGGTTGGCCATCTAACTATTATCCGGTGGGGCTTGCTCCTACCGACCATCCCTACTTCTTATACGAGTATCCGGCCACGCATAAAATAACAGCACAACAACGCACCTACATTATGAGCTATATGGATAGTCTGGAGACTGCGCTGTACAGCAGCAATTTTGCTGACCCTATCGTGGGATACAGGAAATTCATAAGTCAAACATCTTTTATGGACTACTTTTTAATAAACGAACTATCGCGCAACGTAGATGGTAACAAGAAGAGTTCATACTGGCATAAAAACCGGTGGGACAAGGGCGGTAAGATGGAGGCCGGGCCCGTTTGGGATTTTGATTGGGCATGGAAGAATATTTATGACTGCCCAGAATTCAGCAATACCGATGGCTCTGGTTGGAGTTATAAGATTGTAGATTGTGAAGCAGATGCTTTGTCTTTTGGATGGTTTAAACGATTGCTGCAAGATCCTCATTTTGCCAATGCTGTAAATTGCCGATGGAAATTGTTGAGGAACTCCATACTATCCGAGGATAAAATATTTGATTACATCGATTCGGTAGAGGTGGCCCTCGATGCGCCACAAAAGCGCCACTTTGCAAAATTTCCGGAACTGGGTAAAAATAATGGAGCGCCTGAAGTGGAACCCATCGCAACCACCTATCATGGCGAACTGCTTAATTTAAAATCCTGGATTCATACCCGCATAGCCTGGCTGGATCAAAATATGGTTGGAGAATGTGATCTCACTACTTCTGTTTCTAAAACCAATGAATCAAAAATCACTTTTTATCCAAACCCTACCAACGGATCCGTTGTCATTCTGAATGCTGGCAAGAGACAGCCGTATACATTGTTCAATACCCTCGGTTCAATGGTAGACTACGGAATATTAGAGGAAGGAGAAAACGCAGTTCAACTTAATGTTGTCTCCGGATTGTACCTGTTGAAAACTCCCGGTGAGCTTATAAAAATTATTGTGCGGTCAAACTAACTAAACGCTGCGGGTGGATCAGTTAAATGTTTCAGAAGTTTAGAATATTGGCATGTACGGCATTTTATCATTTTCGAAATGACAACTTTTGATCTTCAATTGACTCAGGATCATATTCGATGCTTCTACCAAAATATTCAATCAGAAACTTGATGTAGATTTCAAACGGTGTAAAGTCTTCATTCAAATAAGTAGCATCTTTTGTTGCTTCTACATCTTCCGGATTGATATCGATTGCTTCACTCCAAAGTTCATCAAAGGTTTTGGTTGCAAAAACGACATCATCAAAATCGCGAAGATCAACGTTGAATTCGAAATTGGTTTCGAGGCCAGGTAAAGTAAGATTGCTTGAACCAGTAATTACTGACCCGCTGTTATGTGAGTTGAATGGTTCTGGTCTAAAGATGTAAATCTTGGCATGGATATTTTTGTCTGGATGAGCTTTGATCTGAATTTTACCAGCGCTTACGTCATGGATAAATTCTAAGATTCCCTCTTCAACATCTTTAGAATAATCAGCACCTTGAATATCTTCCTTGAGTCGTTTGAAGAATTCATCTCTGGTTTCATTGGCATTGAATTTAAACTCAAGACCTTTTACAGCGGCATCACCTATTAAGTTATCTACATTAATCCCTACAAGGATTCTTATTTGGTTGACTTCTTTCAAATACTGACGAATTCGGAAATAACCTGAGGAACGGAAGTAACCAACCAAAGCATCGAAAGCCGCCACCTTGGAATAGGTAAATACGCCTTTAAACTTTTCAAAGAGGGTGTTATCGTTAGAGTTGGTAAAGAATTTGGTTGACATCAATACAGTTTAAGCCTCGATAATATTTACCTATTGGATTCTGCCGCGCACCCGGGATGTTGAAAATTAATAAAAATTCGCCTATTTAAGGGTGTTTTTTAAAAAGTAGAGATTAGTTACTGATGAAAAAATATTTACAGCCAGACAAGATCGAAAATTACTCGGGCTTTCGTGCTGGTTTAGGTAAGATTGAGATTCTTAAAAAGCATCAGTACTATGTGACAGACCAACCTGTTTCGGGTGATGCACCTAAAAAATTTATAAAGCACTATGAATATGGTGAAGCAACAAAACGCCACCCCAACAAGTGGCCAGCCTTCATTGCAAAGACCGGACATAAGTGGTACCCAATTGAATCCATTACCGAATATCTTTTGAATCGATTAGGTGAAACATTGGGTATTCGCATGGCCGCATCAAAGTTGGCCTACGGAGGCTCTCAAATCCGTTTTTTGAGCAAGTACTTTTTGGCTCCTGATCAATCGTTGGTACATGGTGCCCAGATTTATGCCGGGTATTTTGGTGACGATCAGGATTTTGTAGAGGAAATAGAGAAGAACAAACTTGCCAAGGAATTATTGACTCTCCAGACTACTCAAAAGGCGATCTTAAAATTCTTTCCCATTCATGCCGATCAGATTTTAGAAGACCTGATTAAAATGCTTCTTTTTGATGCGTGGGTTGGTAATAATGATCGCCACTTCTATAATTGGGGTGTGATAACGGACGTTAAGGGTAGGCAAACACCCTACTTTTCGCCCGTCTATGACACCGCCCGTGGTTTATTCTGGAACTATCAAGAGCAAAAAATTGTATCTTTGAGCAAGAATTCTAAAGAACTTGAAGCTCAGATTAAAAAGTACATTACCGGTTCCAGTCCTAAGATAGGATGGGATAGTGAGGTCGATATAAATCATATTCGGCTTGTCGAGCAAATTGCCAAATATAATTTTGGGATTAAGAGAGAAAGCATTCATGACCTATTTTCGGATGATAATATTAGAAAATGCGAAGCGCTGATTCATGATGAGTTTCATGGACTGTTGAGTCCCGAAAGAATTTATGTGGTAAATCGTTGTCTTGAACGTAGAATTGAAGAAATTAGAAAAGTAATTTAAATAAGGAGGAAGTATGTTATCCGTGTTGAAAGGTTTATTTAAAGAGCCATTAGGAATGGCAAGGACGAAAACTCAGGCACAAAGTCATGAGAAATTTGAGCTTGGCTATAAGGAATTGGAAATAGGCACGCTAACTTTTAAAGATGGTGAGTGGGTTTTCAAGTATTCAGATGAATTTAAAAGTCAGACTGAAATTCAGGCCATGATTGATTTTCCGGATACGAACAAAACGTATCGCTCTGATGAATTATGGCCGTTCTTCTTAAGTCGTATTCCTGGGTTGAGTCAGCCAGCCGTAAAAGAATTGTTGCGCAAGGAAAAGATTAATGAAGATGATGAAGCAGCACTTTTGAAACGCTTTGGTAAGACAAGTATTACTAGTCCCTTTACGCTGGTGCCAGAAATGGCATAGGATTTTAAGTAGATCATATTGTAGGAGATGTCGCGAGGCATCTCTTTTTTTTATGGCAATACCTGAGCTGGTTCCAAACAACTTGACATCATTTTAGTTAAGTATTAGCCTACGATATCGTACCTTTATCTCATGCGTCAACTTATTTTTTTAATGACCTTAGTCGCGTGTGGTTGCAGCGAACCAGAACCACTGCCCAGTACATCACTTTACTTTCCACCTATTGCTGGCAGTACGTGGGAAACATCGACACCGGCAAGCCTGGGCTGGAACACAACAAAAATTGCAGAACTCGATGCCTTTATGACCAGCACCAATACCCGGGCGATATTGGTTTTGAAAGACGGAAAAATAGTGATTGAAAAATATGCGGGTAAACAACTCGTAAATACTACATTGGATTTTACTGCAAGCAGCAACTGGTATTGGGCCTCTGCCGGCAAAACATTAACGGCTGCGGTTGTTGGTATCGCTGAAGCACAGGGAAAAATTAATCTGTCCGCAAAATCTTCGGACTACCTGGGCACCGACTGGACGAGTCTTACACCAGCGCAGGAAAATAACATCACGGTGCGGCATCAACTTACCATGACCACGGGGTTGGATGATGGTGTGGCTAACCGCGATTGCACAGACCCAACGTGTTTGATTTATAAAGACGAGCCCGGCACGCGCTGGGCTTACCACAATGCTCCCTATACTTTATTAGATGGTGTGATTGCGAATGCCACAGGCAAAACGCTCAACAACTATTTAACAGATGAATTGAAATCTAAAACCGGCATGGATGGACAGTACATTCAAACCGGTGATAACAATGTATATTATAGTACGCCCCGGTCGATGGCCCGCTTTGGATTGTTATTGCTGAACAAAGGCACGTGGGATAAAACGCTGGTTGTACCGGAAACTTTTGTAACCGTGATGAGTACTCCTTCACAATCGATGAATCCTTCTTATGGGTATTTAACCTGGCTCAATGGTAAGTCTTCATACCTGTTGCCGGCACCCGGTCAGCTTAAAATCAATGACTCGATTAGTCCCAATGCACCTGCGGATATGTTTGCGGCCATGGGCAAAAACGGGCAACTGATTAATGTGGTGCCGTCACAACAATTGGTGGTTGTGCGTGTAGGTGATGCCCCCGATACCGGTTTGGTACCCTACACTTTTCAGAATGATCTCTGGGCGAAATTGAATGAGATTATTAAGTAATAACGAAGGCGTAAATCAAGTACGCATCGTCCTCTGCGAGAGACGACGCATGGCAGCTTAATCAGACTGCAATGGAGTTTATTCTCCTACCCCTTTGGAAGAGGCCGGATCCCATAAATCAACAAATAGGCAATCATCCAAAACTCACCAATTGTAGCGGGGATGGTGAGTAGGCCCACCCACGTTTCGGTAACACCCAAATAGCTGATGAAGGTACTCAGGATATAACCAGCGCCTCCCAGCATCAGCACCCGGCCGAGCCACAGCGGCATTCGTTTTGAAATTACAATGATATACCCCATAGGGATAAGCCATAAACCGAAGAACAGGCTTCCTACGCCCCATGCGTGTTTAATAAATTGTTGAAAGAGCTGAGTCAGGATCAACTTTTCGTTTACAGCCTGCGTGCTATGGGCTACTTCAATTGCCCCGCCCATCGCTATGGCACTGATCATAATAGCAACGGCATTCATCATGCCCCAGGCAGCCAGCATCCATGCGGCATCGTGCTGAATGTTTCTAAACAGTTTATAAAACCATACTGCAGCCAATGCCTGCGAGGCCACGATCAGAAGTTCAAACAACAGCCGCAAGCGGGCAAGCGTTTCAAACTCTGTTAAATTGGAAAGTGTTTTTGCCGGATCATCACCTGCATAGATGCGCGAATGCAGGAAGAGAAATCCTACCATACCAGTAATGGCTAATGCCAGATAACAAACTCCTGCTATGCGGGCTGTGCTAACTAATTCTTTTTGCTGCTGATCGGTGTTCATTCTGGTTTGCAGTTTTTATTATCTAAAGGTAGTGTACTTTCTCGTCAAGCTTAAAGTTTGATCGAACCTAACAAGGCTAAAAGACGCTTGAGACAATCTTTTGTTACACACGAATTTCTGAATGTGACTCTCTAAATAAATACACTTCACCTTTAAAAATTCTCACCTGCTGTATAATCAGGTGTTGATTATTAGTACCCGTTTCTTAAATTCGTTAGCCATTAAAAGACTATGCTATGAAATGGATAACTCTAACTGCAATTTCTCTTTTCGCAACTGTGACTGCGCAGGCTCAGATAAATGCGAAACTTATGCGTTACCTCGATGTTTCGGAAACGCAAATAACGTTTGTGTATGGCGGTGATTTATGGATTATGCCAAAAGCCGGTGGACTAGCCGTTCAAATAACACATTCCCCAGGCGAAGAATCGTTTCCTAAATTTTCACCGGATGGTAAAGAGATCGCCTTCTCGGCCAGCTACAATGGAAATACCGATGTGTATGTAATGCCGGTAACAGGGGGCGTGCCCACGCGGGTAACGTATGCCTCTTATCCGGATCGGATGATTGAATGGCATCCAGATGGCAAACGAATTCTGATTGGCTCAAGACGTGAAACGGGCACTCCTCGTGTAAACCAGTTTTATGTGGTTGACAAGAAGGGCGGATTACCACAAAAATTATCAATGCCATACGGTGAACTCGCCAGCTACTCACCCGATGGCAACAAGCTTGCCTACATTACAAAAATTACAGAGAACTATCCATTTAAACGATACCGCGGTGGTCTCACTTCGGATGTGATCATATTTGACCTGACCACCAACAAAGCCGAGAACATTACGAACCATCCCGCCAATGACGGAAAACCGGCATGGGCTGGAAATAAGATCTACTTCCTGTCGGATCAGGATAAACAAATGCGACTCAATATCTGGTCATACGATACCCAATCCAAAACCACGAGGCAGGTTACCACCTTTACAGATTTTGACATCACCTATATTTCTTCCGGTCCGAAAGACATTGTCTTTGAAAATGGAGGCGTGTTGTACCGCATGGATCTGGCAACAGAAAAACATGAACCCGTGCGCGTGGAAGTTGTAAGCGATCTTTCCGTTGAAATGCCGCAGCTAAAAAGTGTGGGCAACATCCAGAATATGTCGGCTGCACCCGGTGGTAAGCGAATTGTGTTTGAGGCGCGCGGAGAACTTTTTAATGTACCGGTGAAGGAAGGATATGTAGTTAACATGACACAATCCAGTGGTGCATTTGATCAGAATCCTGCCTGGTCACCCGATGGAAATCAGGTAGCGTATTGGAGCGATCAGTCGGGTGAGTATGAAATTTATCTTCAACACGTGAAACGAAATGAGCCTGCTAAAAAACTTTCCAATCGTAAAGGTGGCTTTGGTTATACGTTATACTGGTCTCCGGATAGTAAGATGATTGCCTTTATGGATGAAAAAAATAATGTTAATATTATAGATGTTGTAACCGGGTCGGTGAAGGTGGCTGATAACTACACCTGGAACTATGGTCATGGAGGGCGCTACTCCTATACCATCAGTTGGTCACCCGACTCCAAATGGATAACCTATACCAAAGGCGATGACAATGCCAACGATGCTATTTTTATGTACAGCATAACCGAGAGTAAAGCGTATCGGGTTACCAGCGGATTTTATTCTGATTCCAATCCGGTGTTTAGTGCTGATGGTAAATATCTCTTCTACTTTACTGACCGCACATACAACGCAGCCTATAGCGGCTTGAATGACGGCACCTGGATTTACCCCAACAATAGCCAACTGGCAGTAATCAGTTTGACGAAAGATGCTCCTGATTTATTAAGCGCTAAAAATGATGAAGTAGGTGCCGAGAAAAAAAGTGAACCTGAAGTGAAGCCCGATGATAAAGCAAAGAAGACGAAAGAACCCGAACCTGTTAAAAAACCGGAAGTCACCGTTCGCGTTGATTGGACGGACATGGAAAGCAGATTAACTCTCCTACCCCCTAAAGCCGGCAACCTCGGAAACCTGATGGCCTTTGAAGGTAAAGTGGTGTATCGCAGGTTTCCTCTGACGGGCGATCAGGAAGGCAAGAATTCGCTGGTCTTTTATGATTTGGAAAAACGGGAAGAAAAGAAAATTATTGATAATGCAGAGGCTGTAAAGATTACAGCCGATGGTAAAACAATACTTGTGCGCAGCTCCGGCAAATATGGAATTATCAAACCGGAAGCTGATCAGAAAATTGATTCCCCAGTACCCACCACTGATTTGGTGATGCAGTTGAATCCTAAAGAAGAGTGGCGTCAGATATTCAACGATACCTGGCGAAGACATCGCGATTTCTTTTATGATGATAACATGCAAGCGGTAGACTGGAATTCCTTGAAGACCCGCTATGGTTCTTTAATTGAAGACGCGCGTACCCGCTGGGATGTTAGTTACATTCAATCAAACCTGAATGCCGAATTAAGTGCCGGGCACACCTATACGTCCGGTGGCGATACGGAGCCGGTAACACCTGTAGTTACCGGATACCTGGGTATTGATTGGGAATTGAGTAATGGAAAATATCGGATCAAAAGAATAGTACGGCCTGCAGCCTGGGATACCGAAGTGCGCTCTCCGTTTGATCATACCGGAAGTACGGTGACCACCGGGGATTATATTTTGAGTGTAAACGGTATCGTACTGGACCCAGCAAAAGATCCTTATGCGGCCTTTGACGGACTCTCTGGAAAAACTGTTTCCTTAACTGTAAGTAAAACAGGCAATTCCTCCGATGCCAAAAATCTTACGATAAAATGTCTCACACAGAATGAAGATCAAACCCTTCGCTACCTGGAGTGGATAGAACAAAACCGGAAGCAGGTAGAAAAACTATCGGATGGAAATTTAGGGTATATCTACATGTCGAACACCGGTGGGCAGGGACAATTGGAATTGGTGAAAATGTTTTATGGTCAACTGGCAAAGAAGGGATTTATCATTGACGAACGATTTAATGGAGGCGGACAATTAGCCGATCGCTTTCTGGAATTGTTGAAGCGACCCACGGTGTACAATTTGTATTGGCGTAGTGGCCGTCACCATGGTTCACCTATCAAAACCAATTCCGGTCCGATGGGTATGCTGATCAACGGATGGGCAGGTTCCGGTGGTGATGGTTTGCCGTGGGCTTTTCGCGAACAGCATGGCGGGCCTATCGTTGGTGAGAGAACATTAGGTATTTTAGTGGGGCCGGCAACAGGGCATTCGCTTATTGATGGTGGTGGCATCACAGTACCTGATGCCCGACTTTATCACAATTCAGGAAAATGGTTTGATGAAGGTGTGGGTGTTAAACCCGACTATGAAGTTTGGGATGATCCTAACATACTCGTGCAAGGTCGCGACCCGCAAATGGAGAAGGTGGTAGAAGAAGTCATGAAGTTGTTGAAGACCAATCCACCAAAGTCGACCCCACCACCGGCCAAGGAAGATCGGACAGCAAACGGATTGAACAAGAATTGATATTAAAAAGTAAACAAATGAAAGGGCCCCGTTGGGGCCTTCTTATTTTCCATTTCCTACTGGATTCTCCACCTTAGAAATACTGTGTCGAACACCAAATTACACTGTTATAAATAAAAAAACCTCTCCTAATTAGAAGAGGCTTTGGTTTTGAAAGAATTGCACTAGCTCATAGCCAACTCTTTTTGTTTATCGTTTTTGATACCCAAATAGTTTTTTGTTTTAGCATACGCTTGTGCGGAAGCATCGCCTAGCTCTTTTGCCTTATCGGCAATAATCGCCCTGGTTTTACTTCCCTTTTTAGGGGCAAACAAAAGTCCAAGGGTTGCGCCCAGTGCGGTTCCTACTAAAACTCCGGTTACTACTTTTCCTGTATTTGTCATAATGAGTAATGGTTAAGTTAACTATCCCTGAACCTTTCAGGGCTTTCTCGATTTTCTTTACGCGATTGCAAACTTTAGTTCGTCTAAACTAACAGACTGCTTGATAAACTCGAGTCGATAAAGATCCTTTCTCCTGTCGCGAAGATTTTTTACAGCACCCTTGTGATTGAGTTCTTTTAGCAACTCTCTGTCAACATCCACAATCAATACCATCTCCGTATTGGGCGTTGCTTCACTTTTTACGCCATTCGTGGGGAATGCAAAGTCGCACGGAGTAAACACAGCTGATTGTGCATATTGAATGTCCATATTGTTTACTTTGGGTAAGTTGCCAACACTTCCTGCAATCGCTACAAAACATTCGTTTTCAATGGCTCTTGCCTGTGCACAGAGTCGCACCCGATGATAGGCGTTTTGTGTGTCTGTTAAAAAGGGAACGAATAAGATATCCATTCCTTGCTCTGCCAGCAAACGCGGCAACTCCGGGAACTCCACATCATAGCAGATCAAAATTCCGATTTTTCCACAATCCGTATCAAAGACTTTCAATGAATCTCCCCCCACCAGGCCCCAGGCTCTTCTTTCATCAGGTGTGATATGCAGTTTTTGATATTCTTCTATAGATCCATTGCGCTGACAGAGAAATCCGATGTTGTATAGCTTTTCATCTCGCAAAGCTGGGAAGCTTCCTGTAATAATATTCGTATTGTAGGCGATGGCCAGTTGAGAAAATTTTTCTCTTAACGGCTCGGTGTACTTCGCCAATCCCCGAATAGCCTCCGATTCTGATGAACTATTAAATTCCGCCATGAGGGGTGCATGGAAAAACTCCGGAAAAAGAATAAAGTCTGTTTTATAGCCCGAGGCGGCATCTACAAAAAATTCAATCTGTTCGCATAACGCTTCGTAATCTTTGAAGGGCCTCATTTGCCATTGCACCAACCCGAGTCGTACCTGCAATTTCTCCTCACTCAACAGATGATGTTCAGATTCATAATAGATGTTGATCCATTCTATCAATGCGGCATATTCCATTGACTCTGCATCGCCAGGCATATACCCTTTCATTATTTTACGCACATGAAAGTTATTACTCAATTGAAAAGTTAATGTTGCATCAAACAATTCTTTGTTCTTCACCTTTTCAATGTATTGCTTAGGCGTAAGACTGTCGGCATGTTCGGCATAATTAGGCATGCGCGCACCGGCTACAATAGAACGTAAATTCAATTTTTCACAAAGCTCTTTTCGGGCATCATACATTCGTCTGCCCAGGCGCAAACTGCGAAACTCAGGACGAATAAAAATTTCTATTCCATACAGCACATCCCCCTTGGAATCATGACTACTAAAAGTATAATTACCAGTAGCATCTTTGTAGGTATGGTTATCGCCCAACGTTTTGTAATCAACAATAAGTGACAACGCAGCACCTACTAATTTGCCATCCACTTTAATACAAAGCTGACCTTCTGGAAAAATGGTGAGAAGATGCTCTATCTGATGATCGCGCCAGTAAGCACCCCATTGTGTATAAGCATTCAACATACTTTCCTTTAAATCCATGTAGTCGGATATGGATAAATGTGCTATTTCTATCTGCATAAAATTATTTTTCAGTTTCTTAAAGTATATTTTCCCTTACCCCTTCTACCGCTAAGCTGTAGCTGTATGCTGTACCAATGATTGTTGCATTAAGATTTTTAAAACCCCGGAGCTTTCCAGTTCATATTCAGGTTTGATGCTGAGTACAGGATATTTGGAATGATTTACAATATCCTGCGTATATGGGCCCAGAAAAAATTCTTTCACTGTACTATCCAACGTAGCCGTAATGACAATTAAGTCGGGGTTGATTTGGTTTGCAATGTCTAATACCTGAGTGGCCGGATTTTCACAATAATGAACCTTACTTCCACACATTACATGGTCTTCACTTATTTGTCTGCGCACAGTGTCTACCAATGCTTGCATTTCTATTAGGCTTTCAGGGTCGTTGTTTTTAACAATTCCAGCTACTACTAAAGACGATCCATTCTTTCTAATGATGGGTCTTATGGCTTCGTATTTGTCTAACGCATGTGGCACCATACGCACCGGAAATAATATCTTTTTAAAATCAAGCCACGGAGTAAGTCCAGGCAACGTAAGTACAGGGCACGGTGCATTCTTCACTACGCGATAGGCGTTAGACCCCATAAAGAACTCGCGCAAACCGGCCGTCCCGTGTGTACCCATCACAATCAAATCCATTTTCTTGTGTAAGGCCCATCTACATATTTCATCAGCAGGGTTTCCGGATTGAACCACATGCGTAACCACGATGTCATGTTGTATCCGAAGTTCCTTAGCAAGCTTGCTCAAATTGTCATTGGCATCCTTTACCAGTTGCGGCAATAGGGTGCCTGCAGCGCCACTAACTTCAGGAGGAAACAGCACGTAGGCATTCTCCACAACGTAGATCAGGGTAATAGTTGCCAGTTGGCGTTTACTGATTGCCACAGCTGTCTGCACGGCATTGTTGGCCAGCGTAGAAAAGTCTACCGGAACCAAAATCTTATTTATTTCGTACTTTTTCATAATGTACTTAATTACATTTGTTTCAGTTAGCTCAATTGCGACAGTGCAAAATTGGCTTATTTTATGGCCTTTTGAATGGCACCCATTCGTCTGATTATGGTATTATTTACTTATGAATGATATTAAAGAAGAAATCCCGGGCTATTCTATCGAAACCCTAAAAGCGGGAGAAAATAATTCTGCACAGGAGTTTGAGCTATTTCGGTTCGAATATTTTGCGCGCGATATCGAGCACCTGAAGATGCCACACAGACACTATTTCTACACGTTTATTTTGGTAACGGGCGGTAGCGGAAGTCATGACATTGACTTTACTACGTATACACTTCAACCCAACCGACTCTTTCTCATTGCACCCGGGCAAGTGCATGCCTGGAATGAACTCAATCACGTTAAGGGATTCGTACTTCTCTTCACCGATAATTTTGTGGCGCTTTCGAAAGGACGAAAACTGTTAGCCAACTGGCCTCTGTTTCGGGCCGGTCAGTCATGTTCTGTGGATATACCGGTTAAAGAAGTTGTAAAGTGGGTTGAACACTTTGAAGCAATGGAGGCTGAAATAAAGTTAGCAGATGATTTTACGCGCGATGCAATCTTCTATGCTATTGGCAACCTGCTCGTTCGAGCCTCACGCCAATATGAAGTTGCCAACACCCGCTATTCTCAATCTCAAGACTTGCTTTTTCAATTTCAGGAATTGATCGAGGCCAACTTTGCTACTCAAAAAACACCCAAAGAGTATGCGACTCAGCTGCACATCACACCTAATTACCTGAATAGCTTTTGTAAAAAACGATCGGGTAAATCGGCTGGTGAACTCATCCGCCAGCGGATTATTCTTGAAGCCAAAAGATTACTGGCGCACACCCAACTACCCGTGGCACAAGTGGCCTATCAACTCAACTTCAGTGATAACTCTTACTTTGGAAGATTTTTTAAAAAGTATGCAGGTATCACACCTGAAGAATTCAGAAAGCCATTACGGTAATTCAATAGTTGTCTTCACTTAATCCCCGGAAAGTCTTTCTTCCTCACTGAGGATAATTGTCAGCGCTTGTAGATAAATAACCCAGATTAACTGTTACAGGCTTCACATTTTAATGATGTGAAGACGAAGCTTGATGCTGGCATGAATATTCTTTGAGCAGAATTAAATTTTATATTGCTATGGATAAGCCGAAAGAATTACCAGGAAAAGAAACACCTAAGGTTGAAGAACCTAAACCAAAAGAATCTACTCCTGCTGCACCCGTCATTGAAACTCCTGATCCGCCACAGGTCATGGATCCATCCGCTCCGCCCGCTATAGAAAGAGAAAAACCTTCTATACCTCCTGCCAAGCGCAAAAGAAACAACCTGAAACATTTTGTAAAGCTCGAGTACTGAAACAGATCAACTAAATATTCCTTGGCGTGGTATTAAAGAACCACTTACCCAAAAAAAATATGCAAAAGCAATCCAAATCACAGCAGCAAAGAAAAAAACAGGTTCAGGCTCGCCCAGGTCTTGAAAGTAAGATGAAGCCCATGCCCCTTTCTAAATTTCCGGCATCAAACAAAGGAAAGCTGGAAGGCAAAGTCGCTCTTATCACGGGTGGTGATAGTGGAATTGGAAAAGCAGTGGCCATACTTTTTGCTCAGGAAGGGGCCAACATCGTAATCAGTTATCTGAACGAACATAGCGATGCCCGTCAAACTCAGCGGGAGGTAGAACACTATACGGAATGCATTATTGTGCCCGGAGACTTAAGTAAGGAAAAGCATTGTAAAGAAATAGTAAGAAAAACGATTAAGCGGTTTCAGAAAATAGACATTTTAATTAACAACGCAGCCCTTCATTATGAAACAAACAAATTGCAAGAGCTTTCATCACGGCAGTTATTAACCACCTTTGCTACTAATGTCTATCCGTATTTTTGGGTTACGCAAGCTGCAATTCCCTTTATGAAAAAAGGAAGTTGCATTATCAATACTTCTTCTGTAACCGCTTATCGCGGAAGTGATTCCCTGATCGATTATGCGTCTACCAAAGGTGCCATTGTTACTTTTACCCGTAGTCTTTCCTCCAATCTTGTCAAGAAAGGAATCCGTGTTAACGGTGTAGCTCCAGGACCTATCTGGACACCACTGATCGCTTCTTCATTTTCAGCAAAAAAAGTTTCCGAGTTTGGAAGTGAGGTGCCTATGGGTCGGGCTGGTGAGCCAGCTGAAGTTGCGCCCAGTTATTTGTTTCTGGCATGTGCAGATTCAGCCTACATGACAGGTCAGTTCCTGCATCCCAATGGAGGCGAAATTGTAAATGGGTGAATTTAATATTTCCAATTTTAAAGTAGATCCCTTGCTCAAAATCGATTAGTGATAAACATCTTGTATGAAGATTTCTTTTAAATTGGTGAAGCACTATCATCTTTACCCGCTCTGGATAGGGAATGAAACTTTGAATTAGTAAATCCGTCTTCCTGAAAACTGAGTGCGTACACCCGGCAGGGTTGATGTTGAATTTTGTAACTCAACCCAAACAGTAACTAAATTTCCTACATTTAATTTAACATCCGTTGAAATTTGTGCGCTTACCGGTCCACCGCCATTGTCTTCCCCGGAAGGGCCAAGTACTCGCTGAATATCGTTGGGGCCAACTTTTAAAATAAGCTCAAAGTGTTCATCACGATCCACATCCATTAAACTGACTAATACATCAAAATGATAAAGTCCTGTGGAGGGTGCCTGAAAGCGATTTGATGAAAAGTTATTATTGTCGTCATATAACTCATTGCCCCAGTTCAATTGTATTTCATCATCATCATCAATTTCCTGCACACCCGTTTGCTGCACTTTGAAGGCTACAGATGCGGAAATACCGGGCAGCGTTACGGGAGTCCAGGCTGTTCCTACATATTGGAGTACTTGTAAATTAGTTGGGTCGGTTGTAGAAACATCAATGCCCTGAAGTTTTGTTACGGTTGGAGCAGGATAACTACCACTTAAATCACCACTGGCCACACCGGTTAGCACCGCTGAGGGTGGTTGCCATGTGGTTGCACCTGCCACGGTTGTTAATACATGTCCGTTTGTTGCAGATGGATTTATTTTTATTGCGGTCACTGCCCCATCCAAAATTTTGTTTGTCGTTACAGCGTCATTAGCAATCTGAGACGTATTAACACCACCGTTCAAAATGCTGATGGTACCCGTATTGGTAATTGGACCGCCCGTTAATCCATTGCCAGTATTGATATTTGTAATGCCAGACGTTTGCTCTCCGGTGCTGCTGCCTAAACCTTTTATCCACAGACCATTGCTCCAATAGTAGAACGATTGTTCGGTGATATCAAATACAACAAGTCCATTATCAGTGGGCGAAGTTGGTAGAATAGCAAGCCTGTTACTTGTACTTAGTTGTGGAACTAAAAACCCCTGATCCGCATTCGGTGGATTTAAAATGAGGATGGCATTGGGGCGGCTTATCATCTCCCCAATGACAGCCGATTTTTTTTGGGAGTAAACAGTTACGTTTATGGTAAGTAGTATAAATAGAATCCGTGTGTAAGTCCGTATACAAGAAGGTATGGCACTTGGTTGGAAGCCAGGTTGACTTACATAGCTTGGTTCAGCTATTGTCATCGGGTTCGGTGATCAAGCAGCATGTTAACATGGACCCTGTTCAATTTTACACTGCCTTCTGGAATCATTGATTTTAGAGTTAGTGTGAAGTTTTTTATTTCTTCGGGTAGATTGTCCAACCAAGTAGAAAGGTTAGAAAGTCTCATCGAAAATTCAATGATCTTTGGCTTTCGGATCCATGACGAGTATCATCAAAAGGACTCAAAGCGCAATTTTGTTATTGAATTGACCCAATATTTTACAAAAGGATTAGCTATTAGCCTGTTTTGTCTGATTTGTCAGAAACAACTCTTCGAAACCACCATTTCGGTGATGTATGATGAATTAGTAATTCTTGTTAGGCTATTATCTACCATCATGAATAAGCAACTCAACACGCCTGTTATTCTTTCTTCCTTCCTCCGTTGAGTTTTCAGCAATGGGTTTTGCACTGCCCAGTCCGGAAGTCTCAATACTTTTGATATTAACACCGTTGCCCACCAGGTATTCGGCTACTACATCCGCCCGTTGTTTGGATAAAGAAAGGTTGTGTGTTTCTTTTCCGGTATTGTCGGTGTGCCCGGATATTTGTACTAAACGTTCTGGATGTAAAAGAAGGTAATCGACAATGGGATCGAGTGCTGCAAAGTGTTCGCTGCGCAGGGTTGATTTGTTTGTTTCAAACAAGAGTTCGGCACCTAAGACGATGAGCGTGTCGACTTTCACAATAGATATTGGGACCACGGTGGTGATTTTTGGTTTTGTTTGGATTGTGTCAGTCTTACTTGGAATAACTTTGCGCACTGCTGGTTTTTGAGTGCTGGCCGTATCGACTCGAATGCTTTTGTATTCACCATTCTTAGCATTTTTCGCAATCTTCTTTTTAAACTTTTTGAAACTTATCGCCTGCAGGGATGCAGTATGCCCCGACTGGATGCGACATAATTTGCGAAAACACAGAACTTTACCGAAAACAGAATGACGTGAATTTTTCGTTGCGCGCTTCAGTCGTTCCTTATTGGCACCGGCCAGGTGCGATACCATCAACGGCATTTTAGGATTTCCATATTCGCGGCCAACCTGATTGGGCGGCCCGACATATTTTTGAGCCTGGGCGAAATACGTAACGGATAGAAAAAAAGCTAGTAAGAATGTTTTCATGCACGCATGTTGTAAGAGAAGTTAAGTACTTGTGTGCTTACCTATCCGATCTGGGTCGGATCTCTCATCAAGTCAACAGGGCACTGTTACTTATGTGAAAGCGAACGGGCGGAAATGAAAAATATTGTCATAGGAAAGATGTTCTGTTTCACTTTCCCAGGCTGAGTCTTCTTTTAATAAACTCCGTGTCCTATAAAAATGTTAAGAAGCTCCATGCTTTGCATGCTCACTAACTAGAAAGACAACAGCTTAGAAGAAGAATGGGTACAATGAAGTTTCATTCACTTCTTTATCAGAACCAACGTGATTTTATTAAAGTCCGCGGCTGCATTAATAACCTTCCTGAAATCTTCATAGCGCTCCAGAGGGGCATAGAGTTCTTTGTAATATTCATCAATTTTCACAACCACTTCATTGCCCTTTTCTGTGTAGCCCGAAACAAACGAAAACGGAATTTTATCAGCGTCCTTATACTCCACCCGCATCTTAAGCGACTCAAGGTTATTTACACGGTAGCCTTCAGGTATCTTAAATCGTATGATTCGCGAGTACCCACGATTATGGGTATTCTCAATGGGCAACTGCCGCACTTCATCACTGTAAAGTTCGCTTTGAGTGCCTATCAATTCTCCGATTTTGAACAAGGTTCTTGATCCTGCACGTTCCAAAAAGAAATTTGTCTTATAGGAAGTTGCGATTTCAATTTTAGGCAAGTTATCCACAACCGCTGTATTTACCGACCATTTATCCAATTGCAGATCAGGAATGGATGTACGGAAAATATCTTCCACAAATTTCTTTCGTTGTTCTTCCGACATAACCTCATAGTAAGGAATCATGGAAGCTGCATCATAACCGACTAATATGCGGGCATGATTTACGAGGTTATTCTCCATATCCTCGGCAAAGCGAACTTCAATATCGAGGTTATCAGAGTCTGATGTGAAAGGTAAAGCAGGTATATCGCGTATCCATGTAATACCAGTCTTGAGGTCACCGACTGATACCGGTTCAATAAACAGACCTTGATGACCACTTAAATTCTGTGTAATTAACGGGTAACGAAGGTCAAACTCATCTGGTGTTAAAAATCCATTTGTATGGGGAAAATAAAGGAGGTATTCGTCCAGGTAACCCCAACTATCAAACCCACCATCAAACTTTGCGAATTCGCGGTTGCAGGTGACAACCAACTGAACTGGAATGGAAAGTCGTTCATACGTTAACAATAAAACTTTCGTGATACCTTCTTGCGAGGCTTGCTTAGACTTAAGTATTTCTATCAACTCCCCCAATGCCGGATCGGATGAATTTTTGTTGATTCGGATGGCGGTTTTGATTTTGTCCTCAATTAGTTTGATTCTGGCTACAGGCGGGGTTTGAGGATTATCCTTCAAACTTTTAATAAACTTATCAAGTTCCTTTTCAGCCTCTTTATTGGTTTCTGTAAGCGATCTGTAAAACACACGACCAGCATCAGACCATGTGTTTAACCTAGCTGTTGATCTTGTGTAGTTATACGCGAGTTTAAACTCAAGTCGCTTTCGGTACGCATCTACAAAAGAAAAAGACTCCTCATGCAAACCGTTAATTTTTGAACCAAGATACTCGTACCGGTTTTGACCCTTTAACGTATCAGCATTTACTTTCCCATCATCGTTGTACACCCTGAAGTCGAACGCAAGTGGTTTAGGACTCGTTAATAAAAATCCAAACTCTCGAATAGGTGTCTCCTGTTGAAAGTAATAGGCCTCCTGTGTTTTTCCATTGGTTTTAAGAGTATAAAAATATTCTATTTCACTTTCAGCTTCAACACCCTCAATGGCAAAAATCCGATAGGTGTTATCCGTCTTGTCATCCTTCACCTCTTTCAGATTATTTTGATCAAAATTAGTAACCTTACCCGCCTTCGTAATAGACCGCGCCTTTAACGTGACAATACTTTGAACATTGCGCATAGATATATTTATGCGATTATGTCGCTCAATGGCATTGGTGGTATTTACCTTTGTTATACGATGGTCTGTTTGGTATGTAACGAGATTATTGTTTTCCCATTCGTAATGATAACCACGAAATAATTTTAAAACATATTCCGGATAAGTCTCTTCCTCTGCGGAAAGTGCGTAGGGCTTTCTATTTTTATCCCAATCATATCCCCGACCCACTATTGTTTGCGCCTGTATAAAGACAGGACATAGGAACAAGATTAACCCATATACTATTTTCATGATGTCTTCTTTTTAAGAATGATTGATTCCTTGTAGGAATTACTCAGCACTTTTATAGCCTTATTCCAAACCTCAAATTGATCCTGAGTCATTAATAAGATATTATTTTCAAATCTTTGATTCACCCGGATAGTCAACCCCGTTTGTTCATACGAGATATCAAAATTGATAAGACCTGTTTCAAGGTGTGCATTTGGTGGCATATACTCTATGTCATATCCATCAGGAATTTCCAGGTAGTATACTTCGTTGGCGCTGAATTTATAATCCATTTCCATCGGCACTTTTCGATCAGGATTAATAATCTGGTTATAGTAGACCTTCAACAAGTTGAGATTAATATATATTTCCGAATCCACGTAGTTGATATAGTCGTTGATATGGAAATTATAGGAAAGCGCAAGAGGCATATCTTTATCCTCCAAGTTCTCAATTGTGTAATTGTCGAGAATAAATTTGTTACTTCCTTTTTTTAGCCAATAGCTTACATTGTCTTTCTGTTTTGAAGCAACTGTTTTATTAAAGTCATAGCTCGCTACAATTTTCTGATATCCGGAGTATTGAGCACTCCCCTTTCCATGTAAGGTCCGATTTTCTATTCGTAGCCGAACGGTATCTGACAGGGCGCTTAAACGCGAGGATATCTCTGGTACTTTTTTCACTTCATATTCAGAGTCGCTGATTACAATAAAAGCTTCTTTCCCCTGGATC
The DNA here is from genome assembly GCA_022841475.1 of Cyclobacteriaceae bacterium. Taxonomy (GTDB): domain Bacteria; phylum Bacteroidota; class Bacteroidia; order Cytophagales; family Cyclobacteriaceae; genus ELB16-189. The sequence continues at coordinate 56,637 of JALHRJ010000013.1, read as the reverse complement.
ATGGAAGACGGGAGCTGAAGTGACGTATAATTGCTGGTTCCGTCAAGGAAGAAGTAGTTTTTGTCCTCGTCAATATAGGTTGCAATCATATGATTGTCTGCCAACGGTGTAGGAACCAACGAATATTGAAATGGGATATCCCTTGTGCCAATCCATGTGTAGTAGCTTTTTATGCCTAACGATTTGAGCAAGCCCACAATAAGACTTGCCATGTCTTTGCAGTCCCCGTATCGTTTCTCTAAAACATAACTCGGTTTGTGTGGCACGAGGCCGCGCATACCATCTTCGAATGCGATATAGCGCACATTATCCTGCACCCAATAAAAAACTTTTCGCACAATGTCTATTTCCTTATCTCCGGGAGCCACCAGGTTTTTGGCCTGTTCTGTGAGTTGGGGTGTTGGTTGTTCATCCACTTGCCTGATAGTTTCATAATACCACTTATGCAAATCGTTAATTCCCGAGAGCACAGGCACGGTTTTATCCTTTTCCTTAATGGCCGTTACATGAAAGACCACCAGGGGTACGAAGTATGAATATTTAGGACTGCGCTCCTCGTGCTTAATGGCTGGCATATTTTTAACGGTCCATTCATAATGCGTGTAACCGCCCTTTTCAAATTGTCTGAACTGAACCCTATTTTCCTGATCATTCAATAGGTGCCATTTAAGTTCAACATTTCTGGGCGAACGGATTAGCAAGGAACCACTTGTCTGTGTCAAATAATCCTGAAAGTAGAAGGCGGACAAAAATCGTGCATCCCGATATTTTTCGTTGTATTTCCAATACGCCTGATTGCCCGCGTGCCCTGCCGGAAAGGACAAATGGTAGAAATACGAATCATCAAAGAAGATTCCGTCATCATCATCCCGCTGCCTAGTAAGTCCGCTGAGGGGGATATCTTTATATTTCGTTTTATCCCACACGCTTGTAACTGCCTGTAAATTTTCAATCTCTTGAAAATGAGAACCAAAAATCCGCATGTCAGTAGTATTGTCAGGGCGGTCTTTCAAAAAAAGAATGCGCTCCTCCATGCTTGCATACGCTGTGACAGAATCCTGCATTACCTCCAGGTTAATGACTTTGTTGCGTGTGAGGAAAACAGCACTTTCATCAGGATATTTTTGCTTCATTTCTTTCCAAACAGACGACTGAGCATCAGTCTGTAAAGAATTTACAGACATAATAAGTAGAAGGGCTACTGCTATTAAATTCGTTTTATTCCTTCGGAAGTCCATACCAAAACTTTGCTTCTTTTACTTTCTTACCACTTTGATATAATGTACAAATGCCATTGAGGAATCCGAATTGATATTGCTCAATCCGTTCAAGTTTACCGGTGGCATCATACCATTCACAACTTCCATGTTCTTCATCCATTAAGTAATTTCTTTTTGTCCTGACCTTTCCATCAGGATAATAGGTAATCTGCTGACCTTCGAAATCGCCATATGTATAGTTAGAATGGGAAAATAGTTTACCGCTTTTATAGTAAATTTTTTCCACTCCGTGCAGTAGTCCATTTTCAAACTGCTCCTCCAGAGCAGGCCTTCCATCTGCATTGGTCAACTTTATTGTCCCTTTGCCGGAAAATGCTACCCACTGATCTTGAGGCGTGCCAGCCACATGATAGGCTATTAAATCACCCTGATTATATTTTTTCTCCAATATCAATTGTCCTTCTGGGCTATAAACTTTACTAATACCTTGCCTTTTCCCATTTTCGTAGGGAACCAATTTTGAAATCGTTCCATCCTCATGATAATAGGTCCATACACTGTCGCGCTCATTGTTGTGATAGTTACCGATAGTTTCTTTGGTCCCATTCGGATAATACCATATGTACCTTCCTTCTGAGCTTCCATTTATGTAATTGCCTTGGCTCACTAGTTCACCAAATGGACCAGCACGTTCACTGAGTCCGTATAACTTCCCATTCAAATAATTCCGGGAGCGGAATGGTGTGCCATCAGAGAGCAGTACATTATTTTTTCCATTTATCTTGCCGCATAAAATTTCTACACGCTGAAACTCACGCCCGGACATATACTTGGCTATTATCTCTACCTTGCCATCGTTGTTCTCAAGTGTAGAAATTTTCTTTTCTTGTTCGTTAAATATTGTGTAGTCGATAAAATTTCCTTGACTCATTTCATCCGATGTAAACAACTTTCCGTCATGTGAATAATAATAAGCTATACCAACTTGATCATTATTTAGAAAGAACTCATCCGACTTGATCGCACCGTTAGGGTGATAGTATACCCACCGTTGCTGGGTCATGCCATCCTGATACCATCCTTGTCCATGCAATTTTCCATTCGAATAAAACTCTTGATAGGGGCCGTGCTTTTTACCATGCTGATAAATGACTTTTACTTTAATAGCTTTATTAGGATGGTACTCCACCACCTGCCCATGAATTTCATCATCAGCATATTCATATTCCGAATCCATATATCCGGACCTATCATAATACTTCCAGATACCGGTTGCTTTACCATCTTGGTAAAAATATTCCGATCGAACCTCACCAGTGGGTAAATGACTACGCCCGGATAATTTTCCGTTTACTTCCTTGTAAGAGGCAATTTCTTTGCCGGTCAAGTCAAAATAAGTAACAGCCACCATTCTGCCATTTTCATTTGTTACTTTGTAATGAAGAGTTCCCTGGTGGTAAAATGTATTTTCCCCATGCACCTTGCCCTCGCTGTTATAATTTCTTAGCTCCGTCATTCTCCCATTTCGATCATAATACCGAAATTCTCCAGTGGGGTTATCATCAATGTATTGTCCCTCTTCGTTTACCTGCCCATTATCATAAAAAAACCTCCACTTACCAGTGGCCTTACCGGCCTTATAATCACCTTGTGAAAGCACTTTTCCGTTTCGATGGAAGCGGTTGATCGTACCGTGCAGATTTCCACGCTCATAATGGCTTATCGATTGTTTTTCACCTGTCTCGAAAAAGCTTTCGTACTTCCCGTGCAAACTGTCTTTTAAATAAGTGAACCGTTCAAGTACAGTGCCGTTAATAGAATAGGTCTCTCCAGGTCCATTGCGCAGGCCATCGAAATAATTAAGATGCTCATTTATAGCACCACATGGATAATAAATAAATACTTCACCTTCCACTTTATTTTTTCGGAGGAAATATTTCTGCCAAGGCTTTCCTTCAGGCGTTAGTCGCTCGCGCAAATCTGTGTCAAAATTCTCGATGTTGATGAGGTAACCTGAATCATTATAGTATTTCCAAAGACCCTTTTTATTTCCCTGACTGTTATAGTTACCCTCTGCCTGCTTTTCACCATTCTCAAAAAAGTAGTACCAAAGTCCTATAGGCTGATCATTCGCATTTTTATTACCTGTAGACACCAGCTGTGAATTATCATCATACCAGCAGGAAACGACTTCTTTGTATCCTAACTCTGGCAATGTTTTCTTTGCACGGAGAAGCTTAAGGGTGGTGTTTACTTCAACATAAAACTTATCAAGGATACCTTGATTTTTCTTTGTCCATTCAGGTACTTGTTTGATGGAGGTGGATTTTAACATGTGATACACAAAAGCATCCTGCAGATTATTTTTTATAAGGTGTTTATACACCGGTAGATAATATTGTATCCAGGGATCGTTGGAAGTATATTCTTGCAAAGCCAATTGATCGAACATCAACTGATATTGCTTTACCACTCCGGCATCGATGGGGATGCGCGTTCTATACTCTTTCTCCATGGCAATACGCGAACGTATAATTCCATCCAGCCTGGTGAAAGCATTATCCGGAGATGGAGGTACAGTGTATTCGTCAGTCAGTTCATTTTTTACGAACCGCTCCAACAATACCAGTTGCTTATTATTTGTGTTGTTGATTGCGAGATAGATTCCCATAGCCATCATACCCCGTATTTTTTCGCCACGCACCATCGAAATAATTCCAAGGTGAAGATGAGATATCGAATTAAAGGGACTCAGATGTAATGCTTGTAGAAAGAGTTTCTCAGCTTCGTCATACGCACCTTGCGCATAATACATTTTGCCTTTCTGCAGTATGAAGGCGGGATAAAAGGGAAACTCCTGAATGCCTGTATCAAAAATAGCTTTAGCTTTTTCATATTCACCATACTGCGTATATGCCATACCTTGCGCGAGCAAGAAATTCGATCGAAGTGAAGAGGGTCGCTGCAAACCTAGTTGGGCAGTTTCAATAGCTTCCGGGTATTGTTCTTTTGATAAATAAACATCGGCAAGCGCTGAAAGCGAGCTCAGGTAATTGGTATCTCTTGGCTCAATGCGTTTTAATTCCTTGATAGCAAAATCATATAAACCAGAGTCTGATAAGATTTGTGCTTTTTCAAGTTGGCGACCTGAATTTACAAGCGAATCGACCTGGCCCGAGACGAAATGAAATGAACACAGGAAAAGAAAGAGAAAAACACGGAAGAAATACATGCGAATGATTTAGGATAGATTAAAGCCAGTAAGTTGAATCAATAAGTTAGAGTTATACTAAAAAAATCAGTTCAAGCCAATTTTCCAAATTTTCGTTAATCTTATATCGGTTAAATTTATATTCAAATAACCTTTCTGGTGGTGAGCCAACGCCATACCCTTAATTAAGTGTAATAATCATGTAAGATTCATATTTCGATTCCTGGGTCTTTTATTATCTTTCCTTTATGCTGATAGAGGAGAAACCTCTCACCTATTGGATTGATAATTTCTATGGCTACGGGTCGTGGCAGGATCGCTGCCCCTTTTCAAAAGTGTAAATGACATCTAAATTTCAAATAAATATAAAGTGACAACGTATCGACAAACACTTCCCTTTAGTCTGCCCGTAGCGGCCTTCATCATCATAGGTGCAATATCTGTTAGATCTCCCTGGCCACTGGTCGTGTTACCAGTGCCTTTTCTTTTTGCCTGGTTGGTTCAGAAGGGTTTAAACAACCCGGTTGTACTTCAGGATGATAAAGACAATGCGCGATTTGAACCACTTCTTGCCAAATTGGATATGATCCGTCTATATTCAGAAAAGGAAGAAACGCTTAGCAACTCCGACCGCGAACAATTAATGACCGGGCATTGTGACGGATACCAATACCCGGAAGAATATATCGGAAAGTTGATTAAGAACAATCAGAAATTAATTTACCAGGGATACATTACAAGCAAATTCCTGGATGAAGGGCAATACCTGATAACGATTGGAAAAACTACGCACTTCGGAATTCCGGAAGGAACCTATAAAAAACTCACGCTCGGTGATTACGTAATCCTCAAAGTAGCATTCGCTCGTATCAGCGGATTCTATAAACCAACGTTTGTGTTATCCTGTGAAATTCTTAAACCAGCCGAGGAACTAGAAGTTGGCAGTTAATATTTGCTTTGGATCATTATGTTAGTCAAACAACAATTATGATTGGGATATAGCCGAAAAATATTTTACAACGATTTCCCAATTTCAATTTTCTGCGAAAGAAAGCATTCACATTTATCACATGCTACAACCACTTTGCTTTATCTAACTTAACACAAATCCAGGGGGTATGGTAGCACCTTTTTTTACAACTACAATTCCGCCTGCCACTACATACAAATCTGTTTCCTGATTGGGAAGATGCGCACCACCAATAATCGTGACATTATTTCCAATTTGACAGCTTTTATCCAGAATAGCATTTTCAATATGACAATCTTCACCAATGCCCATCAAGATGTCGCCTGGCCGGGCAGCGATTTCTGACAGCGTTTGGTAAGAGTCACTACCCATCATATACGTTTTGATAACTGTACTCCCCTTTCCTATTCTTGACCTTATTCCAATAACAGATCGTTCTATTTTAGCAGCATGAATGATGCAACCATCTGCAATAACAGAATCATTGATTAATGTTCCTGATATTTTAGAAGTAGGAAGAATTCTGGCATGTGTATAGATGCGCTTTCTATTATCAAAAAGATTAAAGTGTGGTATCCCATCTGTGAAGCTGAGGTTAGCTTCATAGTAGGAACGGATATTGCCAATGTCCGTCCAATAGCCTTCAAACTGATAACTGAGTACTTTATGTTTTCGGATGGATTGCGGAATGATTTCTTTTCCGAAGTCAATGGTATGCGGATCGTTCATCAGCTCAATTAACAAATCCCTGTCAAACACATAAATACCCATCGAAGCCAGGTACAATCGACCTTCTGATTGCATATATTCACTTACATCAGAATTCCATTTCAGAATTTCTTCTGCATTCGGCTTTTCAATAAAACTGGTGATCATGCTTTCGTGGTCAGTCTTCATGATACCGAATTCCACACCTTCTTCGGCTTTCACCGGCAACGTAGCGATGGTAATCCGGGCCCCACTGTCAATATGCCGTTGAATGAGCACGTTGAAATCCATTTGATACAACTGATCGCCCGAAAGAATCAAAACATATTTAAACTCATGGTTGAGAAAGTGGTGCATACTTTGTCGCACCGCATCCGCTGTGCCCTGGAACCAATTTTTGTTTGACATGGTCTGTTCTGCAGCCAGCAAATCAACAAAGGCACGACTGAACAAACTAAAATTGTAAGTATTCTTAATATGACGATTAAGCGAAGCCGAATTGAATTGGGTAAGCACGAACATCCTGCTGATATTCGAATTAATACAATTGGACAAGGGAATGTCAACCAATCGGTATTTTCCTGCGATAGGAACGGCAGGCTTAGAACGTTTAGCTGTTAAAGGATACAAACGCGATCCCTGGCCTCCCCCTAGAATGATCGCTATTACGTCATCGTTAATCATGATTCAGAATTTTTTTATATAAAGTCTCCGTCTGCTTTGCTATCGCCTTCCAGTCAAAATATTTTTCTACTCTTTTTCTGCCAACTGCGCCCATGGTTTCTCTTAAATTTTTATCGGCCATTAATTTATTGATTCCTGCTGCCAGATCGCGTGAGAATTTGTCCGGATGAGAAGCTTCAAAAGGTGCTGTGGTTTCTTGTTCCAGTGGTACAAGGATTCCGGTTTCTCCATCTACCACTACTTCTTTAATACCACCCACACTACTTGCCACCACGGCTGTTTTACACGCCATCGCTTCAATGTTGATGATTCCAAAGGGCTCATAGATAGAAGGGCAACAGAACACGGCCGCATGCGAATACAATTGGATCGCTTCCCTTTTACTTACCATTTCGGCTATCCAGATCACATTACTCCTGATTTTCTGAACTTCTTCCACGCTCTGTTTCATTTCGCGGCCAATCTCTTCGGTATCTGGTGCACCGGCACATAATATTACCTGTGTTTCGCTATTGATATATCTGATCGCGTTTACCAAATGGATAATTCCCTTTTGTCTTGTGATCCGGCCTACAAAAAGAACATAAGGCTTTAATTTATCTATCCCGAATTTATCCAATGCGGATGTATCATTAGTTTCGCTGTATTCATCGAGGTCAATCCCATTATAAATTACGCTCACCTTCTTCTCATCTACATTAAAATAGTTGAGCACATCCGCTTTGGTTTCCTGAGATACGGCTATGACCGCATCGGCCATTTCAATAGCTGTCTTTTCAATCCACGAAGAAGCGTCATATCCCCTACCCAGTTGTTCCCGCTTCCAGGGCCGGAGGGGTTCAAGTGAATGGGTGGTTACAATCAGCGGTATGCCATAACAAAGTTTTGATAAGATGCCTGCAAACTGAGCATACCAGGTATGGCAATGCACGATGTCGGCATTCATAACCCCGCTGTTCATTTGAATACAAGTATTGAGGGTTCTAAAGATGGGAGCCAGTTCAGGTTTTGTGTTGTTTAGAGGGAGTGAATCCGAATTGAATCCTAAAACTCGCAGTTGTTCAGCTTCCTTATCCTGATCGCCAAAGCAGCGCACTTCTACTTCCATCAACTGGGATAACTCACGTGCGAGGTATTCCACATGAACACCGGCTCCGCCATAAACATGGGGTGGGTATTCGCGTGTGTAAAAAAGTACTTTCATGATGTCCTGATTCAAGTAGTTATAATAAACAATCTATCCGATCCTCCTCTAAAATCATTTCCGGATCAACTTTATTTCTCTAATTCTAGTCATTTAAGAAATAATATACAAGGATTATGATCAGGTACCGGACTGTCCTATAGCAGGTATAACAAGATCTTAATTACACCTCGCGAAAGTAAAACTACCTACCCGTATACAATGCATTTCAGTATCTTTTACTTTTGAATTCTGCCTATATAATAAGTGGCATTCTTTCAAAACTCCAGAATAAACTTCGCCAAATTCTGATGAGCATCGAGCCCTAGTTTTTTACGCAGCCGATAGCGTGCAACCTCAACACCACGCAAGGAAATACTCATGAGGTTAGCAATTTCTTTAGTGTCCATTTTAAGGCGCAAGAAAGCACACAACTTTTGTTCTCCAGGGGTAAGGTCAGTAAACTGGGTAGTGAGTCGTTTCAGAAAATCTCCATGAACCCGATCAAAGTGGTGTTCGAATTGTTTCCAATCTTCTTGTACTCTAAGTGTTGTATCAATTTCTTTAATAATACGCTCCAGAGCACGCTGCTTATCTTCTACTTTGTCAGTGACTTTTACCTGTTGAATTTCCCCTTTTATGTTTTCCATAAATTCATTCTTCACCACCAGATTCATGGTAGAGGCCGCTAAAAGATTATTTACATGATGTAATTCACTTTTTATCTGCTCTTCCTTTAATTCCTGAAGTTCCTTCTGCTTCTGCGCCAGCTCCTTTTGTCTGACCTGCTCAAGTCTTGCATTTTTTCCTCTATAATATTGACGCTGGAAACGGTAGATCAGATACAAAACGGAAATACCTAACAAGAAATATATTATTCGGGCAACAAGGCTCTTATAGAATGGTGGAGTTACTATAACCTGTAAGGGTTGACTCGTTACGATTTCTCCTCGCGAATCGAATGTTTGAACCCGAAACGTATACAAGCCTACTTTCAGATTGGTATATTCTTTCAGGCTTGCATTAGTCCACTTTCCGAAATCCTCATCAAAACCCCTGAGGTGGTATCGGAATTGTTGATTATTAACATCTTTAAATTTAAATGACTCAACTACAAATTGTAAGACCCGGGTACCCTCCGTGATCCGGATTGGTTCAACAAAACCGGACCTGGTTTGAAATGGGATCCGGGAATACAAAACGCTATCATCTGCCACGCTTAATACCCGGCTCACAAGGGGTTCGATTGCTATTGAAACCCTATCCTCCAGGTCTGGGTTATAATGTATAAAACCCTCATTCGCATTAAACAGAATACCATTTTGCACATTGCGGGAAACACTTAACAAGTCATTGTTAAAGGATTGCCGTAACTGAAAAAGAGATGATGGTACATAGACATAATTTCCTGGACTCACCTGTTTGTACAAGCCTACGAGATTTTCGGAATAGATGTATACATTCTTTTGCTTATCCTGCACAAGTTGATATACCCAATTCTTTCCAACTACTTTAGAAAATATATCTTCTTCTTCTATCGTATCCGTTGACTGGTCTAGTTTGAAGATACCCTTGGCGGTGCTGATGTATAATTCATCATCTATTCTGCTTAAAAATATATACTGTTGAATGGGGAGTTTATGCGATTCAGAAACTTTGTTTACAACTGCTTCACGCAGTGAATCTCTAAGCGTTAATAAGTACAACCCTTTGTAATACTGACCAACCCAGATTCTGCCTTTTCTATCTTCCTCAAAAAATCTACTGGACTCTGTGAATCCTTTAATTTGCTGAACTTCACGTAGTTCACCACTCGCATTAATCTGAAAAAGCTGGAGTCCGGAATAGGTACCTCCAATCGCATAATTAGGATTTGATTGCAACTGCTTCACTTGCCATAGTCCATCACTGGTGGTGATCCGCGTTGCTTTTCCTTTTTCCAACATAAATAAACCAGTGTGGTGGCCTGCATAAAGTTTTTTATTTATCAGCTGCATGCCATAGGCCGGCCCCTCGGTTCCATGTAGGAAGGAACTCGTTGAAGCATTAATCGGCAGAAAATAAATTCCATTGGAAGTGGTATAGTAAGTGCCCTCGGGTACTTCAAAAGCCTCGTAGCCACTCCCCTGCATACCTATATTCTGGTTGATTAAACGCAAGGGAGATTTGATGTCGATTAAGGCGATCCCGTTTTGCATTCCTATCCATAGGTTACCACTTTTATCCTGGAACACTCTCAGGCACGCATTCGACATTAATCCTTCTTCGGTGCTGATATTTTCTAGTTGATTAGTAAGCGGATCATAAATAAACAATCCGGCACGCTGCGTGGAAATTACTAACCGGCCATCAGAAATTTGTGTTACGTGGTTCACATACGTACCGGAAAGATTCTTAGCCAGATCCGGGTATGTATCCGTTACTCCAAACGAATCAAAGAATTCAACTTTGCCTGAATTATAAACAAACACATACCCCGCTTCACTGCGGATAACACCTGCAACAACCTGGTTCACACTTTCTTTTCGAATGAGAGGAATCAGCTTGTCGCCTTCAATTTCAAAAAGTTCACCGGCTGGTGATTGTGTAAATAATTTATTACCCGCTAAAAATGACCGGTTAAATCCTTTCGGATTGGTAATAATAGAAACGCTATTTCCATCGTAGCTATAAATTCCCTGAAACGTGCAAAAGAATACCCTTGAATCGAAAATGAAAACATCCCATACTTCATCAAAGTCTTGTTGATCCTTCGGAATTTTTTCGAGTAACGAAACGTAGTGCCAGTTGCCTTCAAAAAAACCAAACTCCCCCTGCGAACCAACATATAAGCGATTCGAACTATCATCAAATGCTAGTGATCGTTGCTTTTTACCCGTGTTTAATGCCTGGGTTTGCCATTGATTTCCATTAAAGGAGAGTATGCCGAGATTATTGGCTACAAACAGATTCAAATTTCTATTCTGTGCAAAGTCTATGTTTTGGATACCAGCTCCATAGTCAGCCGGAGCAAAATTCTTGATGGGATATTGGCCATTGATAGCATATGATGATAGCGATCCCGATATCCAGCAAAAAAGAAATAGCAAATTCTTAAAAGCCCACCTTGAAAACCTCATAAATACCTTTTGAATGGCCTTTGTGCAGCCGGTGAGCAACAAATATATTTATTTAATCAGCCTCTGGAATACAAAATTGAAAGATTGTAGTAGCCCAATGAAAATATTGATGTAGTCAGTTTTTTCATTTTCCAAACTAAAGTGGCCTAATTTCAAACGATTTCGGAGTGAAAGTAAAACAATCGATTGCTTTCAATCCTTTACACAGTAAATCAAACCTATTATGAAGAACCTCTACGTAATACTTGCCCTTCTTTTTTTAGCCACTCTTGTACGTGCACAGTCCGCACAAGTATCAGTCATTCAGGACAATAGTGGCATGAAACTGCAGGTTAATGGCAAGGAATTCATGGTGAATGGTATGAACTGGGATTATTTCCCGATAGGCACCAATTTTTCATATAGTTTATGGAAACAGCCCGATGATATCATTATGGCCGCTCTGGATGCGGAGATGGCCTTGTTGAAAAATATGGGGGTCAATACAATCCGGCAATACACCGGTGTGCCCGCCCGATGGATCCAATATATATATGAGAAGTATGGCATTTATACCATGCTCAATCACTCCTTCGGGAGATATGGTTTAACCCTGGATGGAGCCTGGGTTGCCAATACGGAATATGCGGACCCACGAGTGAAAAAATTACTCTTGGCAGAGGTAACTGAAATGGTAGAAAGCTATAAAGGTACTCCAGGCCTTCTCCTCTACCTGCTCGGAAACGAGAACAACTACGGTTTATTCTGGGAAGGTGCCGAAACAGAAAATATACCTCTTGAAGACAGAAAATCTACCACCCGGGCAATCGCCATGTATAAGTTGTTTAATGAAGCAACGGTAGCCATGAAGGGATTGGATAAGACACATCCGGTGGCCATTTGTAATGGTGATTTGCTCTTCCTGGAGATCATCAAAGAAGAGTGTAAAGACATAGACATCTTCGGCACCAATATGTATCGCGGCAGTTCCTTTGGCGATGCTTTTCAACGTGTCCGCGATGAGTTAAACAAACCCATCCTATTTACCGAGTTCGGTGCAGATGCCTATAATACCATTCAGCAAGCAGAAGATCAGGAAGCGCAAGCTTATTATATGGTAAGCAACTGGAAGGAGATCTACCAGCACGCTGCAGGGTTAGGAAAGACAGGAAATTCAATTGGTGGTTTCACATTTCAATTCAGCGATGGGTGGTGGAAATTCGGACAAACCAAAAATCTGGATGTTCATGATAATAATGCTTCATGGGCAAATGGTGGATACCAGAATGATTTTGTAGAAGGTGAAAATAACATGAATGAAGAATGGTTTGGTATCTGTGCAAAAGGCCAAACTACTCCGCGTGGTTTATATTCATTATATCCGCGTGCGGCATACTATGCACTGAAAGAAGCTCATGAACTAAATCCCTATACAAATGGAATGACGCTGGAAGGTGTTGATAATCATTTTGCCTCTATCCAATTAATTGATGCCGTTATGAAAGCACGAGGCGATCAGGCTGCATTAATTGGTGAGCAATCTCAAAAAATCAGGGTGAGTGAATTGCGAGCGGAGATTACAACTTTTAATACGGGTGGAAACCTGGTCACCACACCGGATAAGCCCGATCCCAACAACGTGGCTTACCCAAATCAATTGGGCTTTGACCACATGGAATCTTACTTCGTTGGTATCGAAGCAAAACCTGCTTCCAATGTACGTGCGAATGTTGTATTTAACGTGCTGGGTAACGTTGCGCTAAATCCTATCAACGAAATATTCTACGAAAACAGAGGAAGGCCCCTCGAAGTGCAGACTCAATCCGGTCCCCAAATTCTTAACTCCGTTAACCGGCTGGCAGTTTATAGAGCGGACTACTCCTGGAATCACAAGTTATTTGACCTGGAAGGTTTTTATAGAACCGGCCATTATCATTGGGGTTACGAAGGCGACTTTTTTGGACTTTATCCGGAAGCCAACTATGGTCCTAATATTGATATCTATAATGGTTTGGCACCGCAGGGTGTTGAAATTGCCGGCAAGAAATACCTGAAAGGATTAAAAGTGGCGTATGGCCGCGAACTCTGGTGGGGAGCAAACCCAGCTGTGTTAGTGAAATACCAGCGCCAGGTTGGTAAGCTAAACCTAACCGGAATTTTCCATGAAGACCTTGACGATCCGGGTGTAGCGATCAGTTCAATTGCTGTGCCTCAGCCAAGAACGAGGAGATTAACGCTGCAAGCAGAAACAAAATTATTTGATAAGCTAATAATTGAAGTGGGTGGCATCTGGGGTGGCCAGCCTCTTGTTGGTCGCGACTTTCAAGTGGTGCGTGGCGAAGAAGGAAATTACCAGGTGTATGTAGATAAAGTTCAATCAACCGATACGTGGGGTGGTAAAATAAAACTTAGCTATACAGCAGGACGAATAAATTGGTATGCACAGGCTGCGGCTCAAGGACTTGTAGCTAACGGTGGTGGAGACTATACCAGAACATTTACCGGATGGACACTTAAAGATAGCGGAAGTGGTAATAAGAATATTATTTTAACTGGCTTCACATATTTGCTTGGCAAGTGGCAAGTCGCGCCTAACTTCTTATGGCAAAAGCCACTCGTAGATCCAATTCCTGGAGATGTTGGAGGGCCGGCCCGACCAAGAAATATTTTGGATGATCCCTTTGTTGTACGCTCAAATAGAGAAACTGTTGGTGGTGAAGTTCTCTTCACGTTTGATCCTACTCCTGGCACCTGGATGTACGACTGGGATAACGATCGCTCGGAAGATGCTCCGCTCGCAGCCAATATTGGATTTGTTTATCGTCACTTACCTACCACACAGGACGCTGCCGTTATTTTTCCTGGAACGGGACGCGTTCCTGCTGCCGCATCCGGTGCACCACCCGCACTCGATCTATGGGAAATTAATTCACGAATCGTATCCAAGATTAATCCTCAGCTTGGAATCATCGCGAATTTATATGGTGGAAATGGGCAGGCTAATGGTCCTGATCCGCGGACGATCGAGCGCTATGGCGGTGATGTAAGAGTAATTTATAAGACTTTAAAACTTTCCACCCACCTCCGGTTCAATGATTGGGGTCCCTTCGATTATCACCGCGATTTTAACTTAACATTTCCACTGCAGGTAATGGCCGATATCTCCACGACCGTGGGAAAACAGGATTGGTTTATTCTACCGAACACTACTCTGGGTATGCGATTTACCTGGCGTTCACTGAATGAATTTTCTCCCAGATACCTGCCTAATCAAGCGGCAGAGTTTGCAACGTCACCCATCATAAGTCCAGTTGGTTTTCCTAATGGAAACGAGTGGGAATTCAGAACCTACCTGCACATCAATGTTGGTAAATAAAAAGCAAGTAACATGAAAAGCATAAAAATAATCAGCGTAAGGATAGCTCTCTTGGGATTCATTTCTATCATGCTGTCCAACTGTGAAAGAAATTTATCAGGCGATGTAGAATTCGCGAAGTTCCCATCCAATCCCGAAGTTTTTATTGACGGCTTTAGCGGTGGCCTGGAATACTTCCCCTTTGGAGGATCTAAGCCTGATGCCTTTTCAGTAGACACAGACATTCGATATTCCGGCACTGCCGCCATGCGATTTGATGTGCCCAATGTTGGCGATCCGGCAGGAGCATTTGCAGGAGCCATCTTCCCCGACAATGGTGGTCGCGACTTATCAGGCTATGATGCACTTACCTTTTGGGCCAAGGCAACCCAGGCTGCTACCATTAATGAGATCGGTTTTGGAAATGATTTTGGTGAAAACAAATTCATGGTAACCTTGAATAACATGCAAATAAGTACAGCCTGGACAAAGTATACGATTCCGATTCCTGATGCCAGTCAGTTAGTAGCAGAAAGAGGTATGTTTTGGTATGCTGAAGGTCCTGAAAATGGTAATGGGTATTCGTTCTGGATAGATGATTTGAAGTTTGAAAGACTTGGCACTGTGGCTCAACCCAGGCCCGCCATATTCTTTGGTGAGGATGAAGTGATAGAAACTTTTGTTGGAACTACCATCAATATGACCGGCCTCACACAAACCTTTAACCTGGCATCGGGACTTAACCAAACCGTTTCAGTTTCTCCTGCCTACTTTACCTTTAAATCTTCTGATGTTGATGTGGCCCGCGTTAATGAAAATGGAGTTATCTCCATCGTGGGTCGCGGCACTGCCGAGATTACAGCCGTGTTGGCTGGTGTGCGTGCACAAGGATCATTAACGATACAATCACTGGGTGCTTTTGTAGCAGCCCCAACTCCTACCCGTAATGCAGCCAATGTTATTTCAGTATTTAGTGATGCTTATACAAACATCCCTGTAGATTTTTACAATGGCTTCTTTGCTCCCTTCCAAACTACACTCGGTGGCGCTGACCTTACTATTGGAGGTGACCATATTATCAGGTACACAGAGTTAAATTTTGTTGCAACCGAGTTTAAAAATCCTACCATCAATGTTTCCCAGATGACTCATTTTCATGTGGATATTCAAATTCCTGAGTCTATTGATCCGGGTGATTTCATATCCATTGAATTGGGAGACTTTGGTGCCAATGCTGCCTTTGGTGGCGGTGATGATTCCAGTGGGCGGGTAACATTTACCAATACTGCGTTGACCAGAAACACATGGATAAGTCTTGACATTCCGCTTGCTCAATTTGGTTTGACAAGTAGAAACAACCTGGCGCAGATCTTCTTCATATCGGATGCTACCATTTCAACACTGTTGGTGGATAACATGTATTTCTACAAATAAAGATTTTAACTGAATACAAAAATGAATCAGCAAGATCAATGTAAACTTCAAATCACCAACAGGATAGGACTGCGTTTTCTAGCTGTCTGTATGCTTGCGGTAATCATAAGTTGTTCAGATTATGAGCAAACGGTAACGACCTTGGATGAACTTGTCATTCAAGATGAGTTTAATACCAATGGCGCACCCAACGATGCCATCTGGAGTTATGATATCGGCACAGGCAACAATGGCTGGGGAAATAACGAGTTGCAATTCTACACTAATCGCAAAGAAAATGTGTCTGTTCAAAATGGATATTTGCTGATCACGGCCCGAAAGGAATCCTTTCAAGGATCATCGTACACATCAGCGCGGTTATTAACCAAGGGCAAATTCGAGCAGGCCTATGGCCGGTATGAAGCCAGAATCAAGTTGCCTTGGGGACAAGGCATCTGGCCAGCCTTCTGGATGTTGGGCGCTGATATTGATACAAATCCCTGGCCGGGTGCGGGAGAAATTGATATCATGGAATTCCGTGGACAAGATCCCACCATTGTACTGGGTACTGTTCATGGTCCTGGATATTCTGCTGGTGAATCCATTTCAAAAAGCTATACTTTAAAGAATGATCGGTTTGATACCGGATTTCATGTGTTCGGCATTGAGTGGGCACCGGATTACGTAAACTTTTATGTAGACGATGTTTTATACAATCAAATAACGCCTGCCGATGTACCGGGTGAATGGGTATTCGATAAGCCATTTTATATTTTACTAAATCTCGCTGTGGGAGGATCGTTTGTCGGTTCGCCTAATAGTGAGACCGTTTTTCCACAAACCATGTTGGTTGATTACGTGCGCGTATATAAATAACTGTTAAACTAATGCTAAAGATTATGAATATATTTTTCAAGTATGCAAAGCTGACATTCCTTGTCAGCACGATAGTATTCTTCGTGGGATGCGAGGATGAAATAGAGGAGCTTCCTCAGGTTAAAGCAGGCTTCACCTATACATTGAATGAAGATACCGGCACGATAACTTTCATCAACACTTCAACCAATGCAACAAAATACCTGTGGGACTTTGGTGATGACGAAACATCCAAAGAGATTGATCCCATAAAAACCTATCCTACCGGCACCTACATCGTTAGCCTAACCGCTTCCCATGTTTCCGGGGCTTCCGATATTTTTAAGGATACGATAGCCGTCAACGTAAAAGTTGTCGCTTCACTACCCATAACATTTGATAACAGCAGCGTAAAATATACACCCACCGTTTTTAGCGGTGCTTCCTTTGCTGTTGTAGAGAATCCAGATCAATCCGGATCAAATGATAAAGTCACAAAAGTTGGTGCCATTACAAATAGTGGAGCTGCCTTTGAAGGCATTTTCTTTGACTTAGGAAGTGAAATTGATTTGTCGGCCAACAAAAGAATAAGCATGAACATGTGGTCTGATAAAGCACTGAGTGTTTTAATGAAGTTGGAAGAAGGAACTGCGGGTGCGTTGGAAGTTTCAAGAAGCCATGGTGGTACCGGATGGGAAAAGTTGGCTTTTGATTTTAACTCTACAGCTAAGTATTCAAGGCTAACTTTATTTATAGATGGCCCGGGGACAACGGCCGGAACATTTTACATCGATGACATAGAACAGGAAGGATTTGAACTGGCATGCACACCAGAAACCGAACAGTCACTAAGTGCGACAGACTTTAATTTAACTTTTCAGACAGACCCAGGCACCAGCATCATTTCAGATAATGCAGGTTTTGAATGGGCAACCAATCCAAATTTTGATAATGCTTTAAATAGTTCTTGCAAGGTGGGTAAGATTTCCAGAACGGCTGCCTCTCTTTTCGCAAATAATCAGATTAACCTGGATGCAAAATTAGATTTCAATTCCAACAGTGGGTTCAAGGTAAAAGTGTTCTCGGATGTACCGGGATTTAAACTTTTAATAAAACTTGAAGATAAAGCCAATGCGGGAACGAATACCGAATTGGAAGTCACCTCAACCAAAACAAATGAATGGGAAGAACTCACCTTTCCGTTTGCAAGCAGCCAGAGCAACAAATACGATAAGATCATTTTGTTCTTCGACTTAAATACAAATAATCAAAAGATCTATTATTTTGATGACCTCAAACTCTACGGATCAGGAAGTGGACCTGCCTGCGTTGCGGAAACTGCGCAGTCACTGAGTGCGGCAAACTTTAATTTGACTTTTCAAACGGATCCAGGTGCCAGTATCATCTCAGATAATGCAGGTTTTGAATGGGCATCCAATCCAAATTTTGATAATGCTTTAAATAGTTCTTGCAAAGTGGGCAAGATTTCCAGAACAGCTGCTTCTCTTTTTGCAAACAATCAGATTAACCTGGATGCAAAATTGAATTTTACGACAAGCAGCGGTTTCAAAGTAAAAGTGTTTTCTGATGTACCCGGATTTAAACTCTTGATCAAACTTGAGGATAAAGCCAATGCGGGAACGAATACACAACTGGAAGTCACCTCAACCAAAACCAATGAATGGGAAGAACTTACCTTTCCTTTTGCAGCTAGTCAGAGCAACAAATACGATAAGATCATTTTGTTCTTTGACTTAAATACGAATAATGAAAAGATTTATTATTTTGATGACTTACGACTGTATGGAACCGGAGGTGGTGGTAGCGCTGGAGGATGTACTGGCACCCCAGTTGCAGCTGCTAGCATCCCGGTAGATTTTGAAGGTTGTTCAACTTTCCTTTCTTCAGAAAATTTTGGATCGGGTATTACTTCCGAGCTCTTTGTAAATCCATCCAAAACAGGAATTAATACATCTGACTATGTTCTGAAGGTGAACAAACCAACGGGTTCTGATTTCTTTGCCGGTATCCAGAACACATTTGCGAGCAATTTCAATCTAACAACAACCAATACGTTTAAAATCAAGGTCTATTCTACAAAAGCAAATGTTGTTTTTAGATTTGAATTAGCCGTTAATCCTCAAACGAATCCTGTGACGGGTAATCCCGCTCCTGTTTTCAAAACAATCACCAATGCTAATGAATGGACGGAGGTCTCGATAACATTTACCGGATTACCGGGCGGGCCAACAGCCTATAATCAGTTAGTTATTAAACCAGATAATAATCAGACAGACAGTCCAATCACGGCAGGTGGTACATACTACCTGGATGATCTCACGCTCACTGCCGGAGGTGGTGGCGGAGCAACTGCACCTACCACCGCTGCACCTACTCCACCCGCACGTGCTGCCGCTGATGTGATCTCGATCTTCAGTAATGCTTACACCAATATTACAGGCGTAGATTATAATCCTAACTGGGGTCAAGGCACTGTAACCACAACCATAGATATTGCGGGCAACGCAACATTGAAATATGCCACTCTTAATTATCAAGGCACAGACTTCAGTGGTAATGCGCAAGATGTCTCTGGTATGAATTTCCTACATCTTGACTATTGGACAGCCAATTCAACTGCTTTAAATGTGAGTCTGATTAGTCCGGGGCCAGTAGAAAAAGCGAAGGCCCTCACGGTGCCTACCAATGGAAACTGGACAAGCATTGATATTCCGGTTGCTGATTTTTCGCCAGTTGCACTTGCCAACTTAATTCAATTAAAGTTTGACGGAAATGGTGACATCTTCTTAGACAATATTTACTTCTACAAAGCCGGAGCCCCGGCCACATCTCCCACCACAGCCGCACCTACTCCACCGGCTCGGGCTGTCGCTGATGTGATTTCGATTTTCAGTAATGCTTACACCAATATTACCGGTGTAGATTATAACCCTAACTGGGGCCAAGGCACGGTTACTACAACCATAGACGTTGCCGGCAATGCAACCCTGAAATATGCTACCCTTAATTATCAAGGCACAGACTTCAGTGGTAATGCACAAGATGTCTCCGGAATGGGTTTCATGCATGTTGATTTTTGGACCGCGAATTCTACGGCTTTAAATGTGAGCATCATTAGCACCGGGCCGGTAGAAAAAGCAAAGGCGCTTACAGTACCCACCAATGGCAACTGGTCAAGCATTGATATTCCATTAACCGATTTTTCACCACCGGTCAATCTTACCAATATCGTTCAATTGAAGTTTGATGGAAACGGTGATATCTTCTTGGATAATATCTACTTCTACAAAACTTCAGGAGGCGGAACACCCGGTGCCAACTTAGCAACCAATGGTAACTTTGAAACGGGTGACGCAACCGGCTGGATGTTGTTCCAAAATGGCGGAACTGCAGCATTGGATAATACCACCAACAATGGTGGAGCATGGTCGGGCAAACTTGCTACTGGCGGACCTAGCAATCCAGCATTTAAACAAGAACGAATTGGTGCCGGAACTGTGCAGTCGGGCGATGTTGTTCAAATCAAGTTTGATCACAAAGGAACCGTAGTTCAACCCGGTGCTGTGTTCAATGTATTACTCTTTGGAGAAGGTGCTTCAGGTGCTTCCTTCACGCATGTCTTTAACCCGGCACCTATTCCGGGCACAAACTGGACAACGTTTACAGGCACGTTTACTATAGGAGCCTCAACAGATGTTTCGGAAGGCATATCGTTTCTGATTGAAGCCGTGTGTGGTGGGGATGCTGGTTGCAGCGTATCGGCCAATATTGATAATGTTTCTGTAACCCTCAATCCATAGAGAGTGCAGTTAATGGCTGACAGTAGAATGTGAATTCTATCGTCAGCCATTTTTTAAGTTTAAGAGTTGCTGATTTGAAAAACGAAGAGCCCGCTGTGAATAAATAAAATCAATAAAGAACCTAACTACTTATCGAAAATACACCATGGATCAGGTTTGTATAGACAACGAATACTACTATCAGATTTCGAATGTCGACAAGATGCGACCGTTTTTCATGAGCATCTTAAGTGACGCTAACCACTGGATGTTTATTGGCAGCAATGGCGGATTGAGTGCGGGTAGAAAGAATGCTGAATATGCTTTGTTTCCGTATTATACCGATGACAAAATCATAGAATCTTCCGAACTCACCGGATCGAAAACAATTTTCCGCATTCAAAAGGATGGCAAATCATATCTGTGGGAACCCTTTTCCATTCACTATGCCAACGTGCATGACCTGCAGCGAAACCTTTACAAGAGTGTCTATGGCAATAAGATTCTATTTGAAGAAATCAATCGCGATTTCAACCTGACCTTCCAATATCAATGGAGTACAAGCAATAACTACGGTTTTGTCAGAAACAGCAGATTGATAAATGGAAATGCAACGGAGGTGAAAATTTCTGTTCTCGATGGCATTCAAAATATTATGCCTTATGGTGTTGGCAGCGCACTTCAAAGCCACCGAAGCAACCTGGTAGATGCTTACAAAAGAAGTGAACTAGAAAAAGAGAGCGGAATAGGAATCTTCGCATTGAGTGCTATTATCGTTGACAAGGCCGAGCCGAGTGAAGCGTTAAAGGCAACTATTGCCTGGTCAATCGGACTGGAAAATTCAATGCGTCTCCTATCCTCTTTGCAACTCGATAGTTTCAGAAAAGGAGTTCTTGTTAAAGAAGAAACAGACATCAAAGCAGAAAAGGGTGCCTACTTTATCCAAGCCGATATTTTACTTGAAGCGAAAAGTAAAAAAGATTGGATGATTGTGGCCGATGTTAATCAAAACGCCTCACAAATTATAGACTTATCGAAAGCTATAAAAAGCGAAAATCATCTTGTAGTCAGAATTGAAGAAGACGTTGAATCAGGAACGGAACAGCTCATTCGACTTAATGCAGCTGCGGATGGCTTGCAATTAACAACAGACAGACTCAGAGATACCAGACACTTTAATAATGCGATGTTTAACATCATGCGGGGTGGCATCTTTGATAACAACTATCAAATTGAAAAAGGTGATCTAAGAAATTATCTATCAAAAGCGAATCAACAAGTCTTTGAACGTCATAAAGAAAGTATCCAAAATCTTCCCAACCAGTTCTCACTTGCTGCATTAAAAGATCTTGCATTAAAATCTGACGACACCGACTTTACACGTTTGAGTCTGGAATATTTGCCATTAAAGTTTAGCCGAAGACATGGTGATCCCAGCAGACCCTGGAATCAATTCTCCATCAATACCCGCAATGAATCGGACGGATCAAAAGTGCTGGACTATGCCGGAAACTGGAGAGATATTTTTCAGAACTGGGAAGCATTGGCTCACTCCTATCCGGAGTTTATTGAAGGTATGATCTTCAAGTTCTTAAATGCCTCAACGTTCGATGGATATAATCCTTATCGGATCACCAAGAATGGTATCGACTGGGAAAGAATTGAAGCCGATGATCCCTGGTCTTACATCGGCTATTGGGGCGATCATCAAATTATCTATCTGTTAAAGTTTCTGGAATTTTCTGAAAGTTATGCACCCGGAAGACTGGCAAGCTATTTTAATGAGGACATTTTTGTGTATGCCAATGTGCCGTATAAAATAAAACGTTACGAAGACATACTAAAGAATCCTAAGGATACGATTGATTTTGATAGAAAGCTTGACCACACGATACAAGAACGCTGGTCAATCTTAGGTGCTGATAGTGCCTTACTTCAAAATAGTAAGGGCGTCATCCATCATGTCAATTTTATTGAAAAAATTCTCGCTACAGTATTAGCCAAGATCTCCAATTTCATTCCAGAGGGTGGCATTTGGATGAATACCCAACGTCCCGAATGGAATGACGCCAACAATGCGTTGGTGGGAAATGGTGTATCGGTAGTGACACTCTGCTACCTGAGAAGGTTTGTAACTTTTTTTAAAGATCTCCTTGAACGAAGTGAAATTAATGAGGTTAGAATTTCCGAAGAATTACTTGTCTTTTTTGAAAACAGTAGAGATACACTTTCGAAAAATCAACACTTGCTTGCCGGATCAATCTCTAACAAAGACCGTAAAAAAATTCTGGATGGGTTGGGACTGGCTGGCAGTAATTACAGAGCGCGGATCTACGATCAATCGTTTAGTGATCAGCGAAGGATAGTACCCGTAAAAGACCTGATTGGGTTTTCTACGCTATGCCTGAATTATCTCGAGCATACTATTCGTGCTAATAAGAGAACAGATAACCTATATCATTCTTACAATTTGATGACGGTTGAAAACGGTCAAGAAGTTTCTATCGCCCATCTCAGCGAAATGCTCGAGGGCCAGGTGGCCGTGTTGAGCGCTGGTTATTTGACATCAAAAGAAGTTCTTGAAACGCTGGACGGTTTAAAAACGAGTGCGTTGTTCAGAGAAGATCAGTATAGTTACCTGCTTTATCCTAACAAAGATTTACCGGGTTTTCTGAAGAAGAATAATATTCCCAAATCGGTGATAACAAAGTCAACCCTGTTGACTAATCTAGTAAAGGATGGCAACAGCCGAATTGTTGAACAAGATACCCAGGGTGGTTATCACTTCAACGGTAATTTCAAAAACGCATCTGATCTTCGAAACGCTTTGGAGGAATTGGAAAGCAGGCACTATCCGATAACACCTTCTGACAAAGAGGAAGTGCTGAACATCTTTGAAAAAATATTTAACCATAAAGCTTTTACCGGAAGGTCAGGTACTTTCTATGGCTACGAAGGATTAGGATCCATTTATTGGCACATGGTTTCCAAACTGCAATTGGCCGTGCAGGAATGTTGCCTCAAAGCAATTGAGGATCAGGAGAACGAAAGCCTGGTTGGTAAACTGCTGATGCATTACTATGAGATTAATGAAGGCATTGGCATTCACAAATCTCCCACTCTTTATGGAGCATTCCCTACAGACCCCTATTCACATACACCAGCCAACAAGGGCGCTCAACAACCCGGAATGACGGGCCAGGTAAAAGAAGATATTTTATCACGCTTTGGAGAGTTAGGTGTAGTTGTAAAGGATGGCCAGCTTTCATTTAGTCCACATATGCTGAGGAAAACTGAATTCTTATCTAAGAAACAACTCTTTAAGTATGTAGATGTACAGGGAAAAACAATTGAATTGCCGTTGGAAGAAAAATCATTGTGTTTCACTTACTGCCAGGTGCCGGTTATCTATAAACTAGCTGATAAAAATAGACTTGAATTAGTTTTGAATGGTAGCGTTTCAAAATCTGAAAGTTTGAGTCTTGATAGATCGACTAGTCAGAAAATATTTGATAGAACGGGAGATGTTATTCGAATAGTAGTTCATATTAATCAAGGGATGTTGAGGTAGAGGTTGTTGGTTAGCATAGTAAGGCTTTGACATAAATATTTATTTTCTAGAGGTAATCAACGGATGGATAAAAAAATAAAAACCAACACACTCCTGGAGCAAAAAGTTGATTCCTTGCTGGCGCAGATGACCCTCGATGAGAAGATAGGTCAAATGACACAGGTACGGCATTTTGATGACATCACTCTTGAAGATATAAAGGCAAAGTACATTGGCTCGGTCATACACACACAAGGCCCACTCCCTGGCAACGATGCTACCGAATGGCAAGACAAATTCATCGACATGCAGGAGCAAGCTCTGGATACCCGCCTGGGTATACCTTTGCTGTTTGGTGTGGATGCGGTGCATGGTCAGAATACCTATGAAGGCGCTACAATCTTTCCGCACAATATTGGTTTAGGCGCTTCAAGAAATGCCGACCTGGTAGAAAAGATTGCGACTATTACCGCCATCGAGTCGAAGGCCACCGGATTTAATTGGGTCTTTTCACCATGCGTAGCAATTCCATTTAATGAAAAGTGGGGCCGGGTTTATGAGGCATTCTCTGAAATCACAGAAATTACAACTGAATTAACAAAAGCCTCCGTGCGTGGACATCAGGGTCTCACTGAACCATTCACCGTGATGGCTACTGCCAAACATTTTATTGGAGACGGAGCAACTGATTTTGGAGTGGAAGGCGGCAACACCACCTTGAGTCTGGAAGAAGTTCAACAGCGCCTGCTACCACCCTATCAGGCAGCTATTGAAGCAGGCGTAGGATCCGTAATGGCTTCGTTTAATAAGTTGGATGGTATTTCTATGCATGCGCACAAAGCGATGATCACCGATCTTTTAAAAGAGAGTTTGCATTTTGATGGTATTGTTGTTTCCGATTGGAAGGCCTACTCACGTTTTGGGGAAACAGAGATCATCAATGCCGGTATCGATGTAGTGATGGCGGTGGACGGAGATCTTGGCATGTTTCAGGAGGGTGTACGAAATGCCGTGTTGAATGGAGTGATTCCACAATCCAGAATTGACGATGCGGTGCGCAGGATTTTGCGACAGAAATTCCGGGTTGGACTATTTGATAATCCTTTTCCTGATAAAAAATTGATTAAGAAAATTGGAATCAAGAAACATCGGGAGGTAGCGCGACAAGCAGTGCGCGAATCTTTGGTGCTCCTCAAAAATGATAACGACACATTACCGTTAAGGAAAGCTTCTAAGATTGTAGTAGTTGGTGAATTTGGAGATAACACAGGGTTGCAATCCGGTGGGTGGACTGTGAACTGGCAAGGAACAACTGAAAATTACAAAGACGCTACTTCTATTCTGGAAGGCATTAGGAAATTTTCAACACAAGAAGTTATATACGATCATGATGGTAGTGCCAACCCTGACAATGTGGATGTAGCCGTGATTGTTGTTGGAGAAACTCCCTACGCTGAATTTTTCGGAGACATTGGCGGTGAGATGAACAAGTATCAGCTTACGCTTTCGGACGCTCACCAAAAATTAATTGGCCACTATGTTGAAAAAGGAATCAAGGTGGTAGTGGTTTTGATTTCGGGAAGACCGTTGGTAGTCACCAAACAAATAGAACAATCCAATGCATTTGTCGCAGCATGGCTACCTGGTTCTGAGGGCGATGGCATTGCTGAAGCGTTGTTTGGCGAATATGATTTTAAGGGAAAGCTTCCCCATTCCTGGCCAAAATCAGAAGCAGATTATAATGGTAAGTATGGTCCCAACTTTTGGGACAGCGGGATAAAACCGCTTTATCCTATCGGATATGGCTTGAACTATAAATAATCTGTATGTACGAAGAATAGATTTATATGAAGGCAGAAACAAATGACATCACTATGAATTTTAAACTATTAGCACTTTGTTTCGGAATAATTTTAACGGCAAGCATTTCTTGCAGCAATAGGCAACCAGAAGGACAGTCAGATAAACCAGTTAACCAAAAAGAAGTGACAGCAAAAGATATTTTAGGCAACGCAAATTACCTGGCCATGAGCTATGAAGGCTACAGGGAAAAATCAAGAGAGATTCAGCCAACCATTGAGCAACTGAAAGAAGATCTGAAAATTTTATCTGCCATGGGAGTTAAAATAGTCAGGACTTACAATGTTCAATTGCCCCATGCATCTAATTTACTTAAGGCCATCCATGAGTTAAAGAGCGCTGATCCTGATTTTGAAATGTACGTGATGCTGGGCGCCTGGATAGATTGTAAAAATGCATGGACCGATCAAACGCCTGATCACGACATAGAAAGTGAACAGAATGAAGGCGAGATTAATCGCGCAGTTGCACTGGCTAATCAATATCCGGATATAGTAAAAATCGTAGCTGTGGGCAATGAAGCGATGGTAAAGTGGGCGGCTAGCTATTACGTTCAGCCTGCTGTTATCCTTAAGTGGGTTAACCACTTGCAATCTTTGAAGGCTGAAGGCAAACTTTCCAAAGAACTTTGGATAACCAGTTCTGACGATTTTTCCTCCTGGGGAGGTGGAGATTCCACCTATCACACAAAAGATCTGGAGAACCTAATCAAAGCGGTGGATTACATATCTATGCATACGTATCCTTATCACAACACACATTACAATCCCGACTTTTGGCGAGTGCCTGTGGAAGAAACAAAACATTCAGAAGTTGAAAAAGCAGATGCGGCCATGCTACGTGCTGTAGCGTTTGCCAAAGCACAATACGACTCTGTTGCCAGGTATGTAAAAAGCCTGGGCGTGGATAAACCCATTCACATTGGTGAAACGGGTTGGGCAACCGTGTCCGATGGTTTTTATGGACCAGAAGGATCACGAGCTACTGATGAGTACAAACAAGGTCGATACTACAAACACATGCGTGAGTGGACGAACGCTAAGGGTATATCCTGTTTTTATTTCGAAGCCTTTGATGAACAGTGGAAAGACGCAGGAAATCCGAATGGTTCTGAAAATCATTTTGGACTATTTGGACTTTCAGGTGAAGCTAAATATCCATTGTGGGAGTTAGTCGATCAGGGTGTCTTTAATAACCTTACCAGGGGTGGCAATCCGATTGTAAAAACATTTAATGGTGATGAAAAGAAACTTTTGGAAGAAGTTATGGCACCACCGGTAAAATAAGTCTGATCATCAAATTCAAGGAAGAATAAAATGCAAGAGCCTGAAAAGAATTATCCCCTCACCCCTGCCCCTCTCCCCGGGGAGAGGGGTGTCCGAGGTACGAAGGACGGGGTGAGGGAATGTTCAGGTCTTCAAACGATTATTCAGAAAGAAAAAAATACCTCCAATCTAAAATAAAAACCATGTCTACGATTACAAATCAGGTTCCGTTCGGTCAAAAAGTTGCCTTCGGTGTGGGTATGTTAGCCAATCAAATGTTCCCTGCCGTGCTGGGTATCTTCATGGTGGTGTTAGTGCAAGACCTTGGCTTCCCTGGTTGGATGTGGGGAACGATATATTTTTTCCCCAGAATATTTGATGCGTTTACCGACCCCATTATGGGCTTCATCTCCGACAATACAAAATCCAAATGGGGAAGACGAAGACAATACGTTTTCATGGGATCTGTTCTTATGGGGCTCGCCTTCATTGTGATGTGGCAATTGTATAGAGCCAATGGTGTAGAATATAATTTTATCTATTTCATCATCTGGTCATTTATCTTCTATTTAGGCCTCACCCTTTTCAGTGTTCCATACGTGGCGATGGGCTATGAAATGAGCAACGATTTTCATGAGCGTACCAGCATTATGGCGGTGGCCCAATGGATCGGTCAATGGGCATGGGTGATTGCCCCGTGGTTTTGGGTGATCATGTATGACAAGACCCTTTTTGAATCAGCGGATGTAGCAACCCGAACACTGGCCGTGTGGGTGGGTATCATATTTGCATTTTGCGCCATGGTGCCTGCCCTATTTATTAAAAGTAAGTCGACTCTTCATGAAAATTACTCTCCGCTTAGCGTTAAGACTATAGGAGGAAGCCTCAAAGCAATACTTTCAAGTTTTAAGGAAGCATTAGCACTAAAACCCTTTAGGCAACTTTGCATCGCGACCTTTTTGGTTTTCAATGCTTTTAATACGATCGCAGCATTTTCGTTCTTTATTATCGTATACCATCTTTTTGGTGGCGATGCCGGAGCAGCAGGTATTTGGCCAACACTTTTTGGATGTTTGGGCGCGCTAGGAACCACTTTTTTAGTCATTCCAATTGTTACCCGATTATCGAAAAGGTTTGGTAAAAAGAGAGCCTTTATCGCTTCTCAAGGTGTCTCAGTTATAGGTTATATCATGTTATGGTTTCTCTTCATTCCAGGAAAACCGTACATGTTCATTTTTGCATTACCGTTTTTTTCATTCGGTATTGGAAGTCTATTTGTATTGATGATGTCGATGACAGCCGATGTAATTGATATGGATGAAATAAACACAGGCTTAAGAAGAGAAGGAACCTTTGGAGCCATTTATTGGTGGATGGTAAAATTTGGTTTTGCCATTGCAGGTGGATTAAGTGGTGTAATCATGAGCGTTGTTGGGTTTGATTCTGGAGCAGCCACACAGCCCGAAGGAGCTATTGAAGGGTTGCGAGCCTTTTTCTCGGGACTCCCTATTCTCGGTACGCTAACAGCTATGTACGTTATGCGAAATTATGATGTGACTGAAGAACGTTCCAGGGAGATACGGGCAGAGTTGGATAAGCGGGAAGCTGCCAAAACAAAAAAATCATCTTCGTATTATGAAAAAGAAAAGTTTTTATCGCTTGGTAAAATTTCAGCGTTAGCAACGGATGTTGACTTTACAGCTAAATCCCATTCAGAAACGAAGCAACTTTTCGACAAAACGCTAAGCCAAGGACTTCACGGAATTTGCTTTAGCCCATACCGCGAGGGACAAAACATTGGTGATACGCTATCTGAGGATCAGATTCAAATAAGAATGGCAATCATTACACCTTATACGAAATGGGTACGCTCGTTTTCGTGCACGGAAGGAAATGAGTTTATTCCAAAAGTAGCTCGGGAAAAAGGACTGAAGACTATGGCTGGCGCCTGGATTGACAGTAATAGAGCAAATAACGATAGGGAGATCGAAGGATTAATCAACCTGGCAAAAAAAGGATATGTGGATATTGCCGTAGTAGGAAACGAAGTACTGCTACGCAATGATTTAACTAAACAAGAATTGCTCAATTATATTCAGCAAGTAAAGAAGGCACTGCCCAACATACCGGTCGGATATGTGGATGCGTATTTTCAGTTTAAAGAACATGCCGATCTGGTAGATGCCTGTGATGTTGTTTTGGCGAACTGCTATCCGTTCTGGGAAGGTTGCCACATCGATCAGTCATCCGGCTATCTGAAGGAGATGTACACCGTAGCGAAAGAAGCTGCGCGTGGAAAAAAAGTTATCATTACCGAAACCGGTTGGCCCGATCAGGGATCGAGCAACAATGAGGCTCAGCCTTCACAAGATAATGCCATGAGATATTTTATAAACACCCAAAAGTGGTCTCAGCAAGATAACATCGAGATGTTCTATTTCTCATCATTTGATGAATCATGGAAAGTTCGTCACGAAGGAGACGTGGGTCAACGTTGGGGAATATGGGATAAAAATGAAAATCTAAAATATAAGTAACTATGTCATCTAAAGCTGAAAAGTTATTATCGTTAGCAGGTCTTTCGTATGAAGGCGCTACGATAGAGTCCTTGCGTGAGCTGTTTAGAAATGTTTTGAATGCGGGTATGCATGGCATCGGCTTTAGCCCATACATCGAAGGGCAAAAGCCTGGTGATATAATCAATGAGGAACAGATCAGAAGACGGATGGAAATCATTCAGCCCTACACCCACTGGGTTAGGTCATTTTCATGTACAGAAGGAAACGAACTGATTCCAAAAATTGCCAAAGAGTATGGCATAAAAACATTAGTCGGTGCCTGGTTAGGCAATGACGATAAGATCAACCAGCAGGAAGTAGAAAACCTTATCAGGATTTCAAAAGAAGGATATGTTGATATAGCCGCAGTGGGAAATGAAGTTATGCTCCGGGGTGATTTGACAGAAGATGAATTAATCGCCTTCATAAATAAAGTGAAGCAGGCTATTCCCGCAATTCCAGTTGGATATGTGGACGCGTATTTTGAGTTCGATGTAAAGCCTCAAATTACTGCAGCATGTGATGTAGTGCTTGCCAATTGCTACCCCTATTGGGAAGGTTGTCACATCGACTATTCATTGTTGTATATGAAGGAAATGTATAACAGGGCAATACGGGCTGCCAAAGGAAAGCCAGTTATTATCAGCGAAACGGGTTGGCCGAGTCAAGGCACCAATTTCGGGGCCGCCATACCATCCGATGAAAATTTCATCAAGTATTTCATCAATACGCAAAAGTGGTCGAAGGAAGATAATATTGAAATTTTCTATTTTTCTTCCTTCGATGAATCCTGGAAAGTGGGTGCCGAAGGTGATGTGGGTGCCTACTGGGGTTTATGGGATAAGGATGAAAAAATTAAATATTGATCTATTAAAGGCATACGCAAATTTGCTCATCGAAAAACCTTTTCATCACGTGGTTCGAAAAAAAAACGGAGGAGCTTAGCTCCTCCGTTTTCATAAAATTTAAACCTATTGAGCTACCAGTTGATCTCGTAACTCCTTTATCGCATCATGGTCAGCTTTTATTCTCTCACGCTGTTCTACGATCATAGTTCGTTGCTCTAAACCCAGATGCTCTTCATCATTTTTAAGAGCAGTGTCATAAGTGTCTACAGCCACGTCCTCGCCATATTCGCATGAGTTCAAAATCGCTTTGTAGTCTTTGCCAGTTAGTGCAGCTTTTACATCCATCCAGGCCCTGAAAAATTTGCCCGTTATTTTAGTCCCTTCTATAGGTGTGCCGCCTAGCCTTTCCACTTCCTCGGTAAGTTCTTGTCTACAGGTTGTACTGGTTTCAATCATATGTGAAAACAATCTTTTTAGATCCTCTTCATCTGTTTCTTTTGAAGCTGTCTCGTAGCCTTCAATTCTATCGTTATTGATTTCGATGAGCGTATTTAATACGTCTACTGTTTTTTCATTATCCATAATATATATTTTAATTGTTTAACTATTTGTTTACTCCTTATGAGTACGTTGCATCGTTACTCACCAAAACTGTCTTACATTTTAGGTGTTTTTGAGTCATAAGGCTGATTAGAGAATTCTCCCTTTTCATTGCCCCAAACTCTTGATACCTTTCCATTGTTGTCATTAAATTCCATGTAGTAACCCTTTTTGCCTGGATCAGAAACTTCCCAATAGCTTTTTACCTCTTGAGATTTGTATGGGCTAGCGTCAAAAGAAGATCTAAGCGATGCAGGCACGTAGTCGTTCCATTCTCTTTTGGTCATGGTTTCTAAGTACGTGCCGTTCTTATCATAACGGGTCATGAAGTTCTGATCGTTATTAGAATAGGTACCATAATAACCGTCACCTGTGTCGAACCAACTTACAGGCTGACCGTTAAGAGTAGTGTTTCTGCTATCCAAATCCTTTTGAAGTCGGTCGCTAACGTTTTTGTCATTTAATGACCGCGGCTCGGTTCTGTTTTCTTGTGCTGATTGTGCGAAGGCTGTAACGGACATCAAGCCGGTGAGCATTAAAAAGGTGAAGTACTTTGTGATTTTTTTCATAACTTATTTTTTTAGTTTAATTATTTGTGGCAAACAGGAAATTCTATGCCAGCGAATTATAGCTTCCAATTTATAATCTGTTAGAGGTGCCCATGATGAAGATCATCACTTTCATTGATGCCTGCCTTCCTCATCTGCTGAATTTATACCCAAAGCACCTGACCATACTATGAGCGGATCTTGTAGAAAATAAACCACAGGTTTCTATTAATCTATACAATCATTAAAATAGGATTTAGGCTAATGGCCAGCAGAGGTAGATTATATCTTGGTACGGCAATGGATAAGAATGAGTAAATCTAAAATTCAATACTATGAAAATCATGAAAACTCATTTCGTTACTGTCGTGGTACTTGGTATCATGGTGTTCCTTGTAGGATGTAATCCAAAAAACAATTCGGATAGCACAGAGCTGGCTATTGACCAGAATGAACAGAAATTTGATGACTCAAAAATCGAAGGTGATACTGAGTTTGCGGTAGCTGCGGCCGATGGCGGTATGCTGGAGGTTCAATTAGGAAAACTGGCGCAGACTAATTCAACGATGGCTAATGTTAAAGCGTTTGGCCAGATGATGGTAGATGCACATGGTAAAGCAAATGAAGAACTGAAAACATTGGCTGCTCAGAAGAATATCACATTACCAACGACACTAAGTGACAAAAACCAAAACAGATACAATGACCTCGCGGCCAAAACCGGAAAAGACTTTGATAATGCCTACACGGAATTTATGGTAAAAGATCATAAGGATGACATCGATAAGTTTAAGAAGGAGGCAGATAAAGGAAATGATGCTGATCTAAAATCGTGGGCGGCTGGAAAAGTAGCCACGCTGGAACATCATTTGGAAATGGCAAAGCAGGCTGAAGCGGCTGTTGATAAGCTGAACTAACAGAACCATTCTTTTTAGAGCAGCATAAAACACAAAAATTGAAACGTGAAGGATGAATGAGCCGAAATTTATTGTTGTTGTTGGAACCTCTGCTGGCGGTATAAAGGCACTCATTGAATTGGTATCTCAATTCAAGGCAGAGATGGACATGGCTGTATTTATAGTTATGCATCTATCCAGAACGAGTATCCGGGATTTTCTATATCATCGACTTAAGCCGCATACATCATTCATTTGCGAAACAGTTGAAGAAAATGCTCCCATCAAAAGAGGTCATATTTATATTGCCGCACCGGACTATCACCTGCTTGTAAAAAAAGACAAAATCATACTGGGCCTGCTCATTTCCTGAACATGTGTTGGTTATAATATTAATAAAGATAGAAAAAACATGCAGAAAATTGAAAGGTGTTCTATGTCTCTACAAAGTGTAAATAATTATCCCAGTGGCATATTCACTTTAGTGGTCAGACAGCTCTTAAAAAGCAGTTTATGATTGGCACGAAATTACACCTGTACTAGAAAATTGAAACTATAATTATTATGAAAAAAAGAATTCAAAAGTTTTTTAAAGTTATGATGGTTGCATCTATGGCAACAGTATTTATTGCGGCATGCAATGAAGATGATGACGCAGAAGCGATAGGCCTGACGGGGGTATCTAAAACGTATACATTAAACTCTGTATCCGACCCTGATATTAGTGGAACCGTGAAGTTTGCGGAGCGCGATGACAACACAACTGTTGTTACCATCGACCTGAATGGAACATCTTCAGGCAATACACACCCTGCGCACATTCATGAAAACACGGCTGCAGAAACCGGGGGCATTATCATCGATTTAAATTCGATCAATGGCGGAACCGGTATGAGTGAAACTATAGTGACCAAATTGAACAATGGTACTGCTATCACATACGATGAACTCCTTATGCTAAACGGATACACGAACGTGCATCTTAGTACAGCGGACCTTGCTACACTTGTCGCACAAGGCGATATTGGTGAGAATGAATTAACTGCTTCGTCTACTACCTATACATTAGGAACTGTGAACGAATCCGGTATTGATGGTCAGGTTACATTCGCGAAACGTGTCAGTGGTTCGTCACTGGTTACTGTTGACTTAAATGGTGCATCCCCTACAGGTAACTATCCCATATATATCTATGACAACGATGTTGCTACGACAGGGCCTGTTGCACTTACTTTAAATAATTTTACAGGTAATACGGGGAAGAGTGTAACCTCTGTTCGCAAATTGAATAATAACACATTGATCAATTATGATCAACTCACTGAATATAATGGTCATATAAATATTAGCACAAGCGCTATTGATCCTACTTATGTTGCACAAGGCAACATTGGATCAAATTAAAATATTAAGTGTAAGTAAGTAAAATAGCTCCCATGAGGAGCTATTTTTTTTCTCTGCAAAAAGTCAAAAGATGAAGGTTGAGTCTGGTAAAGAATGGGTATAAAAATTACTTACCAGTAACTTTCTCACCTATCATATCACCCATCGCCCTCCCCTTTTTGGTTACTTCCTCAATTCCTTCACTGTATTTTCCCTTCAGGTAAGAGGCTGACTCAGCGGCACCACCCTTGAGATTTTCAAGAAGCCGTTGAGACTTTTTACTGAGTTTCTTTTGGATTTTCTTTCCACTGGCAGGAGCTAATAGCATCCCAACTGCAACACCCATGGCTGCCCCAGCCAACAATCCTCCAATCAAATTTCTTGATTTCATAGCTTAATGTTTATTAGTTTAGTAAAGACTACTCGAAATACATAAGAAAAGGTCATGCCATTGACACCGCTTATCCATGAAAGCGGTAATACCTGGAATTTATCTGCGTACGAATTAAATTATTAATATTTCAGTATCTCATCAATAGTTAAGCATTGTGGAATACTATTCCAACATGAGGAATAATCTTCTCTTTGAGGGTTGAAAGCATCATATTTTCTTCTTATTAAAGGGTTTATGATGCGGCACACAATTTCTAGTACAGGAATCAATAAAAGCTCACTAACTCACCGTAGTGTTAGCTAATGAGCTTTTTAACAGATCATATTAAATTCTATTTCCATCTCTAAACAAAAAACCATGTTACGTTACGCAGTTATTTTCTTCATCATCGCAGTTGTTGCCGCCATTTTTGGCTTTGGCGGAATTGCAGCAGGTGCCGCTTCTATTGCTAAGATTTTGTTCTACATCTTTGTCGTATTGTTTTTGATTACGATTTTATTTGGAGCAAGTATCTTTAAAAACAAAGGCTAAGGCAAAGAACGGATTCGACCTAAGGACAAATCATTATCAGGACTTTTCCTGGTGGTGACATCCACTATCTTTATCCGATGTACATCGGCAGATAGGTTCTATTTGTATATACAAATTAATATGGCGACTTCTTTGAAAATACCTCGATGAAAGTATAACGTGGAGAATTTTCTCCATTCTCGATCAGGTTCGCAACACCGCCTATTTCAAAAGGCAGGCATCCTCGTTACGCTAACTCGGTGAAGCTATTGCTGTTGCTACAAGATCATTGGTGATTGGTGAAGAATACCAACAAGAGCGTAGGAAAATAAAATCGGTTACTTCATCAGCCACCCTGGCAGCAGCCCTCGGTTCTACCACGGGCACGGCCACTATCACCTGCAGGGGTATGTGAGTCTTAATTGCCTTAATTCCTGCCAGTAGACTTTCAGGCGTTAGGAGAACATCGACTACCGGGATAACCGTTTTACTTCGAAATGAAGGCTTAGGCTCATCACCATAGATGGCCTTGTAATCCTTTTCGATTTGATTTTTTAGGTTGATGACCTGTCGCATGAGAAAATCCTGCGGTATGTCATGACTAATGGCATTCATATTCATCACTACTTCTCCATCACTTACGGACCCAATTGTTATCGTTTCATCGGCTGGATGCTTTATTTCTTTGCATAAGACAACATGAAAGGGTAAATTCAGTTCTTTTGCCAACGAGGGACCCACAGACGCTCCATGGGGACCCACACCTACTACAATGGTATTGCTACTTTTGTAATGCAAGACTTTTTGTGCAAGAAGATGAGCAGCATATTCGCTGTCTTGCAAACTTTCATGGGTGTAAAACATAGCTATTGCTGGTTAACTTTAATTGTTTTTGAATCAATTGTTATTGCTTCTATCTATTATTCTTTCCCTTGTCTGTGCATCCTTTTTTTGTAAACTTTTGCGGGTCAAACTTATTTTATATTCAAGGTTTGAAAGAACATTCATATAATTCATAAATGCTTCGTAAGGTGAAGGGTAAGGACTGAAGTAGTGGTGAATATTTCCATCATCACCCTTTTTGGTAGACATGTAATAGAAATGGTCACTGGTTTGTAAGTATCTCCAGATAGAGATTAGACTATCATCCTTGAGATCCATGACCTCTCGCTTCAACTTGTGGACAGAATCAAACGCATCACGCTGCATGTCATTTCCGAGCCAGGCAGAAAGATCCCGTTCACAGTCGGCCCATGAAATGTGAGTGGGAACAGAAATCTGTTCTTTTGCACGTAGCCTACGAATTGTCTCCGTTGGGTTTATCATTTTAATTGATTTCTTCGATGCAACCGTGGTGAGAAAATCTTCGAGAAATTGCAACACGCCTGTTCCTTTCTTTTGGTGCTCTCCAAATGTTTCATAATCCATTCCGAGATTGATCAGATTGCCATCGGATGGCTTTTGCTGTTCCAGCCAGCTCACATATTTTTTAGCCGTAAGTGGATATTCCTCCCAGGTTTTATCTGAGAACCGAAATGCTACATCATCACTGAGTCTATAATTACGCAGAAAAAGTTTAAAGTCAGATGCGTGCGGAGGTTTGTATAATGAATTTGGACTTTTTTGATCCAGTATTTTTTCAATGCCATCAATATACGTTCCTTTAAATCCTAATTGATGAATCATCTGTGCGACACGATCGGAATATATCAATTCTGTGTTTCTAAACACTGCCGGCCGTACCCCCAACAGCCGCTCCATAGCCTCGGTATGTTTGTTTACCTGGTATTTAAATTCATGCTGATCTGTGAGGGAACATAAAGAATGGTAATACGTCTCGCCCAAAAATTCGACCGAGTTGGTTGCAGCCAACATTCGGAAACTCTCAAGTACAGCCGGGCAATATTTTTCCAACTGCTCCAGCGCCACACCTGAAATAGAAAAAGTTATACGCAGGTTAGGATGCTGATGCAGGAGTCTTAATAACATCAGGTTAACCGGCTGATAGCATTTTTTAGCTACCTTCCTGATAATGTTTCTATTCAGGGCATCATCAAAATTTGCTTCTTCCGAACCAATGTCAAAAAAACCAAGTGGGCGAAGTCGCCTGGGTTGGTGCACCTGAAAGTAAACGTTCAGGTAGCACTTCTGTTTAATTTTGGTTAGCAATTTCATGATAAAGAGTATTAATTCTTGTAGCGGCTACATCCCAGGTAATATGTTTAAGTGATTTTCTACTTTTTTTCTCAATGTTTTAGCCAGGCTTTTATAGCGCGGCACACTGCAGATAGCATTTGCCAAACTATTTACATTCCAAAAGTCAAGTTGAATAGCGTGTGGCATCACTTCGGCCACGCCTGATTGTTTTGAAATAATTACCGGCACACCCGATTGAATGGCTTCCAAGGGAGCAATACCAAAGGGCTCAGAAACAGAAGGCATCACATATAAGTCGCTGATGGTCCAGATGTGCTCAACTTCATTTGTTTTCAAAAATCCAGTGAAATGAATTCGTGAGGATAAATGAAGTTGTGCAACCCGTTCTATCATGGCTGGCAACAAATCACCAGACCCTGCTACAACAAAATGAACATTGGGAAACCTGGATAATACTTTACGAGCCGCATCAATGAAATAGTGTGGCCCCTTTTGATACGTGATTCTTCCTAAAAACGTAACTATTTGATTACTGATTCGGGTTGGTTTTATCGATGGTGCCAACCTTTTGGCAGTCATTCCATTGTGCACCACCAGTACTTTTTTCTCCGGAATATGATAATTGGAAATCAGAATGCGTTTCGTCCAATTACTGACAGCAATGATTCGGTCGGCTTTTTCAAATCCTTCGCATTCAATGGCAAATACACGTTTGTCAACGGTTGCTGCACGATCAATTTCTGTGGCATGTACATGAACGATGAGTGGTTTTCTGCTTGCCGCTTTGGCTGCAATACCGGCCTGGTAGGTAAGCCAATCATGTGCATGTATAACATCAAATGAATGTTGTTTGGCTAACGCACCTGCAACTTCACTGTAGCGCGCTACTTCCTCTAGTAAATTGGGTCCATACGAGCCAGTAAATTTATATTTTGTCGCTTTTCTCCTCTCCGGATTACAATCCACGGAGTTCTCAACTGGAATTTCATAACTCCATTGTTCAATTGCAAACGCATCATACTTATCGCTCAAAGAACAATACGGCTTTAATCCGGAGTAAATGCTTATAAGTTGCATTCCGGTTTGTTCTAAATTGCTTGTTACTACCGGGACAATAGATTTGTCAGATTCTGAAATGAGTATTTCACTTGCATTAATCAAGCTTAGCTCTTCGTCTCCATAGGCACGCGGAACAACAAAAAGTAATTGGATACCCTGTTGAGAAAGTGAATTACTCAGTCCGTAACATGCTGTACCAAGCCCCCCCGAAATATGAGGTGGAAATTCCCAACCGAACATTAGCACTTTCATTTTTAGTCACTGTTTATCGTAAGGCTTATGATAAAACGACCTCTCTATGAAAGTCATGAATCCATGACTTATTAAATGATGACTTGCATCATCAAAAGCCGTGTAGCCGGTGGAAGATTGGGTAACCATTGAAAAGGTTCTCTCAACTATGGAGCATTTCTGCTTTTTCCGTACACCAATAGGGCATTTTCGCTTTTGCGTTCAAAACATTTCAGCAGTATTTTTTAATTTGGCGATTAATATCATCAAATATCTGCCCGAATAAGAGATTAAAAGTGGGATTTATGTGAATTGATTTTATTACACCCGGGTTGAATAAATTTACATATATCACACATTTTGATGAATAGGGTTGGATTCGTCTTTGAACTTTACATAATGTGAAGTTTTTAGGATCGACTAACGAGTGGATTTATTTGCCTGTAGCAGCTAAACATGAATAGCTTATTTCTAAATTTTAATCTTCTCAGTTTTTGCACCAGGTTTGGCGTAGCGATATCTATCAATTAACTGAGTGGTATAATACCCATCTATTCCGTTGCTGCACAAAGACGAGGCTTTGTCAAGTTCCAGAAAACCATCTTTCAATACTATATTCTCTTCCAGTTTCACCTCCTTTATTTTTCCAATGACCAGAAATGTATTGTTGAGTTTGATCGGAATGATCTCTTCAAGAGACAGCGCATACTTTACTCTACTTTCTTTCACAAAAGGAGCCGGGATGCCGTCAAGAAATTCAGGAATAAGACCCACCTCGTCAAACTCGCTCACTTCTTCCGGATACTTAGCGCTAGTCTGATGGGCTTGTTCTAAAAAAAAAGGATGAACGTGATTGATCGTGTATACGCCTGTTGACTGAATGTTGGCAAAGGTATGAGGTGCTGCTTGTATAGGTCTGTTGATGTAACCAACAAGTGCAGGGTCTGATCCGATATGAACCACACTACTGAATACACCAAGGTTAGGTCGTCCGTTTTTATTGATGGTACCAATCAAACTAACTGATTTAAAGCCTGTAAGACTATTGATAAAATTGGCTCTGTAAAAACGTTCCCAGCTTTGAATGGTAGAGGATGAAATGATTTGCATGACTCACTAATGCGCTAGATGAAAAAGTGTTTATAAAACGTGCGCTGTTTTTTGAAATTATTCGCCTGATTTTAGTTCAAACTTTTTACCATTGAATACATTTTTTCTTAAGCAGCGCATTTGAAAAGCTCCTTTTGCGAATTTTTTGTTTAATATTTTCAACTCCAAAGCGATAAAGTTTAACACTATCTAAATCAAATAAAAATATTTTTGATTTAGATCAGTTATCAGCGTGATACTTGTGAACATTGTGAATCGTAACATGTTTATTGTTTATTAAAAATCTTTAAACAAAATATAAATATGTTCACCATTCTATCTGATATCGTGGCCATCCCAGTGGATGATCCGATTGCATTTACATTCTTCACGGGCTACATGGCGATGTTAGCTGCGGCTGTTTTCTTCTTTGTAGAAAGAGGAAGTGTCGAAGGGAAATGGAAACTCTCCCTATTAGTTTCCGGATTAATAACAGGTATCGCTGCAGTACATTATTATTACATGCGCGATTATTATTTGGCTACTGGCCAAACCCCAACTGCGTTGCGTTACATTGACTGGACCTTAACTGTACCATTAATGTGCGTGGAGTTTTATTTATTAACCAAGGCAGCAGGTGCAAAAGTTTCGTTACTATGGAAACTGATCATTGCATCTGTTTGGATGTTGGTAACAGGGTACATTGGTGAAGCTTTCACGGATGGATCTACCAGTCATAGTGTAATTTGGGGAGTGCTTTCAACAATCGGTTATGTATACATTTTATATACAGCATGGGTAGGCGAAGTAGCCCAATTAGCAAAGAAATCAGGCGACCCCGTAGTAATCCGAGGAATCAAAACCCTGGCGTGGTTTGTATTGGTAGGTTGGGCCGTTTATCCAATTGGATACATGTGTATGCCTGGCGGTTGGCTGAATGATGGACTAGGTTGGAGCGCATCAAACGTAGATTTGTTCTATAACATTGCGGATGCCATCAATAAAATTGGTTTTGGCTTAGTGGTTTATGGCATTGCCGTTACAAGTAAGTCTACAGTAAAGGCATAAGTATCACATTCATGAAGGTTTTAAACATAAAGGGGACTTGCTTAAAGTCCCCTTCATGGTTTTATTTAAATACTAAACACTTCTAATCGATTGCACCGTGTTAGACTTTGAAAAGATAAGAAAGTATCTATTAGGTTTTGGGGTGTTGCTGGCAATGAGCGCACACTTATTTCCTATAGAGGAAGAGTTTCAATTTTATTTTCTAATCTTTATTATTGTACTCACAGGTATTCCCCATGGGTCGCTTGACTTTTTTGTTGAACGACAATCTTCCATCGATAGTAATCAAAGAATTTCTATTCAACAGTTTCTGGTCAAATACCTTTTCAGTATGATATGCTATGGTATTGCCTGGTGGATATTCCCAACGTTGTCATTGATTGCGTTTCTTATTATGGCAGCCTATCATTTTGGTGAAATAGATTGGCCCTTGCGTAGTGCTTCGAAGTTGGATTCTGCACTGTACACTATTTATGGCTTTCTTTTAATTGTTTTTATTTTAACAAGTCATATTAGTTCGGCCGCACCCATTCTTGAAACGATAGTTCAAAATAAAGTAAGTGCTACTTTTTGGTTGAAGTGGGGTACCTTATTGTTTCCTTATAGCTGCTTTCTGCTCGCCTTAAACATATTTATTCTCTTTTACATTCATTCCAGACTTGGTTGGAAAAAAAAGGTAGCCTTTCAATTCTTGGCGCAAAGCTTGTTGTTAATTACTATTATTTATTGGCTACCCCTTTATCTTAGTTTTGGATACTATTTTGGGCTTTGGCATTCCTTTATCTCCTTTAATTTAATTCGTAAACAAATGAAACTAGCCAACGATTTCGCAGGTTGGTTTTTTTTGATGAAAAAGGCTATTCCTTTTACAACCCTCGCCTGGGTTGGAATATTCTTTCTGATAATCGTATCTAGTGTTTCGGAAACAGAGTGGTTGGTATTATCCAATTTATTTATAGGTATTGCAATACTCACTCTTCCGCATTTACAGGTTTTTACGAAAATTAAATTCAGCTGATCGTATCACGAATAGGCTTAATTTGTTACAATAACTCTCCGGTAACTGAATAAGGCTGGCACGCCATCATCTTTAACTTCACAAATAATATGAAGGCTCTCTCCTGATTTTACTACAGGCATTTCAAATTCAATTTCCTGCTGATCCGTATTTGAAAGAGCCAATGTGCCGGTATAGAAACCGGCTTCTTTATAAATGAACCATTTATAACTAACGTTATTACCATCGGGATCTTTTGTTCCCTTAGCCGAAAGTTTAAGATTTTTGCCCGCAGCAATTTTGACATTAACCACATCTTTGGAAAGGTTATCGTTGATCGCCACAACAGGGTTATGATTCGCATCTTTGTATCTGGGAGAAATACACCAATCCATTCGCGCAGCAAAGTCGCTTTGAAAAGCCTCACGCCAACGCCAGATAGTTGCCTGGTCTGAATAATACGTTTTGCCTTCTACCGTAACCGCATCAATCGATCGAATGGAATTAGTCCAGATCTCCTTCACCTCGGCATAAGATTTAAAATAGTCATAGCGACCTGACCAACCACCATACGAGGGACTCATTGCACTACCCAATCCATTATTTATTAACCCTATAAAGGAAGGCGTATCACCCTCCATAATGTATTCGAACTTCGGATACAGGGCTCCTAAGGGTCCATGATTATTGATGATGTTTTCCAGCAACCACGGATTGCTTACCATATCAAACTTATACAGGGGGCCATTTTTATAATGAAAGTCACCTGAGATGCCTGTCCAGGTAGCCTTGTAGTATTCCACCCAACTTTCAGAACTGGGAGACACGATGTAAAATAAATCCGGAAAATTATTTCTTATCCACTTGCCAGAGTCGTCTTGATCAGAAATAGTATAGACCTTTAGTTTAGCAATGAATTTTTTTACTTCGTCACTACTCCGGGTATTTTTAATTTTCCAAAGCGCCTGCGCAAGGCAATTGGCACCACCCCAAACACTAATCCACAATGAACGGGCATCGGCTTTATCTACAGCATTGATTATTAAATCAGCACCGGGGCTATCATTTCCCTCGCCAACGCCTTTCATACCATACAATGGTAAATGTGATTTTGTAACACTCAGTAAATAAGATGCCGATGGAAACCCTGTAGCATGCTTTTCTAAGTTATCGCTTACCTGTCCATAAGCCTGAATACACTGTTCAATTTTATCCTGCCTTACCTTATCTTTCAGGTGAACTGAAGTAGTAGCAATAATTCCCTCAACGTCATATTCATTAGCGTATACTAAAAACCGAACGAGAGATTCCTGATCATCCGGCTCATTGGTTATATCGGTCAGCACTATTACCCGTTGCTTTTCCAGCTTCTGAAAGTCTACACGTTGCGCGTAAAGTGGGAAGCTCAGTTTTACACTGAAAATCATGACGCCAATAATTCGAATCAGAAGATGATAATTTGGAATGTCAAAGTACATTATTAAGCTAAGTGGTGCAACACATGATAGTGAAGAGGATAAAATGAAATCTTTCAATAATTAATCTCCAACACCTTTTTGTTCTGAAGTTTCTGCATCTGTTTAGGTACGATCTTGAGGATTTCTTCTTTCAAGATTTGAAGATGCTTGGTTTTAATG
This sequence comes from Cyclobacteriaceae bacterium, assembly GCA_022841475.1. Lineage (GTDB taxonomy): Bacteria > Bacteroidota > Bacteroidia > Cytophagales > Cyclobacteriaceae > ELB16-189. Next base: position 13,490 of record JALHRJ010000013.1, on the reverse strand, counting down.
TGATCGCGGTGGGTAACCAGGCTTACTTCGCGTGCCGGGCTTGGCTCTTTTAGTCTCTTTACCAGTTTCATCTGAGCCTTACTAAATTCCATTACAGCCAACTCCGGCAAAATGGTAATGCCATCACTTTTGTCCACCATGCGCTTAAGCGTTTCAATGTTTCCGGTTTCGTATTTAAAATGAAAATCCGAGCTCTTTCGCAGTTCGCACAAATTCAAAATCTGAGAACGAAAACAATGTCCCTCTTCCAATAACCACAGTTGGTCCGGTTTAATCTCACTAGCCAACACATACTTCTTATCATAGAGGGCATTCTTTCTGGATACGTACACAAATAATTCTTCATAAAAGAGAACATCTTCTTTGATTGAAGTGTCTAGTAAAGGGGTAACTACTAAACCACAATCCAGGCGATTGTTTTTTAACTCGCTGATCACTTCTTCAGTGATCGTTTCTTTAATGATTAGATGAAGCTGTGGATATTTTTCGCGCATTTGCTTAAAGAGCGGAGGCAACAGATAAGGCGCCAGCGTTGGGATGATACCAATGCGAAGTTCGCCCGACATAGTATCCGTTTGTTCATGGATCAACTGCTTAATCATATTTGCTTCTCGCAAAATAATCCTTGCCTGAGCGATAACCTTCGCTCCTAGTTCGGTAGGAATAACGGGTTGTTTAGTTCTGTCGAAAATCCTGATGCCGAGCTCTTCTTCCAGTTTTTGTATCTGCATGCTTAGGGTTGGCTGCGTAACGAAACATTTCTCGGAAGCTTGAACGAAATGACGGCTGGTATCCAAGGCAATAATGTATTCTAATTGTGTTAAGGTCATAGACAATGGCTATATCTTTATAAAGATAATCAATTTGATTTATTATCATCCTGGTCGTAAAATTGAACTGAAATACCCGTAACATGACGTAAGTCATTGTTCCGATTCAGTATAAAGTATAACATTAACTCATCATTCAGTACAATTTATTAATCAATAAGAAATGGAAAAACACACACATTCAAGCAAATCCTCACACACGAATAACGGTAATGGTGAAGCCAAATGCCCTTTTCATCAACCGGCAGGCAGTGGTACACAAAATCATGACTGGTGGCCTAATCAATTAAAGTTGAATATTCTTCGTCAGCACTCTTCATTGTCGAACCCAATGGGTGAGAAATTTAACTATGCCGAAGAATTTAAAAGCCTCGATCTGGCTGCCTTAAAGAAAGATCTTCATGCGCTGATGACAGACTCTCAGGATTGGTGGCCGGCTGACTTCGGTCATTATGGTCCTTTATTTATCCGTATGGCCTGGCACTCTGCCGGAACCTACCGCACAGGTGATGGCCGCGGGGGCGCAGGGGCAGGTCAGCAACGTTTTGCTCCGCTTAACAGCTGGCCAGACAACGTTAACCTGGACAAGGCTCGTAGATTGCTTTGGCCGATCAAACAAAAATATGGTCGTAAAATTTCGTGGGCTGACCTAATGATTCTGACCGGCAATGTGGCCCTTGAATCAATGGGCTTTAAGACATTTGGTTTTGCGGGAGGTCGTGAAGATGTGTGGGAACCCGAACAAGATGTTTATTGGGGTGCCGAAAAGAAATGGTTAGGTGGTGACATCCGCTACGCAAATGGCTCCGAAGGTGTTGAAAAGAAAGAGGGCGTAGTCGTTTCAGATGATGATGCCGATGGAAAAATACATGATCGTAATTTAGAAAATCCGTTAGCTGCCGTGCAGATGGGTTTGATATATGTAAACCCCGAAGGACCCGATGGAAATCCTGATCCTATTGCTGCCGCAAAAGATATCCGCGAAACGTTCAAACGCATGGCAATGAACGATGAAGAAACAGTAGCACTAATTGCAGGCGGCCACACATTCGGTAAAACCCATGGTGCTGCACCCGCAACAAATGTAGGCCCTGAGCCAGAAGCTTCCGGTATTGAAGAGCAAGGACTTGGCTGGCGAAGCAGCTATGGTTCAGGTAAAGGCGGAGATACTATTACAAGCGGACTTGAAGTAACCTGGACATCCACACCCACAAAGTGGAGCAACAACTTCTTCTGGAATTTATTTGGATACGAATGGGAACTCTCCAAGAGCCCGGCTGGTGCCCACCAGTGGAGACCTAAGAATGGTGCCGGTGCGAACAGTGTGCCTGATGCACATGACAAAACAAAGCGTCATGAACCGCGTATGCTTACGACTGACCTTGCCTTGAGATTAGATCCGATCTATGAGAAAATTTCTAGACGGTTCTTTGAGAATCCAGATGAGTTTGCCGATGCCTTCGCGCGTGCATGGTATAAACTTACACATCGCGATATGGGCCCCCTATCACGTTACCTCGGACCAGAAGTATCAAAAGAAGAACTGATCTGGCAAGATCCTATCCCGGCAGCAACTTATAAAATTGATGATAAAGATATTACAACGCTAAAGAGCAAGATCAATGCCTCCGGACTTTCTGTATCGGAATTGGTTTCTACTGCCTGGGCTTCGGCCTCAACTTTCCGCGGATCGGATAAACGTGGTGGTGCAAATGGTGCACGTGTTCGCCTTGCCCCTCAAAAAGATTGGAAAGTAAACAATCCCGCTCAGCTGGCTAAAGTGTTAAATACGTTGGGAGGAATCCAAAATGATTTCAACACCGGAGGTAAGGTGGTATCACTTGCCGACCTGATTGTGCTTGGCGGAGTTGTCGGGATTGAGAAAGCAGCAAAGAATGCCGGTCACACTATTATGGTACCTTTCACTCCAGGAAGAGCCGATGCCACTCAAGAACAAACAGATGTGGAATCATTTGAAGTGCTTGAACCGATTGCCGATGGATTCCGCAACTACCAGAAGAAGACATATGCCGTTTCGGCTGAAGAGTTGCTGATCGACAAAGCGCAATTGTTAACACTCACGGCACCTGAGTTGACGGTGCTGGTGGGTGGCATGCGTGTGCTGAATACAAACTTCGATCATTCAACGTATGGTATGTTCACCAAAAAGCCAGAAGCACTTACAAATGATTTCTTCATTAACCTGCTTGATACGAACACAACCTGGAAGGCGCTTGACAAAGGAGGCCATGCGTTTGCAGGTAATGATCGAAAGACAGGTGAAGTAAAATGGACCGGTACGCGGGTGGATCTCATCTTTGGATCAAACTCTGAACTTCGAGCCCTTGCCGAAGTGTATGCCTGTGTTGATTCTCAAGAGAAGTTCGTGAAGGACTTTGTAGCTGCATGGACGAAGGTGATGAACCTGGATCGTTTTGACCTGCATGTTTGAAAAAATAAAACACAGTGCACTTAATTACACGGTAGGAAAGAGCCGTTGATAGTTATGCAAATTAAAAGGTGGTCTATTTCCAGACCACCTTTTTTTATAACTAAGCATCTTTACTTAAATAGGAAAATGATTTTGCATCATATCCAAAAATTAACAGAGATCCCTAATCATGCACTACCAATTGATCCCTAAGATCTATAATCTCATCATGGTCTGCTTCAATCAATTGAAATTGATCTTCCACCATATTTAGTTGGTCTTCATCAAGATAATCGCTTTCATTTTCCAGAGCTTCCTCATATGTATTTAATGCAGCATCCTCACCATATTCACATGAGTTTAGTATGGCTTTGCGATCATCACTAGTTAACGCAATCTTCACGTCCATCCAGGTCCGGAAAAACTTACCAGCTATCTTTGTTCCTTCTATGGGAGTGCCTCCTAATCGTAGGACTGTCTGGGTGAGTTCCTGTTTACATTTTGTGCTGGTTTTAATCAGACGAGAAAACAATTCTTTTAAATCATCTTCCTCAGTTTCTTTTGAGGCAGTCTCATAGCCTTCAATTCTGTCGTTATTAATTTCGATGAGCGAATTTAATACGTCTACTGTCTTTTCGTTATTCATGTCTCATAAAATTTTAAGTACTATTAACTAAGACCTTCTTAGTTTCCGTTTAAACCCCTGACTTATCTGAAAACATTAGCCACATTGGCCCAACACCACCCAGATTAGAATAAAAACTACAATAGTTCCTAAACAACCACCTCCCAATTTTTTTGCACCGTAACCAGCAAGTAATCCTCTGAAAATATTATTCATAATCTGACATTATTTACATCATTGAAGTAAGGGGGCTATTGCTACACAACTGCCGATAAGAACCAGCAGTGGATGTCTAATTCTTCTTATTTTTAATTGTGTCAGTCACTAAATACATTCTCTTATTTCTGGCATCTTCCTCAACCCGATCATTTGACTTAGTCATCGGTACCATTTTACCTGTTAGATCCATATGCTGGCCTTCTTTAAACATTTGTTTAGTTTCTCCTTTTCTTATATAATCTCCATTGGCCATAACTATAGTACCGTTGGTCAAAGTGGTGTCATTCTTCAACAAGCTCATTTTCTGATCTTTCACACACATCATTTTGCCGCCCTTCATTATGTAACCATCAGCATGTTTCTGATCTGATTTTTGATACCCCGTTGAATCGGAAGTAATCGGCAACTTCTCATCCGACTGTGCATAAGCACTTATCGTGATTATGATGGCTGTTAATACTGAATAAATCTTTTTCATTTTAAATTTTATTTAATTATTTGTTTATCTATTGATCCCACTATTTAATCTCAAGCCATTTTGACTATCTAAAAGTAAACCAAATCCAATCGATATGATCGTGGCAATTGCTATGTATATTCCCAGACCCACTCCTGATAGTCCGGCCGCTACAGGTTGACAAGCAGAAAGTAAAAATGGTAGAATAAAAACAACAATCGCCCGAAGTAGCCATTTCTTTCCATTTCTCGTAACAACTAATTGAGAGCTTTCAAATTTATTTTGGGTCATCTGAATCTTCCTTTATGCGTTTACCAGTTTCGATGAATTTGTAAAGTGTAAAACAACAAATAATGTTGGCTGAAGTTGCTACACCGTTTTGTTGAAATGTTATCTATATCACAGATTTTGGGCGGGCATGGCAAATAAATCTAGTGGTTAACTCGTAACCGATGCAGGCTAAATGGGTATGTTAAGAAACAACTTGGGGTAAGATTTCAACGCAGGTAAATTGAAGAAAGTAATACCTTTTCTTTTAGGAGACTGCTGAAGTAAGTTTAAACCAGCAAGTTTATCTATAACGGCAAAAAAGCTCTGCTGGATATAGCGCTGTCGATTGCTAAGTATTCTGGCAGGGTTTTTAAAGGTTGGTAGTTATTGTAAATTTTGAAACTGCATGATCGAAAATAAAAATGACGCCACACCAAAAATGAAAACACTCTCAGAAAGTGTTAATGAGGCAATTGGAAAGGGATATACAGAGAATTTTCAAGTAGGAACCAAAGGGCTTAAAACAGGGGATGAACAGATTACCTACGCACCACTGGATATTGCAATCTCCAGCTTCTACCGATTTGAAGGCTACTCCGATCCTCAGGACAATGCCATCTTATATTTGATAAAAACTAACGATGGAAGAAAAGGCACTTTAGTGGATGCCTACGGTGCCCAGGCAGACGCAAAGATTTCCAAATTTATTAAAGACGTTGAAGACATTCAAAAAAAGAAGAATGGAGTCTAATACTTCCATTCATGCCATTCACATGATCATACAGATTGAATTTCCTGAATAATAATCATTAAACAGACGCGAAGGTAGAACTATGGATTTCTTTTCCACAGAGATAATCGTCAGTTTAATTACACTTACGTTCCTCGAAATAGTACTGGGCATTGATAATATTGTATTTATATCCATTGTCAGTGGTCGGCTACCTGCCTCCCAGCAAAAAAAGGCTCGTGTGGTTGGAATTTTGCTCGCGTTTTTAGGACGGATTCTTTTGCTCATGGCTATTAATTGGATTATTGGATTGAATAAACCATTTTTTTATGTAGGCGATTTTGCGGTTAGCTATAGGGATTTAATATTAATCATAGGAGGTTTGTTTTTGATTGGCAAAAGTACCTCTGAAATTCATGCGCGAATAGAGGGAAATTCTGAAAGCAGCAAGCCGGCAAAAAAACTAACCATGCGTTCTGCCATTTTTCAGATTATCATCCTCGACCTGGTCTTTTCATTAGATTCTATCATCACTGCCATAGGCCTTGTAGATAATGTAGTTGTGATAATTATTGCCATCGTGATTTCTTTGGTTACCATGCTCATTTTTGCAAGAAGAATCAGTGACTTTATCAATAAACATCCAGCCATGAAAATACTGGCGATCTCATTCCTGATTATGATTGGTACTGTGTTGGTGATTGAAGGGTTTCACGTTCATGTACCGAAAGGTTATATCTATGTGTCAATGGCCTTTGCGCTTGGTATTGAGATCGTGAATATACGGATCAACAGAAAAAGTAAAAGCACTGTAAAACTGAACAAACCTAAAATTGCAGGCGGTTAGACCTAAAAGGATTCAGCCACGGAGAAATAGAAATATCCTCCTTCTCGACCTATTGCATAGTCGAAACGAATATTGAGTCGTTCGGCCGGATTCACCGCCAGGCGAAGCCCTGATCCAACCGAATACTTGAGGGTAGACGCACTTACATCACTAAGGCTATTAAATACATCTCCTACTCCGGCAAAGGTTACCATCCCTATTCTCCAAAATAATGGGAACCGGTATTCAAGTTGTGTTCCCATAAAATGGTTATCCCGATACCGATACTTCGGATACCCACGCAGCATGTCATCACCACCCGCAACGGAAAGGTCGAGGAAAGGAACTTCACCATAACTCAATCTCAGTTTGGTTTGCAATGCCAGTGATTGATTCTTCTTTATAGGCCAATGATGTTGATACAACCCGTTTAAGCTAAAGAAAGAAAACGTGCTTCCCAGGGCGGGTGTATAGACATAAGTGGATAATTCAATAAGTTTTCCTGTGCGGGAGTTTATGGCATTATCCCGACTGTCATAAATACCCACGGCTCCAATGGCTGATCCCACCCCACCCTGATAACCGGTAATATTTCCTTGTTCCAGTAAACCTCCTTCGGTATACTTAAAACCATATTCATATTCAAAGTGATAATCAACTCCTACAAAAAGTGAGGGCAGGATTTTTTTAAGCGTTAAACTCTTAATACTTACCAGACTATATTCATATCGCTCTTCATTGGATGAGGGTGTATCGTTGCCGATACCATAGAAGCGATCCGGAAATTTGCGATAGCGAAGTTCGCCTTTAAACAAGTAATTTTCATTACGGGTAAAAATATTCCATAAACTCCAAACATCAAGTTGTTTGTTTTGGGTGTAGTCAGCCAGAAATTGGATATAGGAGACCCGGGTTAACTTCTCGTAATCAAATTTTGGTGCCGTTTTAAAATAATATACTCCTGCGCCTCCGTAGGCCCATCTGGTATCAGGTGTATAATATAACAAAGGCAAGATAAATACACCCTGTTTTTCTACGGTAACGGTGTCGTCCAGTCTTCTAAACCCGAACAGCTTTTTTTTACTGGCATCTTGTTGACTCTGAGCGAGTAATTCGCAGTTACATAAGCTTAATAATAGAATAGCAAGAATCCGGATAACACGAACCATATTCAAACTCCTGACAAATAAACCAATGGAAATCAAATGAGTAAAACTAAAAATAGCATGAAAAAGAGATTAGTAACTGAACAATACGAATATGATGTTCTTTGGTTATAGTAATCTCACGTTATAGTGAATTAATTTATTAGGGGTTAACCCCATGTCCCCATTTAAGTTGATAGTTCTTTGGTTGATTTCAATCTAGTAAGCAGAAAATCAATTATTTGATCCAAATCCTGATCAATAGAAACAGAAATGCCATACTGCGGTTTCTCATAGACATCCAATTGGGAACGTAACATCGCAGCCGTCATAAAATGATTGGATCGTTGGAGCATCCTTTGATGAATGAGATCATAACTGCCTTGCAAATGAACCCAGATCACCTGGGTAGGATCAATGCCTGCAGATAATATTTTCCGATAGGCTTCCTTCAGTGCAGAGCAAGTGATAACAAAATTTTCTGATACTACTCTATGCCTTATAAAATCATTAATACCCTTGAGCCAAGGGTGCCGGTCCGCATCTGTAAGTGGAATACCTGAACTCATTTTGGCTATGTTGGATTCAGGATGAAATGTGTCACCGTCAAAAAAAGAGACGCTTAATCTTTCAGCCAACGCTAACCCAACAGAAGTCTTTCCACTACCGGAAACACCCGTTACTATAATAACTCTATTTTTAATAACCAATAATTTAAGAAATACCCCTTATTCAAGTTTATGAAAGTCGAGTCAATAAATAACTAATCCTTTAGGTATTTTTCTTTACAAATATTTTTCCGTCTATACTCCACGTTCCCGGGCCAGTAAAGAAATAAAGCAGGCCAAACAGCACAAACATAAATGGATGCTGATCTTCATACCAAAAGTGTCCATGACCTACAAAGAAAGTAACATAGGCCAGAGTACCCGCAGCCAATAAGGCACCCATGCGCGTAAACAAACCGAGTGTTAACAAAATACCGGCAATCAATTCAGAAGTTTTACCAGCATAGACCAAAAAAGCTGCTGAGTCGCCCTTGAATGTATCCCAGGTCATGTAGGACTGCATCAATTCAGCGTCAAATACTTCCTGACCGTGATAAACAAGAAGCAATCCAATAATTATTCTTACAGTTGCCAGTGCTTCCTTGAGTAATCTGGGATCTGGTGATAATAATGCTTTCATTTTCTGAGTTAGAAATTAATTCAAGATATGAAATTTTCGCCCGATGTTTCTAAATACCTCGCTACCAACTATGAGAAAAAGAATGGTTGGACTTACTCCAGGGATGTGCTTATCTTGTAGGACTAAACCGAAATAACGTTCATGAATAAAATATATTTGTTACTACCGACACTTTTATATATGGCCTGCTCACAACAACCTCTCTATGAGGTTGGGCAAATCAAAACTGACAAGGGTGAATTGCTAATCTGGCTATACGATGAAACCCCCAACCACAAGGCCAGTTTTATCAAGTTGGCTAATGCCGGGTATTGGGACACACTTTCTTTTAATCGGGTTATCAAAGATTTTGTTGTGCAGGGTGGATGCCCGGATACGCCCACAGGATTCACAGATTCCCCTTATTTATTAGCTCCAGAGTTTAATGATTCTATCAAACATGTGTATGGTTCTTTTGCCGCAGGGCGTGATGATAACCCTCAAATGCTTTCTGCCGGATGCCAGTTTTACATAGTTCAGAATAAAAATGGTTTAACCCGGCTTGACAATAAATATACCATCTATGGTCATGTCTTTCAGGGAATGGATGTAATTGATAACATTGTGTCAGTACCCACCAATTCAATTGACGAACCGATGAGTAAGATTATGCTGGATGTGAATGTAATCACGATGACGAAGAAGGAGATTGAGGCAAATGGATTTAGAATACCAGATTAAGATCTTTCAAACTTTATTATGCGCAGGGAATTAGCTACCCGCGAAGGCGAGCGAAAGAAATTCAGAGCTGTATTTAGTCGCATTGGTAAAAAAACCAATTATAAAGGTTATCGTGAAGATACCATTCTGCTAAACGATGTGCGAGAAGTTGAAACAAACCATCTCGTTGCCGACCATCTCTGGTTTAGTTATACCAAAAGTTTTGAAAAGATTTTGCTTACAGAAGGCACATGGATAGAGTTTGAAGCACGCGTGAAGGAATATACGAAAGGTCATGTGAACAAACGATACCACATTGATAAACGAAAAACAGATTACAAACTAAGTCATCCTACCAAGATAAAGATAGTAGAAAACCAGCGTGAGATACATCCGATTCAATAATGGATCTACACCTTTAATCCGTTTGGTACTAAGGGTAATTGATTCAACTTCTTATTAGTAGCATCAAAGATCGCCTGACGGATGGCAGGGGCTATGGTAACAATGGGGGCCTCACCCGCTCCTGTTGATGCAATATCAGGTCGATCGAGCAGAACAATATCAATCGCTGGCACATCTTTAAACCGGGGCACACGATAATTAGCCATGGATGGATTGATGATTTTTCCATCTTTAAACTCGATCGCTTCAAACATCGCACCGCCCAATCCTTGTAAAAGGCAACCAACAACCTGGCTTTTTAAATGCCGAGGGTTGATAATCTTACCACATTCGAATGCAGCAACAATGCTTACAATTTTGACTTCCCCCGCACTAACTTCTACTTCCACTGCCGTTGCTATGTAGCCACCTTTTTCATAGGCGCAGGCGATACCATATCCACGGTCCTTTGGTTTGACTTTACTCCACCCAAAAGCCTGTACAGTTGCTTCCAAAACATTTTTTAGTCGGTCGTCCTTCAGATTTTTTAAGCGAAACGTAACTGGATCAATTTTTCTAAGGTTAGCTAAATCATTGATCTGACACTCGCGCGCAAATACATTGGCCACACCTGCCAGCGCTCGATACGATCCTTGACGCAAAGGTGATTCTACAGGATGGAACTCTATTTTTTGATTTTCCACTTCATAGGGAATACGAAGTCCTGCTGGGCCGGAATTATAATTATGAAATTCCCAGGCTGTGATAATACCTTCGTTATTCACCGCGCTCTTTACCTCAATCACACCTGCCGGCCGGAAGTAAGCCCACTTGAATTCCTCTTCGCGGGTCCATACCACTTTTACCGGCTTACCGGCTGCTTTAGCAAGTCGCGCTGCTTCAAGAGCAGCATCCCCAGTATGTTTGCCACCATATCCCGAACCTGTATCTGGCATGATAACCCGGATGTTGTTTTTAGGAATTCCAAATAGTTGTTCTAGTTGTTCCTGCACAGCAAAGGGTCGTTGTGTGCCTGTCCATACAGTAAGGTTGTTTCCCTCCCACTGTGCAAGTGCAGCTCTGGGTTCCAACGGCACATGGGCGATGTAATCAATGAAAAAAGTTTGTGTCAGGACATCCTTTGATTCGTTAAAGATTTTCTCTACGCTTCCAAAATTGCTCTCTGATCGGGCTGCTTGTGCGTTCTCTTTCAGGTAGGAAAAGATAGTATTGTTAGAAGGTTGAGGTGTAGTCTTCCATTGGGCGTTGATTTCCCACAGCGCAGTTTCTGCAGTTTGCGAATCAGGACCGATCACACCAATAAAATCTTTTTCTTCCACCACGGTAATGCCGGCTATTGATTTTGCTTTTGATGTATCTGCCGAAATTAACGTAGCACCATAAGAAGGTGCCCGCATAATTTTCCCATACAACATTCCCGGAACTTTAAGATCAGAGGTGTACATGTGCTTACCCGTAATAAAATCACGGCCGTTAATTTTTGGAATAGATTGCCCTGCTACTTTCCATTGATCCGGTGATGTTAATGTTACTTTATCATTGACCGGTTTAAGAATCTTTTTTCCTTTTGTGAGTTCGCTATACGTTATTGATTTTCCATTGGAGTGAATTACTTTTCCGTCTCTTGCTTTTAATGATGAGGTTGATGTCTTCCAGAAAGCTGCAGCCATTTCAATAAGTGTTTCCCGCAAGGAAGCAGCTGCTTTCCTTAGTTGTGGAGACATGTTCGGTGTAGTCAAACTGCCGTATGTTCCACGATCATAAGGAGTCAGGCTTGTATCACCCATAATCATTTCAATGGTATTCAATGACACCCTTAGCTCTTCCGCAACAACCTGGCTCAACGATGTGCGGATGTTTTGGCCCACTTCCACCTTGCCTGTATAAACGGTAATAATTCCGTTTGGATTGATGTGAATCCAGGCAGCGATTTCATCATCAGCATAGATATTATTCTCTTTATCGCCAGCATTAAAAATCGTTAAGGCGAATAAATCTGATGCTGTTAGTACCACTGCAACTCCGCTACCCATTAAATGGAAGAACCTGCGTCTGGTTAAACCGGTTTCAAATAATTCATGTTCCTTTTCCATATTGAATTATTTTTTAATGGATTTAACGATTGCTTCAACAAGGTCCGGATAGGTGCAGCATCGGCATATATTGGATTGCATCGCATCCATAATTTCCTGCTTTGATGGTGATGGATTTCGGTTAAGCAAGGCGACAGAAGACATCACCATGCCAGATGCACAATAGGCACATTGAAAAGGGTCAACCTCCAAAAACGCTTCCTGAACAGGATGTAGCTTTCCATTTTGTTCGAGACCCTCTATCGTAGTGATTTCTTTATTTTGCACACTTCCTACGGGAGTAATACAGGAACGCACAGGAACTCCATTGATTAATACTGTGCAGGCGCCACACACCCCTTCACCGCAGCCGTATTTACTGCCGGTTAGATCAAGGTGTTCGCGTAGGGTTGTAAGCAATGTAGTATTGCCACTCACCTCGATGGAATACTCTTTTCCGTTTACATGTAATTGCATGACAGATGAGTTTAAGAGGAGGTCTTAAATTAAGCAAATGCCCTTAATTCTCCAACCTTGCATAGTCAAGTTCACTTACCGAAGGTCGGAAATGATTTTAATCAGTTTTTTATAAAGATATTATAAGCTTTGCTTGAGATTTTAAAGAACTAAGTCAAGATATCACTTTGCGTTTCTATAAAATGGTAACCTTGTAGATGTTACTTCTTCATTAATTTTTTAATTAAGATTCATCAATGCAACAAACTCTCTCCCCTAAAAAGGGGATTTTTTAAAAATCAACATACAACTCCACTTCAATACGATTAAAACCAATTAAATTAGGACGTTATAATATTAAGCATTCATGTTTAAACCAATCTCTCAATTTTTCTTTCGACTAATTGTTTTTTTTGCGGGAATATTCTTAACAGTAGATCTCGGAGCCCAACCACTATCAGGTTCATTTACCGTTGGTACGGGTGGTACTTATGCAACTTTGCAAGCCGCTGTAACCGATGTTACTACTCGCGGAGTGAATGGTCCCCTAACATTCCGGCTACGAAATGGCACCTTCAATGAACAAGTAACCATGGGTGGCATTTCGGGTGTTTCCGCCACCAACACGGTTACTTTCGAGTCTGAATCGGGCAACGCAGCCAATGTAATTCTGACTTTTAACGCTACAACAACCGCTACGAATTATATCATTCGACTTGACAATGCCAATTTCATCCGATTTCGAAACTTAACATTTCAACCAACAGGAGCGACAGCTAATCGGGCTATCCATGGAATCAATAATCTTAATGACATAACCTTCGAAAATCTTGTTTTCAATTTGCCAGCCACCACCTCATTTTCCGAAGATCGGGCTGCTATTCTGTTCCGGCCCACCTTATCCAGCAACATCCGTTTCATCAACAATACTATCACGGGTGGCTCGCATGGTATCATGCACATTGGTAATAACTCCGCCCGATCACCGGGTACCGTCTTCACCGGCAACACCATCACCAATGTCTACACCCGAGCTGCTTTTTTCCAATACATGCAAGGTGGGGTGTTTAATAACAATACTATCAGCGGCAGCAACTACGGTGATTACTATGGACTGGGAATTTACGACACCTCCGG
>JALHRJ010000012.1 GCA_022841475.1 Cyclobacteriaceae bacterium | reverse complement strand
CTTTACAAACTCCGAATCGTTTTTCAGTTGTGGTAATCCTTTCCAGTATGTCTTCTTCGTATTGCTCATAGATTCAAAATCCTGTCGAGGTCAAGTATATATTAATAGTGGCACTTTGCACACTCCAATCCACCGATGTCTTCTACTTTCATAGCCTTCTTGCTGTTATGTAGTTCAATCAGTTTATCGTAGTAGGCATTTCCTTTTGTATTAACATCTGTCTTGCGATGGCAATCGATACACCAGCCCATCGTCAAAAGCGAATATTGTTTTACCACATCCATTTCCTGAACAGGACCATGGCAGGTCTGGCATTCTACTGCCGCCACATTTACGTGTTGTGAGTGATTGAAATAAGCCAGGTCGGGCAAATTATGAATCCGAACCCATTCGATTGGCTTTTGCTTGCCAGTGTAAGACCCGGTAGCAGGATCATAGCCAATGGCGGCATAAATTTTTGCTATCTCACCGGTGCCTGTATTGGTACCTTCTTTAATTTGAGAATGGCAGTTCATACAAATGTTGGCAGAAGGAATATTTGCTTGCTTACCTTTGATAGCTCCTGTATGACAGTATTTACAATCTATTTCATACTGGCCAGCATGGATTTTATGTGAAAAAGCGATAGGCTGCTTAGGCGCATAATTCTGTTGAATTCCAATGGAATACAACCCATCAATCACTGTTTTGAAGGTGATAGAAGCCACCAGGAAAATAACCAGGAAAATAAACCCGGAACTCCGAACCATAGAACCCAAGGTATACTTGGAGTGAACGATTTCTTTATCTTCTTCACTGAGGTCTTTCTGATCAAGGTATTTTTTTAATGCGTTGATGATGAGGGCAAGAATAACAAGCAACAGCAAAAGGATCACAATCATCCCAATCAGGATTGCATTCAGGTAGCCGGTTGGTACACCACTTTGACCACCCCCATCGGCAGTTGTTGTTCCGGGAGCCGGAGCTTCTACCTTTTCAGCTTCTGCTTTTACGTAAGCCAGAATACTCATGATCTGCTCGTCCGTATAATTGGTAAAAGCCGTCATCTGGCTCTTATTATACTCTTCATAAATTTTTACTGCATAGGCATCTCCACTCGCAATCATTTTTGCCGGATTACGAACCCAGGAATAAATCCAATCAATAGATGGTGCGCGATTCTCAACTCCTGCCAAAGCAGGGCCCACTAATTTTTGTTTTACCCGATGGCAGGATTTGCAATTACCATTGAACAATGCCTCGCCAGCGCTGATGACTGCTGCATCAGAAGGAATTTCTTGTGCGAAAGAATTTAGACTTAGTGTGAGGGAGAATAATAGGAATGTTAGAAACTTAACGGGATCAGACAATCGTTGCTTCATCGTTACTCGTTTAGGGGATCCGCTTTTTTACGGAATCGCACAAATCTACATGGTGAATGCATTATTTCAAATTTATTTTAATGAGTGGGGAAATTATTTTGGCCTTGTTTAACGTATTATAAAGACTCCTTCAGGACAAAAAATAACTTTGAAAACACCTTTATTTATAGATTCAATTTTGGAATCAACTTTATTTAGAATGAGTTTAAATAATCAGTCGGTTAATAGTAAAGGACTTCAAACTTTACGATGACGCCCTTTGAATATGTTAGCGTGCTCATTTCCATTGTCTTAGGCCTTGGAATAACGCAGATAGTTTCAGGTGTTGCCGATATTATCCATCAGTGGAGCAAGGTAAAACTTTACTGGCCGCACCTGATGTGGATAGCTTTTGTTTTCTTCCTGCACATTCAGGAATGGTGGGTACTTTATGAACTTCGAACGCTAGACGAATGGAAGCTTCCAACCTTTCTTTTCATCATCCTGTATCCGATTAATTTATTTATCCTCGCAAGAATCCTTTTTCCATCAGCTGGTTCGGTTTCAGGCACAGATTTTAAAAAATTCTACTTCGAAAACTTCAGGAAGTTTTTTGTCTGGGCGGTCATTCTGATTGCACTATCCATCAGTGACAATATTTTGTTTAATGATTACTCCTGGATGGACCAGCCGGTGCATCTTTTTTTACTTATAGCACTGCCCTTTTTTATTCTCAAGAATTTCCAGCAGGAATGGCTTCATAAACTCACCGTTATTTTACTAACTGCTCTTTTGATCGCTAGTCTATTTCTGGTCGACTGGACGTTAAAGATCTAGGTGGCCGGGAACAATCCCAATTTATGTTGAAACACACGGGCAATGCTGCGGGCCCGGTCTTTAACTTCCTGTGCCCGCTCGCCTTGAAAATTTTCGTTTACTGTCGCCTCAAACAATTTTAACCACTGATCAAAGTGTTGGGCTTGCAAAGGAAGTGGAACATGCTTTTGAAAGGGATTTCCCTGATAGCTCTGCTCACCCAACAACATCGATGACCAGAAGTTATACATGATGGGTAGATGATGTGGCCAATCTAAGTGGGCAAAAACAGGTGCCAGCAAAGCATCTGTCTTCACTTTGTCATAAAACCTATTCACCAATATTTCTATATCACTTCGGGTTTTTATCAGCATAAAAGTTAAAAATAAGTAAATCGAAAACTCAATCCGGTTACTACAAATGACACTGCCAGTAGAGTAGCCAACACTATGTGAAATGCTAACATAGGCAGTCGCTCCACAGTCAATTTGGGAATAATAACTAGTCGCGCATGCACGGCTAATAGGATTGTGGCTACTAATAGTAAAATCTTGATCCACAAATAATAATGATGTGGTGAGTCCAGGCTCCACCAGTATGCAAACGGTACGTAGTAAAGTACCATCCAAAAACCGGTAATTACCTGCGTGATCAGTGCCGGGATCCCAATCCTTTCGTAGTGTGTTTCAAAGTTTACAATTATCGAAATATCTCTTTCTTTTAAAGCACGCGGTAAAAATCCGAGTGATAAAATCAAATGCCCGCCTGCCCAAATGGTAGCGCCCAGAACATGCAAAAGAATCAACCATTTCATAAGTCTTTCTTGTTAAAGATTCTCAACGCGATATAAATGGGAATAATGGCCCATAGAAAAAGTATTCCCGATGAAAATAGTATTCCCATATTGCTGCCGAAGAAATTTTTATAAAACGCTCCGGTATACCCCATCAAGGCCGAGATATCAAGTTGCAATAACATGATGATGCGGGCCAGGTCAACCGGGTTGAAGGCGATGAGTGTTAAGGTTACTTTCTCGAGCGGATAATCGCTAAAGCTGTAGATAATCCAAAGCACGAAACCATCATAGATCAAAGAAAAATAAAACCAGAAGAGGAGTGCAATGCCAATGGCTTTTGATTTATCGCGAGTGAGCACCGAAGAAAGGAAAGCCAGCGAAACAAAAACCAGCGTAAGAAATACTCCCGTGACTAAAAGTGAAATTACACTTTCACCTGCCCCAAACATGATAAACGGAACGCCCACTCCTATCAGATAAGCCATGCACAGCGAAGACGCCACGGCCAGATATTCGCTTAAGAAGATAACTCTCCTATTGATCGGCTGTGCAAGCATCAACTCTATAAATTCATAGGAGCTAAAAAAATGAATGGTCGTAAATATCACGCTTACCAAAGGCACCACCATCAAAACGATATTGAGCAAACTCAACACTATTTTACCAAAATCACTATCGAGTTGAAATAAAGCAAAGGTGCTGAGCAACAAGAACCCTGTATAAAAAAGAATGAAGCGGGTTCGTAGAATGTCGTTGAAGATATATCGGATTACGCGTGTCATAGCTGCTCGGTAATGGAGTTCAATAATTCCTTTTGTTTGATGAGGGTGGTGACCGCCTTATTTAATCTTGTTTCATGAGTTTCTTCCTTCAACGCCTCAATCGAATTATTATACTGTACCTTCCCTTCAAAAATGTAAATCATCTCGGTGGATAGTTCATCCAGATCACTAAGTATGTGGGAAGTAATGATGATCAATTTCCCCATGCGCCTCTCGTGCAAGATTTTCTCTTTTAGGATTTCTACAGAAACAGGATCGAGCCCAGCGGTTGGTTCATCCAGAATTAACACCGGGGAGTGAAACAGAAAGGCAAGCGAAGCACTTACTTTCTGGCGCGTGCCTCCAGAGAGTGTATGCATCCGTTTATCATAAATCTTATAGAGTTTAAAAGCATCGATCAACTCTTCGTCTACCGTCTTCACTTCCTTGCGGATATTCTTCATCATATCGACAAGTTCACCGATGCGCATGTTTTCAGGATACCGTCCGATTTGAGGCATGTATCCGATCTGCTCGCGATACTTCCATTCATTCGCAATATCTTTTCCGTTGAATTGAATCAACCCCGAGGAAGGCCGTACCATGCCCAAAACACTTTTGATAAGCGTGGTCTTACCCGATCCATTGGGACCGACAAGAGCATAACTTTTTCCGGAACCTAAATTCAGACTAACCTGATCAAGTACAGTCAGCTTACCAAATTTCTTACACAAATCATTTATTAAAATCATACGCTTTCATAGCGGGTAAATTATCTTTTAAATTTTCAGGCGTGATAACGGGAATCGCTTTCTCTGCACGATCCAATAAAAACACCAGAAAGCTACGCCACAGCAACACTGCGGTTGGCATTCTTTCTACAATCATTCCGTACATACTGATGGGCCGGTAAGGCACATCACCAACCTGATCGCGGTTAAGGTCATACCCTTCATACCGGTCCCAATAATTGCTTTCAATTCTATTTAATACCAGGCTGCCGTTGGTAACAAGATCAAATGTGTTTTGCTGAAAGTTATTTCGCTCAATCACATTGTCATCGCAACTGGCCTGCAGTTTGAAAGCATAGCCATTGCGGATAAATTCATTTTCCTTAAATACTATACGACTACTCCCTTCCGCGTGGACGCCTACCGAGTTTTCTACAAATTCATTCCCCATTACAAAGCTGTCACTGATGTCTTTAAGCAGAAGTCCGTAGGAGGAAGAGCCCCAGTTATGAATAAAATGATTGTTGATCATCTTCACCCCTTTTGTGTACATGACGGCTACCCCTGCGCCATTATTGATGAACGTATTATCGCGGTATTCATCATTGTGAGAAAACATAAAGTGAAGCCCGTAACGCATATTGCCTTCGCTATAATTATTCGTGATCAAAGAGTTGGTTACAAATTCAAAATAGATTCCATCACGGTGACCTTTTATCTTATTCTCATTAATGGTGATATGATGACACTTCCATAAGTGAATACCATTGCCAATCTGATGCTCTGCTTCGGCCTCTGATTTTAATTCATTATTTTCTATCCAGATGTGTGAAGAGTTGGAGAGGTAAATGCCAAAAAAGGTATTTTCAAATTGATTGTTAAGGATGCGAAGATTTTCAGAATCAAGAATTTTTATGGCTGCTTTATCTTCAATGCTACCCGTTCCTGTGTTTATAAACTTCAATCCTTTGATGACAGCATGTTGGGCATGCACCGTCAATGTTTCATATTCATTCTCGCCATCTAAAACGGGATATCCTTCACCGATCAGTACAATTGATTTTTGCAAGATGATATTACCTTCCCGATAGATTCCGGCACGAACCAGAATGGTATCACCCGGCTGTGCCATCACAATGGCTTGTTTGATTTGCGTCACTGACTCAGAAGGTCCTACACGAATAGTCTTGCCTTCCAAACTGAGGGCAGACAAAATAATGGTTATTAAAAAAAACTGTACTTTTTTCATTTTGAGTGGCGCTTCAAAATTGAAAAACGAATACTACTTAAACTGGGTATTGGTCTCTCCCCAACTCATTAATATGGCTTTCCATTCTTTTTTAAATTGTAAATATTCTTCTTCCGTAGCAAAAGCGGCTATGCCACTAGCCATCGGACTTCTTATCAAATCAGACTTTAAATACCAGGAATTGGTAGCATCTATCAATTGTTTCGGGTGGGCAAAATTAACAACGAGCAAATGCGCCATGTTTCCCTGTTCCTCAAAATCAGCATGATAAAAACCCAGCATGCAATTCACATCGTCAAACTTATACACCTTCCCTTTTTTGGTGACGATCTCAGCACCAAATTTATCGTCCATCAACGTCATCTTACACGTGTGGCACATATCGGTTCCGAAAACCAAAGGCTCCGGCTCAACGGTACATCCATAGGTAAAGACAGCAAGCAGTATAATTAACAAGATCCTCATGCCTCCTTTTTGCTTTTGTAGATTTCAAAACCAAGAGAACCAATGACCAGCGCAGCAGAAACAAGAAAAATCCAGCCTCCAATATCCGGACCGGAGAAGGCTGTGAAATTCAAAAGCTGCTTTGTTCCAATCAAGGGAGGTTGATAAGACATACCAGGCACTATAATAGCAGCTGTGGGATCCAGATTATGGCCATAGTCGTAACCCCATAACCAGAAATCAACCAACGCAGCAACGCCTGTAGCGAGGAGTATAATAACATACGTCCATAATATAAATCGTTTGTTGACCAGCGCAGTGATCAATCCGAAGGCAATGAGAAAACCAACGATATAAATCATGTAGGTAAACTCAGGGAACATCTGTACTTCAATGTGCTTCATGCCGATGTAGTGATTGAGCGCGCTGATGATTTTTACATCACCTTTAATATCGTTGATCCAGATGTCCATCTCGAGTCCTTCGGGGTACTGTGGTGCCCACATCAGAATTTGCCATAGCGGCACAAAATAGGCACTGATCATCAGCAAGGCTGCTAATGCAACCAGCGCGCGCGATATGGGTTTAAGTGGCTTCATATAAATTTCTTTTTAAGGGCTGACCAAAAGGTCTAATATTAATCGAAGTGTCATTCCGGGCCTGACCCGGAATCCCGAATTGTGTGTACTCCGCGGGATCGTCAGGCCTGAGGCTTGACGATGACAGATTGACCTTTTGGTCAGCCCCATGGATATCTACTGACCCGCGCCACTTGCCTGGTCTTCGATCTTACCGGTTGAAAACTTTAAGGGAACGTTACTTCCCGCAGGAGATACACGAATGTAGCCTTGCATTTCCTGGTGTAGTGCAGAACAAAAATCAGTACAATAGAATGGGAATATTCCTGTGCTCAATGGCTTCCACCGAAGTGTTGATGTTTCACCGGGCATCACTAATATTTCAGCATTATTGGCACCCTTCACAGCAAAGCCATGTGGCACATCCCAATCTTGCTCAAGGTTCGTTACATGGAAGAAAACTTCATCCCCTAACTTCACACCTTCAATGTTATCCGGTGTTAAGTGTGAACGAATGGCAGTCATAGACACGTGCACTTCTTTTCCTTTACGCTCTACTTTCGTCATGCCTTCACCTTTCGAAACGTAAGGGTGATTGTTATCTTCTATTTTATAAATTTTCACGGAGTTAGGCATAATCATTTCAGCCGGAATCGACTCAGCATAATGTGGTTCACCGGTAGTAGGAAAATCTAAGATAAGTTTCATCTTATCACCGCTGATGTCATATAACTGAGCAGATTGTGTTAACTCAGGACCTGTAGGCAGGTAACGATCTTTGGTAATCTTGTTATAGGCAACTACATATTTGCCATGAGGTTTTGTGGTAGGACCACCGGGCACTGACAAGTGACCGATAGAATAATAGGTAGGCACGCGATCCAGAATTTCCAAAGTCTTTACATTCCATTTTACAATTTCTGATGACACAAAGAATGATGTGTAGGCATTTCCCTTGTTATCAAACTCGGTATGCAAAGGGCCCAGGCCCGGCTTCTTTACTTCACCATGAAGAGCAGCTTCGTACTTGATTACTGGAATACCTGCAAACTCACCTTCAAAATCTTTGTTGGCAATAGCCGCTTGAATTTTTGTGAAGGAGAATACAGGAATCAATGCTGCCAGCTTTCCGCTACCCACGATATACTCACCGGTGGGATCTGTATCACAGCCATGTGGTGACTTAGGGCAGGGAATGAAATAAATGATATCCTTTAATTCGGCAGGATCCAACTGAAGCACTTCATCCATAATAGTAGAGACTCCGGTGTGAGTACTTTCGTCCCAAACGTTGTGAGCATATTTCGCTTTTGACTTGGTGCCTTTTCCAGCTTTGATATACTCTTCTGCTTTCTTCCAATTCACAGCCATGATAAAGTCCTTATCTTTTTGTGAAGCATTTACTTCCAAAAGTGTATAGGCTTGCTCTGTATTATACGTTGAGAAGAAGAACCATCCATGGGATGGACCTTTTCCTGCACGAGCCAGGTCAAAACTTATCCCAGGCGTTTTCAATTGAAAAGCAATTTTCATTTCTCCATGTGATGGATCAATTGAAATAAAACTAATATAGCCTTTGAAGTTCTCCTTAAATGTACTGATAGGCACATCGGTGTTCTCGCCAACGGGCACACTGAAGCGGGTTCCGGCAACAATATATTCTGAATTTTCAGTGATGAATGGTGAGGAGTGATTACCACCACTGTTAGGCAATTCCAAAATCTCAACAGTCTTAAAGGTCTTCATATCAATCCGGGCAACGCGAGGTGTGTTGTTCGCATTTCCAAAGGCCCAGCGGCCATCGTGTTCACCTTTTGTTACTGATAGAGAGATATGGTGCAAATCATCCCACGGCACAAATCCATGTGATGTATTCAGCATAGGTTTTGTCTCTTCACTATAGCCCCAGCCATTTTCTGGAAATTGAGAGAAGACGGGAATGATGCGGAACAATCTTCCGGAAGGAAGGCCATAGATACTCATTTGTCCGTTGAATCCTCCGGACACAACATTATAAAATTCATCATACTTTCCGGGGGGCACATAGGCCAGTGATGCGGCATCACCGGTGGTTACGCTGCCGGGTGCCTTCGGTTTACATCCCTGCCAAAGGACAACGGTGGTTAAAACTACGAGTACTGAAAGTACCCGATGTATCGTGTGAGTTTTCATAGTCATTTATTTATAGTTGGTTGAATTAATTATTTCTTATCGGGAGGGAGCAACACGGCATCAATCACATATACGATTCCATTAGATGCTTTCACAACACCAAGTACATTGGCACCATTCACCGTAATTTTACCATCCTTTTTGTTTAGTGTCACATTATCAAGGTTAACCTGATTTAATTTCATTCCATCCTGAACATAGTCTTCGCGGATCGCTCCCACATACACGTGGTATTCCAGGATGTTTTGCAATGTTGCTTTGTTCTCAGGTTTTACGAGGTTCTCGACTGTGCCTGCTGGTAGCTTTGCAAAAGCAGCATCGGTAGGAGCAAATACTGTAAACGGACCTGCGTTGGATAGTGCATCTACATACTCGGCTGCCTTTAATGCAGCCACCAGTGTAGTGTGATCGGGCGAGCCAACGGCAACACGAACCACATCAGGTTCGGAGGTATCATCTTTTACAGCCGATTGTCCAGCACCTGGTGCTTCTGTCGCTGCCGCATTTTCTGTACTGGCCGGTTGCTGACCACAGGAAAATGCGAACAGTGCAATCAGAAAAATAAATTTATAGTGTTTCATAGGTAAGTTGTTTTTGGTGATTCAAATTATTTCTCGCCATCGTTTTGGCGCATATATTCCAAAATATCGCGGGCATCGCCTATCGATAGATTTTGATTCGGCATCCGCATAAGACAGAGCTCCAGTAACTTTTGAGCCTCTTCATCCTGCTCCAGCATAACATCTACATTCAGGATCATATTCATAATCCATTCTGGCTTTCTTCGTTTAGTGATATCTTTCCAACCGGGGCCAACTACGCGCTTTTCATCCAACGTATGACACGCCTGGCATTTCATATTGTAGACATCTACGCCTCTCTTTATCCGATCTTGATCCAGTGGAGTGTTCATGGTTACATTTTTAATAGCACCAATTCCTTTCGTAGGATCGGTGATAGCCTCTACAGCACTTTTGTTTGCCTCGGATTCCTTCGTATCTCCAACTGGCTTATCGGGAGCACACGAGAAGATGACACAGGAGAGGATAATTCCAATTAGATATTTCATAGGTTGTTAGTTTGGTTATAAGGTTATTTTTCTACCGACTAATTTCAGCTTTCCTTCCTCTTCCATTTTTTTTACTGTTCGGATTACGGTTTCAACGCGTAAGCCACTCATATCAGCTAATTGCTGACGGGTGAAGGGCACTACATACGGTTCAGCATCACCTTCCATTCCTGGATATTTCTTAAGCTGATTAACTGACTCCTCCTTCAAATACTTAAGTAAACTTGTAATCCGATGTTCCGGATCGTAAAATGAAATCTCCGAAAGCACCATGGATTTGTAGCGCAGACGCTGACACAGCACCTGATCTAAATGAATGTGTATATCAAAGTTCTCACGCAGGAGCGTGAAAAATTTTTCCTTCGACAGTTTCATGATCAAGGTTGGCTCCAACGCGATGGCATTGCTGGGATAGGGAAATGAACAGAAAAGGGGTGGCTCACCGAAACTGTCATTCGTTTTAAAAACTCCCTGAATAAATTCCTGACCATCCGGACTATTGGTAATCATCTTGATGGAACCATGTTGCACCTGAAAATAATTCTGCGCCTCCTCCCCTTCACGAAAGAGCATTTCATCTTTCTGAAGATGAACTTCCTTTGCACCATAACTCTGCAACACGACCAGGTCAATCATGAGCCTTTTGTTTTTATGATATAAACCTATCGGAGCATTGCCTTGAGAAAAATGATTTTGGTCACCATTATCACTGACATTTTTCGAAAAAGCCTCTAATACTGGATTCCAGAGTGAATTATAGTCTGTAAGGCTTGATGGGACGTTGCTTTTCTTCATATCTATCGGCCATCAAAGATTGTGACTGGATCATATTTCGTTTATGATCCTGATCATATGAGGAAAGATTTTTGATAATTTCTTCTACTAAGATGCAGTGAGGAGAAATAGAGATAAAGGCAAGGGATATAATAAAGAAGAGGCTGTCTCAAAAGTCTTGCTGTCATCGCGGGCTTTGACCAGCGATCCCGTTTTGTGCGTGCATAACGGGATTCCGGCTCAGGGCCGGAATGACATTTCAATAGTATTGGACTTTTAAGACAGCCTCTTAGGTAGACCTTGTTTTGACAAGTCAACTATTTCTCGCCATCATTTTGACGCATAAATTCCAGCACATCGCGTGCATCGCTAATGGACATAGTTTCAACCCTCATTCGGGTACCACACGACTCCATTAACTTGAGGGCTTCCTCATCATTGTCCAGCATCACGTCCACGTTGGTAATCATATTCATGATCCACTCTGGTTTTCTGCGTTGGGTAATGTCTTTCCAGCCCGGGCCTACGGTGAGTTGATCATTCAATGTATGACAAGACTTGCACTCGGCCAGATAGATTGCCTGGCCTCTCTCTACTTTATCCAACTCGAGGGGGTTGGTAAGTGCTACATTTCTAATAATTCCAAGTCCCTTTGCCGGATCCGTTAACGAATCAAGCTCACGGTTGGTGAGTGTCTCATTAGTATTTTTCTGTGTGCAGGAAAACATGAAAAGACCAAGGGCAATTCCAACGATGTATTTCATAACGATGTGGTTTTAAACTACTTTTTTGGGTCATTCTACTTCCTATTCTGACTAGTTAAAACTACCGCAACTATAAGCTATAAAAAATGATCTTGATCAGTCCCATAACTGATTTGTATAGGGCTTACTGTAAAGCCGATTGAATATTTCTTAGAATCGAATCTAGTATGTCAATTCTATTGCGAAGTCAGAGGACAACGTATGTTTATACGCTGCAGAAAACTGATTATTCTATGCTAAACTTATAAACCGTCTTTTGTTTATACACCTCGCCAGGTCGTAAGATGGTAGAAGGAAAATTGGGTTGGTTAGGTGAGTCTGGAAAGTGTTGAGCCTCGAGACAAATTGCGGAGCGGTATGCATATTTCTTACCTCCTTTACCAAGATCGCTTCCGTCCAGGAAATTACCTGAGTAAAATTGCAAACCGGGCTCGGTAGTCCACACCTCCATCACGCGGCCTGTGGTAGGTTCTTTCACTGTGGCGGCTAAGGCAAATTCATTTCCGGTCTTGGTCAGTATCCAGTTATGATCATATCCTTTCCCGTTTTGCAATTGCTCATCATTTACATTGATCCGCTCACCAATTTTAGTTGGGCTCGTGAAATCGAAAGGAGTTCCAATTACAGATTTTAGTTCACCGGTTGGAATTAAGCCGGCATCCACCGGAGTAAATCGGTCGGCATGTATCATTAATTCGTGATTCAGAATGTCACCAATACCTGCGCCCGCAAGATTGAAAAATGAGTGATGTGTAAGATTAACTATTGTAGAAGCATCCGTTGTGGCTTCGTATTCGATAACCAATTCATTGTCATCGGATAAACTATAGGAAACCCGGGTTTTCAAATTTCCAGGGTATCCTTCCTCTCCATCTTTACTTATATAACTTAAAATAATACTACTAGAATCTGAACCATCTTTGTGCCACAGCACATTATGAAAACCGCCAGGGCCGCCATGTAAACTATTTACTCCGTTATTGATGGGTAATTGATAAGTCTTATCATCCAGTGTAAACTTTCCCTTAGCAATACGATTTCCATAGCGACCAATCATGGCACCAAAGTAAGGATTGCCCAAAATGTATTGTTCAGCTGAATCGTACCCTAGCACCACATCTCCCAATTTGCCATTCCGGTCAGGCACCCAAAGTGAAATTAATTTCCCACCAAACGGAGTGATAATCGCCACCAGGCCGTGTTTGTTAATTAATGTGTCGGTAGACTCGTGTAAGGAGGCAGTGCCTTCAGTATCCTGCATAACGTCTTGCTTTTTTTCAGTGGAGCAACCTGCAGCCAGCAGGACAACAAAGCTCACATAGATTATTTTCATTGCATTAAGATAAATAAAAAAGCTGATCTAAAAAGTCGCAAAAATGATGATTGGTTGAAGGAGTGTATCCTCCGCTAATTATAAGATTTGATTGAACTCAAGTTTTTCATCATCAGGTCCTAGAATATTAAAATATTTACAACCTTTTTTCCAAAATGAAGGCAAGTAAACCGGCTTCTCTTCAACTATACGGAAAGACTCCTTCTTAATTAATTCAAAAGTTTCCTCAATGTCATCAACATCAAATGCGATGTGATCAATGTGGCCATGATTTCGGGATCGGATTTCATGCAATTGTTTCCCAGGCATCTGATATAATTCCAGGATGCTGTCTTTATTCTTCATCATAACGCAAGTTCCCTGTTCACCATCAAACATAAAGGTGGTTTGCATCACATTTTTAAAACCAAAGCGGGCATAAAAAGCTTCGAAAACTGAAATATTAGATACTGGAATGCCGATGTGTTGCAGACCGTTAATGATTGTTGTGATTTGCCTTTCCATAATTAAGATTTGCGAATGGTTAACACAAGATCAAATAAAAAACCCTTTCCGGGAAATCGGAAAGGGTTGTTAATCAATAAAAAAAACACTGCCGATAGGCAGTGTTTGATCAGTGATGTTGAGGTTCCGAGCGGATTCCCTGCCAGCGTGCCGCTTAGGCAGGCAGGGAACCTCGGAGTAGTTAATCCATATTGGTCTATAACAAAAAAAGGGTCAATCTATTGATTGACCCTTTGAGGTCTCGAGCGGATTCCCTGCCTGCGTGCCGCTTAGGCAGGCAGGGAACCGCTGTAGATACACCAGCTTACGGAAGAGTTCAGACTAGGACACTTATCAAGAAGACATTAAATCTTCTAGCCTAAATAACTAAGTTTAGTTTTAAATGAAAAAAGCATCTAGTAAAGATGCTTTTTTTGTTGAGGTCTCGAGCGGATTCGAACCGCTGTAGGAGCTTTTGCAGAGCTCAGCCTAGCCACTCGGCCACGAGACCTTTTATTTTTATTCCTCACCTAAACTTTTAAGGGCTCAGCCTATCCGCCAATTGGCGGACACGAGACCAATTTTTCCTCTAGTTATAAAGTTTACAAAACTATAAAAATCAACTCGTAATAACGAATTAAAAAAGAAGGTGACCGTAGCCACCTTCTTTATATTCAGAAACGAAAATTATTTCGCTTCGTCTGATGGCTTTGCCTTTGCGGCACTCATCTTCTCTTTCAACGCGCTCAATGCTTCGATATCTCCCAAGGTAGATTTCTCTGACTCCTGGTTTACCTTATCGATGCCTTTGCCTTTTGCAGCAACCTTTTTCTTAGGTTGCGCTGCCTGTGCTGCGGGTTGAGCTGCTTTCTCTTCTTCTGCAGACCACGTGGCTTTCAGACTCAACACAATGCGTCTTTCATCTTTCGAAAACTCAAGCACTTTAAAGTCGTAAGCTTCACCCACTTCCGGTTTGCTTTCGTCTTCCTTCACCAGGTTCTTGGTTGAACAGAAACCTTCGATTCCATAAGGTAACTCAAGCACAGCGCCCTTATCGTTCTTACTGATGATGGTACTTTTGTGCAATGATCCTGCAGTGAAAATTGTTTCGAAAGTATCCCAAGGGTTCTCCTCCAGATGCTTATGGCTTAACGCCAGTCTTCTGTTGGTGCCATCCAGTTCCAATACCTGCACGTCCAATGATTCACCTACTTTAATAAACTCGGAAGGATGTTTGATCTTTTTAGTCCAGCTTAAGTCTGATACGTGAACCAATCCATCGATGCCTTCTTCCAATTCGATAAACAGGCCGAAGTTGGTAAGGTTACGTACGATACCTTTATGACGGGTACCCACCGCGTACTTAGCCAATACATCTTGTCTTGTCCATGGATCTTCAGTGAGTTGCTTGATGCCCAATGACATCTTGCGCTCATCGCGATCGATGGTCAGCACAACGGCTTCTAACTCATCTCCTACTTTAATGAAATCCTGTGGATTTCGAAGATGTTGTGACCAACTCATTTCTGAAACGTGGATCAAACCTTCAACACCTGGCTGCAGTTCGAGGAATGCTCCGTAGTCTGCTACGTTTACAATCTTGCCTTTCACTTTCGAACCAACAGCGATATCAGTACCCAGAGATTCCCAAGGATGAGGCGTTAATTGCTTCATACCTAATGAAATTCTTTTCTTATCTTCATCGAAGTCTAACACCACTACCTTCACCACCTGATCGAGTTTCAACAACTCGTCTGGATGGCTGATGCGTCCCCATGAAATATCGGTAATATGAAGCAGACCATCTACACCACCTAAGTCGATGAATACACCGAAGTTGGTCATGTTCTTGATCACACCTTCCAATACTTGTCCTTTCTCGAGGTTGGTAAGGATTACCGCCTTTTGTTGTTCAAGATCTTTCTCAATCAACACTTTGTGCGATACCACTACGTTGTCATTGGTGTAGTTGATTTTCACCACTTTCACCTCGATGTTCTTATTAACATAAATATCAAAGTCGCGGATAGGCTTCACATCAATCTGTGAACCGGGCAAGAAAGCCTCGATGCCAAATACATCAACGATCAAACCACCTTTTGTTCTGCGCTTCACAAAACCTTCAATCACTTCATCTTTATCAAGAGCTTTCTGCACATTCTCCCAGCCCTTCAACAACTTGGCCTTTCTACGGGAAAGTACCAACTGACCCATCGCATTTTCACGCTCTTCAATAAAAAGGTCTACGATATCGCCAATCTTCAGTGTTGGCTGATCTTTGAATTCAGCCAATGGCACTAGTCCATCTGACTTAAATCCTATGTTCAGGATTACATCACGATCGTTAATCCCTACTACAGTGCCAACCACCAGTTCACTTTCATTAACAGAAGTAACCGTTCCTTCGTATTGTTTTAGCAATGCATCGCGGTCTTTGGTGGAGTATCCTTCTCCAAAACCTTTGCGATCGTAAGCATCCCAATCGAAATTTTCAGTTGTAACTGCCGAATCGGTAGCCGCTATGCGTGCGGTTACATCACGAATCATCCGGCTGATGCCTTCTTCTTCTTCCGCCTTTTTAGCTTGCTTAAATTCCGTGAGTTCGTCTTTTTCAAAGAGTTCTTCAGCGGCTGCGCCTTTAACGGCTTTCTTTACCGGAGCATCGTCTACAACAGGTTTGTTCTTTAACTTAGGCTCTTCGGATTTTTCTTTTTGGACTTTCGCCATAATTGATCTGCCCTGTTTACATGCCACGGACGGGCTGACCGCGACAAATTTTGTTTATTAAGCTCGTTTTTAACCAAAAACAAGCCCTGCTTACTTAGCAGGGCTGCAAATGTAGTAAAATTTGATTATTTCCTGATCCTCAGGTCAATATTGAATGCCTTCTATTTTGAGGGTTCCTGTAGCGTATTCCAACAACACTTTCTGGAAAATTAGTCTGAATTCAGCCTGAGCCTTATCTGTTTGAGCTTGCACCAGAGTACGATTAGCTTGTGCATAATCTACAAAGTTAGTAACCCCTAGCGTATAACGTTCCGACTCCAATTGGTAAGCCATCTTAGCCGCCTCAAGTTGAGCAACACTTACTGTATAGGATTTCTTTCCAACCTCAAAATTCCTGGCCGCGCGAAGCACATCCGTCTTTACCTGAATTTCTGCATTGTCTTTTAAAAGTTGATTGTTGCGATACGTAATCTTTTGCTGAATTACCCTATTGCGTGTTTGAAACCCATTGAGAATTGGGATCGTCAAGGATAGTCCATAACTTTTATAAACATTATCTTTCCGGAATTGATCCTGAAAATCGCGATTTAAGCCTGGAACATTAACCAGGACTGAATCAGGAATATCATGCTGATAATTATAAGCCGAACCGTAGTTAAAGAATGCGCCAAGCGAGGGCGCCAGCAATCCCCGGGTTGCCATTAATCCAAATCGGGCCGCATCTTCATTCTTGATCGCACGTTGAAGATCACCACGGTTTTCTCTGGCAAGAGCATACATTTCGTCAACCTTAGGATCCACGAGTTCCATTTCTGAAATCGTCCAACTGGGCTTTTCTATTTCAATCTCTAAAAAAGGATCTAACAGCAATGTCTGAGTAAGTATTGCCTTATCGTTTGTAAGATTAATTTCAGCTTGTAGCATGCGAAGCTCTGCTGCCTTGACCTGACCTTGCTGGTTATATTCATCAACCGGTGAGCGGCTGCCGACTGCTACCTGTTCTTTGATTTGCGCTAACTGTATATCCAACGCTTCAAAATTCTCTTTGGCAATTTTAAGTAACTCGACATCTAAGAGCACTTGCAGGAATTGTCCGGAGACGGTGTTAATAACATCTTCCGTTGTTCTTTTCACAAAATAACTCTGCGCGTCAAGTTGGCTGTGTGCCATTCTCGCATTGTTTACAATATTAAATCCATTAAAAAGAGGCAGACTTGTATTTAAGGAACCATTAATAGCATCCCGCACCCCATTTACCGGTCGACCTTGTTGCTGATTAAATGAATTACCATTAAACTGTTGGGCAAATCCATTAACACTAATCGTAGGTGCGAAAGCCATGACACTTGTTGTTTTTTGCATCTGACTCGCCTCCAGCTGGTTTTTTTGCTGACCTAACGTGATATTATTCTTCAAGGCAATTTTCACAGCCTCCTCAAAGGTGAGTTGCATAGGGTCGGCAACATCCTGCCCTATCAAAGGATTGGCAATTAAAATTAAGGCTAGAAATGCAAACTGCTTCATACGGATTCGTTGATTTGCTTAATTCACTTTACTGTCAGATTCAATAGCTCCATCCGCGATTCGCACAACTCGTTTACTGCGTTGTGCATTTTCTTCGGAATGGGTCACTTGGATAATGGTTATCCCCTCCTCATTAAGTTTCTGAAAAATATCCATGATGTTCTTGCCTTGCTCAGAGTGGAGATTGCCGGTGGGCTCATCGGCTAATAATAACTTAGGTTGCCCGACAATCGCCCGGGCAATGCCCACTAACTGCTGTTGTCCACCCGAAAGTTGTTCTGGAAATAAATCCTTTTTGGCTACCATGTTAAAACGATCTAACATTTCGGCCACCATACTTTTTCGCTGACCGCTACTCACGCCTTTATACAATAGCGGAGTTTCAATATTTTCATAAACCGTTAATTCATCAATCAAATGATACGCCTGGAAGATAAAGCCAATGTAATTTTTGTGCATCTCACTTTTCTGCTTCTCCTTCATTTTATGCACAGGCTCATCAAAGAAGTAGTACTCTCCGGCCGATTGCTCATCGAGCATACCGATAATATTCATGAGGGTTGATTTACCCGAACCACTTGGCCCCATAATGGTCAGGAACTCGCCTTGGGCAACTTCAAGATCAATTCCTTTCAATATAAAAGTGCGTTGAAAGCGAGAGTCGATGTACTTGTCAATGTTTTTTAAACTGATCATGAAAATGGCATTAAAAATTGAGCCGTCTTGCCAATTTGCCTTTCAGTTGGCTAATTACATGCCAAGACGGAATAAGGGATTAGACGTGCAAAAAGGGGATTAGTTGCATACGAACTCGTCCGTAAGTGAAAAAAGGTGTCCGAAAGCGGATAAATTTCGAATTCAATTGAAGTCAGAAGACAAAGGGATGTAAAATAACGTCCACACGTCTATTCATGCGCATGCCGCTGCGACTGTTGTTTTGATAAACTGGGTTCTCGAAACCCCAATCCTTAATGCTTATAAACCGTTCAGGAATGTCTTTCATCATCAATACATCGAATACCGATTGACTTCTCATTTTTGATAGCCACTCATTGAATTCTCTTCCGCCAATTGGATCGGTATGACTGATTAATTGAATCTGATATTTGTCGAGCAGGTTGGGAATTGAATCAAGCCAATCTGAAAGCATGGACACCTGATCTTCATCGATGTAATAACTGCCGCCATTGAAATAAATGCTTTTGCGCAGTTCGTCCTGCCCGGTTTGAGCATTTGATATCAACGAACTTAAAAATAGAATGAAAGTCAGCAGCCGCATTTCAACACATGAAGTCTGCAACGAATTTACTCAACTCAGGCTGGAAATAAAATCCACTCATTACTTTCTATGCCAGAAAATCCACAACAGCAATACCGGATGCACAATCAAAAGCCGAACCCAGGTTACCCATACAGGCACACAAACAGAATCCAGACAACCGCCCACCTGAATATGATGCATATGGGCAGGAATAAAAGCAATCATTAAAATAATTAATCCGATAACTGCAAGCCCTCTTGTCTTTGGTATCAAGAGCGCAACGCCTAATACAATCTCTGCAACACCACTTACCCAATTTATTAATTCAGGAGCTGGAAAATAGGGTGGAATAAGAGGCAAATAAAATGCTGGATTGAGAAAATGATTGATCCCCGCGAAGACAAAAAATCCAGCTAAGATGAAAAGACTTATTTTTTTGATCATTTCGATAAGTGATTTGAATTTCTTCTATAGAGGCTGATCAAAAAGTCAAAATATCAATCGAAGTGTCGGCCGCGATGACAGATCGACTTTTTGGTCAGCCTTAATAACTCAACCACACTACTTTCGTATTCTTTCCTTTTTCAATAACAGTAACGATCAGTAAGTTTTCATACTCAGTATCTGCAAAATCTTTATAGGTTTCTTTTCCGGTAAGGTAGTTGGCAATCCACGGAATGTTATTGGAATGACCAGCGATTACAATCGTGCCTCCACTATGTTTCTTGAGCATCCCGTCTATGGCTTCAGTTTTAAACGCGTCATAGTCGGTAACACCGATTCCTTTGGAACTAGCCAGTGGAGCAACTGTATTGCGTGTGCGTTTGTAGGTTGTTGAATAAATAGCATCAACCTGAGTCTTGCCAAGCAGGGTAGCCAAACGCTTCGCCCGTGCGTTACCAGTTTCTGTCAAGTCAGGATCTTTGGTGCCATCGTCTCCTTTTTCTGCATGACGCACTAAAATAAAAGTGGTCGATGTCTGAGCGTTGACCAATGAGAGTGTGCTGAAAAGTAAAAGTGTGATTAGATATTTCATAATCGGATTATGGGTTTCTTGATTTGCTGCTTATTTAAACAGATCACTCACAGTGGTGGGTATTTCGCACCCCGTGGTCTGGCGGGTATCAGCCAAATGAATGATCTTCCATTCATTGTCATACTTAACCAACTGAAAAGCATCAATCCCACAATGACTGAATTTTTTTCCCACATAAAACGCGTACCGGGTCCAAACCTGTGCGAATGTTCCATCCACCTCAATGTTGGCATCCCAGATGGGTTCGCTCCAGGGCTCGGGATGAGGCGTGCCTACTGCCTTCAGGAAACCTGCCAGGGAAGATTCTCTTCGCACCACCTGATTTCCCGCTTTGTCTTTTGAGACAGTTGCCATGGTAACCTCGTTCGCAAAAGCACTTCGCACCATAGCGCTGTCACCCAGGTTCATACCTTTAAAGAGGCGGACGATTGGTTGCATGATGGCCATGCCTTCAGCATCCTGTTGTGCATTTGAGGGGAAGGATAACATCACCGCAATTACAAAAAGTAATTTCTTCATAAACACTAATCAATGGGTATACAAGATTGAAATTTAAGATAAAATGACCTACCGAAGGTATAAGAATGATAGAATTCAGGGTTCACAAATAAAATCTTAAATTTAACACCGATAAAATCGCCCTATGAAGCCCGTTTACCTAGTTCTTATTCTGTTTCTAGCCTCTTACCATTCCTCCGCTCAGCCAAAAGTTGACAGTTTGGAAAATGTATTGATCACCGCCAAGGGTGACTTGAAAGTAAAAACACTCAATGAACTTTTCCGGGCTCATCTAAGCTCTGATCCTGTAAAAGCGATTGCCTACACACGCGAGGCTCTGGCGCTGGCTACAGATATTGATGATAAAAAAGGAATGGCGGCATCGTATAATAATCTTGGGGTTGCCTATCGAAATCAGGGTGCACTTGATAAATCACTTGAGTATTATCTGATTTCTTTACAGATCTATGAAACATTGGATAACAAAGACGGCATTGCCACTACGAAAAATAATATTGGAAATATCTACTCCTTTAAAAAAGATTATGGCCAGGCCATGAAGTACTTTGAAGAATCGCATACCCAGTTTATGGAATTGAACGACAAGGAGAAAATTATTGGCTCCATGAACAACCTCGGAAATCTTCATAACGATTTACAACTTTATGAACAAGCACTTAAATACTATTCTGAGTCCTATCAATTGAGTCAACAAAGTGGAAAAGTGTATGCTGATCCGGTCAATAACATTGGTAATCTTTATTTCAAACAGGGTAATTACCAACGCGCTGTAGAATATTATAATCGCGCTCTTGCATTAGCCCGGCAGGAAAATGATCAGTTGGTGGTGTTAAATGTTCTCAGCAGCATGGGCGAGGTATATGCGCGTGCGGGTCAATATAAAACTGCCCAGGCATATCTGGATAGTGCCATGACTATGAGTGGTGAGATGCAGGCTTTCATTTTCGAACCCAATATTTTAAAAAGTATGGCACTTAATTATTCAAAGCAAGGAAAAATGAAAGAAGCCTATGAATTGATGGTGCGGTATGATTTAGCGAAAGAAAAAATTTATGGTGAGGAAAGCAGCCGGAAGATTGCCCAGATGGAAATTGCCCTCGATCTGCAGGAGAAAGAAAAAGAAATGGAACTTGTGAAAAGTGAAAGTGAAATAAACGCTCTGGAATTGCAAAAGACCCGAATGATTATCACCATAACCATTCTGGCAATCGGACTCGTTTTAGGAGGTTTTAACCTGGTCTATTCAAAACGAAAGAGCATTAAAAGAAAATGATTACACGCGCACAGGCTAAAGAATTACTCGCAAGTCTTACCAAAAACCAAAGCCTACTCCGCCATATGCGCACCATCGAATTGGTGATGGAGGCTTACGCTGAAAAATTCGGAGAAGATAAAGAAGAGTGGGCCATTGCAGGCTTGCTCCATGATGCCGATTATGAGGCCCATCCCGAGAAACATCCGCAGGTGATTGTTGAGAAATTAATGACGCTTCATGAAGCGAAGATTGCCCACGCTATTTCAGCCCACTACACCAAGTGGAATGTTCCGTACGAAACCTTGCTGGATAAAGCCTTACTGGCGTGCGATGAACTCACGGGTTTCATCGTTGCATGTTGCCAGGTGCGGCCGGATGGCATTGCTGCCCTGGAACCTAAATCGGTGATTAAGAAATTGAAAGACAAAGGCTTTGCTGCCAAAGTAGAACGCGATGAAGTATACAAAGGCATAGAATTACTGGGTGTTGACCTGACCGACCACATCACTTTTATCATAGACGTACTTAGAAAGAACCGCCAGGAACTTGGAATTTAACTTGAATTTCAGGTTTCCACTTGCGGGGATTTGCCAGAAACTATTACCTTTGAACACCTTAAAACACTGAAAGATTATGTTCGAGCAAAATGTAGCAGATGGAGCCAACTTATTCGTGATCATTGTGGCCGTTATCATTGGCTTTGTATCCGCACTGGGATACCTCGATCACCGGAAGACAACCAAGAATCAAAGCAAAGAAGATTAGCATTACCTAAACCAAAATAAAAAGCCTCCCGCTAATCCAGCAGGAGGCTTTCTTTTTATCTGCCACCCTTATTTACCACCGGGTGATCCCGAAGCCGGAGTTACCTGACTGTAAGGAGATTTATATTCTTTTTGATAATCCTGAAAAGCTAGCTTTTTATAAAAATCACCACTCACAAAACTCACGAAAATGTGGAATTCTTCGGGCTTACGGTAGCCAGGCAAAGAAGTGTAGCCTTCAATAATGGGAACAATGCGAAACTCTTCATCCAGAAAAACAAAGTTCGGATAGCTCATTTGATTATTCAATAAAGCCATCGCTAATTGATGCGAACCTTTGTTGCCGTATGGAACAAACTTGAAGGTAGTTCCTCTGAATTCAACATCGCCCGTTTGTTCGGCATCAAACTTAACCGGATAAAACTGCTCATTAAGAAGTTTAGCAATCTTTGGATCCGTAAAGGTGTTTTTGTCCATCACCTTACACCATCCGCACCAGTCGGTGTATACATCAATAAAGATTTTGCGTTTTTCGGTTTTGGATTTTTCAACTGCCTCTTCAAAGGTCAACCATTTTACAGGCGAAGCCTCCGCAACTTTAACCTGGGCATTCACCTGCCCAAACCATCCTAAAAACACTAATAGAAAATATTTTTTCATTTTTCTGTAATTCATTGACTGGAGATGTAACAAAGTTATAAAGAAAAGAAGTTCAATCCGAAGCTAAATAAGCAAAGAGCAAGCCGGAGTAACCGGGTAAACTGTTCGAATATATGCTGCAAGGTTGTACGAAACTGAACATGAGAACTAGCATAAACCCGCAAAATGATATGAATTCGCCAGATTCTAGTGTTGGCACCGGTTTTGGAAAGATTGAAACCGTGCGACTCAAACTCACCCATAAAGATTTTATCCTGTTAGCCGGAATTGTGGTAGCGGTAATCATTGCCCTCACTACACTGATTATGGAATCTAATCTAACGCAGGGTGAAGTTAATCTGAAACTTCCGTCCCTCATTAATTCTGCACCATCACCAACTGTTATTATTCAAAAACTTGGTCAGAGCTTTTTTAACAGATAACGTTACTCATGTTCGGTATACATAATACTGGAGCACTGTTTCTATCGCCCGCCTAATCGCTTCGTTAACCGGATAAAAATTCTTTGTTAAGTCAAAATCAATTGCATGTAGTTGCATGTAATACTGATTCATCACCGGCACTTCCGTTCCGTCTTCAATGTTAACTACCGCCTGCTCATACGCTTCGCTTTGTTCTGACTTTATAATCTGGCAGGTAACCAGTTCTTTCTTTCCATACTTGTTGGTGCGGGCTGAGTAGCCAAATAATCGACAGATTAAACCGCGGTGTGGATATTCCGTGCAAAGTCCGGCCCCGGATTGTGTAGGGTTTAGAATCAGGCAAATAGTTGAGTCCGACTGATTAATTTTTTCCAGCCATTCTTCAGCCTGGTTTTGCTGATAGAGATGCAAGGCAAACGGGAGAAATTCAAGCACAGTAGCTTCAAGATCGGCTTTGAAGCAACATTTGCCACACCCAAATTTGCAGTGAAGGGTGGTTGCCGTTTGAAAATAAGCAATCTGTTGATCCAGATTTTCAAATACCCGGTGTACGGCCGCCACTTTTTCTTCCAATTGCATCGCGCAAAAATACACAATCCCACCACGAATGACATTCAGGTAGTTACGCCACTTAAAACCTAACGCGCTTTATTTCGTATTTTCACTTACGAAATCCAAATTCTCATGAAAAAGGTTTTAGTACCTCTCTTTCTGCTTGCCTGCATGCACACCAGCTATTCGCAATGGAGCCGGGAGTGGTCCATGGGCTATACGTTTGCCAACCCCACGGGCAAAATGCAACAAAATATAAATCAAGGCCACGGGTTTGTGATGGATTTTCACATGATCGCACCCAGCGATAAATATGCACTGGGTCTCGACTTAAATTATTCTATTTACGGCTACGATCAATCGCGCCAGCAATATATGTTTCCGGATGGCACCACTGCCGACATGGACATTAATGTATCGAATTCTTTTATGAACCTGATGGCTTCGGGGCGATATAATCTGATTACTGGAAAAACAATCACTCCGTATGTCGGAGCAAAGGCTGGTTACTCGTGGTTTAGAACAGACCTGAATATTTACGATCCCAATGATTTCGATAATTGCGCACCTGTTGAAACAGATTTATTACAGAAAGACGGCACGTGGATTTATTCAATCGGTGGTGGTTTACGATACGATCTGTCATCCATTTTTAAGAAACTTGCCAAAGACCGGATGTCTTTAAATCTAAGCGCTTACTATACCCAGGGCGGTACGGTTAACTATATGAATACCGATGCCCCGGATGCACATCATACGAACACACCACCTAACCGTGCCAGCGATTTAGAAGCGGAGTTTATCAATACTCAAACACAGGTTATCCATAAACATCATGTGGGGTACGTGTATTCAAGCTTTGCACAAATGATGGACTACAGACTTACCATTATCTTCCGGTCGGCCCGTTGAGAAGAGTCATACAACCGGATCAAGTTTTTCCTTCTTGCGTTGCTCAGCAATCCATTTCGTGCCGAAGGTGAACTTCGCTGCAAGGGTCATTTTTGGATTGATGACCCGCCAAATAGGAGTGATTTTATTCAGCGCTTTTCCTTGCTGAAGTTGTTCATTTGCTGCTTCGGCTACAATTCTGAGAAAAATTCCCGTTGTTACCGGACACGTTACCTCCGCATCATGTTCAATGGCCAGATCGTTGCGCATCGTTTTTATATCCACCGATTTTCCTTTTGGAATATTTCGAATATAAGCATCTATGGTTCGTGGGTTTGAGATGTACATAATACTGCCCGCCTTCATATCAGCAAAATTATTATCCAATACTTTCACTACCGAATGATCTTGCTCCATTTTATCAATCCACGATTTCTTGCTGGCAATTTTCTTCTTGGTGTCCTTTACCGCCATGGTCTTCCTTTTCGTTTTCATCTTCTGTTTTGTGAATAGAGAAAAAATCAGTTCAGCAAATCTGACTGATACTTCAATGACACGAGACCCGTTTCGTACGTTTTACTTTCTACAAGTTTAAGTTTCTTTCGCGTAGAAATATCATGAAACAGAGGCTTACCTGCACCCAGTAAAATCGGGTGTATCGAAAGCCAATACTCATCAATCAGGTTAAGATTAATAAACTGTGTGGTAAGATCGGCTCCACCAAAAAGCCAGATGTCATTACCCTCTTGTTGTTTGAGCTGTTTGATTATTTCATCCACATCTCCCTTCAGCAACTCTATGCCCGGTGTAACGGGCAAGGTGTGGGAGAACACATAGGTTTTCGCATGACTCCATGGAGTTGTACCGTCATAACCCTTCATCATTTCGTAGGTTTTACGGCCCATCACCAACGCATCTATCCGCTTCGAAAATTCATTCAGACCATAATCCTGATCGGTAAAGCACCAATCATACTCACCGTTTGGTCCTTCAATAAATCCATCCAGGCTAACTGCAAGGCCGAGAATAATTTTTCTCATATTTCTAATTTAATTCCTCACAAACAAAACCCTGATAAGACAACAATTGAATTGCCTGCTGTGGTTGCACCGAAGCGGAAACTATGCGAAGGATACGATCGCAATCATCGAGTGCAAAATTCCATTGCCCTTGTCCTGCCATTCTATTTAACAAAGGTGCCAGCTGATTCATGCTTTCATGATTCTGTACCGATGTCTTAAAAACCAATACTTCCATACGTAAAAAGAATTATACATGTTGTTAAACAAGCGATCAGTAATCCTACAACCAATATCATTAACCTGGTGCGACTCATACTACACCCAATTGTATTTCCGTTGAATTTGCCTCGGGAAAATTAAAATCGGCATTAATGTAGATTTCCCTATTTACACCAACCGGCAGTAAAGATTTTTTCTTAATATACTCCATCAGTTTTTCATAGCTCGCAGGAATTTCAAGCCAGTTGCCTTCATGTCGTATACTAATACACTTAAATTCTTCGGTGCGCTTAAAATGAAATTTACCATCGTAATCTGCAAGCACCTCGGCCACCGGTAATGAAATTTCAAGTATGAATGGCTTTGTTGCATCGCCCATAAAACCGACATAATGCCAATGGATAGGGCCTGTGATTGTAAGATTGTTGACTACGGCTTCCTTAAATAACTCAGGCGCTACCCAGAAAAGTTTATTCAACTCACCAATGGTAGTTTCAGTTCGGTAAAACAGAAAATTGATAGGCTTTACATTTCTAAGGGCCGGAATTTGTTCTGCTGTTGATTTCATATGTTATAAATTTTATGCTAATCAACGGTCAGTGTATGACAACCCTATGTCAATAGAAAAAATATATTTTCAGTTTTTTTAAAACGAGTGACAGCCCTATGTCAGGAGGAAATGAATTGGGAATTGGGTATTGGGAAATGGGAATGGGGAGCCCGATTAGGATTTGGTTGTTTCCTTAGGTAAGCGTGAATGGTGCAGGAATAGTTCTTCGGAGAGTTGGGCAACCCGCTCACGCAGAATGTCCGGGCTCTCAACTTCTACCCCACTGCCATACATCAACAACCAGCGGGCAATGAAGTCGACACTATCCATCATAAACTCAGCCCGGATGCGATCTCCCAAATCTGTTTGTGTAGTAGTTGAGCTGAGTGTTCTTTCTTTCAAAACCTTTTTATCAAAGACAACCACAGCCTGTACCAGATTTTGATTGGAATGATACATCGCCTGAAAATATTCCTTTAACGAAACTGTACTGCGACCTTCAAATTTTTCATCAGTTGTAACCAGATTTTTAATCCGGTCGGCCCTAAAATCGCGATAGCCATTACGCAGCCTGCACCACCCAATCAGATGCCAGGCCAAGCTGTAATAGAATATACCTGCTGGTTCAACCAACCGGGAGGATACTTCGCCCGAACTACTGCAATAGTCAATTTTAACAACCCATTTTTGAGCCACTGCCCGTTGAATCTCCGTCATGAAATGATTTGGAAAAGATTCGTCCTGGCCCTCCTTGCGGCCCCGAAAGTAAACCTCCATGTTCGAATCGAGGGTTTCGAGACTGTCCTTATCAGTATCGTTTAGCACTGACTTGATTTTATAAAGAGCCGAATCAAAAGCTATACGAACAGATTTATCTGCAATCTTTTCAACCAGCTTTCCCGCCAGCATCATCGAGTTGGCTTCATCCTGGGTAAACATAACCGGTGGCAAATGAAAGCCATCCACAATAAAATATCCTTTGCCGGCCTCCGAACCAATGGGCACCCCGGCTTCCATCAGTGCCTTCACATCCCGGTAAACGGTGCGCAAGCTTATGCCAAAACGATCGGCAATTTCTTCAGCCTTCACCACCCGCTTGGTTTGCAAATGGATAAGAATAGCAGTAAGGCGATCGATGCGGTTCATAAATCAAAAATAATAAACCCCGATCAATCGGGGTTTATTAGTCATCTCAAACTATCTAATGATATTACCAGAAAATTGCATAAAGAATGGCACAGAGGATAAGAATAACAGTAGCGCCAATATTGAAGGCTGGACTTGTTTTGAAAAGTTCTGCTGTAAGATTGATTCCTTTTTCATTCACTTTTCCCTTTCCTTCCAGATAGCTTATCACCAAAATGATGGTAATAGAGGCAAGGGCGGTAATAAACATCTGGTCCATAAAAGGAATGTTCACAAAGATGGCAGCATCAGACCAGCCATTGGGTGCAACCTTAAAGTAAAGAGCGATGGGAATAGAAAGAATTACACCCCAGATAGCCGCATTGTTCGTTGCTCGTTTCCAGAATAAACCCGTGAGGAACACGGCCAGAATACCTGGACTAACAACACCGGTATACTCCTGGATAAAGATGAAAGCTTGTCCCAAATTTCCGAGCGCAGGTGCAATAATCATGGCGATCACCAAGGCTACGGCACCGCTGATACGACCTACATTTACCGTCAATTTATCCGAAGCATTTTTATTGATGTATGGACGAAAGATATCCATCGTAAAAATAGTAGAGGTTGAATTTAACATCGATGCCAGGGAAGAAACTATTGCGGCTGCCAGCGCAGCCAATACCAGTCCTTTTAGTCCCGTGGGGATAAAGCTTCTCACCAGCCAGGGAAAAGCATTGTCGTTAATTACGCCACCGGTCTTGTTTACAAAGCTTGGATCCAATGTTTGTGGCGTTAACTGACCGGAAGCATCGGCATTCATCACATAAGCAATGATACCGGGAACCACGACAATAAGAGGGATGATCATTTTTAAAGCTGCGGCAAACACAATTCCTTTCTGTGACTCTTCTAAACTTTTGGCCGCTAATGTTCTTTGTATAATGTACTGGTTAAATCCCCAATAATAAATATTGGCAATCCACATACCACCTATAAGAACAGACAAACCGGGCAATGACCACCAGGCATCTACTCCATCCGGGGTAAGTATCTCTCCCTTGGATAGAATCATGGAAAATTTACCCGGCACCGTATTGTACACATGCACGAATCCATCGATAATACCACCGGTGGGTGAAACTTTTTCAAGGGTAATATAAGTTGTTACCAATCCACCGAACACCAAGAGAACTACCTGTACTACATCCGTCCAGGCTACGGCAGAGAGCCCTCCCCACAGCGAATACGCGGCCGCGAACAAACCGAGTGCAAGGATGCTATATATCATCAGACTTCCATCACCCGTACCTATCACTGTATCCATAGCACGGGCACCGAGGTATAAAACGGTGGTAAGATTGACAAATACAAACAGTGCAATCCAGAAAACTGCCAGAATCGTTTTCAGGTTGGTACTGAACCGTTTCTCAACAAACTCAGGGATTGTATAAATCTCCTTCTTAATGAAGATGGGGAGGAAGAACTTACCTACTACCAATAAAGTAATGGCTGCCATCCATTCGTAACTGGCAATAGCCAAACCAATGGCAAATCCTGAGCCTGACATCCCAATAAATTGTTCCGCTGAAATATTTGCGGCAATTAAAGAAGCCCCAATAGCCCACCAGGGTAGTGATTTACTGGCCAAAAAATAATCTTCGGCATTCTTTTGATGGCCTTCTTTATCACGCGAAACCCACAGGCCAATACCCAGTATCAACGCACAATAGGCGGCAAAAACTAAAATATCTAATCCAGATAAACTCATAGGTAGAATGGTTAGGTATTACTAAAATAATTGCTTAGGTAATTGTTACAAATTCAAATGAACACCTTCTTTTAATGTTACCAAATAAAAGTCAGGTTCTTTTTTGAAACTAACAACATATTTCTCCGGACTTTCTGAGAATAATTATCAATGGCACCTTTCGGAATCAGATTTATGACATAACCCCCAAGTCCACCCTTAAACATCTCTGGAAACGGTACGGTTAACCGAGCCAACAAGTTTGACTCCAGACTAATCTTTACGAGGTATTGAGGAAGCTATTAGCTATTTAATTTTGGATGCATGAGTAGAATCTGCTTGTCTCTAAAATCGAATAACAGATATCCATATTCAAGCCTTCTGCCATCACATAAGAAGGCAGTAACTTACTTGTCAATCAGCTTGCATTGTTTAGCCCTGATGACATAGACGCCACCCACAAGATGCTCCTGAAATAATAATTGAACAATGAATAAGCTTAAATTCTGAATCCTCCTGTGGCTGATGAACATGAGACTGCACCATGGAAAATGACTCTCACGACTTATCTGAAATGCTTCTCGTCCGACCGTAAACGGACGCTTACCTTCAGGTTCGGACAACAAATAAAATGTAAAAGTGCTTAAAAGACCCGAAAAAGGCGTTATCCCTGTTGGTACATGCTTTGGATAGGTAATTAAAATCATCGTGCATGCTTAAAAACTATCTGCTCCTCTTTTCACGCAACCTCCGAAGACAAAAATTATTTTCATTCATTAACCTGCTGGGGCTTACCGTAAGCATTGTAAGCACGCTGGTGATTTATTTATATGTACGTCACGAATTTAGTTACGATCGGTTCCACAACGATGCCGATCGCATTTACCGCATTAACCAGACTTTTATCTGGGGCGAAGGCAATAACAATCAGCAGTTTTCTTCAACTGGCCCCGGTGTAGCCTATGCGATAGACGCTGAGATAGCAGAAGTAGAACTACTAACGAGTATTCATACGCCTGGTAATTTCATTGTTTCGTATACCAATCCTTCTCACGAAGTTATTTCGTTTGAAGAATCCAACGTACTGGCTGCCGATTCTAATTTTTTTAAGATGTTCAACTTTCCCATCATCATGGGAAACAAAGAAACTCCGCTGCAGCAGGCCAACACGATGGTGATGGTGGAGTCAACCGCAAAATACTATTTTGGAGATGAAGATCCGATCGGCAAACTCGTGTATTTGGGTAACCTGGGTGTTGATGGCGAAAAGAAAACGTTTGAGGTTACTGCTGTTGTAAAAGACCTGCCCGACAATTCGTACATCGAATTTGATGTTCTTCTTTCGATGAACAGTTTTCCGCAGGTAAAAAGAATTTATTGGAGTTGGATCTGGACACAACTGGAAACCTATGTGCGGCTCGATAAAAATGCAGACCTCCCAACTGTTAAAAGTAAACTCGCCCAAATTCCGCGCAAGCATGCTGAACAGACTTTGCAGCGTATTATGAACACTACCTTTGAAGATTACATAAAGTCTGGAAAAAAATGGGAGCTATTTTTACAACCTCTCACCGACATTCACCTTCCTGAACAGGCAGTGATTAACCGGCTTAATGATTCCGGGAATATAAAAGTAATCTATTCGTTTATCGGGGCGGCCATCTTTATCCTTTTACTCTCCTGTGTTAATTTCATGAATTTATCAACCGCTCAATTTACCCGCAGGATTAAAGAAGCAAGTGTTCGCAAAATTCTTGGGCTCGGGCGAAAGGAATTGAGTATTAACTACTTTACGGAAGCCTTTTTATTTTGCTTACTCGCATTGATAGCTGCTTTAGCTATTGCCCAACTATTATTGCCGGGCTTTAATCTTATAACAGGAAAATCGCTTGAGCTTAATTTAA
The DNA here is from genome assembly GCA_022841475.1 of Cyclobacteriaceae bacterium. Classification (GTDB taxonomy): domain Bacteria; phylum Bacteroidota; class Bacteroidia; order Cytophagales; family Cyclobacteriaceae; genus ELB16-189. The sequence continues at coordinate 68,377 of JALHRJ010000012.1, read as the reverse complement.
TGAGTGACCCGACATTGATCCTGATTCTATTTGCTCTTATTTCTGTGATGGCTTTGGTTTCAAGCAGTTATCCTGCACTTTTCTTAAGTTCCTTTAACCCGGTGGAAGCTATTAAGGGCAAATTGAAAAGCGGAAAGAAAAGCAGAACATTTCGCAATGGGTTGGTTGTATTTCAATTCAGTGTTTCCATTATACTGATCATTTGCACAACCGTTGTTTACGATCAGCTCAAGTATGTTTCAGAAAAAGATCTGGGATTTAACAAAGAAAACCTATTGGTAGTCAATCATGTTGAAGGCATAAAAGATGGTGAGAGTTTCGCCAACGCAGCACGTAATGTACCAGGCATAGTCAGCTCTTCCTGGTGCTCGTCTGTGCCGCCAACTATTTGGGGTAGCGATAAGTTTAGTGCTGAAGGCATGAATGCCCAAACCTTTGCCCTCAATTACACTACGGCTGACGATGCCTTTATCAACACCCTGGATATTAAATTAAAACTTGGACGGAATTTTTCTAAAGAAACTCCGGGCGATGTAGATCGGGTAATCTTAAATGAAACAGCCATCCACAGAATTGGCTGGAGCCTGGATGAATCGGTAATCGGAAAGAAAATAACAACTCCTGGAGGCGAAGAAACCTTTGAAGTAGTAGGTGTAGTTTCAGACTTTAATTACTGGTCGTTGGAGACAGACATCGAACCATTGGCAATTTTTCATATCAATAACAAAAACCCAAGTTTGAACGCAGGCGACAAACAGTTTATGGTATTACGCGTTGCAGGCCAAAGCAGCGAAGCGTGGAAATCAACCCTTACACAGCTTACTTCGCTATGGAAAGTTCATGCTGGAGATTCGCCCTTTCAATATTCTTTTGTTGATCAGTCCTTTGCCCAAACCTTCAAAACTCAGCAACAATTTGGCAGTGTGCTTACGATTATGGCCACGCTGGCTATACTTATTGCCAGCCTGGGACTTTTGGGTATGATCATTTATTCTCTGGAACAAAGGGCGAAGGAAATTGGAATCCGTAAGGTTTCCGGAGCTTCTGTCTGGAATATTTTAACGTTGATTTCAAGAGGGTATACGCGCCTGATTGTTTTAGCTTTTATTATCGGAGCCCCGCTTTCTTATTGGATTATACAACAATGGTTACAGGATTTCTCGTATCGCATAACTCCATCGTGGTGGATGTTTGGATTGGTTGGGGTAAGCACCTTGTTCTTGGCTATGCTCATCACGGGTTATCATTCCGTGAAGGCTGCTTTAACCAACCCGGTTGATGTGCTGAAAGACGAATAACTATTCGTTTTTCAAACTCCAGCCAAAGCAACCCAAAACGACCAGCAGCAAAAGCCAACCCGAGACCATCGTGATCTTGTTGCCAACTACAAAGGATTTGGGTTCAAATATAAACTCGATCGTATGCTTGCCCGCGGGAACTTCTAATGCCCTTAAAACATAATTGGCGCGAATAATAGGAACCTCGTTGCCATCGATAAATGCATGCCAGCCTTTGGGGTAATAAATTTCGGAGAATACAGCCAGTCCATTTGAATTTGACGTTGATTCATATTTGAGATAAGGCGGAGTTCTCTCAAGTAATTTGATTGATGATAGGCTGTCTACAGTCAACAGTTGACTGTCAACGGTCGACTGTTGACTGTTAACTACTACCACTTGCCTTGAATCCACTCTTCCGGTTTGATGCAATTCCTCGGCTGGAGAACCCACTTTAACAATCTGCCCTACAAACCACGCTGGTCCATTCGCTGCAGGATTAAGAATCACATTTTCCTTCTCCGGCCCATAAACAATGTATTTTGCATTGAGCATATTTAACGCGCTGTATTTGTAAAAATCCGGGCTACCCTTCTGAAAATCTTCGATCAGTTTACGTGTGTCTTTTGAAATACACGAGTCATACAAATCCTGGTAGCGTCTTAACTTGGCACCGTGATAACCACCTATCGAGTTATGAAAGTAAGACGTGCGGGCTTCCGTGAACGGACTTTGCAAATTATATACCCGATAATAGCTTTTGTCTTTTAAAATTTGCTGATCGGCAGCCGTAGCCACTGCAAAAGTATTTTCACGCTTCCGTTTGTAGTTGTCCTTAGTGAAGTAACGACTGTCAATAAAGCCAAGATCAACCCACACCAGGACAATGAATACCGGGTAAATGATAATCGGTTTCAGATAGTTCTTTAACAAAGCAAAAATGCCCGCGCTAAAAAGCAAGATCAGCCACAGTGCACGCCAGGCATCGGACCGAAGTAAAGCAACACGATCTTTTTGCAAGGCATTCCTAAACCACGCTGGTAGTTCAACATCTTCTGGTCTCAGGAAACTTCCAAAGCTCCCTACCATAAGAAAGAAAAAAATCAAACCGAGGGTAATAGAAACAGGCCAGATTAATTTTTTCTGCGTGTCCTTGCTCCAACCTTTTTTCAATAACTCTTCTAATCCCAGCATCCCCAATAAAGGCATCGAGAAAAGGATTATCACCAGGGCAAAATTGACAGATCTGAATTTATTATAGCCCGGAAAATAATCAAACATAAAATAGTTGAATGTTGAGAAGCTATCGCCCCAACTCAACATAATACTCAGCACACTAAGCGACACCAGCCACCACACATATTTGCGCTCTGCAAATACAATTCCAATCATAAAAAGAAAACATACAATAACTCCGGCATAATAAGCCCCAATAGTAAAGTCCTGTGGCCCCCAATAAGCTGAAGTACGGTTGGCTAATTGATTAATGGTTTCGTTATCTCCGGATTGAACCAATGCTTTGTAGGAGGCACTGTTCTGGTCTTCCATGAAAAAAGTACGACTGCTGCCACCATAAAAATTTGGAATAAACAAGGTCATGGGTTCCCAGATACCATACTTGTATTGAAAGGCATATGATTTTGATAGACCAGAAGCATCTTGTTTTGTTGTGGCAGTAGCAATTTCAGAGGGTCCGCGAATCGAATATTGTGTGTATTCACTGATTGCCCAAAACTGACCTAAGAAAGTTCCCGTAGCAATCATTACAGCCGGAATCAAAATAACAATAGTCTTAAAAAAACCAGCAAGTTGCTTTTCGCGATAAGCAAGAATCAAATGAACGAATCCGTAAACAAGAACTATTAACATCAGGTAATAGGTAATCTGCAAATGGTTCTCACGCAAGTGAAGTGCAAGACCGGCAGCGGTGACTCCAAAACCCAGGATTCGTTTTCCTGAAAATGCAAGATGGATACCTGCAAACACCAATGGCATGAAGGCAATTGCTCCAATGCGCGCGTTGTGTCCTGCCGAGAGGCCGATGATCATGTAGGAGGATAAACCAAAAGCCAACGCACCCGCAATAGCAAACCACGGCCGTACGCGGAACGAAAGCAGCAAAATATAATAGCAGACAAATGCCAGAAAGATATTTGAAACAGGATGTGGGAGAAAAACAGCCAATACTTTCTTCATCCCCAACACAACTCCGTCACTCCAACTTATGTTAACCAGGTAGGCCGGCATGCCAGAAAACATCGATCCTGCCCACAGTCCCTCCTCGCCCGTTTGATCCCGATAATCACGAAGTTCTTTGGATGAACCACTCCACTGCTCAATATCACCTTGCGAAATAGCTTTGTTATCAAAGAAGACCGGATTAAAAAAGAGTACTGTCACCATAAGGAAAACAATACCCGCAATCAGGTGTGGAAGTATATGGTCAGAGAACTTGATTTTTTTCATCGCGACATAATAAAGATGCGCAAAATAGGAAGGATTAGGCAAATAAGGTCTGTGATTTACCGAATTTGTCTGCTGAGGACAACCATTGGTGCATTCGTCCAATGCAAGCCATCAATTGTCACTCTCTCGAAAAAATGAATTACGTTTCAATACTCACCGCAACACAGCAGTTATTTTACCGCTAGAATTTTAGAACCGCATAGCCATTTAATTGGTAGGTTGTGAGTGTAGTGAGTGCTGATGTTGCCACTTTCATTTCGGGCACCATTTTAAACCGGTCAATTTTACGGGCAATTAACGACTGACCACACACAAACATTTTTACACCTGCATGTTGTAACTCTTGATAGAGCTTTAGGTTCGGATTATCAACACCATACTTTGTCTTGTAGGTTTCATTATTCAACACCGTAAAGGCTGCACTTCCATGAATGACCACCACTACCTGAATTTTTTCTTTAGGCACTCCCCCCATCACGTGTAGATTAATCATACGCGCAACATTAAAGAGTGGCCAGTTAATCGAATCGTATTTTTCAGTATTGGAAACAACTTCAACAATGATCTTGTAATCAAGCGTTGGATCAGGCTTTTCTTCCGCATAGGGAATTTCAAAAATACCGCCAAAGTTTTTAACAACCGGATTTACCCGATTCTGTGACGCTGCGCTTAATGACAAGCATAAAAGGAAAATTGAAAGAACGGATTTCATAAATGATCTTTTAAAATATTCAAAGCTGCTACGAAAATAAGAACGGCTGTAATTCTCCTGATATAAATCGAGTTAATGGTTTTCGATCCAAGGCGCGATCCGATTTGTCCGCCCACCAACACAGCCAGCAACAACGGAAAAATAAACGCCCATTCAACATGATGTGTACCCGATGCAAACTGACCAATTAATCCACCAACAGAATTTACAAGAATGAAAGCACTTGCCAGGGCAGAGATTTTTTTTGCTTCAGCCCAATTGATCAGATGCAAAACCGGTGATAAAAAAATACCTCCACCAATGCTCACCAATCCCGAAAGCAAACCAATGCCACCACCTACGGTAACCTGACTCGTTATATTCATCGACTTTCCATTTCCAGCAACCGGTTTAATCCAAAGAAAAATTGCAGCCAGCAAAAGCGTGAATCCTAACAAGACAAAAAATGTACTATCACTTAATTTCCAAAAGCCTCCTACCATTGCCATGGGAACACTCGCCACCAGAAACGGCCAGATTTCTTTCCAGGATAATTTGCCATCCCGATAAAAAATAATCACTCCACCTGTCACCACAACAATGTTACATAGCAATGCAGCAGGTCGAATAGTTTCCGGAAGTAATCCAAAGAAAGGTTGAGCCATGAGCGCGAGATAACTCGAACCGCCACCAAAACCCACGGATGAATAAATCAAAGCAACCAAGAAAAAAGAAATTAAGAGAAGATAAAACTCCATGCTAGCGACTTCTTTTCACTTCATTTGACGTTGTGGCTTTTGGATCTTGACATAAACCCGAAATATGGATTAATAAAAAAGCCAGTGAATGAAATAATTTCATAAACACTACCCTCCTATCGTTGACATTGACTCAATGGCCGGGGTGCCACTTCTTCGTTCTTCCGCTTCAAAACCATCTTTGGGTCGGTTGCTGAATGACTTAAGTAATTCTGCTTTTATTTCATCATCACTTCTACCCTCCCGCATCAGGTTTTTGATGTTCAATACACCTTCATCATATAAACACGTTTTCAAAACTCCTTGTGCGGTTATACGAATCCGGTTACAGGTTCCACAAAACGTACGACTAAACGCTGCGATAATTCCAATATCACCTGCGTGACCCGGAATTTTATAATTGGTCGAAGTCGAATGTGGCGGGTCGGGTAATCGTTCCAACATAGGATAATGACTTCGAATCAACTCAAGAATTTTCTTGTACGTCCATGGCAATGAAGCGTAATGATTTCCTTCGCCATTAAATGGCATCTCTTCAATAAAACGAACCGAAACCGGATGCTGCCGGGTTAACTCAACCAAAGGAAGAATATCATCTATATTTTTCCCGTCCATCACAACGGCATTAATCTTTACTGGAATCTGAACTCGCAGAAGTTGTTGCAGTGTGGTCCACGTTTTCTCAAACTCATCCCTGCGGGTAATCGTTTTGAACCGCTCCCGATCCAATGTATCCAGACTTAAATTCACGGAGGCAATTCCTAATGACTTAAGTTCAGGGATGTACGGACCTGTAAGAATGCCATTCGTGGTGAGATGAACATCGTTAATACCTTCAATGCTTACGATTCTCCGAATCAAACTCATCAGATCAGTTCGCACAAAAGGCTCGCCTCCGGTTAATCTAACTTTTGAAATACCCATCTCAGCAAGCAAGGTGATTAGCCGTTCAATTTCTTCAAAGGTGAGCAACTGCTTTTTGGGTAAGTACTTGATTCCCTCCTCGGGCATGCAATAAAAGCAGCGCAAGTTACATCGGTCTGTTACCGCCAGTCGCAGGTAATTAAGCGGGCGGCCATGATTGTCATATAGTTGCGATGCAGACATTGTACGCGAAAGATAGATATGATCGATCGAATAATACGAATGATGGGAGTATGTATATTTGTTAAATGAAGTTAAAAATCAAAACGTTTGGAATCTCACGCGATATTTTGGGTGGCCGGGAGGTAGAACTGGATATGAACGGCACTTCGGTGGGTGATTTACGTAAAACATTATCGACCCGATATCCGACATTGGACAAATTGAATTCACTCTTTATTGCCGTTAATCACGAATATGCTCCAGACGAAAAAGTACTTAGCGATAAAGATGAGATTGCATTAATACCACCGGTTAGCGGAGGCTAGTCAATTCAAAATTGAGATGATTGAGATTACCGAACAGCCCATTGAGGTTCAAAAAGTAATTGAGGCTGCTTCATTAAAAGAAGCTGGGGCTATAAATACGTTTATTGGCACTGTGCGCAATCAGACTTCTGGTAAAAATGTAGTAAAACTGGAATATGAAGCTTACGAACCGATGGCTATAGCAGAAATTCAAAAAATAATTGATCGGGCTGCTCAACAATGGAGCCTTACCGGCTGGGCGATAAGCCATCGCACTGGAACTTTGCTGCCTGGGGAGATTGCGGTAGTTGTCGCGGTTTCCACTCCGCATAGAAAAGAATCCTTTGCCGCCTGTCAGTTTATCATCGACAGCCTAAAACAGACTGTTCCCATCTGGAAAAAGGAATTCTTTGAAGATGGGGACCAATGGGTTTCAGCGCATCCATAATATCATTCTAAGAATAAGCGGAAAATAAAAAAGCGCCAGAAAGTCTGGCGCTTTTACTTTGAGCTTTACTCAAATTTAAATTTGACTTACTATCATCACCAAAAGCGTAATGATTGCAACCGCAATCAACAACCCGGATGAGATTACAATCAGCAAATCGCGATTAATCGGATTCAGCTGAAAGCCATTTAATAGATTTCTTCCAATTGATTTCATAGCCAACATTTTTAGACATGCAAATTTAAACATTTCGACTTGTAAAAAGTTCAGGAATACACAAATCAAAATTCTATTCGTCATTTCATTCGTTTGCATGAAAATTTACTTTGAGAATCAGTTAATAGATAGCCCCGTAAAGGATTAATAAATTGTCACTTACGGAAATATTAAAAAAAATTACGTTTTGGAAAGATTTATAAGCGTTTAGGTGTCGTTATTTAGTATTTCTTAAAAAATCCTTCTTCCCCCCTCGCTTTTCCATCAGTTTAATCTCTTCGATAATTATATCATGTGAAAGCGCTTTACACATATCATATATTGTTAGAGCAGCTACCGATGCGGCTGTTAAGGCTTCCATTTCAACTCCGGTTTTCGATGTTATGATTGTTTCAGTATGAATGATCGCTCTTTGCTTCTTAACCGAAATATGAATCTGGCAATCCTCAAGACTTAAAGGATGACAAAATGGTATAAGCTCATGAGTTTTTTTGGCTGCCATCACACCGGCAATGATGGCTGTTTGAAACACCGGACCTTTTTTGGTTATTAACTCATCTCCTTTCATTTTCGAAAGAATTTCTTTACCCAAAAAGACGGTAGCCTGGGCCTTCGCGATCCGTCTGGTAGGCTTTTTCACGGATACATCCACCATTTGGGGGTTGCCGGAGGCGTCAATATGTGTAAATTGTTTCTTCATTAGTCGAATACGCATTTAAAATCAAAGGTAACAATTCATGATAAGCGTTTCAGAGGCTTCAGCAATTATTCTCTCGCACTCAATTGATACCGGAGTCGAAGAAATTTCCATTCAGGAATCTTGCGGTCGCATTTTGCGCGAAGAAGTCCGGGCCGATCGTGACTTTCCACCTTTCAACCGCGTAGCCATGGATGGCATCGCGATCGATTCGGAAGCCTGGAAAAATGGAATCCGAAAATTTCCCATCGAAAACATTCAGGCAGCCGGAAAACAACAATTGCGATTAAGCAAAGCAACATCTTGTGTCGAAGTGATGACAGGCGCGATGCTTCCACTCGGTACGGACACCGTTATCCGATACGAAGATCTTGAGATAAAAGCTCAGCTTGCTACCGTGTTAATTCAAGAAACTCAAAAAGGCGATAACATTCACAAACAAAGTCAGGATGCGAAACACAATGACGTTCTGCTTGCGCCCGCAATAAAAATTTCGCCAGCCGAAGTTGCTTTGATGGCTTCTGTAGGAATGAAAAAAGTCTCGGTCTCATCATTTCCAAAAACGGCAATCATCTCCACGGGCGATGAACTGATTCCGGTGGATCTCATTCCCCTGCCCTATCAAATCCGAAGATCAAACAGTTATGCGTTGCAGGCGGCTTTGCTTGAAATTGGCTGCCCGGCTGATCAGTTTCATATTCCCGATCAGCAAGAAATTCTTGAAACCGAAGTGCGGAAAATTCTGGAGCACTATCAACTGATCATTTTTTCAGGGGGAGTATCGAAAGGAAAGTTTGATTTTGTTCCTCAAACCCTCGAGCGAAACGGAATTCAGAAACGCTTTCACCAGGTGAGTCAAAAACCCGGAAAGCCACTTTGGTTTGGCACCTCCAGTAAACACGTTGTCTTTGCCCTTCCGGGGAATCCTGTTTCCACCTACATGTGTTTTTACCGATACATAAAACCCTGGCTTATGAAGAGTTTGAATGGGACACTTGAGCAAAAACAAGTTGTGCTGGCAGCAAATTTTTCTTTCAAGCCCCCGCTCACGTACTTTCTACAAGTACAGGTTGAGAATGAACACGGGCAATTGAAGGCCTATCCAAAAGCGGGAGGTGGCTCGGGAGATTTTGCCAATCTGAAAGAGGTTACTGGTTTTGTTGAACTGCCTGCAGAAGCAACGGAGTTTAAAGCGGGTCAGGTATTCGACTATTATTCTTTCCGAACCTAGTACGAGCATGCTTCAAATCATTATTGCACTGATAGTTTCAATAACTGCCCTCATTGTTGTTTCGCGGTATTTAAAACTTCACCCGTTTTTCTCGCTCATTCTAGCGTCCCTCCTGTTCGGCACCTTAATGGGCAAATCGATAATCGAAATTTTCATTTCTATGCAAGCTGGATTTGGATCGTTGCTGCAGCAAATTGGTTTTCTGGTGGCCATTGGTTCCTGCCTGGGGATTGTACTGGAACGAACAGGCGCCATGACAACTATCGGCAACAGAATCATAGTTGCGTTCGGACCAAAGAAAACGGTATTAGCCATGTCAATGATTGGCGTGTTGGTTGGTATTCCGGTTTTTTGTGATTCCGGATTTATAATTCTCTCGCGTTTGATACCAGCCTTGTCTGCATCGGGTGCTAATCCAGCTCAACTTTCACTTGCACTTTCCTCTGGTCTATATACATCCCATACACTGGTCGCCCCTACACCAGGTCCTTTAGCAGCTGCGGCAAATTTAGGTGTCGCATCAAATCTGGGCATCGTAATTTTAATTGGATTGATTGGGTCAGTCCCAGTAGGACTGGTTTCGTATTTCTTTTCAAAAAAACTTGGCGCAAACATAACTACTACACAATCAACGCAGCCTGAAATACCACAAGGTAAACATTCATTCCTGTTAGCAATTTTACCTTTGATTATACCCATCATATTGATAGCCTCTGGTTCGCTGGCTCATCTTATTCCAACACTAACATCAGGTGTTAGCGTTCTTCAAATCATCGGCAATCCTTCTATTGCACTATTGATTGGCTTGCTTTGTTCTACGCTACTCATTTCGAAAAGTCAAAAAACAGAATGGCCGGGCTGGATTTCTGAAGCGCTGAAAGATGCGGGAATTATTCTGCTGATCACCGGTGCTGGGGGAGCCTTTGGTGGAGTAATAAAATCCAGTGGAGTAGATGTTATTCTGAAAGAGTACATGGCAAACTCAGAAGCTGGTGGAATTATTTTTTTATTAATCGGATTTGTGCTTGCCGCGATTTTAAAAACTGCACAGGGCTCTTCCACATCGGCCATTATCATTACCAGTTCATTACTCGTTCCGCTCACGGCCACTGCAGGATTTGTCTCTCCTGTTGCTATGTCAATCTTAATTCTGGCAATTGGGGGTGGTGCCATGACAGTATCGCATGCCAATGATTCTTACTTCTGGGTTGTATCACAATTCAGTGGCATTAGTGAACGCGATGCCTATCGAAGTTATACGCTTGTTACACTCGCTCAAGGGTTAACAGCCTTGGTTGTTTCCATTTTATTATTCATTGTATTGTGACAATACTAGTGGCACCGGATAAATTTAAAGGGTCGCTTTCGGCAGCGGAAGTGTGTAATGCCATTGAGCGAGGTTTAAAACGAATTAACCCTTCGATCAAAATTGTTTCAGTGCCCATGGCCGATGGCGGTGAAGGCACCTACGAGTTGCTGACTACGCATTCACAAGGTTCGATTGTTACGTGTCGCGTTTCCGATCCGCTGTTCAGAAAAATCAATGCCTCGTGTGGCATTTCTGGCGATGGTTCCACAGCTTTTATAGAAATGGCGAGCGCTTCGGGTTTACAGTTGCTAACACAAGAAGAACGAAATCCACTCAAAACCACAACCTATGGTACCGGAGAACTAATCGCAGATGCCATTAAACAAGGTGTAAAAAAAATAGTACTTGCTATTGGTGGCAGTGCTACGAATGACGCTGGTATCGGCATGGCCGCTGCGTTGGGTATGAAGTTCCTTGATGAAGCAGGAAAAATGCTTAACCCCATTGGCGAAAATCTGATTCATCTTCATTCCATAATTGATGACAACTTCTTATTAAAACAAAAGCCTATTGAAGTAATTGTGCTGTGTGATGTAGACAACGAACTGTTTGGTCCACAGGGTTCAGCTTGTATTTATGGTCCACAGAAGGGAGCCGATGACAACGCTATTCAGATTCTTGATTCGGGTCTTAGAAACTTTGCCGGTGTTGTCAAAGCACAACTGAAATTAAACCCTGACTTTCCAGGAGCCGGTGCAGCCGGAGGACTTGGAGCCGGGGCAAAAGTATTTTTAAATGCTACTTTTTTTCGTGGTATTGAGTACCTGCTGAGTGTATTACGGTTAGAAGATGAAATTATGCGGGCTGACCTTGTAATCACCGGAGAAGGAAAGATGGACGCACAAACTTTATCCGGCAAGGTGGTGATGGGTGTAACTCAACTCGCAATCAAACATAAAAAACCGGTACTAGCGATTTCGGGAATAAATAAACTATCAGATAAAGAAATTGAAAGCCTTGGATTACAAAAGGTGTTAACACTCGTGAACGAGCATACCACCACGACTGAAGCAATGGCAAACGCCTCTGAGTTAATTTCGAACCGCGTTTACGAGAATCTGAAAGACGATCACTCCTTCTTTACAAAGAAATAATCCATAGACTTTCCGTCACCTGAAATAGTTGCTTTTAAATTTTTACCATCCAGTTGGTAAGAAATCTTATTGGGAAAATCATGCATTGTGTTTTCGCAAACAAAACCGGTGGCCGTTAGCTCAGTAAATTTAAAATAGATCGGTTCTTTGTTCTCAGGCACATCGGCAACATAATTAAGTTCATTGTCCTTTAACACGATTCTGATCTTTTCAACAAATGAAGTATCCGATCCATTCATAGAAACTCCCCAACCCTGCAAGTCATTCTTTTCGGTCCTTACCCATCGTTCATGAGCGGTGCGTCCCGGCTTTGCGTTGGTGCGATTCCAGGTGCCTTCCAGCCAGGAGAGTTTTTTTAATCCATCCTTGCCTTTTGGCTGAGTGGATTGTGCAAATCCGGTGATCGGAATTAACAATACGCTTAAGAGTGTAATTACCTTCATAAATTTTTTTTATCAAACATATAATCCTCAGTTCAATTGATCTTGTACAAATCCGACATCAGTTTCAATGCACAGATTTTTTCATAAAGAAATTAGCAAAACTAGCTTCATCAAATAAATAGGCAGAAGGGTCTTCGCCAGAAAACGCTTTGAAATTGCGAATAAAGTGTGATTGATCATAAAAGCCTGAACCCAATGCAACATCCACCCACGATTTGTCACCCTGCTGCATTAAATTAAAAATATGACTGAACCGGATAATACGCGCGTAGAATTTCGGTGACACGCCAACAAACTTCTTAAATAATCGCTCAAGTTGTCTTTCAGTAATACTTAGCGCATCGGCAATTTCACGTACCTGCACATTTCCCTGGGTATCAAAAATTCTGTTAAGTGCCAGTTCAATTTTATTCTCCAAACCGCGATTTAGAATTTCACGAAAGTAAGCGTTTAGTATTTCAACGATTTCCTGCTGTGGCAATTTCGCGTTTACAGCCGCTTCAATTTCACGAAACTCAGTTCCTAATATTTGATTCAGATCAACTACCTGATCGGTCAGTGCCGACATGTCAACCTTATAAAGTTGGGCAACTGCAATCGGTTTGAGCTTCACACCAACCATCCCTGCGGCTCCGGTGTTTTGCAGGTAGAAGAATTTTTTGATTTGTCCGGCTAATAGATTTTTTGATTGTAGTTGCCATGTACCCTGCAGGTTAATCTTGTAGGCATCTCCAAAATGAAATATTATCTCTGGATATCCATCCGGAATAATCTTCTCTGTTCTTGGTACTGTTTCATCACTGTCTGCAAACCAATAACACTCGATAATTTTTTCGAGACCTTTTTCAGGTGAAACACGAGCGTAATTCATAGCAGTTTTATTTCCGGAAAATTAAATTTAATAAACTTGCCGAATCCAATCACCGATATGGCAAGGCTTCTTACCTTAGCGTGAATAGATGTAGATGAAATGAACTTAGATAAATCAGAAGCTGTGGTTCTTGAAAATCTGGCCAGCCAGGGCGGCACCGGAAATGTGATGGAATTCCTAAACTACAGTTCGTCCGATTTCGAAAAGGCATTCGAGTTTGCCAATAACCTTCAAAACAAAGACCTGGTGAAATTACTCTATTCGAACTTCAATAAGAACCTGGTGGTGGTGGAGTTAACCTTACTGGGGTACCAGGCCTGGAAATATGACAAGTGATTTTCTCCTGATTGTTCCAATTCGATCAATTAAGCCGCCCAATAAGAAAACCTCGCCCCTATTTGCACAGGGATGGCCACAAGGCTAAATTTGTAGCCCCGTAATTAAATTAATCTCAGATGTTCGATAGTTTAAGTCTCAAGTTGGAAAAGGCCTTTCAAACCCTGAAAGGCCAGGGAAGGATTACAGAAATTAACGTTGCCACCACCGTAAAAGAAATTCGCAAGGCGCTGATCGATGCGGACGTAAACTATAAGGTAGCAAAAGAAGTAACGGACGAAATCAAAGAAAAAGCAATGGGCCAGAATGTGCTCACAGCTGTTTCTCCAGGCCAATTACTCACAAAAATCACAAATGATGAACTCACCCAATTAATGGGTGGCGAAAGTGAAGATATTTCGATTGAAGGCAATCCTGCCATTATTCTAATTGCCGGATTGCAGGGATCTGGTAAAACCACCTTCTCGGGCAAACTAGCCAACTACTTGAAACGTCAGGGCAGACAAGTACTGTTAACTGCCTGCGATATTTATCGGCCTGCGGCTATTAATCAGTTGAAGGTATTGGGCGAGCAGGTAGGCGTGGAAGTTTATGCCGAGCCCGACAACAAAGATGCTGTAAAGATCGCCAAGGCGGCTATTGAACATGCGAAGAAAAATAATTTCCGAATAGTGATTGTGGATACAGCCGGTCGTTTGGCTGTTGACGAAGCGATGATGGATGAGATTGCACGGTTGAAAGAAGCTCTCAAGCCTTCCGAAACTTTGTTTGTGGTAGATGCGATGACGGGTCAGGATGCAGTGAATACTGCGAAGGCATTCAATGATCGATTGAATTTTAATGGGGTGGTGCTTACCAAACTGGATGGCGATACGCGTGGTGGTGCGGCTCTTTCCATTCGCAGAATAGTTGACAAACCAATTAAGTTTATTAGCTCGGGCGAAAAGATGGAAGCCATTGATCGTTTTTATCCCGATCGGATGGCAAGCCGGATTCTGGGCATGGGTGATGTGGTGAGTTTGGTTGAAAAAGCGCAGCAGACTTTTGATGAAGATGAAGCGAAGAGGCTCAATGCTAAAATGCGTAAGAACCAGTTCGACTTCAACGACTTTCTTTCTCAGCTTGAACAGATCAAGAAGATGGGTAACATGAAAGATCTTTTAGGCATGATCCCCGGCATGGGTAAGGCCATGAAAGGTGTAGACATCGATGACAATTCGTTTAAACCCATTGAGGCGATTATTCGGTCTATGACGATTGAAGAACGAGAAAATCCGGATAAAATAAATCCAAGCCGCAAAAACAGAATTGCCAAAGGGAGCGGCACCAATGTGCAACAGGTAAATCAGTTGCTGAAGCAGTTTGAAGATATGCGCAAACTGATGAAGACCATGAATAAAATGGGTGGTGGCAAACGAGCCCTCAATGCGTTGAATCCTTTCGGAAGGTAATTTGGGGCTGTCTCAAAAGTCTTTCGGTCATCGTCAAGCCTTAGGCATGACGATCCAGTTTCGTCAAGGTAAGATGGGATTCCGGCTCAAGGCCGGAATGACTTTTAAATTTTAAATGACTTTTGAGATAGCCTGTTTATAAGCTTATTTCCGTTAAGGGAATAAAGGATTGAATCAGGTTGTCTAAGATCCACAAACCGAATCTTGTTGGTCAATTTCGAAACATTACCTTTCATGTCATGAAATCAATCGTAAAACTTTGCTTGTTGGTTTCCATACTTGCCATCAGCCCATTCAGTCTGGCGCAAATAAAATCTGACTTAGATAAAAAAGTCGAGCAATTTTTGAATACTCATAAACGTGAGTGGCGCGACATGAATGTTCCTTACGAGGATGGAAAAATTCTCTACGACCTGATTGTAAAAAATGGCTATACATCAGCCCTGGAAATTGGCACCTCAACGGGGCACTCCACAATTTGGCTTGCCTGGGCGATGAGTAAAACCGGTGGCAAAGTAATTACACTCGAACTGAATGAACGCAGATATAAAGAAGCTTTAAAGAACATTGCCGAGGCCGGGCTTTCTGAATTTGTGGATGCTCGATTGGGAAATGCGCACGACCTGGTAAAACAATTGCCCGGTCCATTCGATTTTGTTTTCTCCGATGCCGACAAAGACTGGTATACGCAGTACTTTATCAACCTCGAATCAAAACTTAAGGCTGGAGGTTGCTTCGCCACCCATAATGTTGCTGATGGCCAGGCCGATGCTGACTTTATGAACTATGTAAAAAATCACACTCAGTTTACCACCAGCATTGATCGAACCAGCCGGGCTGGTATTATGATTAGCTACAAAAAGAAATGATTCTCGTCATCCGGTAAAAATTATTACGGATTATCTTTACAACCTTAAACCCTCATTATGAAACTCACGGCCCGCAACACCCACCGGGATATTGCTTATTTCTACCTCGGTCTTATTATCGCTTTTTCCTTTTCAGGGATTTTTCTAAACCACCGTCAAGACTGGCACCCCAGAAGATACACCTACAATTCGCAGGAGATACAACTCAAAACACAAATAGTGAAAGACTCTGTGAACGATCGGTTTATTGCAGCTTTTACAGACGAATTTAAAATCAAAGACAATTTAAGGCGGTTCTCGGTAGATGGAAACAACCTGCGAATCTCTTATGCAAACAATGATGTTCAGGTAGACCTTGCCACAGGAAAAGGAAAAATAGAATCGTATAAAATCACTCCGGTGCTGGGGCAAATGACTATCCTGCACGTAGATACAAGCAAATGGTGGATCTACTATTCTGATGTTTTTGGCGTTGCCATGCTGGTGATTGCATTTACCGGTATGTTCATTCAAAAGGGTGAAAATAGTTTTTGGGCCCGCGGCTGGAAGTTAGCATTGATAGGCCTTATCTTTCCATTAATCTTTCTGTTTTTACTTTCCTAACAAACCATTATGTCGGCTACCGATTCTCTTTTTCAATCTTTATTAAAAGATGAAGTCTCCACATACGGGCAGCTGAAAAAATTTACTGCAGGTTCCGTAATTCAGCAGGAAGACAGCTACATCAAGGCTATCCCGTTGGTATTAAATGGAAGTCTGAAAGTCATGCGCACCGATGTGGATGGACATGAAATCCTTCTGTATTACATCACTCCCGGAGAAAGTTGTATCATGTCTTTTCTCGGTGGCATCCACAACGAGACCAGTAAGGTGAAAGCAATTGTGGAAGAAGATGCCGAGATTCTGTTCATCCCAGTAGAAAAAGCCAGCGAATGGGTGAAGAAATTTCCGGAATGGTCTGATTTTATTTTCAGGCTTTATCACAAACGTTTTGAGGAATTACTTACAGCAGTCAACGCCATCGCTTTTCAAAAATTGGATACCCGACTTCTCCAGCTATTAAAACAAAAGTCAGAGTTGTATCAATCGAAAGAAATTAAGGTCACCCACCAACAACTGGCTGATGAATTGGGTACAGCCCGGGAGGCAGTTTCGCGTGTGATGAAACAAATGGAGAACGAAGGTCTGGTGCAGCTTTCGAGAAATAAAATAACACTTCTGTAACCCTTATCACAAAACATCTTTAACGTGTCTGGTAATTTTGCATCCACAAATGCAAACGACTATGACAATTCTTAGAAAGTACTGGCTCCCTTTAATAGGCATCATAGTGGGCCTGGGGGCAGGTTATTTATACTGGCAGCAAATAGGTTGTTTATCGGGTACCTGCCCGATTACATCCAATCCTGTTAATTCATCCCTTTGTGGAGCACTTATGGGTGGACTACTCTTTTCAATGTTTCAAAAAGAAAAAAAATAAATCAAATCAATAATTAGCTATGAGCGTAAATCAAATTATCCAAAATCAGGAAGGCACCATTGTAGATGTAAGGACTCACGCTGAATTTCAGGGTGGCCATGTTGCCGGATCAATTAATATTCCTGTCAATGAACTATCTCAAAGAATAGAAGAATTAAAAAATTTAAAATCTCCCTTGGTATTGTGTTGCGCATCAGGCGGCCGTAGTGCCATGGCGGCTCATTTACTGAAACAACAAGGTATTGCTTGTTATGATGGAGGTTCGTGGCTTTCCGTGAATTATTTGAAGAACCAATCTGTTAGCGTATTATGATAGAGGCCTTGAAAAGTCTGTTGGGATTCGGTCCTAAGGTGGATTACTCCGAATTGGTAAAGAAAGGAGCGGTTGTTTTGGATGTACGCTCAAAGAGCGAATATGCAGCAGGCCATATCCGTGGATCAGTCAATATACCAGTCGATCAACTTAATAATAATACAAATCGCCTATCGGATAAAAATAAAGTGATTATCACTTGTTGTGTTTCCGGTAATCGGAGTGGCATGGCAAAGAGAATTTTGACAGCCAAGGGTTACACACAAGTGTATAACGGTGGCGGTTGGATGAGCTTAAAAAATAAATTGTAACCATCATGGACGCACATTTTTATAATGTTCAAATCGAGTGGAACAAAGACCGGAAAGGTGTTATGTGTTCTCCGGAACTTAACACGCCAACCATGGGCGGAGGCTGTATTGAAGTGGCCACTCCGCCTGAATTCCCAAAAGGAATTCCCGGCATCTGGTCGCCTGAGCATTTGTTTACTGCAGCGGTAAGTAGTTGTTTGATGACAACCTTTTTGGCCATTGCCGAAAACTCAAAGTTAGAATTCACAAAATTTCATTGCGACTCAAAAGGAAAGCTGGATCAGGTAGAAGGAAAATTTATAATGACGGAAGTTATCTTAGAACCCACCGTTACCATCCCCAATGAAAAAGATCGTGAGCGGGCAGAGCGTGTATTAACAAAGGCCGAAGCCGCGTGCCTTATTTCTAACTCAATAAAATCAAAAGTGACGATGATCCCTAAAATTGTAGTGGCTGAATTGGAAACAACTCCTAATTAAGATGCCCAAAGGAGACTTTTTTGAATTAATAAAAAGTGATGTGCCTACACTGGTCGATTTCTCGGCCGAGTGGTGTGGTCCGTGCAAAATGATGAAGCCAATTTTGGAAGACCTTAAATTAAAAGTAGGCGACAAGGCAAAAGTGGTTAAGATTGATGTTGATAAGAATCCTTCACTCGCCCAAACCTTTCGGGTTCAGGGTGTTCCTACGTTAATAATCTTCCAGAACGGAGAACCCAAATGGCGTCAATCGGGCGTAGTTCAATCAGAATTTTTAAAGCGGCAGATCGAGCAACTGCTTTAACAAACTACCATTTATCAAATAAACTAGGCAAATCCGGTTCCTGATGAACATTTCAGGGCCGGATTTCGTTTTTCCGGATGTCAGATGATTTCTATATTTAATCTCTGATTACCAAACTCATCACAAAACTTCAGACTATGAAAAAATTAAAATTTATCACGTTAGTTATTCTATTGCTGGCAGCCACAAGCCAATTTTCAACTGCTCAAAAATTACCAGCCGTTGATCCAAGTCCTGCTGACATTGCATATTTCAGACCCAACGGCCGTGGTACAACACCTGTAGCCAAAATTGTATATGGACGTCCTATGAAAAAAGGTCGCACCATGTTGGGAGGTTCAGAAGCGTATGGAAAAATCTGGCGACTTGGCGCAAATGAAACTACTGAGATTAAACTATATCAGGATGTAACTTTTGGTGACAAACTAGTAAAGGCCGGCACCTATTCAGTTTATGCGATTCCCGACAAAACCGAATGGACTATTGTTTTCAATTCCAAGTTGGATACCTGGGGTGCTTATGAATATGATGAATCAAAAGATGTTGCTAGAGTAAAAGTTCCGGCAGGGAAATCTGAATCAGAAGTTGAAGCGTTTACGATCATGTTTGATGGCAAAGATGCGACAGCCGCTATGGTAATTGCCTGGGAAAACACGATGGTTAAAGTTCCATTAAAGTACTAAGAATACTTTTAATTTTCTTTTGGCACGATAAGTGACGACCATAATCGATTTTTAACTAAACAAAAAACTATATGAAAAAACAAGTAAGCATGTTGATCACCCTTGTAGCACTAGTATTTTCGATAAGTGCATGGGCACAAAAACCAGCTAGCCCTCCTGCCAAAGCAGAAGGTTCAATTGATGGAGTAAAAGTTACTGTAGATTATGCACAGCCATCCGCCAAAGGACGTAAAATCATGGGCGAACTTGTTCCCTTTGGAGAAGTGTGGCGCACTGGTGCTAATGCTGTTAGTGCTATCGAATTTGGTTCAGATGTAAAAGTAGAGGGCAAAGCGTTACCGAAAGGAAAATACGGGTTATTTACAATCCCTGGCGAAAAAGAATGGGTTATCATTTTCAGTAAGCAGAATTCCGGAAGTCCTTTTGATTATTCCGATAAAAAAGATGCATTAAGAGTAAATGTTAAGCCGGGCAAAGCCGATGCTTTTGTTGAAACATTTACTATTGCTGTTGAGAAAAATAATGTTGTATTAAAGTGGGAAAATACTGCTGTTGCTTTTAAAGTAGCGAAGTAATTATTCAATCATAATCTTACGTAGAGGCTGTACTTTTGTGACAGCCTCTTTTTTATTTTTAAAAAATTGAGGTAGCTTGACAAACTCTCAATGTTATGCAAACTCTTGGACGATCCGATCGTGTCGATTTACCCGGTCTGGGCTTATCCGACATTCATGCCAAAATAGATACGGGCGCGTACAATTGTAGTCTTCATTGCTCGCGAGCTGAAATTGTTGACGGTAAATTAGAATTTGTGCTATTGGATGAAGAGCATCCTGAATTTACCGGTATGAAATTCGTCTTCAAAAAATTTGATCGCAGAGAAATAAGAAATTCCTTTGGTGAAGCGGAACTGCGCTATGTTATTAAAACTACCATCAAAATTTATGATTATTTAATACGGGCCGAATTCTCTTTGAGTAATCGCGGAAATCTTAAGTTCCCGGTATTGTTAGGTCGCAAAATCTTACGCGACCGATTTCTGATAGACGTGACTAAAAAAGATTTATCTTTCGAACACAAACAAACAGGCGCATGAACATCGCCATACTTTCAAGAGATCCAAAATTATACTCCACCAAGCGCCTGAAAGAAGCGGGCGAAAAGCGAGGCCACCGTGTGGAAATCATCGACCACATGAAGTGCGTGTTGCTGATTGAAAAGAAAAATCCCATGGTGTGGTATAACGGGCGCAGGCTGGATTACTTCGATGCTATCATTCCGCGCATTGGTGCTTCCGTAACTTTTTATGGCGCAGCGGTTGTTCGTCAGTTTGAGATGATGAAAGTATTTTCAGCAGTTGAATCACAGGCACTCATTCGCTCACGTGATAAGTTGCGTAGCCTTCAAATACTTTCACGTGCCGGACTCGGTTTACCCAAAACCATTTTCATGGATTACTCGCGCGATACCGAAGGAATCATCGAGGCGGTAGGTGGCGCCCCGGTTGTTATTAAGTTGTTGGAAGGAACCCAGGGACTGGGCGTTGTGCTTGCTGAAAACAAAAAAGCTGCACAATCGGTAATCGAAGCTTTTCACGGTGTAAAGACAAGAATCATTGTGCAAGAGTTTATCAAAGAAGCCAAAGGTTCCGACATCCGGGCGTTTGTTGTTAATGGTGAGGTGGTGGGCTCCATGCGGAGACAAGCAACCCGTGAAGGAGAATTCAGATCAAACCTCCACCGAGGTGGTATTGCAACGGTGGTCAAACTCGATCGTCACGAAAAACATGCAGCCATTGAAGCCGCCAAAAAAATGGGGCTTGGTGTGGCCGGTGTGGATATGCTCAACTCTAAACGTGGACCACTTATTATAGAAGTAAACTCTTCTCCCGGTCTGGAAGGAATTGAAGGTGCAACCAAAGTAGATATTGCCGGTAAAATTTTTCAATACATTGAAAAGAATGCCGGGACCAAGAAAATACAGAAGGATAAAATTAATGCATGATTTTAGGTATTGGGAATTAGGTATTAGGAATGGAGACTCATTTACAATACAAATTTTTCAACCATGATAACCACACTTGAGGACTTTAGTATCTACCAGCAGGCAATGGTATTGGCCGATCAGATTTGGGGTTTAGTGAATACATGGAAATATTTTGAAAGAGACACAATTGGTAAGCAGCTTGTCAGGTCAGTTGATTCCATCGGTGCAAACCTATCAGAAGGATTAGGACGATATCACTTCAAGGAAACCAAGAATTTCTCTTACTACGCAAGGGGTTCTCTTTTCGAAACCAAAACGTGGTTAACGAAAGCATTTCAACGAGATTTGATTAGTCAGCAACAGTATCAAGACCTCATGACTGAACTTGAACTTCTGGGCAAAAGACTTAATGCCTATATTAATACTCTCGGTCCGAATAACCCCGATTCCTAATTCCCAATACCTAATACCCAACTCCCCAATGCCTAATTCCCAACCCCTAATGCCTACGAAGTGAAAGAAGTAAAAATTGGTGAGCATCATCTCCGCCCCGGAGAATTTAAAGAGATCGTTATCAATATCGCTCGCCTCCCCTCGCGCACGCAAATTGATACTCCGATTTATGCCTATCGCGGATTGGAAGATGGCCCTGTGTTGGCACTTACAGCAGGTATGCACGGTGATGAAATCAATGGCATGGAGATCGTGCGGAGAATTCTGGATGTTGGTCATAATCGTGTGAAGCGGGGCACCGTTATCTGTATGCCCATTATTAATATCTATGGCTTTTTGAATTATTCGCGCGAAGTACCCGATGGCAAAGATGTCAATCGTTCTTTTCCCGGAAGTAAAAATGGTTCGCTGGCGTCACGCGTTGCTTATCATCTGACTCACGATGTTATACCATTTATTGATTATGGCATAGACTTTCACACCGGTGGGGCCATGCGCACAAACTATCCGCAAATCCGCTGTGTAATGTCAGATGAAAAGAATGTTGAGTTGGCAAATGCCTTCCATGCACCTTTTACCATAGACGCTCCTTTCCGGCCACATTCAATCCGGCAAACTGCTGCCAAGCACGGAAAGAATATTATTGTGTATGAAGGTGGCGAATCGTTGCGCTTCGATCAGCAAGCCATTGAAGAAGGTGTTAACGGAACCCTGCGGCTGATGAAACATCTTAACATGATTGATTGGGCTCCGGAACCTAAAGAAGAAAATAAAATTATCTGGAATTCATCCTGGGCACGAGCACATCATGCAGGCTTATTTCAATCCATCATCCGATGTGGCGACCTCGTACAAAAGAATCAAATCATAGGAACTATCACCGATCCCTTTGGCGAATTCAAAGAAGAAATAAAATCACCCTCCACCGGTTATGTAGTGGGACTCAACAATCATCCTGTAGTTAATGCCGGAGATGCATTGCTGCACATTGGCATGGACAACCATTGCAAAATTGATGGAGGTGGGGATGAGTAATTGGTTGCTGGTTTCTCGTTGCTGGTCTCTGGTTTGATTAGACTAAATGATTAGATATGAGTTACAAAAATCTTGAGGTTTGGCAGGAAGCAAAAGAGGTATCCCTACTAGTCCATGAAATGACTTTGAAACTGCCGAAGTTTGAAGAAGGTCAACAAATCAGAAGATCTGTAAAGTCAGTTCGATCTAATATTGTGGAAGGCTATGGAAGACGAAGGTATGTGGCTGAGTATATCCGGTTCTTGATTATCGCACAAGCCTCTAATGACGAGACCATTGATCACTTAGAAACTTTATTCGAAACAAAATCAATCACTGACCAAACTGTTTACACCGAAATTACCGAACGCTTACAACGACTTGGCAGAAAGTTGAACAATTTTATTAAAGCAGTCGAGAAAAGCCAGTAACAAGAAACAAGTAACCAGCAACCAGTTCTAAAAATCCGGGCACGGAATCATTAACTTATCCTTCGGTGGCTTGCGCGGATTGCGCGTGGACCAGGAATACACTAAACTAAATTCGTGCGCACCACCACTGCCCGGCCCAAGTTGTGAAATGGTGTAATCATAACTATAGCCAATGTTCATAATATCCTTCTGCCCCTTTTTTGTAAACCCAACCAGCAAAACAATCGATTCATTATTGGAAAATCCATTCACCGGTTTAAAGGGTACGCCACGATACCATGTACCAATGATCAGCGGCTCAAACGTGAAATAAAATCCAACATCCATCTGGTCAAACTCACCCTGATGACGGTATTGAATGGCAGGCGCCACACTTCGCTCGCGTGGTTTTGCATAAAATCCATCGCCCATCTCACCCGGTTTAAAATAAAATTTCAATCCGGCATGGCCAGAAAGTTTTCTTGGAAGCCGGCTCTCTTCGCCTATTAATGATTGATTAGGTTGCGTTAAATGATGGGCGGCAAACCCTAACCAGGCACGCTTGCTGTAAAACAATCCACCAAAAGAGATGTCTGGAAAAAATTTGGATTGACCCGTATTTAACCCTTCTGCTGATTGTGGATTAATAACTTGTCCCGTAAGGGGATCGAACTGATCGCCAAAGGTAAGTCTATCAAAATTGATGGAGCGATTATAAATGGCAGCTTGAAATCCGGGCCGGAAGGAAAGACCCTCCACGATTTTAAGGTCGTAAGAATACTGAACCGCGAGGCTGATCGATTGTAATCCCAGAATCCCTTCCCGATCACGGGTCATTAAAACCCCGATGCCACTATTTTTATCTTCAATGTAGGTGTCATAGAAAGCTGAGATCGTGTTAAAGTTTGCATCAATAGCCGGCCATTGATTGCGGTAGTTGATACCCACCCGGCTTTGATTGGTAGAACCTGCAAAGGCCGGATTTAAATAAAGCGGGGCTGCATAAAATTGTGAGTACTGCGGGTCTTGTGCAGTTACCGACCCCACAACCAACAGCATACATGCACAAACAAAAACGACAATCCGATGCATTAATTCACGTTTAGACCTGGCTCTATCAAAGCAAATTAAATTCTTTCAGAACATTAAAAAAAACATTTGCCGACAAATAGAGGGCTTTCGTCTGCTTAACGATATTTTCGATCAAATTGTATTACTTTAGTGTTATTTGACGTTTTAATTTAGTCTTGAAAACAGAATCAACAAAGGCAAGCGAATATGAGGGTGTTAGGTAAGCAGCAAGCACGAAACATAGTGGGGATAAAAATACTCGGGGTTTTGATTTTTATAGCCTCTTTAAATCCTCTTTTCGCACAAGACCTATCACAACACAATTGGTATTTTGGTAACTCAACCAATGGCATTCGATTTAACCGGGCAACCAATGTTGCACAACCTGTTACCAATCAGGCTCTCCCCTTTTCAAGGGGCGGCTCGGCCGTAGCCACCGATCCAGCCACGGCCAACTTGCTTTTTTATACCGATGGAGTTCGTGTGTATGATGCTTGTCATCTGCCCATGCCTAACGGAACAGGCCTTAATGGACAACCCGATGCAAATCAACCGGTAGCAATAGCACCGATGCCCGGGCAAACCAATCGCTATTATATTTTTACTAACTCTGCCAACTTCACAACGGGGGGTTCCATCACCCACAGTATTGTAGATCTGAGTCAATTTGGAAATGCTGTGTTTCCGGCACCCGCACTGGGTGTTGTTGATGCAGCAAAAAACGTTGCTGTACCCGGATTATCAAATCGATCGGAAGGGATGATTGTGGTATCGCATGCAAACCAGATTGACTTTTGGTTGATCTCACATCAGAATGGTTCTCAGAATTATTCAGCTTCCTTAATTGATGCTACGGCTACATTCTCAACAATAGTTTCCTCTGGTATCGGATTTCCCACATCGGTAGCGAACTTTTCGTATCATGAACAAACCGGCAAGATTGCCGTATCACCACAAGATGCCAACACGGATGCATTGATTTTAAACTTCGACAATGCAACCGGATTAATCACATTCGATCGATTTATTTTTAATTCTGCAACAAGCACGGCAGCGGAGAATCAAGCCATCTATGATATTGAGTGGGACACCCAAGGTCGGTACTTATACCTTTCCCGTCATGGTGATGCAGGTATCACGGCCAATGTACTTCAATATGATTATCTCAATCCTTCTATCACACTTGCGCCTGTTTTATCCGCTCCGGTTTTCAGAAGTTATGGATTACAGATTGCTCCCGACAGCGCTATCTATCATTTGTATCAGGCAGCATCAGGCGGTCCATTTTTACTTGGCAGGTTTACTAATACTGATACTGTCTCAAGTGAAGTGATTAATACGCAAGCACTTTTTACAGCGGCCGACTTTAATAGTTCTCAGTTTCCTGCATTCAAACCGAAAGACAGTGTATTGCTGGATGTTGATTTTACTTTCGATGGCATTTGTCAGAATTCCCCAACTAGTTTCTTTCCTGTTGTTACACCCAATGCAGATAGTTTACGTTGGGATTTTGGAGATGGAAATGGTTCCGCAAACTGGAGCCCGATTTATACCTATGCTGCAGCAGGATCCTATAATGTTACACTAAATGCTTTTTATCGCGGCCAAACACAATCGACTACATTACCAGTATCTATTAATCCGTTTGCCCTGGAACTGCAATTAGTACAAGACACTACGGCTTGTAAAGATGAATTCCCCCCACCCCGGGGAACTTCATCACCTACTCAGTTTTCGGTAACGGTAAATATCCAAGGTGGAACACCGACATCCATCGTTTGGTCGAATGGTGATTTAGGGGCCACCCTCACACCTGATTCAGCCGGATATTATTATGTAGTGGTAACCGATGCATCAGGATGTTCAGCCTATGCGGGCGTAAATGTGAAAGAGTATGATGCGCAAGATGGGAGGGCTAATATTTGGTATTTTGGAAATCGGGCCGGCATCGATTTCAACCCGTTATTTAGCGACCCACCCGGACCTATTGTCGCTCTGGATAACAGTGCTATGGATGCACCCGAAGGTTGTGCCATTATTTGCGATCGAAACGGAGACGTTATCTTCTATACGGATGGCGATAAAGTGTATGATAAAACCGATACAGAAATTGATAGCGGCATTGGAGGTGATCCGGCTGCTTCACAATCTTCTATTATCGTTCCCGTTCCCGGGGATGAAACGCTGTATTATATTTTCACAACACAAGCGATCAATGGAACAGCTCCGTATGAAGTTCGTTATTCGTTGTTTGATTTAAAGTTGAATTCCGGAAATGGGGCACTGGTTGAGAAGAATGTTTTATTATTTTCAAAAAGTACGGAACGCGTAACATCCAACGGCCGCTGGGTAATTGTGCATGAGTATGGTAATAACATCTTTCGCTCCTACCCGATCACTCAAGATGGAATAGGTCAACCCGTATATTCTGAGACAGGCTCTGAACACGCATTCAAAACTCAGCAGAACGGTGAAGGCTATATGAAGATTGGTCCTCGAAACAATGTGGCCGTAGCACTTTCTACACCCGGCATCAGCAACCTCGTTGAATTATTCACTTTAAATGACAGTACCGGTCGCCTCGATAATTTCCGGCAGATCAATTTGAATGAACCCAATGGGCAGGTTTATGGCATTGAATTTTCACCAGGCGGAAATAAAATATTTGCCACGGTAAAAGGAACGCCATCACCTTCTCAGATTTTTGAATATTTCCTCGATTCGCTGGAGCGGCCTTTCTTTAAACAACGCATTCAGCAAGCTACTGAACTGGGAGCTATTCAACTTGGCCCTGATGGCCAAATCTATGTTGCCATCAATGGCAGTGGCGTATTAGGAACTATTCAGGCTTCTGATGACACCACGCAATTATCAGTTTACAATCCAACGGGGTTCAATTTATTGGGTGGAACTAACAGCCGGTTGGGCTTACCGAATTTTGTTCAGATCCAAAATAATGCTTTTGGTGGACCAGGGTTTGCTGTTACTGGAATTTGTTTTGGTGATTCGACACGCTTTGCAGGCACAGCCACGGATGCGATTGATGAATTTCAGTGGTCGTTTGGAGATGGAGCTTCAAGCACAGAACCATCACCCGTCCATTTTTATAATGCACCGGGTTTGTATACAGTATCCATGCGACTCACTAACCGATGCAGTCTCGATACAACCATTGTTCAGCAAGTAAGAATTTTTAGTCCACCGGCACTACCCACTATCCCCGGTGCTGCCGTATTGTGTACGGGTCCTGTAACCCTTGATGCAAATACAACAAATACACCCGGGCTTACTCATTTGTGGTCGAGCGGAGAAACTACGCAAACTATAACACTCGATCAACCAGCTTTCGTTTCAGTGACCAATACAGATGTTAACGGCTGTACCTCCTTTGCACAAAGTATAGTAGCGGATAACCGACCGCAAGTTGACCTGGGTCCCGACCTAACTATTTGCGAAGATAATGCAACCCCAACCCTGGATGCTCAAAACCCGGGAGCTGTGATTCAATGGACTATTGATGGAGTGAATGCAAGCACCATTCAAACTCAGGCAGTGGATACTTCTTTACCCGGTGTGTTCACTTATGAAGTTACAGTAACCGATCCGGTTACAACGTGTACCATCACAGACGATAAAGTATTTACTATCAATGTTTCGCCTTCGTTTGTTTTATCGGGCACAAATCCGGTAGGCTGCGGGACTGCTACGGGGTCTATTACTGTACAATTAAACACTTCAGTTCCACCAGCAGGTCCATATTCTTATTTTCTTACCGGGCCCAATAGTTTTAATCAACAAGGTATTGATCAACTCGCTCCTTCAACCATTGGTCCGATTGGGGGTCAAACTGCCGGAACATTCTCTGCGATTGTAACAGATCAGATTTCTGGCTGTACTATTTCAAGTTCATTTGGTTTAACGGATGCTACATTCACGGCAACTGCCTTGGCGCAAGCACCTAATTGTGATCCGGTTACGGTTCGGGTAACTACAGTAGGTGGCTTTACCTTGCCGCTGCAATATACTGTTACGAATAATGGTACCGGGCAAATAACAGGACCCACAAGTTCGGCAACGGCCGTGTTTGACATTGCTCCGGGCTTACCTGCGGGCACTTATACCATTGAAGTACGAGATAACACAGGTTGTATTTTTAACATCAACAATTTTGCGGTTACGCCAGCTGCACCTGTTAATGTTTCATTTACACCCAACCTGTGTGCGGCAACACCTACGCTCACAGCATCCGGAGGAACAGCCTATTCATGGACAACGAACGTACCGGGAAGTATTGTTGGAGCCACCAATGGTGCGACAATACAATTATTACCGGGTGCCGGAACCGTAACGTATACAGTTACCGCTACGGGTGCAGGTTGTCCATCTACTGTAAGTACAACGATTGATGTACCCGGAACGGTTACCCCAACCTTTACTCAAAGTGATGCGTGTGCCGATGTTGTTATCTTAAACGCACAACCTTCCGGTAATTTTACCTACCGATGGTTTAGAAATGGGGTGCTACTAGGATTGGGACAACAGATAGCTGTAACAATTTTAGAGAACGGTGTGACCTATGAAGTTGAAATAGTTAACACTGTAAATGGATGTGTAATCCGATCAACACCACAAACTGTTGAAGTAATTGGTGATGTTACGGCTGCCCTTACCGGAACACCCGCGTGTGATGATAATCAACCTTTCACTCTTACAGCCACAACCAACGCAACCGGTGCAACCTTTGCCTGGTTCAGAGATAATATTCTGATTAGTGGAGTGACAACAGCAACCACCAACCAGACTGCAGCTGGCATTTATCGTGTAGAGGTAAGTAAAGGAAGTTGCACTTCATCTACACAAATACAAGTGATTAAAGCTCCCGTGCCTCAAGGTGAACTTCCTGATCGCGTAATCATCTGTAATGATCCTGACAATAACGACCCCAGCACGGCAAGTGTAGAGCTGGATCCCGGAGCATTCGTTACGTACAACTGGTTTAAAAATCAACTTACGCTCAATTACACAACACAAGTTCTAACAGCGGATAGCGAAGGGCTTTACGAGGTAGATATCACCAATTCCTTTGGCTGTATTGCCCATGATCAAACAGAAGTATTAAATGATTGTGTACCAAAAATCGTAGCCCCTACTGCTTTCAGACCCAGCAGTTCGGTACCCACAAACAAAGACTTTTTTGTATACAGTTATTTTATCACCGATAACTTCCAGGTATTGATCTATAACCGGTGGGGTGAGTTGGTATATCAATCTGCTGACAGAAACTTTAAATGGAATGGTGGATACAATAACAATCCCGGTCAACCTTTACCCGTAGGTACGTATGCCTATATTGTAAAGTATGTTAGCTCCTTCCGACCCGATAAAGGCATTCAGGAAAAACGTGGTGGCGTTGCCCTGATCCGGTAATTAAAGGCATTGATAGAAATCTAAGAGTCTGTCTCAAAAGTCAATTAAAATTGAAATGTCATTCCGGCCTTGAGCCGGAATCTCATTCTACATTCTCAAATCTGGGATCGTCAGGCCTGAGGCTTGACGATGTCTGGATGACTTTAGAGACAGCCTCTTCTTTTTTTTCATGAGTTTGCGTAACTATGTATCACTATTTTATAATCAAACCAATTCAACTATGAAATCATTACTATTCATACTTTTTGTTGCGACAACTTCATTTTCATTTGTTAGTCAACCCACACAAATTTTTAATACTTCTTTGACCATTACCGTGCGTGATGAAGTGGGCAACACGGTGAGTGACGCAGAAGTAAAGTTGTTTAAAAATGAGCAAGATTACCTGAAAGAAGAAAATGTTGTCATGGAAGCAACTTCAGATGCAAAAGGCCTGGTGAAACTCAAAAAGCTGGAAGGCATTTCTTATTACGTTATCGTACGTAAGGCAGACAAAGACAACTCAGGGGGTGGCGAAATTATTGGCAAGCTCGAAGAGGGAAAATTCAATAAAGCAACTATCGTTATCCAATAGTTGAATGGATAGAATTTCATTAGTTCAATTCTTCGAACATTATAAACCCATAGATCCCGAAGAAGAAGTTTTTGTTCCTCAATTTCTTGGCTTGCTAACTCAGGCTCCTTGCTTTGAGCGAACCCATTTGCCGGGTCACATTACAGGCTCAGCCTGGATTGTTAACCCCGAGCGAACTCAGGCTTTGTTAGTACATCATGCCAAATTAAATAAATGGGTACAGCCCGGAGGCCATGCTGATGGAGATGAAAATATTTTGGGCGTGGCACTGCGCGAAGCCGAAGAAGAAACAGGATTAAAAAATCTAACGATCGTAACCCGGGCTCCTTTTGATGTGGACATTCATGTAATTCCACAACGGCCGGACTTTCCAGAACATTTTCATTATGACATCCGCTTTCTTTTTGAAGCTTCTCTGGAAGAACCCATTTTAGTGAGTGAAGAATCGCATGCTGTTACCTGGATACCACTCCTCGTACTCGAAAATTTTACCCGGGAGCGATCGGTGTTGAGAATGCGTGATAAACTACTTCGAACTGATAAGCATTAATCCAAACCCAATCACCACGATCCAGAACTTGTAAACAGCTATGGCAGGAATGATAATGATCTTCAGCTCCATCAGAACTGCAAGCAATACAAGAATTACTGCAATGGCCTTTAGAATCGAGCGGGTTTTGTTACTCATGATTTTTTCATTTTAATACCAACATACAGCCTTTATCACATCCTCACAAATTAATTTTAGCTTTGCGGATTGATGGCTGAGATTGGAAAAGATATTGGCAAAGCAAAAGAATTACTAGAACAAGGTGAACTTGTCGGTATTCCCACCGAGACAGTATATGGTCTTGCCGGCAATGCGTTAGACGAAAATGCAGTGGTGAAAATCTTTACGGTTAAAGACAGGCCGCGGTTTGACCCTTTGATAGTTCATGTTGCCAGCCTAGCACAAGCAAGGCAACTTGTAGAATCTTTCCCTGACAAAGCTGAAAAACTTGCCACTCAATTTTGGCCCGGCCCTATAACATTTCTGTTAAAAAAGAAAGGAGTTATTCCGGATCTGGTTACCTCGGGGATGGACACAGTAGGGATACGGTGTCCGGATCATGCATTAACCCAAGCCCTGCTCCAATCACTTTCCTTTCCTTTGGCAGCGCCAAGTGCAAATCCGTTTGGCTATGTAAGCCCTACTCATCCCGATCACGTCAATGCCCAGCTTGGTGATAGAATCAAATATATTCTGGATGGCGGAGCATGTCGTGTGGGTATTGAATCGACCATTATCGGATTCGAAAATGAAATCCCCACCATCTTTCGTCTTGGCGGCCTAAGCGTTGAAGACATTGAGAAAACAATTGGTCCTGTCGACTTACAACTTAATACATCGTCTGATCCAAAATCACCCGGTCAATTGAAGAGTCATTATTCGCCACGCAAGAAAGTTGTCTGGGGTGTACTGGCAGAATTAGTGGAGCGCTACTCAGCCCTAAAGATTGGCGTGCTTGCTTTCAAGGCTCAGGTTGACGGGGTTGAACTGGAAAACCAATTGGTATTATCCCCAACCGGTAGTTTGGAAGAAGCAGCCAAACATCTGTTTGGAAATCTAAGGGTATTGGATAAAAAGAATATTGACATAATCCTCGCAGAAGAAGTACCCGACATAGGCTTGGGCAAAGCAATTAACGACCGCTTGCGTAGGGCGGCAGCGGAATAAAAAAAATCCTATCTAATCCCTTTCGTTTTAATTCCTTATTAAGATATTCATATTTCTTATAGACCTTAAGGCAAGATCTATACTTATTAGAACCCGATTAGAAAATGACAAAGAAGATTCTCATACTCACCGGTGGTGGGGATGCCCCTGGGCTTAATGCAGTAATTCGTGGGGTGTGCAAACGTGCCCGCAGAGAAGGTGTATCAGGCACCAAAGAAGAATGGGAAGTGTATGGTAGTATTGAGGCTTTTAATGGAGTTTTGAGCAATCCGCAAGAGATTGTAAAGCTAACCAGCAAACGAACCGCAGGTATTCATGTAAAAGGTGGAACCATCCTTAAAACAACAAACAAAGGGAACCCCATCCAGTTTCCGGTTCCACAACCCGATGGCACTGTTCGGTTTACAGATCGGTCAGATGAACTGGTTAAGAAATTGAAGGAATTAAACTTCGATGCCATTATCAATATTGGGGGTGACGGTTCACAGAAAATTTCCAAGACGCTTTTCGATAAAGGTATGCCCATGATTGGTGTTCCTAAAACTATTGATAATGATCTGTCAGCCACAGACCTCACCTTTGGTTTTCAAACAGCGGTTCAAATTGCTACAGATAGTTTTGACAAACTTGTAACGACAGCAGAAAGTCATCATCGCACGATGATTATGGAAGTGATGGGAAGGGATGCAGGCTGGATTGCCTTACATACCGCTATTGCAGGTGGAGCAGAAATTTGTCTGATCCCAGAAATCCCGTACGACATCAATAAGCTTGTTCGCAAAATTGACAATCGATATAAAAAAGGTCGTGGGTTTGTTAACATTGTGGTGGCCGAAGGCGCGAAACCGAAACAGGGTACAATCACGGCATCGGCTGGAGAAAAAGGCTCTGAACATGTTCGGTTGGGTGGAGTGGCTTATCAGCTATCGCGCCAACTCAAAGAGGCAGGTTGTCAAGCCGAAATCCGAGAAACGGTATTAGGCCATGTGCAGCGTGGCGGAACCCCCATTGCGTTTGATCGTGTGCTGGCTTCACTCTTTGGGGTAAAAGCTTTTGAGCTCGCCCTCGAAAAGAATTTTGGACGGATGGTGGCGTTAAAAAATAATGCAATCACTTCCGTTTCACTGGAAGATGCAACAAAAGAATATAACACACTTCAACAAGATTCCTACCTGGTGCAAGCAGCAAAAGGATTGGGAATCACCTTTGGAGATTAAATAGAACACGAATGAACAAAATCGAACTCACCACGCTTATTCTGGCTCCCATTGAGGTGTGCTTTGATTTGGCACGCAGCATCGACTTACACAAAATCTCGGTGCAGCACACGCAAGAAGAAGCGGTGGGGGGAGTTACGAGTGGACTTATTGGTCCCAATCAAAAAGTTTTGTGGCAAGCCACTCACCTGGGATTTCGGCAAACGCTGGAAACTCAAATCGTAAAATTCACTCGACCTTTCTTCTTTACGGATGAGATGGTAAGTGGAATTTTTAAAACCATGATTCACGATCATTTCTTCTATTCGATGAATGAAGACACCGTGATGATTGATAATTTTTATTTTGAATCACCCATGGGTCTTATTGGCGAAGCTGCAGATTTTATCTTTGTAAAAAGGTACCTGACCAAACTGCTCGAACAGCGAAACGAAACCATAAAACAGTATGCAGAAACAGATAAATGGAAAGAAATTCTTCCAATTTCTGTAGTAGAACCTTCAATCGTTTGCTGAAAAATAGAAGTAATTAATCACCCTACCCACCATTGGATTTTGTACCTTCGTCCACCAAAAAAGGTGAAGTATGAAAACCATTCATGATATTAATTTCAACGGTAAACGCGCCCTCATTCGGGTAGATTTTAATGTGCCGCTTAATAAAAGTTTTGAAGTAACAGATGATAATCGTATCCGCGCCACCATTCCAACGATAAAAAAAATCCTAAAGGATGGCGGAAGTTGCATTTTGATGTCACACCTGGGCCGTCCTAAAGATGGACCAGAAGATAAGTATTCACTGAAGCACACCACTAAAACAACAGAAGCACTTTTGGGCGTACCAGTTAAGTTCGCTCCGGATTGTATTGGTGAAGAAGGATTTAAGCTATCGGGTGCTTTAAAATCAGGTGAAGTACTCCTACTTGAAAACCTACGCTTCTACAAGCAAGAAGAAAAAGGAGATGTTGCTTTTGCTGAAAAACTAGCCAAGCATGGCGATATTTATGTGAACGATGCATTTGGTACCGCACACCGCGCGCACGCTTCTACTACTATTGTGGCTCAATTCTTCAAAGAAAAATGTGCCGGAGATGTAATGGCTGCCGAGTTGGAGAATGCTAAAAAAGTGTTGGAGAACTCCGTAAAACCTTTTACCGCGATCATGGGTGGTGCAAAAATTTCTGATAAAATTTTACTTATTGAAAAACTCCTTGATAAAGTTAACCATCTGATTATTGGCGGTGGCATGTCGTATACATTCTTTAAAGCGCTGGGTGGCACTGTTGGCAATTCATTGGTTGAACTAGATAAACTAGATCTCGCCAAAAAGCTGATACAAAAAGCAAAGGCAAAAGGTGTAGAACTCCATCTACCGATCGACTCCATAGCAGGTGATAAATTTGACGCTAATGCAAATACGCAAACCGTTAATAACAATTCAGTTCCTGATGGTTGGATGGGATTGGATATTGGACCACAGGCAACACAGGTTTTCGCGAAAGTAATTGAAGAATCAAAAACCATTTTGTGGAACGGACCCATGGGCGTTTTTGAAATGGAGAAGTTTGAAAAGGGAACTAAAGCTGTTGCAGAGGCCGTAGTGCGCGCAACCGAAAATGGTGCCTTTTCGTTAATCGGTGGTGGTGATTCAGCAGCAGCTGTTGCGAAATTCGGGTTTGAAGAAAAAGTAAGCTATGTATCGACAGGCGGTGGAGCCCTGTTGGAATACTTTGAAGGAAAAGTGTTGCCGGGAGTATCCGCGCTTGAATAATATTTAATTGCATTGTTCGTTAAAGTCGGGTCCGTAAGGCCTGACTTTTTTGTTACCTTATAAACATTTCAATATTTCAACTCTTATAAGAATGAACTTAAAAATAGTTTCATATCTATCCCTTCTAATCTTCTTACTTTCATGCAATGAGAATAGGAACTCACTAAAGCTTTCAGGATCGCAGAATGAGGGACTTGCAAAGGTTGCATCCTGGAACCCACGCAATGAAGATTCAGACAAACAGGAAAGTATTTTAACCGAGCGCAAACTAATCCGCAACGGCCAACTTGATTTTAAAACCAAAAACGTAAAAACAACCAAATCGGAAATTGAAAAAATCAGCCAAGATTTAAATGCTTACATCGCTGGTGAAAATGAAAATAATTATGGCGACCGGTTAAAGTACACCCAAACTATTCGGGTGCCGGCTGATCAGTTTGACAACCTTATTAAAAGAATTGAGCCGCTTGCTGAAAAGATTGAAAACAAGAGCATAAACACACAGGATGTCACTGAAGAGTTTATCGATGTGGAAGCCCGTCTCGCAACCAAGAAAGAACTGGAAGCCCGCTTTCGCGAAATCCTAAAGCAAGCAAAAACGGTAGAAGAGATTGTGTCCATTGAAAGTCAGATTGCCAATGTGCGTGCTGAAATTGAATCCATGGAAGGCAGACTGAAGTATCTTCAAAATCAGGTTTCGTTTAGTACTCTCCATGTTTCTTATTACGAAGTTATTGGGACGGACTTTGGGTTTGCGTCAAAGTTTGTTGAATCGTTAAAGGGCGGATGGGATAATCTACTATCGTTCCTGATCTTTCTGGTAAATCTATGGCCGTTTGTTATCGGTATTGCAGCGGTGGTATTTTGGTGGGTGCGTAGACGAAAGCGCAGACTACAAAAGTAAAATTAGTTCTCCGACTCTACATGATCCTTATTAGTTGGGTCGACCTAGCCTTAACACCCAAAACTCATCATACGCAATTTGTGCCGAGTCCACCATCTCGCGCACTACGTCAATAAATAATTCCTTTTCTTTCGGGTCAACTGCTGTCTCGAGATCCTCGACAGTCATTGGTTTTTGTTTCAGTAAATAAAGGATCTGATCTTCATAATCTTTGAGCATAGCCAGATTCTCAGTTTTGCGCTTACTGATACAGACATCACACATGCCACAAGCTGTATACGTTTCTTCATCAAAGTATTCCTGAATCACTTGCATCCGGCACCGATGATCCTGCTCAACATAATTTTTCATGGCCTCCATTTTGGTCAAATGAAGTTCACGCCTGCGATCAAATTCTTTACGATCGATGGGTAATCTGTTGGCATCCTGGCGGGCTAATACAAACGTAATTTTTGGATTTTCATTTACTGGCTCATAAACCAATACCTGAAGATTGTGCAATTGCCCCAACTCCAATTTAATGGTAGATACAGACTGTTTCATCATTAACCCAATTTGATTTTCAGATATGGGGGTGAAATCAGAATACAACTCACCGCCATAGAGTCTGAGCAGGGCTTTAATCAGTAAATCAAAACGTTCATGAGCAATCTGAAATTCATACAGCTTCTTTTTATCAAAAGTGAAATGAAGTAAAGAGGGTCGGTAAAAACTTTCGTTGAATTCCAGCAGGCCAAATTCTTCCAATTTTTTTAAGGCCGGATAAACATCCGTGGCTTTAAATGAAAATTTTTTACAAAATCCATCCAAATCAAAATCATAACTCTCCCCCTGGCTACTCCCTTCTGCTACTTGAAAATGATTGGCAATTGCCTGGTAGATTTTTTTCAGAGAGTCAAGCTCCGGTTGCGACTGTTGAACCTTCTTCTCAAGAGCCTGCACATCCACCTCATGAAAAATAATAGCAGCATAGGATCTACTTCCATCGCGTCCAGCCCTTCCTGCTTCCTGATAATAAGATTCAAGGTTTTCGGGTAAATCCATGTGCACTACCACCCGCACATCGGGCTTATCGATTCCCATGCCAAAGGCATTCGTAGCCACCATCACCCTGCGTTGGTTAGTGATCCACTCTTCTTGTCGTGACATCCGTTCCAGGTGTGTTAGTCCGGCATGGTAAAATGTTGCGGAAATTTTATTCTTATTTAAAAACTCAGCCAGTGCGGCTGTAGATTTTCTGGAACGTACATACACAATCGCTGAGCCCGGAACCTTGCGAAGAACCTCTAATAATTTTTTTTCCTTTGTCTCTGTTTTGCGAACTACAAAAGAAAGATTCTCACGCGCAAAGCTCTTTTGAAAAAGTGCTGGCTTATAAAGATTCAACTTAGCTATGATATCGTCCTTAACAAGGGTAGTAGCGGTTGCCGTTAGTGCAATAAACGGTACATCCGGTTTTACCTCCCTGAGTTCTGCTATTTGCAAATAAGGAGGCCTGAAATCATAGCCCCATTGCGAGATACAATGCGCTTCGTCAATCGCTACGAGGCACACATTCATCCGCTTTACTCTTTCTTTGAACAAATCGGTTTGTAATCGCTCGGGCGAAACGTATAAAAATTTTTGTTTCCCATATACACAATTATCGAGTGTGATGTCAATCTCACGTGGATGCATACCGGCATGAACTGCTACCGCTGCGATGCCACGTTGCTTGAGTTGCTTTACCTGATCTTGCATAAGGGCAATAAGGGGCGTAATCACAAGACAGACTCCTTCCTGCATCAAGGCTGGTACCTGAAAACAAATGGACTTCCCCCCTCCCGTAGGTAGAATAGCTAAGACATCACGCTTTTCAATCACCGCCTGGATGATTTCATCCTGAGGTGGCCGAAAGTGTGTGTATCCCCAATATTGCTGGAGTATTTCAATAGAACTCACTACCAAAAATAGGAATTAAGTGTGGGTCTAAAAACTGAGCTATCAAAAGACGTAAGACCGCTAATCATTGTTCTAAAGAGCGGTCAGACGCCTGAGGTTAATCATAAGCAATATGACGTTTGCTTACCAGCGAAGCTCTTGCTTATTCAGAAAAGCGGAGATTCCTTTTTTACAATCTTCCGTAGCACGGGCATGAGCATTGATAGTGGCTGCGAGGTCAAGAGCTTCCTTTAATGGCAACGTGTGTACATCCTGGATCAACTGCTTGGTCAATTGCATGGACTGCTCAGAATTTGAATTAATGAGGGTTTGAGCAAACTGGTATACAGTAGACTCTAAATCATTGCGTTCAACAACTTCAGTAAGTAGTCCCCTATTGAATGCTTCCTGCGCTTTGATTATTTCACCTGTTAGTAATAAGTGTCTTGCCTTTTGCTCGCCAATCTTTCGAACGAGAAACACAGCCACCAAAGCCGGAATAAATCCAATCTTAACTTCCGTGTAACCAAACTTTGCTTCCGGAACAGCAAATGCAAAATCACAGACGGTAGCCAATCCGCAGCCACCCGCAAGCGCATGACCTTGCAACTGCGCAATAACAACTTTCTTAAGCGAATAAATTTTCAGAAAAAGATCTTTCAAATGATTTGAGTCAGCCAGATTTTCCTCAAAAGAAAATTTTTGTAGTTGTTGGAGATAAGCAAGATCTGCCCCTGCACAAAATGCTTCACCATTTGCATTGAGGACAACTACTTTTACATTCGGATCAACCTCAGCCTTTGAAAATGTCTCGACCAACTCACTCACCAACTCATGGCTTAACGCATTTCGTTTATCGGGTCGGTTTAAGGTAATATACCCAATCCTGTCTTTCACTGAATAAATTACTACACTCATATCATTGGGTTAATACAAAAGCTCCATCTTCTAAAACTACATGTAAGCGGTCTTTATCAATTAGATTTTTCAGTCTGTTGACATAACTACGCGAATTACTACCATCTAAAATAATCTTCTTTACAGTAAGGCCATTCAACGCCTCCGGTGCCATTGAATTACGAGCGACAACAAGGTAATCGATTTCTGCTAATTGAGGTAATTGCACTTCCTTATTCTGTGCTAAAAGAATTTTATTGTCTTTCCAATAAACTGCTTCAATCCCCTGAGGCAGAATTTTTGAAAAAGGAATCTTAGTATTGACCAATGAAACACCTCGTTTTAACCGATTGGGTCGGATATGAAATCGCATCCGTTCCTGATCAGCCTGCAACGCAGAGTCTGCTTTAAAATAACTAACGCCATGGTCAATCCACTCCAGTGCTGAATAGCCAGACACACTATACACTACAAATTGTTCGCGATTGACCCATTGGTGAAGGTGTAGATATTGAGTTCCAACAAAAACAATAGCTAATAGAACTGCTGTGTACATCCATTTTACGGAGCGATACTGAATCATAAAAGTCAATGCACATAATCCGCCAATCAGCAACCAACATTGAAAAGTTGAAAGGTAAATATCACTGATCAGACTGAATGGCATCTCTTCAGTTTTGAAAACAAGCCAGTTAAGCAATTTAATTAATTGCTGAAGTCCTGCACCTACTATACCGGCCAGGGCAGACCATCCACTAACCACTAAAAGAATAATGCCACTTATCAAAACCAATGTTGATAGTGGAATAACAAATAGATTAGAGACTAAAAAGTAAACCGGAAACTGATGAAAGTATAACATGCCAAGAGCAAACGTTGCAATTTGTGCGGCAATAGAAACGCACGTAATCTGCCACACCCAATCGCCAACACGATTGTCAATTTCCCACAAATTGTAAATAGGTCGTTGTAAATAGACTATGCCTATTACTGCCAGATAAGACAACTGAAATCCTACTGACATAATTAAATAAGGGTTATAAATAAGTAGCACAAATGCTGATGCAGCCAATGTATTGTAAATATTAGAGTGCCATCCTAACGGTCTTGCCAGCGCGATGAAAGAAAACATGGTGACTGCGCGTAAAACGGAAGGTGATAAACCCGTTACAAAAGCAAACGACCAAAGTAAAAGTATGCTGATACCGGCAACTACCCAGCGGCTCCATGCATACCTATTCAACGGACGAAGCAACACCAAAATAATTCCATAAATGATTCCTACATGCAGACCTGATACTGCCAGCACATGCATAGCACCACTTGCCGCATACGCACTTTGCAAATCGGTATCAATGCCCTCGGTAACACCTAAGACCAATGCCATGGCAATCGCTTGCTCTTGCTGACCCGGTATGTTTTTTCTTATTACATCAGTGGCCCCGGCTCGCACCTGATGCGAATAATAAATGAAGCCTTTTCTTTCAGCATGTTCGATAAATCGAATCTGATCACTCATTACAAACTGCTGGTGATAGATATTGCGGAAACTCAGAAACCGCTTGAAGTCGAACTCATTTGGGTTAGCGGGTGGCTGTAACTGATTCGGAGTTCCCTTTATCAAAAGTCTGTCTCCATACACCCATGGAATTTGCTCCATCGTCTTTTTTGAAACATAGAGCATCACATGGCCACTGCTTTCTCTCCAGTCGCCTGTTTTTACCCGAAGCACTTCTACCTGAAGTTTCCAAGACTTTGCCTTGGACTCAGGAGCACTTCGCACAATTGCTTCATAAGCAACCACTTCATTCCTTTCATTAAGAAGATGATCACCTTGCCGACTGCTGGTATTGATTAATAAATGAAGATACCCAATAAAGAAAATAGCCGATAATCCAATGAAGCCATTGAAAATTTTTGCCCACCGCCATAAACGTAGGGTGAAAGCAGAAATCAAGTAAATACAGACCAGAGCAAATACAATGTAAAAAGTAATTTGTTCGGAAATCAGACCGGGCTTATAGATAGCTAGCAGTATTCCTCCCGTAAGGAATAAGGTGATACGTACCATAGCAAAAGGCACCCAACTAATCATGAGTGAATTTACCCAGTGATTGTTAGTAAAACAACATGATGGGCTTTATTGCTTCTTGAAATGACGCAGCCACTTTTCAAGCTCAACCATGTGAA
This sequence comes from Cyclobacteriaceae bacterium, assembly GCA_022841475.1. Classification (GTDB taxonomy): domain Bacteria; phylum Bacteroidota; class Bacteroidia; order Cytophagales; family Cyclobacteriaceae; genus ELB16-189. The sequence continues at coordinate 27,649 of JALHRJ010000012.1, read as the reverse complement.
ACACAATGGTCGCTGCCCCAAAACAAACCAATAGTTCCTTTATGGTGAGAGCTGAAGTATTGAAAATACTCTGCAAGAATGGAATATATACAATAGCCAATTGCAAGCCCACTGTAACTAGCACAGTTATCAGTAAGATTTTGTTTCTAAAGAGTCCATGTTTATAGATAAACGTGTCGGAACTGCGGATGGCGATTACATGCGCTAATTGACAAAGAGATAATGTGGTGAATACGAGTGTTTGCCAATGGTCAATACCTTGCTTGATGGCGACTGCCTGAATTGCTAAACACAAAGCCCCGATCAACAAGCCCACCCATAAGATATGAATGCCAACACCATCTGAAAATACATTGGTGCCTGCGCTACGGGGTGGGCGTTTCATGATTGTTGATTCTGCCGGTTCATTAGCCAACGCGAGACTTGGCAATCCGTCCGTAACCAAATTGATCCATAAAATATGAATCGGAAGTAATGGAATAGGTAAGCCAACCAAGGGTGCGAGGAAAATAGTCCAGATCTCACCCGCATTGCCAGTCATTATATAGCGGATGAACTTACGGATATTATCAAAAATTCTCCGGCCTTCCCTTACTGCTTTAACGATGGTTGAAAAGTTATCATCCAACAGCACCATGTGTGCAGCCTGTTTGGAAACATCGGTACCCGTGATGCCCATAGCTACACCAATGTTTGCCATCTTGAGCGAAGGTGCATCGTTTACCCCATCGCCCGTCATGGCAACATAATGTCCTTGTGCCTGTAACGCTTTTACAATACTTAATTTTTGACCGGCACTAACACGAGCATAAACCCGTACCCGTTCTACTCTGGCCCGCAATTGCTCAAAACTCAATTCTGCTATTTCCGATCCTGACAATACCTCATCCTGATCTTGCATAATCCCAACTTCCCGGGCGATCGTCACGGCTGTCTTCGGATGATCACCCGTAATCATAACCGGTGTAATGCCAGCTTCCCTGCATTCTTTTACTGCTTCAATTACTTCTGGCCGCGGTGGGTCGATCATCCCTATTATTCCTATAAACTGCAAATCTTGCTCCAGCAACTGAAGTTTAGAAGAATCTAATTCATTTTGATCAATTACTTTAGTTGCATACGCCAACGTACGCATTCCATTTTCAGCAATCGAGTCAGCTTTGCGTAGAATTCCATCTCTATCAGTTTCTTTGCAAATAACAAGCACCGATTCAACAGCTCCTTTGGTGATCACAAGATATTGATCATTGAATTGATGAACGGTTGTCATCATTCTTCGTTCACTATCAAATGGAATTTCTTCTACCCGTGGAAAGGATGTCGCAGCCTGACTGAGTTCCTGATTATTTTCAATAGCAAAATGAACCGCTGCTATTTCGGTAGAATCGCCAACTAATTCTGCTCCGCTTTGTTGGGTGTCCTGATTGAGACTCATGGCCAGCAGTAAAGCATCTTTTGCTTTCATCCCAATCATAGGTGCATCATCTTGTTCGGACCAGATTTGACGCACCGACATTTTATTTTCGGTGAGTGTTCCGGTCTTATCTGTGCAGATATAATTTACCGAACCCAAAGTTTCGACAGCGGGTAACTTTCGGATCAACGCATTTTTTTTAACCATCCTGCGCGCTCCCAAGGCAAGGGCGACTGTAATCACCGCGGGTAATGCTTCAGGAATTGCGGCCACCGCTACCGAAATTGCTGTCATTAACATAAGCATGTGTTCTTCGCCTCGCAGCAATCCCACACCATAAATCACCAAACAAATCAACACGATAATGATCGAAAGCTTCTTGCTGAAATCAGTCATTCTGATCTGAAGTGGAGTTTTGGTCTCGTCTTCCTGTAACATGGAAGCAATTTTTCCAATCTCAGTTTCCATGCCGGTGGCAACCACCACTGCTACTGCCCTACCATGACTAACAAGAGTAGATTTAAATGCCATGTTGAGGCGATCTCCAACAGAAGCCTTTTCATCGGTTATAATTTCTGTATTTTTTTCAACCGGATAGGACTCTCCCGTTAAGGAAGCTTCTTCAATTTTCAGTGCATGCGTTTCCACCAATCGAACATCGGCCGGCACACTATCTCCTGCCTCCAGGCGAATAATATCCCCCGGTACGAGTTCTGCCGAAGGAATATTTTTTACCTCCCCGTTCCGGACTACATGTGCCAATGTTGCGGCCAGCTTCTTTAGTTCGTCCATAGCCTTCTCGGCATTGTACTCTTGCACAAATCCCACCACTGCATTGAGTACAACAATGATCAAAATGATAATTGCATCCTTAGCATCTCCAATAAAAAAAGAAAGAATAGCAGCCGCTAATAAAATGAAAATCATGACCTCTTTGAACTGACCAAAGAGAATCAGCCAGGGAGATCTTCGCCCTTGTGTTTTAAGTTCGTTTTTTCCGTGCTTGAGTATGCGTTGATTTACCTCGGTATCATCAAGTCCTTGAAGGGAAGTGCCTGCCTTTTCTAGTGTTTCTTCTGCCGAGATCTGAAACCAGTTCATCAAAGTCGTTAATTGAAATTCCTTTAAATTGATGATTTTTTTTCAACTTACCTCTCTTCGCATCATTAGAATGATATTGGATTTTTAGCCTTCCAACCCCGCAACCAAAATCATTCTGGTGTGGGCTGTGCGTTGACGCAGCGCTTTGGCGGGCGCATATTCTTCGGAAGTCCACCACGCTTTCGCTAACTCTGTAGTAGGGAACTCAAGCACCACTATGCGCTGGGGATTCCATTCCCCTTCGAGTGTTTCCGTCTTGCCACCGCGTACAATAAACTTACCTTGATAGTTTTTTAACGAACCCGGGGTGAGTTTTTTGTAATCTTCATATTCTGTAGGCTTGTGGACAGTAACTTCTACGATGACGTAAGCAGGCATGATGTTTTATAGTTTGGTTTGACCGGAAGGATCTACTTTTCCATACGCTTCAATAATATCTCGCACCAATCGATGGCGCACCACATCGCGTTCGTTCAATTCCACAAAACCAATCCCCTTCACTTCGTTTAAAATACGCACTGCCTCTTTTAGTCCAGAGCGTTGATTGTGGGGCAAATCTATCTGCGATGTATCACCGGTCACAATCATTTTGGAGTCAGGACCCATCCGGGTAAGAAACATTTTCATTTGCATGGGGGTCGTGTTCTGCGCTTCGTCCAGCAAAATAAATGCATTGTTTAGTGTGCGACCACGCATATAGGCAAGAGGCGCAATTTCAATGATCTCACGCTCCATATAATATTTCAGCTTTTCAAAGGGCACCATATCGTTGAGCGCATCGTAGATGGGTCTCAAGTACGGATCAATCTTTTCTTTAAGGTCGCCTGGTAAGAAACCCAAATTCTCCCCTGCCTCTACAGCCGGGCGGGTAATGATGAGTTTTTTAACCTGCTTATTCTTCAAGGCTTTGATTGCCATTGCCACAGAAACAAACGTTTTACCTGTTCCGGCAGGGCCAAGAGCAAAAACAAGATCATAGTCTTTAACTGCTTTCACCAGCTTTTGCTGATTGACCGTCTTGGCTTTGATGGCTGCGCCTTTTGTTCCATACAGGATGATACCATCCGGGGAATCTTCCGGAACAAATTCCTGCCGCTCTTGCGTAATGTACCCCCGCACATTTTCTTCCGTCACCCGCCCAAACTGATGGAAGTGGTCCATGAGTGAATTCAGGATATCCGTTATCTGCAGAATATCCGGAGCTTCGCCCTTCATCAGAATTTCATTACCGCGCGAAATGATTTTACTCTTCGGAAAAGCAGATGCTAGTTCAAGGATGTTTTTATTCTCCACGCCCAGAAAGTCGGTGAGTGGAATATTCTCGAGTGTGATGGTTTTTTCTATCAATGAAGTATTGTGGTTGAAATCAATTAATTTTGATGCATAAAAGTAAACAAATCCCGTCCAAGCAAAAACACCGGGACGAGGTATAACGTTCGCGAATGGCCATCATTACCCTTCTTACCGACAGTGGAGAAAGCGATCATTATGTGGCCGCAATAAAGGCCAGAATTCTCAGCGTCAATCCCGAACTCAATCTGATCGATATCAGTCATAAAATTGCGGCCAGCGATATCGCCCACGGTGCCTATGTTCTTAAATCTGTATTTCGGGATTTTCCGAAAGGCACCGTGCACCTGGTGGGGGTTGATTCTTCCGGGAATCGAGATGATGCCTATCTCGCGCTACAACTGGAAGATCATTTTTTTCTGGGAGTTGATAATGGTTTGTTCGGACTGATCAGTGATCAGCATCATCAAAATGTGATAGATATTAATTCTATCAATCCAATTCAAACCACGTTTGCTGAAAAAGACATTCTGGCCCCGGCTGCAGCCCGCCTTGCCAGCGGAGTGGCTATCACTACATTGGGAAAGGCACTTCCTGATTTTCGTAAAATGATGAACCGGCAAGTGAAGGCTACCAAGCGCATTATTGCGGGTCATGTGCTGCGTGTGGATAATTTTGGAAACCTGATTACCAATATCGTGAAGCAGGATTTTGACATTCTGACAAAAGGGAGATCTTATACTATTCAGTTTGGCGGAGAAAAATTCAGACGCATACACACCAACTATTTTCAAACCGAGCAAGGTGAATGTTTTCTGATTTTTAATAGTTTGGGATTATTGGAAATAGGAATCTATAAAGGCAACGCAAGCGAGCTTTTAGGGTTGCAATATGATAGTCCTGTGAATGTTACTTTTGACGAATAATTAGTGGAGAGATTTGAGACGTGAGTATTGAGAATCCAATATTTCACATCTGACTCTTAGATCTCTATATTCTCATCTCAATACTATTTTTATGATTATCCGAATCGTACGCATGCATTTTACGGAAGCCGGGGTAGAAGAGTTTTTGGAAATCTTTGATCGAAATAAAGATGCAATCAGGAATTTTCCCGGATGCTTGCACCTGCAATTGCTGAAAGATTCTGAAGACGGTTACTGTTATACAACCTTGAGTCATTGGGATGGGCCACAAAGTCTGGAGAATTATCGCAAGTCTGAATTATTTGGCAAGGTGTGGGGCCGGGTGAAAACACTGTTCTCAGAGCGAACACAGGCTTTTTCCCTAGAGAAATTTATTGAGCTGTGAATTTTGGCAAAAAGTAAGTTTTATACATCTTTGCAACCCGTTCGTAATACGGATCAGGTAAACGAGCCTGAGTGGCGGAACTGGTAGACGCGCACGACTCAAAATCGTGTGCCTTCGGGCGTGCCGGTTCGATTCCGGCCTTAGGTACAATAATGGGTCTTTCAGTATTGAAAGACCCATTTAATTAAGCCCAAACATTCCTCTCACAGAAAACCATTTTGAAACTAATTTTAAACCAGAAATGCCTGGATACTCTTCGGTATTTCACAAATCAAAAACGCATGCAAATCACCAAACACAAAGTAGCCGCTATCCATTATACACTTACTGACAATGAAGGGAATATTCTTGATTCCAGTTCTGGACGTGAACCGCTACACTACATACACGGCATTGGCAACCTCATTCCCGGTATGGAAGAAGGCCTGGAAGGAAAAACAAAAGGCGACAAACTAAACCTGAAGGTAAGTCCAGAGAAAGGCTATGGTGTAAAAAGCGATGCGTTAATGCAACAAGTTCCTCGTTCAGCTTTTGGCGATCAGAAAATTGATGTGGGCATGCAATTTCAAACCAATCAGGGTCAGGTGGTAACAGTCACCAAAGTTGGCCTTGATTCTATTACTGTAGATGCCAACCATCCATTGGCTGGAGTTGAATTGAACTTCGCGGTAGAAGTATTGGAAATTCGCGAAGCTACGGAAGAAGAACTTGCTCATGGTCATGTTCATGGCCCAGGCGGTCATCATCATTAATAGATTTCATTCACCAAAAAAATAACTTACTCAAACAACAAAGGGTTGGCTTGCGCCAACCCTTTCATATTAAGAAACATCTATCCTAAACCTAATCCACATCAGTGAAGTTTACTTTTGCAGATTTAAGTTAGAGTAATCACTCAAAGGAGGTGTGTCAATTAACTTGTGCTGGCCACACCGCTACTTCAGTGAATTCAATATCGATTGAAAACTTACCCAGTAAAGATTTCCCGTGCCATTTAAAGGTTGGTCCATATAGTGACTTATGGTTTGATAGTCTATGCGTGTGGTGAACGATATAGGCAACTGATGGCGATCACTGGTAAAGAATAGGCTTTTGCCATCGGGAGAAACAAAGGGGCAATAATCTAACTGCTTCGAATTTAATTGCTTCAGGTTTTGCGATGGCTTCCAGTTTCCGTTCTGATCCTTTATGCTGATGTATAAATCTCCACCACCACTATCATCTTTCCTGCCATAAGATGTAAAAAGAATATAATCTTCATGAGGTGACACAAATGCATTAAACTCATAGAACTTTGTATTCACCGCAGTATCTAGTGCCACTGGCTTTTGATATTGACTTTGTTGAAACCGGGACACATAAATATCTTCCCTACCCGGTCCTCCCGCATACGTAGCCGTAAAATACAGATTACCATTATTTGCGATGGAGGGATAAAATTCATCAGTCTCAGAGTTTATAGTCGTTCCCAGATTTTCAGGATGACCCCAGGCATTGCCTACACGGCTAACCTTCCAGATGTCAAAGTCCTTTACAACAGTTCCTTGCAGCGGACGATTAGATGCAAAGTATAATGTATTCCCATCGGCACTAAAGGCAGGTTCAAGATCGGTGAACTGTCCGGCAAAAGGAGCCACTTCAGGTTTGGACCAACCATCTTTTAACTTTCTACAAAAGACAATAGTTTGAAAAGTTGACTTAGGTGTAGAGATTGTAAAATAAATTTCCGTTCCATCGGGAGAAAGGGCAAAGTCCCGCTCATTCATTGCCGTAGATAAAAACCTTGGTGCCAGTAAACTTACACTGCTTGGGGGTGCATCAAATGAAATCTGGTTTTGACCATTGACTGAGAGACCCATTAATAATAACGTTACAATCCCTAAGTGTTTCATACTAGTTGATATATATATTAAACAAATTAATCTAATTGCATACATCTCATCACATCGATTGTATCAATTGAAAACAACAGAATGCTTTAATGATTCTAACTTCGTTTCACCAACACTTTGTCAATTTTTACACCATCCATATCAACAACCTCTAATATAAACCCCTGCCAATTAACTTTTTCACCGGTTTTAGGAATGCGTTTCAGTTGATTCAGGATAAGTCCTGCTACCGTATTAATTTCATCTAAGTCCGCACTTTTATTGATTTCAAAGTGAAGTAAGAATTCAGCAATCGGATACTGACCATCCATTAGCCATGACCCATCCTCACGCTGTGTTAACGGAAAATCTTCACGATAAAATTCTGACACATCACCTACCAGGGCTTTCAATATATCATCCATGGTAATGATACCTAATACGAGCCCATACTCGTTAGTCACCAACGAATAATGAATACCAGAACTCTTGAAGTTTTCTAATGCTTTGTATGCAGAGGTAAACTGGTCGAGGTAGTTGGCAGACTTGAGATGCTTTCGCATATCAAACTCCGCCATCTGCTCGCCAATATAAAGGTCCTTCAATGTAATAATTCCAAGTACCTTATCCTTATCCTTTTCATATACGGGATAGATGCGATGCAGGTCATCTTTTACTGTTTCCCGAATGGTGGCCATACTGTCATTCGCGTTTATAAATATAAGATCACTTCGGTTTGTCATCAAGGATGTGACCTTCCTATCACCCAAAGCAAACACACGTTCTACAATAGCCTGCTCAATCTTTTGTACTTCTCCACCTTGTGTTCCTTCCTGAATAATCGCTTTAATTTCTTCTTCGGTAATATTATTCTCTTTGGTCTTCTTTAGGTTTAGAATCGTTAGAATAATATCGGAAGTCTTTGTCAAAATCCAGACAAACGGAAAAGTTATTTTAGAAAGGATTTTCATAAAGGGGGCCATCACCCTCGAGATACCTTCTGGATTTGATAAGCCAATACGCTTGGGTATTAATTCACCCAACACAAGAGAGCAAAAGGTAACCGACAAGAGCACAATGGCAATGGCGAGCTCATCTGCAATTTTTGCCACAGCAGGAAATTGCTCGAGATAGCGCTCTAAATCATTCGTCAGGTTTTCACCACTAAAAATACCCGTAAGCAATCCTATCAGCGTTATCCCAATCTGAACAGTTGAAAGAAAATACGTTGGGGAGAGATACAAATTCAGTGCAGCTTTAGCCCCTTTCACACCAGATTTCGCAGCCGCTTCCAGTCTAACTTTTTTAGAGGAGACAAGCGCCATTTCAGACATTGAAAAAACTCCATTTATCAGGATTAAGCCAAGTATAACTAGAATTTCAATAGCATCGCTACTCATAAAGTTTGTGGTTATCTCTCCAAGTTAAGAAAGTTCATTCAGATTAATTCCATCCACCCCCCAATGCTTTGTAAACATTTACAGTGCCCAACAATTGTTGCTTTTTTACGTCAATAAAATCCAGTCGGGCACTCAGTAAATTCTGTTGTGCAAGTAGAACTTCCAGATAGGTCGCCCGACCTGTTCTGAATAAATCGGAAGATGTTTCAATAGCTTGTGCGAGTGTGTTTACTTCATTATTTCTGAGGATGTAAATATTTTGAAGGTTATCAAGATTGTTAACTTCGTTGTACACCTCTACATAGGCTGTCAATATGGCTTTCTGGTAATTATAAATTGCCTCAATCTGCTGGGCATTTGCCGCATTGAATTCCGCCTTGATGGCATTTCTGTTTATTAAAGGTGCAGATAAACTGCCGATCAGGTTAAATACAAATGACTCGGGAGTAGTGAACAACAAGTTTGTCTTATAAGCCTGATAGCCGATGCCACCGGTAATAAATAATGATGGATAAAAGGCTGCTCTTGCAGCGCGAACATCAGCTTTGCTTGCCATTAATTCTAACTCCGCCTGCTTTACATCCGGGCGAAACCGAAGTAAGTCGGATGGAATGCCTGATTGTATCTGCTGCGGAATAACCTGATTAAAGGTCTCTTTGGTTCGTGCAATAGGTTGTGGATACCGGCCGAGGAGCCAATTGATTTTACTTTCGGTTTGAAAAATTGCTTGTTGAATTTCCAGCTCCAGCGCTTTCGTATTTAACACCTGCGCCTGAAACTGTTTTACCGCTAACTCGTTAGCCGCGCCAACCTGTTTTTGGATCGTAACAACAGCCAAAGCATTTTCCTGTAGTGCGATGGTTTCACGAATGATTTCCAATTCCTGATCAAGGGAAAGTAATTCGTAGTAGGTCATGGCTACTTCGGCAATCAAATTGGTCAATACCCAATTTTTTCCTTCGGTTGAAGCAAGGTATCGCGCCACAGCAGCTTTCTTTCTATTCCGGAGTTTGCCGGTAATGTCAGCTTCCCATGAGGTTTGTAATCCAACCAAAAAGTCGGGAAGATTTACAGGTACAATTTTCCCAGGCTCAATATCAGTGGTGATGTTGCCTGCCCCATCCATGGTGTATAAACCATAGCGGTTTATTTTAGGAATACCGATTGCGCCTACTGTAGGCAATAGCGCACCCTTGCTGAATTGAACTCCGGCCTTTGCCTGTTCCATTCGTTGCAAAGCGATGCGTGCATCAAAGTTGTTTGTCAGCGCACTGTCAATTAATCCAACCAGATTCTGGTCAGCAAAATAGTCGCGCCAACTGACAGTGGCCATGTTGATCGTATCCACCGTATGAACGTACTGATTGGGGATTCGCCTGCTATTAGTTTGCGTAACATTTTGCGATGGCACGCAACCTGTTACCATTAAAATAGAAAGTAGTAGAAGTATAATGAGATTTATGTTTTTCATCACTCAGATTATTTCGGTTACCGGATTTTCATTTTTTCTATTGCTGCTGATTTTTTCAGAGATACTGGCAAAGGCTACATACAAGCCCGGAATAATAATTACTCCGAACACAGTTCCGAACAACATTCCACCAGCGGCAGCCGTACCAATGGTTCTATTGCCGATGGCCCCGGCACCGGTGGCAATCATGAGCGGCAAAAGCCCACCAATAAATGCGAAAGAGGTCATCAGGATGGGGCGCAAACGAATTTTGGCTCCTTCCAGTGCGGCCTCAATTACACTCATTCCCTGACTGTGTTTTTGAGCGGCAAACTCTACTATCAGAATAGCGTTTTTACCCAACAAACCAATGAGCATCAGCATGGCGATTTGTGCATAGATATTGTTTTCCAAACCCAACACACCCAATAAGAAGAAAGCACCGAAAATACCGGTGGGCAAGGAAAGAATTACGGGCAAGGGCAACAGAAAACTTTCATACTGGCCGGCCAATACGAGATAGATAAACAAAAGACAAATCATAAAAATGATGATGCCTTCGTTGCCTACAGTGGCTTCATCACGTGAAATCCCAGCCCAGTCAATATCAAAACCCTTAGGTAATTTTTCACGTGCTATTTCCTGCACAATTTTTAATACCGTTCCGCTGCTCACCCCCGGTTTACCTTCACCGTTCAACTCCGCTGACGGAAACATGTTGTAGCGTGTTACCTGATCGACTCCGTATGTTTTTTCCATGGTTACAAAAGCTGAAAGGGAAACCATTTCTTCCTGGTCATTCTTTACATAAAGTTTCAGAAGATCCTCGGGTTTTGCCCGGTATTCGGGCAAGGCCTGCACCATGACCTTATACATCTGCCCAAACCGGATGAAGTTAGTTGCATACTCACTTCCTAAAAGGGTTTGCAGTGTCCCCATGGCGTTGTTAACCGTAACTCCCTTTTGCGCTGCTTTATCAATATCGATATGTAATGTGTATTGCGGAAAGCTTGCATCAAAAATAGTGAAAGCACTTGCAATTTCAGGTTGCGCTTTTAAGTCAGAAATAAACTGCCGTACTACCTCTTCCATTTTTTTGAAATCACCAGTTCCGGTTTTGTCTAACAAACGCAATTCAAAACCGCTGGCATTTCCATAGCCCGGCACAGCCGGTGGCGGAAAAAACTCAATTTGTGCATCCTTGAGATAGGTGGTCTTTTCTTTTAGAGCAGCAATCACATCTTCCACAGAAACGTTGCGGTCTTCCCAGGGCTTTAGATTGATGAGTGCAGTGCCATACGTTGCACCGGTTCCGTCAGAAAGAATATTTGTTCCGGCAAGGGTAGAAACACTTTCAACACCTTCCAGATTTTGTGCTTCCCGCTGTATGGCATTCACTACTTCCTTGGTACGCTCCAGCGTAGCCCCCGAGGGCGTAGTAACACTGGCATAAAACGTTCCCTGGTCTTCGTTGGGAATAAAACCGGTGGGCAATATTTTCCCTAAAATACCAGTGGCTACACAAAATGCTATAAGAACACCGAAAGTAACTACCCTACGGCTTATAATTTTGGAAAGTAGATTTTTGTATTTGTCTTCTAACACTTCATACCATTTGTTGAAACCGTCAAAGAATTTTGAAAGGCTTGTTCCTTTCTTCTCCTTGCCATAATGACTTTTTAAAAGTAATGCACACAATGCAGGAGCAAGAGTAAGTGCCACAAGTCCAGAAAGTACAATTGCTATCGCAAGTGTGAGTGAAAACTGACGATAAAATATTCCGGTTGGGCCACTCATGAAAGCGACAGGAATAAATACAGCTGACATTACCAATGTAATAGCTATGATAGCACCACTTATTTCTTTCATGGCCTGCTTGGTAGCTTCAAGCGCACTGACTTTCGACTTTTCCATTTTGGCATGAACGGCCTCTACTACCACAATAGAGTCATCTACGACAATACCTATTGCCAGAACCAATGCAAACAGTGTTATTAGATTCAAGGAGAAGCCAAAAAACTGCATAAAGAAAAATGTGCCCACCAACGAAACAGGTACCGCCAGTGCGGGAATGAGTGTAGAGCGCCAGTCTTGCAAAAAAAGGAATACTACCAATGTTACGAGCACCAACGCTTCAATAAATGTCTTCACCACTTCATGAACCGATGCATCCATAAACCGGGCTATATCAAAACTTACCTCGTAATCCATTCCTTTCAAAAATAAAGTTTCTTTAAGTTGTGCCATTTTTTTCTTCACATCCGTAATTACTTCACGGGCATTGGAGCCGGGCAATTGTTTCAGAATAATTGCCGCACTAGGTTTGCCATTCATTTTGGCTTCTACATCAAAATAAGTAGTTCCAAATTCTACTTCTGCCACATCTTTAATGCGCAAAATATCTCCTGCGTTCTCTGATTTAATCGGAATATTTTCATATTGCTCTTTTGTATTAAACTTACCGGTGTATTTTATGGTGTATTGCAAGGCCTGTGTTTTTTTATCACTGCTTTCACCAATTTTTCCGGGAGCTGCTTCTATGTTTTGTTCTTCCAAGGCATTCAATACGTCATCGGTTGAAATATTGTAGGCAAGCATTTTATCAGGCTTGAGCCAGATGCGCATTGCATATTCCTTTGCACCAACAATATCCGCAAAACCAACACCTTTTATTCGCTTGAGTTCTGCAAGAATGTTGATATCGGTAAAATTGTAGAGGAATTTCTCATCCAGAGTAGAGTCGTTTGAAAAGATATTCAGATACATCAGCATAGCGTTTTCTTCCTTTGCAATTTTTACCCCATTTCGAATTACTTCTGCTGGCAATTCACCCATTACAGCACTCACCCGATTTTGCACATTAATACCTGCAACATTTGGGTCGCTTCCAATTTCAAATAAGATCTGAACCACCCCCACACCATCATTTCCTGCATCACTACTCATGTATTTCATACCAGGCACTCCGTTGATGGCACGCTCTAGCGGAACAATCGCGGCTTTGGTTACTGTTTCTGCATTGGCTCCGGTGTATTCAACCGTAACATTGACTTCAGGCGGTGCTATGCTGGGAAAAAGCGACATGGGCAGTTGAAAAAGCGACAGTATGCCCAAAAAAAGAATAATCAGTGATATAACAACTGCAAGTATGGGGCGATGAATAATTTGTGTTATCATTTTCTTTTACTTTTTGGAGTTCATGCGTGTAGAAAATGAAATAACTTCCGGAACAATGGCATCACCCTCTTTCAGTTTTTGTATGCCTTCGTAAACAAATTGGTCGTTTGCACTAAGTCCCGAATTGATGACATATACTTGCGGCAATCGAAACGAAGGAACAATTTTTCTTTGCTGCACTTTGTTTCCTTCGGCAAGGACAAAAACATAAATATTTTCCTGCACCTCAAAAGTTGATTTTTGTGGAACGAGCATCGCATTCCTTAGCAGGGTTGTTAACATGATTTTACCGCTGCCGCCATGCTTTAATAGTTGGTTTGGATTAGGGAATCTGGCCCGAAAGGCGATGTTACCAGTACTTCTGTCGAACTCGCTTTCGATCATCTCAATTTTTCCAGCATGTGGATACAAAGTGTTGTTGGCTAGTTGCAGGGTTGCCTCGGTTGGCTTCACCTCCGTTGATGAGGTGATATAGTCCAGATAATCTTTCTCTGATAAATTGAAATAGGCAAAGACCTCTTTGTTATTGGAGAGGGTGGTTAGTAAGGCACCCGCTTCCAAAAGACTTCCCGCTTTATTGGGAATCCGGTTGATGAGGCCGCTAAAAGGGGCTCTTACCTGTGCGAAAGCCAGTTGCAGACTGGCACTTGCTTCGTGGGCTTTTGCTTCCTCCACATTGGCGTTAACCGCTTCCCGTTTTGCAAGCGCCAGATCCAACTCACTCTGTGAAACAATATTCTTTTCAAACAACGTTTTTACATTGTTTAATTCTACTTCGGAAGCCTTTGCCTCAGCTAACGCACTGGTCAGTGCGGCTTGGGCTTTTAACAATTCTTGTCGGTATTGCTGACCACTTATCGTGAACAAGAGTTGCCCTTCTTTTACAGCCTGACCTTCATCCACATGAATAGCCTCCAGCATGCCTTCGACTTTTGCTCTTATTTCAACATTTTGGATCGAGTGAATGTCGGCCACATAATCCTTGATGTAGGTTGTATCGGCTACTAACGGACTGGACACTGGAAATTTTTCCAGCGAGCTTTCTTCTTTCGTAGGTGAAGAACAACTGGCGAGAAATGCAATTAATGAAGAGAGTGACATCAGGCGCGCATAAAAATCCATGCGACTGAAGCTTAATATTGAAAGCGTCATAATAATAAGAGTAAAACTTAGTTGAACTAAATAAATAACAACCTTGCACCGGGTGGCGGGCAAGCGCTAACAGAAAAGGAAAGATTTAGGCTCGCGGTGGTGGCGAATCGATTTCACGATATCGAATTGCCAAAACAGGGCAATTGAGCTTCGGGACGTGCAGCTCGAAGATATAATCGGCTGCTTTACTTTGAACGCTGGATACTAATGAGGTGAAGTAAAGTTTCTTGAACTGAAATGAGCCGCCATCATCCTGATCGCGTTCATCGCGTTCCTCGACTGCGTTCTCGATACCTACAATATCTTCTAAAAACAACTCATAAAAACTTTCGATGTCGTTAAAGGTAAGATCCTCAGCAATATGATCCGGAGAAGCATCAGGGCTATCAATGCTGAAATTAAGGATATACAGTGCCAAGAGCAGGCTGAAAAATCTTTTGAGCATCGCGGTTAATACGTGTAATACAAAGTTGCGCAAAGTAAGTAAAAATTCACAAAAGGTGCATCCTGAAAAAATTACTTAGCTAATTCGCATCAGTTTCAGGTTGCTTTTTGGACCGGGTTGTAATTTTCAAACGGGATTAAGAAATAAATATTTTATCGCATCAGTACAAGCTTTCCCGTTACAGACTTATTTATATCACCTGCGCTAATCTGCAACCGATATACATAAAATCCGCGTGGAAGAAAACCACCCTGGGCATCGCGTCCATCCCACATCAGCTCATTAGTTCCGATGGTGAATTGCTCAACATCATCGATGGTAAAGGTGCGCAGGCGTTGGCCCTGGGATGTAAATATTTCCAGATTGAACTCGTTCGGTAATTGATTGCCCGTTAGCACAAAATTAAAAAAGAATGCATCGTTAGAGGGGTTAGGATATACACTCGAAAACTCTAAAGTCGGTTCGGACTTTACATTAAACGAAATTTCGTAGGGAACTGATCCACTCAGATTACCACTGGCATCGGCTACCTGTGCCGACAGCACATAGGCTCCATCCGGAAGTTGTGGTGTAAATTCAATTCGAAAATCAGAACTCTCTGTTGCCGCATACCATTTTACATCATTGCCACTCATCGAAATTCTGGTAAACGGACAGGATGCGTTTCCGCAGGGGTACCTTAGAAGCAAGGTGATTCCCACTGTATCGGACTTAAATCGAAAAGAGTTTTCATCAATCATTAAAAGTGTAATCAAGGGAGTTGATGAAATAAAATCGCCCTGGCGTAAGGTCCGGTTATCAAACCTAACATCCAGCATCGGTGGTGTTTTGTCAGCTTGCACATTTAGGTAGTGAGGCAGACTAATAAAATTGTTATCATAATAAGGCTCGGCTAAAATTCTTTTGTTAACAAATACATTCACATCGTTCTTTCCAATCTTTGTTAGGGTGGTAGAAGTGATTTCAAAAAAGGTTGTGTCACCCGGTGCCGGTGGATCAATTGTAAAAATCTGTTGTTCACGAAGCTGACTTTCTTTGGTAAAAATCTCCACGTCAGTTTGTAGTGGTCCACTAAAATTCTTTTCCGAGATATTGGTAAAGCCAAACCGGGTGCTCCAGGCCTGACCTTCTTGCACCGTAATTGAATTCTCCGTTCCCTTCCAAATCAAAACTCCTTCGGCTACTGGCTCATACAACACCGCCCAATTATTCCACTGCGCAGGTGTCAGATTAATTTCATCGCGCGTATAGAAATTGACTTTTAAATAAGGATAATCCTCCACAGGAATTCCCGAAAGATCAAGATTATTACCAACAACATCCATCAAAAAATCCTCAACACCATCCAACCGGATTCCATAAATAGAAAAAGTAATCTGATCTTCAGTATCTGGTTGTGTGGCTTTCGAAATAAATTGTTTCCATTCCGAAGCCGGACCTATTGTCACCGATTTCATAAAGCCTTCAGACTTTCTACCGGTGATACTTCCATTAACAGTAATCAGTTGTTCGGATAGAGGTGCTAAAAGAGAACGCGTAATAGATGCTGTGCCGGGTGCGGCACCTTTTCTTCCAAAAATAATTACCGGCTCACCGGCCTGTAAAGCATCTAAATCAGTTAGTGAAACTCCGAGTTCACCCAGTTGTGATTTTACGTTGGCAGACCATGAAGTGAAGCCAGGATTGCCAATAGAAAAAAGAACTACCGAATCGCTGACACCTACAGCATCCACAAAAGCAGCAAGGTCATTATTCAACCCCGTCTCCAGTTCAGTAAGCAAAAAGCTGTTGATCAATTGAGGTTCGCGGCCACACGTGCGCGGATCTTGAAAATTAAAAGGTAATGCTGCATACGGAATTGCGGTAGTCTTATTAAAGGCAATGAGATTAAGGGTATTGTTGCGGCAAGGTTGCAACTGAGTGGCAAGATTATATTCGGCACCATTAATCTTCACGGAGACCTCGGTAAATGGCAATGGGCTGTCACTGCCAAAAGTTGTAATAGAAAGTGCTGTTACAGATTCTTCAAAGTTGAATCGTGTGCCCTCTTCGGTTGGAACGAGGTTACTAAAAAAATTCTCTTTGATCTGTTGCGAACTGATTTGCGCCCACCCTTCGGAACTTCCTTCTATAAAAGAAAATGTGAATGTTGTCCACTCGCTGCTTTCGCCAGGTTGCGGAGTTTTAAATCGTGTGCGCCAGAAATAGACTACAGAATCAGACTGTACAAGATTTACCTCAGTGCTGGCAATAACTTTACCTGTTATAGTTAAATTCTTAAAGAACGGACTATCGAATTGATCAGTTGTATCGATCTCAACAAGAAACTCACGCGCATCAGAAATTAAATTAGTGGATTGCCAGATCAACTTTGCCGTTGATTGATTTACAATTCCGTAGGCGGCTGGAAACAAATTGAGAGTGGCGTTGGAAGGAATGAATGTATTGAAGGTCGCTTCATTATTATCTTCCTTCATCTCTTCAATTTTATTTTCCGGATCAAGGATAACAGTGAATTGATTGTTGCCGCCATCCGAACTTCCAGCGCGATATTGAATAAATCTTAGTGTGTCTACATTGAGCACGGGTGAAAACAATGAGTCATAACTCACTTCTTCCCCATTCTCGCGTGTGCGGATCAAACGGATAGTAATAGGATCTGTCTTTGCCAGCCCAAGATTTTTAACGATGATCTTCACCGCAAACGAATCGCTGCTGGCTGTTACCGGTTTATTATCAAACGACTCCAGGGAAAGCGAAGAGTTTGTAATCTCATAATCGGGTTTGTCGTAATTGAAAAGTCTAACGGCTGGATCACCCAACAACATCATCTGTTGTACTTGTGTAATGTTAGCCATCGTAGCCGGAGCTGCGAGCATATATTGTCGTGCAACCTCCTTTTGCACGTCCCCTACTCCCATCTTAATAAATACGGAATCAGCTAATCCAATCTTATAAAATAAATCAGAGTAATATCTCAGTGTAGATACATAACCAAAGGAGCTGTGCGCAATAAAATTGCGGGCGCCTTTGTTCGAGGTTAAGATCCAATCCTCACCAAAAGCCATCGTATTCGAAAAGAAATTACCCGCATTACATCCGTTGATTAAAAAAGTCGGATACTTACCCGGATTGTTATAACCCATGGTGGGGTCCGATACAAATCCAATGTCGATATCAATGGTGCTGGGCGAAGAGTGCCCAAAAAAAGTAATCAGGTTTACACCCGCATTGACTTTATCTGAAATATTAATCAACTCAACCGGATTGGGATCACGTTTCGCTATGGTTGTAATTTTTCCGCCCCAAAATTCATTCTCACCAATTGATTTAAAGCCATCCATGTATGATCGAAACGTAACTAACTCTGCTGGTTGTATACCTCCACTTAAATGCAAGCCTTCCTTTTGCCAGGATTGGGGTACAGAGCCGACTTCTATTTCCTTAATTTTATTGAGATACGCAGCTACCTGAAGGGATGTGCTTGCCGATAATCGGCCAGTAGGCACTGCAGGTTCATAGGTTGTTCCATTTAACCCCGCAGTAAATGCCATATCTGCACTTGGTAAGCCTGCCGAAGGCACAAGGTCTTTCAAAATGGTCGATGCCGGATTGATCAATCGATGAAATCCGGAACTTACATCGCGTCCTTTTCCAATTAAAAAAAGATAGCGGGGCGAACCTTCATTCACCAGATAGCGCATGAATTCAAACACCGCCCGGGGTGAAGTTTCTCCATAATTGAATTGATTGTAGAGTTGATCGATGTTCACCACCAACGTATCATACGAGCCACCGGCTTCAGATGCCCGATATCCTGCATAGGCTTTCACAGGATTTGCATAACCTAAAGCTGATTGCATCAATAGCTTATTTGATATAATTACAAAGCCAGCCTGGTCTGGATTGATGGTACGAAATGTAACCGGTTTAATAGCGGGTGTTGTAGTGGAGTTAAAAACAAACAACGTCCGGGCTGACTGTGTATTAGGCACGATTGCCTTCATGGTTGCACCGGTAGTAGTGGTGCCAATAGAAGTGATAGACTGTAAATCGGTGACATCCCAAATCCGAAGATTATTTGCCGCATTATCTAATTCCAGGTAAGATTTGTTGGCAGGATTAGGCGCGAGCGTAAATGTCTTTTCAATAACACCCGTGGCATTGAAACTTTGCGGGAAAACAATCCTTACATATGAGGCACTAAATTGAAATCGGTTATTCGCTTCTGGCGGTGCTGAGAACTGAACCGTAAGCCGACCGTCTGCTCCTATGTCACTCCACGCAAGTGCGTAAGAAAGTTTTTCAGCTGCAAATCCACTGAAGGCATGTGAATCCAACAAACGAAGGGAGCCCGCGTTCGGCCCTACATAAATAGTAGCCGTATGTGGAATCTGGTCGCGTCCGACTAACAACATTTCAAGTTGTGGATCGCCCGAAGCAGGAACAGTCTGTGTAATCTGTTCAAGTATGTAGTCAACACTCTGATTTTGGCGAATGGCGTTGCCCGTCCAGCCTTCACCTTCATCAAATTGCGTGAACTGAATTACATCACTGAGTTTATTTCCAGTTGCATACTCCTCTCTATTGATGAGCAATCGTTCTTCAGTGTGATATATTTCTTTTGGAATGTTAGTTACGTTGATCTCTGAAAAATTACTGATCCGTTTGCCCGGTATAGCAGAGAGTTGCCAGGTTAAAAAATAAGCTGTTGTGTCGCTGTAGAGATTATAATATGCATGGGGTTGAGCAGCGGCAGGTTTGTAAAGGTCTCTATCTAGCGTTCCATCATTGGCAACTCCATAAAACTCGAGGTAATCACCGGCATCAAGAACCGCATCGGATTGCCCCTGAACAAAAATGGCTTGCTCCTGACCGCGATGAAAAATCTGAATCCGCCTTGGGTCAATAGCCGCGACTGGAACACCCGCAGATTGTAAATCTGAAGTAGTGAGTCTGTACACACCCCCTTTTGCAACGGGTATTCGGAAATAGGTTTGCCCCTGCTTGATCCAATCGTGCGAATATTGAGAAAAACTCAACAGAGGCAGAACTAAAAAAAAGATCAAAAGCCTGAAACCTAGCCCCACAGTTTTTCTAAGATAAGATGTATCGAAGGTGAATACGATTACAAAATTACTGGTAACTGTGGTATTAACCCTTCGAATTCAGCGAAATTAAGCCGATTTTAAAAATATTTGAAATATTTTCATCCAGTACTTGGCTATGCATAGTACTTTCACCGTATAAATGCCTAAGATCTGATCTTAACTAATATGGATGTATGAACCTTGAAAACACACAAGTACAGATGAGAAAAGGCATATTGGAATACTGCATCCTGCACATTATTGCGCGCGGTGAGGTTTACGCCTCAGACATGCTGGATGAATTGACAGCCGCTAAAATGATTGTAGTAGAAGGAACCCTTTATCCCCTGCTCACCCGCCTGAAGAACGCAGGCCTGTTGGAATACAAATGGGTGGAATCTAAATCGGGGCCACCCCGTAAGTATTATACTTTAACGGAAGAAGGAACTAAATTTCTCAACGGTTTAACAGAAACCTGGGAAGACCTCGTTCATTCAACTCAAATGATTAAAACAAAATCTACTAGCTAAACTCCAAATCCCAGTTCATAACGATCTTTCAGCTATGAAAAAGAACATCAGTATAAACATAAGCGGCATCATTTTCCACATTGAAGAAGACGGGTACGAAACTCTTCGCAAATACCTGGATTCAATCAAGCGCTACTTCGCTTCGTTTGAAGACAGCAGCGAAATTCTTTCAGACATAGAGAGCCGCATTGCCGAAATATTTTTAGCCAAGCTCAACGAAGGCAAGCAGGTAATAACCGCTGAGGATGTAAGCAGCCTTATTGCTACCATGGGTAGTGTAAATGATTTCAAGGCAGCCGAAGAGCAGGAGTTTGCAGGAGAATTTGCACAGGCACAGGACTCTTCGCAAAAACAAAATCAGTCGGGGCCGAGTGCGGCTACTAAAAAACTACAACGTGACGAAAAAAGAAAAATTCTGGGCGGTGTATGTGCCGGCTTCGGGCACTACTTCAACATCGACCCGGTGTGGCCACGTTTACTCTTTGCTTTACTGGTATTAGGCAGCTACGGTAGTCTGATTTTAGTTTACATCATTTTATGGATTGTGTTGCCTGCTTCCGCAGATCTGGAAGATGAACCTTCTGTAAAGAAAATGTTTCGCGACACAGAAAAGAAAGTGATCGGTGGCGTGGCGAGTGGTGTTGCCGCCTTTTTTGGTGCCGACATTGCGTTGATCCGCGTTCTATTTGTAATTGCTGCCATCTTTGGTGGCCTCGGCCTGATCGTTTATATCATTCTATGGATTGCCTTACCCCAGGCAAAAACCATAACGGAGAGAATACAAATGCAAGGCGAGCCTGTAACGCTCTCGAACATTGAGTCAACGGTAAAAAAGAATTTGAATGAAAAAGAAGGTGAAGAAGAAAACATTATAACCAAAATTGTTTTGTTCCCCTTCCGGCTTATCGCGATGGTGATTGAAGGGCTTACCAAAATATTAGGACCACTTTTCAAAGTAGCCATTGACGTTTTACGCGTAGCCATTGGTGTTGTCATCAGTTTAACCGGATTATTAATGATCATCGCTTTGATCATGGTGGCCGGTGTAATTTTTGGATTTTTTAATTTCTCAGAATTGCCCTGGTTTCAATTCCCGGTTAGCGAAACGGGTATACCCGTGGAAGCGATCCGCAATAGTTTCCCCACGTGGACAACCTTCTTTGCATTTACTGCGCTACTCGTGCCTGCTTTGTTTATAAATCTTATTGGCAATTCGATTATCGCCAAACGTGTGGTGTTCAATCCGCTGGTGGGCTGGTCATTGTTTGTTCTTTTCTTTGTAAGTATTGCTGTGCTCAGTTTCAGTATCCCACAAATGGTGTATGCATTTAAAGAAGAAGGAGAATACAAAGTAGAAAAAACGTTTGCCCTTAATGGAAAGATAGCTGTATTGCGGATGAATGAGATCGGTCTTGATGATTATGATGTTACTTCCCTTACGATTAAAGGGTATGAAGGAACAGATTACAAATTGGTACAACGGTTTGAAGCGCAGGGCAACACACGCAAGGCCGCCATGGAAAATGCGCAGATGGTAGAGTATAAGGTAAATCAGAAAGACAGCATTCTCCTGTTTGATTCAAACATAAGTTTTAAAAAAGATGCCCGGTTTAGAGCCCAACGGCTGGATATGGAACTTTATATTCCCATCAATACTCTTTTTGTGGTAGAGGAAGCTATGTGGCGGTTGATAGACAATAACTATTTGGAGTATTACGGCTATACCGACTCAAACTTCAATCGCACCTGGAAAATGACTGATAAAGGGTTTGAATGTGTTAATTGTGAACAACCCACAGAATCCAAAGCGTTAAGCTTGCGCGATCAATATGGTCTGCGTGATTTTAATCGGATTGATCTCACAGGTCTGTTCGATGTGCAAATAGAAAGAGGTGAAGACTTTGCTGTGGAACTGGATGGAACCGATAAACAGAAAAAACGCTATGATATTTACCTTAGTGGCGAAACGCTGGTCATTGATTTTGATGATGACAAAAACTTTTTCTGGAAGAAGGACCTTTTTAAGGATGATAAAGTAAAAATCAAAATTACGATGCCGGAGTTGGAAGACCTGAAAATAAAAGGAGCCGGTCAATTGTATATACGCGGTTTCGAAGAAGATGATCTGGAAATAGATATCCTGGGTGCGGTTGAAGCGGAAGGAGAATTTAATGTGCAAAATCTTACCATTGATCTCACCGGGGCCTCCACGTTGGAATTAAAAGGTCGCGGAACATTTATGGAAGCAAATGCAACAGGTGCCTCGGGACTAAGAGCATATAATTATGAAGTTAATGATGCGATTATAGGAGCGCATGGCGCTTCCTCCGCGCGAGTATTTGTTACAGATAAATTAGAAATTACAAAAGGGATGGCCAGTTCGGTATCGCATAGGGGCGATCCGCAAGTGATTGAAAGGAACTAAGATTTACTACATATTGACAAAGGCAAGGCTCAAAGACAGAAGCCTTGCCTTTCTTTTTTAGACCCTATCTGAAAAATAAACCTCGATGCAGGCCAGAGGTTAGCATGGTGTTTTTAAAAAATGCATAAGGCTTCAAGTGCCTTAGCCTGACATTCGTGATGATTTGTGCGATGGTTCTAATAACTTTAAGTACATTTTCGAAATTGTTGAATACTTATGAATGTAAGACTGAAGTTTTTAGGTGCCGCCCAAAGCGTTACCGGATCAAAATACCTACTTGAACTTGATAAAAAGAAAATTCTTATAGATTGTGGATTGTTCCAGGGGAAAAAAGAACTTCGCTTGCGTAACTGGGAAAGCTTACCCGTGGACCCGGCCAGCATTCATACGGTAATTATTACACACGCCCACATCGATCATATTGGTTACTTGCCCCGGCTGGTAAAAGATGGTTTTCATGGACGCATTTTATGCACACACGCAACCAAAGGTCTGATGAAGATCATGTTGAGGGATGCTGGCAAACTGCAGGAAGAAGAAGCTCAGTTTGCTTTCAAAAAAGGTTATTCGAAGCATGAAAAGCCAGAACCACTTTTTACTATTGAAGATGCCGAGCGGGTCTTTCCTTTAGTGGATAGTACCCGATTGGAAAAGGAGATAAAAGTGTTGCCAAATGTCGCACTTACTTTTTACAATGCCGGGCACATTCTTGGATCAGCTATTGCCGAAGTAAAAATCAAAACTGAGAGCCAATCAAAAAAAATAGTCTTTTCCGGAGATCTGGGTCGGTATGATGATCCACTCATGTATCCGCCCAAAGCTCTTTCCGAAGCCGATATTTTGTTAGTAGAGTCTACCTATGGCGACCGGCTCAATCCCATGGAGCAGGTAGAAGCTGACTTAACTCAAATTGTTAATGATGCAATTGCGCATGAGGGCACCATCCTGATACCCGCTTTCGCAGTTGGGCGCACGCAGATTCTCATTTACTATTTACATTTATTGATGCAACGAAAGGCAATACCTGCACTGCCTATTTACATTGATAGTCCCATGGCAATTAATGTTACGGACTTGTATGAGCAGCACAGCGATAATCATAAAATAAAAGTAGCACGGGAAAATGGCGAACTGATAAGCATTTTTGATACCTCTAACATTCACTTTTGCAATACCCGCGAAAGCTCGAAGGCACTTAATGAAATTAAAAAACCGGCCATCATTATCTCTGCCAGTGGTATGGCCACCGGGGGTCGTATTCTTCATCATTTGTTTCATCGCCTCAGGCGCGAAAATGATACAGTTTTGTTAGCTGGCTATCAGGCAGAAGGTTCTCGCGGCAGACGACTGCAGGATGGAGAACCGTTTGTGAAAATATTCGGAGAAGAAGTTCCTGTTCGCTGTCATATTAATACTATTCACGGACTTTCTGCCCATGCGGATCAACGAGAGTTACTTCTTTGGCTAAGTAATTTTAAGCAAAGCCCGAAACGAGTGTTTATTACCCATGGTGAAATTGGCAGTGCGACAACCTTGGCGGAAAAAATAAAAGCTATGGGTTGGGACACAATCATCCCTGATTATCTGGAGTCTTTTGAATTATTTGATGGTATTTAGGCACATGATAAGATCTTTATTCTCCCTGATCCTCTTTTTCACTTTCACTACCTGTGGTTCACTGAATAAACAAGGTATTGTAGGTCAGCTTGTTTGGGTAACAGGCAACCAAATGCCCGGGCCCGATAAAAAACCAGTTGCCAGACAGGGTGTAGTGCGGGAAGTGCATATCTACGAACTACTAAGTGGAAATGATGTAGAAAGTGATGGTGTGTTTATTAAGAAAGTAAATAAACCATTGATTAAAACTGTGGTTTCAGATTCAAACGGAAATTTCAAAGTCAGTCTGCCGCCAGGCTCATACTCTATACTTATAAAAGAGGCCAATGGACTTTTTGCCAATCAATTCGATCAGAACAACAATATTCAGCCTGTTATCGTAAAAGATAAGGGATTTTCCCGGGTCAATATTATAATCAACTACGAGGCCGCTTATTAAGTCCTTGTAATTTAGTGCCTTAGGGGCATTACGCTGATACTTATAAATATTTAGTACCCCGTGCAACCTCTCCCACCCAACATGCATCTTGGTATTGATTCAGAACTTAAATGGAATTTCAGATTTACCGCGCTAAAGACGTTGAATTGATTGAAGGCTGTAAGCAACAGGATCGTCAGGCACAAAAACTCCTGTATGATCAGTATGCTTCGAAATTTTACGCTCTATGCTGCCGCTACATCAAAGACAAGATGGAAGCGGAAGATGTGTTGATCACGGCTTTCACTAAAATTCTGAATCGGATCGATCAATATACAGGCGAAGGAAACTTTGAAGGTTGGATGCGGAAAGTAGTTGTTAATGATGCGCTGAGTTATCTGCGAAAACACAAAAACATGTATCTGGAAACAGACATTAGCGCAGCCGACTACGAACCGGATTATGATAAACTTGAAAATCAGCTTGAAGCGGAAGACTTGCTGAAGATGATTGAATCGCTCCCTACCGGGTATCGGATTGTATTTAATCTCTATGCGATTGAGGGCTATTCGCATAAGGAAATTGGCGAGCAGTTGGGGATCAGCGAAAACACTTCCAAGTCGCAACTAAGCCGGGCGCGGGCAGCCTTGCAAAAATGTTTAATGGAATCAGAACAGAAATTGGTTCAAACGATAAATGATTATGAACAACCGAACGGATCAACTATTTAAGGATAAACTCGGAGACCACCGGCTACCACCCTCTGCGGAAGCGTGGTCGAAAGTAGAAGCCGGGCTATCAAAAAAAAATAACATAGTAATCCTATGGAGGGCGGCAGCTGTATTTGTTTTGTTCGGTTTACTAACCGGAGTCTGGCTCTATTGGCAATCCGGACAACAAGGTCAACCACAACAAATAGTAATAAAGCCATCAGGAACAGTTAATAGTGGGATTGATGAGCCATTGATTGCTCAACAGGAGAAAGAAGAAAATAAAACTCAGGTGGCAGGAGTCGAAAAAACCAAAGACATCAAAAAAGTAAAAAGCAAAATCACGAAAGAAACCCTGCAAAGAATAGTTGAACCGATACCGACTGAAAATCTACTTACCGAGGAAACTGAATTAGTTGCCGATTCTAAAAAGATACCCACTGAGACACTCGAAAAATTAGAGAAGCCGATTGTAATTGAATTCACATTGGAACCGGTTCCTGCACGAACCCTTGTTGCTCAAGCTGATTTTGCAGATGAAAAAAATAATGGCTTTGAGAAAATATTAGATAAAGCCCGGGATATAAAAAATGGCGATAGCGAACTGGGCAGCTTGAGAGATGTAAAAAACGAACTCTTCGCCTTGGACTTTAGAAAAGATAAAACAAAAAGAAATTAATTTTTATGAACATGAAAACTTTCTATGCAAGTGCACTGATACTGATAAGCATGATCAGCCACGCACAAACCAAACCAGCTGATACGGTAATTATCAAAGTAGGTGAAAGGAGTAAAATCATTGTAGCCATACAGGATAAAAAAGATTTGGAAACGATGAAGCAATATGATTTTCAGAAACTAATGAACGATCTTATTGCAAAGTTGGAAGAAAAAGATACTACCAATCAGCACAAACCTGCGGGCGAATACCTGAAAGAAGAACCTGTAGAGAAAGAGGTACCACTATTGGAAGAAAATAATGAAGAGGATTTTGAAGAAGAAAATTGGACTTCGCATAAAAAGGAGAATCGGCATCGCAGAAGAACATATCACTCGATAAATTTTGACTTAGGTACGAACAACTACTTGTCGGACGGTACATTTCCAGATCAGGACAACAGTTTGTATACCGTAAAACCGTGGGGCTCGTGGTATGTTGGAATCAACTCCACGCAGCGAACCCGTGTATCCAATAATTTTTTTCTGGAATGGGCTTTGGGTGTAAGCTGGTATAATTTCAAGTTTCAAAATGAACAAACCTTAATCACCAAAGATGATAATTCGGTGTTGTTTACGCTGGATCAACGCGAGGCAGACTTCAAGAAAAGTAAATTAACGGCAACCTACCTGAATGCTTCGTTGGTACCCATGATTGACTTTGGCGGCAATCGCAGAAAGCCGAGTTTCTTTGATGGCGACAATGCAGACTCGTTCAGGATTGGTGCCGGGCCGTATGTAGGCTACCGCATTGATAGTTATAGTAAACAAAAGTTTGAAGTAAATGGTGATGAGCAAAAGCCCCGCGATCATGACAACTTTTACCTGAACAACCTGCGCTATGGTATCCGCATGCAAATGGGTTTTGATGATGTGGATTTCTTCTTCAACTATGATCTGAACGAACTCTTCATTGAAAATAAAGGCCCCAAGTTAAACGCCTTCAGTTTTGGAATAACCTTCTAAAAACTTTAGCCACAGATTCACTGATTAATTCTTTGAATCTGTGGCTTCTTCATTTGAAAGCCTCACCCTTACTCAACACCATTTCGCGTTCATCCCCCCGAAGTTTCAATAAATCAGCAACCCGGCCTGGGGTGGGCCACTGCAGAAAAAACCAGGCCAGTGTAGCGCAAAACAAAATGCTGAATACCTGATTGCCGGTTGCCAATAAACCCAACGTCATTAACAAAGTGATCATTGCTTTCCAAATCATCCTACCTATTAACACCGAACCCAACTTCTCCAGTTTGATTCCTAATCCCACTTCGGATGCAATACGCGTTGCCTTGTTCCTCGTTCGTCTGTGAACGGTTGTTAGGGTAATTACACTTATCCCAATCAACGCATACAACAAATAGCTATTGAACCGTGGTTCGATCAATGGTTGGCTATCATAAAAGTAAGACTGACTGTAAAAGTAAATGAACAAGATCAGGGGCACCATCATCAGTTGATAGCCCGTGTTATTCAACTTGTAAAAATATTCTTTAACGGAATTAAACTTCATTTTCTATCAATCCGGAATTTT
>JALHRJ010000011.1 GCA_022841475.1 Cyclobacteriaceae bacterium | reverse complement strand
TCCACCATAAAGATTACAGCCGAGCATTCGTCAAGTGCTAATTCAACCTGTTTTCTGATTTGGGATTCGAACTTATCGTCAGAGCCAGTTACGTAACCTCCGGTATCAATCACGGTAAAAAATTTCCCGATCCACTCAGCATACCCATAGTGACGATCGCGGGTAACGCCCGGCATATCGTCCATGATAGCTTGCCGTTGTTCCACTAAACGGTTAAAAAACGTGGATTTACCAACATTCGGCCTGCCTACTATTGCTACGATGTTTGCCATGATTTCAGAGATCGGAATTTTCCGGACCGCAAAGGTAACAAATTAGGCTTCAGGGAGTACTCGAGAATTGGGCATTGGGAATTAGGTACGAAAACACCCGCTATTAAAAGTCAATCGAGGTAGCCGAATTGCTTCAGTTTCAACTTCTGTTTGCGCCAGTTGTCGGCCACTTTAACATGGGTTTCCAGGAACACTTTTTTGCCAAAGAATTTTTCGAGATCAACCCGCGCCTCACTGCCTACTTTTTTAAGCGAACTTCCACCTTTGCCAATAAGAATTCCTTTTTGAGAATCACGTTCCACATAAATGTTAGCCCGGATGCGGATAATGGCTTCTTCTTCTTTAAAGGTTTCGATGCCTACTTCGGAGCTGTACGGAATTTCCTGTTCGTAGTTAAGCAGAATTTTTTCGCGAATAATTTCAGCTGCAAAGAAACGTTCACTTCTATCTGTAAGATCGTCTTTAGGATAATATCCTGGATGCTCGGGTAAATACTTTTTAATCGTGTCGAGCAAGAGCCCTACGTTCGTTCCTTCTTTGGCAGATGTGGTGATAATTTCCTTTGCCTGAATAAGATTTTTCCAATAGGCAACTTTGTCTTCTACCTGTGATCCTTTTGCGGTGTCGATTTTATTAATCACCAACAGAATAGGCGTTTGAATTTTTTGAATTATGGAGAACAGATGCTCGTCATACTTTTCACCGAGTTCCACAATCAATAAAATCAGGTCTGCATCATCCAGCGATACTTTCACGTATCCCATCATGGCTTCCTGCAATTCATATTTTGGTTCGAGAATGCCGGGAGTGTCGGAATAAACAATTTGAAAATCTTCGCCATTCAAAATCCCCATAATGCGGTGGCGTGTGGTTTGCGCCTTGGCGGTGATGATGGAGAGATTTTCGCCCACCAGTTTATTCATCAGGCTGCTCTTTCCCACGTTGGGCCGGCCTACAATACTAACGAAACCTGATTTGTGTGGAGCTGGCATGCTTAGAAAGATAACTCTTATTAAAGCAAAAAAGCGACCATATAAGTCGCTTTTTTCTAGTAGCGGGGACAGGACTCGAACCTGTGACCTTTGGGTTATGAGCCCAACGAGCTACCAACTGCTCCACCCCGCGATATATTTTCAAAACTTTTTTTACCTACCTTCCAAATCCCCAAACTTGTGTCCGCCTCTGGCGGATAACTTGTCCGTCTACTGACGGAAGAGCCCAACGATCCGCTGGCTAGCGGATCCACCCCGCGATTTGGAGGGACAAAAGTAGAACCCTAAGGGGTAAAAACCAAATCCCCGAAACTTAATCCCCTATATAAGCACCGATTCTAGTGAGAATTTTTTTAAGTGTGTCTGAATGCTCCTTTTAATCAAACTTCATGATTGAATTAGCTCTGTTCCATTTTCTATGGAGGCGACATAATGCGTCAAGGGTAAGTTCATTTCTTTTTCATAAGCTGGTTTAAGCGTTGCAACCAACTCCTCAACGGCATCTTCTTTCACCAGGTTGATTGTACAGCCACCAAATCCTCCACCCATCATTCTGGAACCAATCACTGCTTCATGGTTTCTCACCTGATCCACTAACCAATCAAGTTCCTTGCAACTTACTTCATACATCTTACTCAGTCCGTCATGCGTAGCAAACATTTTTTTGCCCAATGAAATTAGATCGCCATCCTGAAGGTCCTTGCAGGCCACCTTTAGTCGCTCAATTTCTTGCACAACAAAGCGGCTACGCTTGTCAATTAATTGATCACGCGTTATTACAAATTTATCCAGCATTTCTTCAGTAACATCGCGCAAGGAATTTACCTCTTGAACATGTTCTCGCACCCACGCAACGGCTGTTTCGCATTCTTTTCGTCTCGCATTATATTCAGAAGAAGCCAAGGAGTGTTTCACATGGGTATTTAATAAAAGCACCTTAATTCCTTCCAGACGAAAGGGTATGTATTCATATTCCAGCGAACGACAATCCAACTTCATAACATGATCTTTCTTGCCCATCATCGATGCAAACTGATCCATGATGCCACACATCACGCCCGCATATTCATGTTCCGCCTTCTGTGCCATTCTCACCATAGCTAACCTTTCAATTCTTGCCTGTAATAATTCGTTTAAAGCAAATACCGTAGCACATTCTACTGCTGCTGAGGAAGATAATCCTGCGCCTATAGGCACTTCGCTGGTGAGCACCGCATTAAAACCTCTGAGAGGTATTCCTCTTTTTGCGAATTGTGCTACTGACCCTAAAATATAATTTGGCCAGTTTACATCTACTACCGGTTTTAAATCTGAAAGCCTAACCGAATAAGTATCATTCAAATCCAAGGCCACCAGATGAATTTCATCATCCTCACGAAGCGATACGGCCAGGTAAGCGGCTTTGTCGATGGCGGCAGGCAATACAAAACCCTCGTTGTAATCGGTATGCTCACCAATAATATTGACACGGCCAGGCGACCGTACGAGCAATGGCTTTTGGTGAAACCGATTGATAAACGTACTCCGTAGTGTCTTAACCAAACTCATCTGATGCTAACTTTAATAAATTGCTATTTCTTTTTTTGAGTTTCTTCTAATAGTGACAATTGGAAGACGCTTCGCTTTCTGACTGCCCACTATTTGTTTTATTCACCGAACAGGAAAACATACCTGAACGATACCAAAAAGGCCATCCGGAACCCAAACCTCCAGCTAATACGAAACGCGACTTCCTTTTTTATTGCCTTAAAAGGAGGCTTCTTCTACCGGGAAACCAAATGCAAGTAAGGTAATCCTATTCAAAGCCCCTTTTTGTAATTTTGATTTTTAAGCAATACCATGATTATTGATTTACGAAGCGATACGGTAACGAAGCCAACCCCAGCTATGCACGAGGCCATGATGCGAGCCGAAGTGGGCGATGATGTTTTTGGTGAAGATCCCAGTGTCAAGAAGTTGGAGGAAACATGTGCCTCTATGTTGGGCATGGAGGCGGCTGTGTTTTGTCCGTCTGGTACAATGACCAATCAAATAGGGATTAAAATTCTTACGCAGCCCTATGATGAAGTGATTTGTTACAAGGGCTCACATATTTATAAGTATGAAGGTGGTGGCGTTGCCGGAAATAGCCTGGCAAGCGTGCGTTTACTGGAAGGTAATCGCGGTCGTCTTTCTGTGGATGAAATTGCAGCCAACATCAATAATGTGCAAGATGTTCATCAACCAATTTCCGCAGTGGTATCGTTAGAGAATACAGTGGTGCGTGAAGCTGGAAGTTTTTATTATCTCAAAGATATCGCTACCATCAGTGAGTTTGCGAGATCAAAAGGATTGAAGATGCACTTGGACGGTGCACGTTTTTTCAATGCGTTAACCGAGACAAGTGATAAAGCAGTTGACTACGGAAAATATTTTGATTCAATTTCGATTTGTCTTTCGAAAGGACTGGGCGCACCTGTGGGCTCTGTATTGGTTTGTAAAAAAGAATTGGAGCCCAAAGCAAGGCGGATGCGGAAAGCTTTTGGTGGCGGCATGCGGCAGGCAGGATTTTTAGCGGCAGCCGGAATTTATGCACTAGAAAATAACATTGCCAGGCTTAAAGAAGATCACAAGCGGGCTGCAGAACTCGGAAACGCTTTAAATCGCGTGAGTTGGGTAAAAGCCTTGATGCCGGTGGATACCAACATTATAATTTTTTCAGTGATCGATAAAATCACCCCGGAGCAGGTTTTGGCAAAACTTGCTGAACATCAAATTAAGGCCATCAAATTCGGTGCGCAGGAAATTCGTTTAGTCACACATTTGGATTTTGATGATCGCATGTTGGAGAAAACTATCGCAACCATCAAAAAATTGTCTTTCTGAGTATGGATGAATTGGGAAAATCATTTCCGGCTGCAGAGGGCATGGTGGATGCCGAGCAAGGCTCGGGCAAGATTCCCATCAATGAAAATTGTCTCAACTGTGGAACAAAACTGCTGGATGTGTTTTGTCATCATTGTGGTCAAAAAGATCTTCCGCGCAGGCGCACGTTAGGTGAATTGATCGAAAACTTTATTGGCTCATTTTACAGTTTTGAATCGAAATTTTTTCGAACCGTAAAATTTCTTTTAATAAAACCGGGCTTTCTTCCTATAGAGTACACATCGGGTAAACGCGAAAGTTATTATCATCCAGCCCGCGCCTACGTATTCATCAGTTTTGTTTTTTTCTTATTGTTTTTTTCGTTGCCCGATGGGGATGACGCAAACAACAAACCCATGTCGAAAGTCGATAAAGAAGAGTTTAACAAAGGTATGGATGAAATGCGCAATGGGTTGTATAAAGCCGGGCTTGATTCCGCTATGGTGGATTCCATTTACCAGGCTTCGGTTAGAGATTCAACAGAAGTTGATCTAGTTTATAAACCGGGTAATGAACAACCTGTCGTTAAGAGGAAAAAACCTAACAGTATTAATTTTGCTGATATTGAATATAAAACCTTTGCGGAATATGATTCCCTTCAAAACACCTTGCCTGAAGGGGAGCGCGATAGTTGGTTTTCTAGAATGGCCAATCGCAGAGCTATTGAACTGAAGACACGCTATAAGGATGATGACTCAGGCAAACAATTCTCCGATGATTTTATGGGAGCTTTCTCTAGTCAGTTTTCGACCGTGTTGTTCTATCTACTACCGGTTTTTGCCTTACTGTTTAAGTTGCTGTATGTACGCAGAGACTTTTATTATTCCGAGCACCTTGTGTTTGCAATATTCTATTATAACTTCTTTTACCTTGCAGCATCGGTTTACTTGCTCATGTCATTTGTGCCTTGGGTAGGTGAATTAATTAATTATGCAATTGTATTGTGGATGATCGCCTATTTACCGCTTGCTATGAAAAGAATGTATAATCAAAGCTGGCGCAAAACTATTTTTAAATTTATACTATTCTCATTTGCATTTATGATTTGCACAGGAATAGGCACAGGAATAAGCGCTATGATAATTCTGTTCAATCTTTAGTTATAAATGCTGCAAACCAAAACTCCCTTAGCAGAGCGCATGCGGCCTTCGAAACTCGAAGACCTGATCGGTCAGGAGCATCTGGTAGGTGAAAACGGAATCATCCGCAAAGCGATCCAAAGCGGCAATGTTCCTTCCATGATTTTGTGGGGACCACCCGGAGTAGGCAAAACAACGATTGCTAACATTATTGCCAACGAAGTCAAGCGTCCCTTTCACATGTTGAGTGCTGTGAGTGCCGGAGTAAAGGATGTGCGCGATGTAATTGATCAGGCAAGACGTGCGAGTAGGGTTATTCTATTCATTGA
Organism: Cyclobacteriaceae bacterium; assembly: GCA_022841475.1. GTDB lineage: Bacteria > Bacteroidota > Bacteroidia > Cytophagales > Cyclobacteriaceae > ELB16-189. The sequence goes on along the minus strand of JALHRJ010000011.1, from coordinate 97,944 downwards.
TGAGATCCATCGTTTTAACAAGTCACAACAAGATGCGCTTTTGGGGGCAGTAGAAAAAGGAGTTATTACATTAATTGGAGCAACTACAGAAAACCCCTCCTTCGAAGTCAACTCAGCGTTGCTTTCGCGATGCCAGGTGTACACACTGAAAGCGCTTACACAAGATGATCTGATCAGATTGTTAAATCAAGTGCTTGCAAAAGATGTGGAGTTGAAAAAGCAAAAGATCAATATTAAAGAGTATCAGGCACTGATTAATATCTCGGGAGGCGATGCGCGCAAGCTTCTTAATCTGCTTGAAATAATCAGTGAATCGGTAGCTGATGATGTACCGGTTACGGACGAAATTGTAATGAATATTGCTCAAAAACACATTGCCATTTATGATAAGAGTGGCGAGCAGCATTACGATATTATCTCAGCATTTATTAAATCAATTCGTGGTAGCGACCCGAATGCAGCGGTGTATTATTTAGCCCGGATGATTGAAGGCGGTGAAGATGTAAAATTTATTGCTCGCAGAATGGTGATTCTGGCATCCGAAGATATTGGGAACGCCAACCCAACGGCTTTGGTAATGGCAACAACCACATTTCAAGCGGTAAATATCATCGGCTATCCGGAGGCCCGGATAATTCTTTCGCAATGCGCTGTTTATCTGGCTTGCTCGTCAAAAAGCAATGCAAGTTACATGGCAATCGAAAAAGCGTTGGGCGTGGTGAAAGAAACCGGTGATCTTTCAGTGCCGCTAGCGATCCGGAATGCACCGACCAAACTCATGAAAGACATGGACTATGGAAAAGGATATCAATATGCTCATGACTTTCGTAATAACTTTGTAGCGATGGAGTTTTTGCCCGATACGATTAAGGAAATGAAGTTCTACGAACCAGGTAAAAACACCCGTGAGGAAGAACTTCGCAATTATTTAAAGAAATTGTGGGACAAAAAGTATAATTATTGATGAGAAGTAAAATCAAATTGACAGTTAACAATGGACAATTGACAATTGAAGAACACATTTTTGTCAATTGCATTTTGGTAACTGTCAATTTCTTCCATTTTTTGAGGTAACACAGTAGAAAATTATGCAACGCCTTTTATTCGAATCTTCGCCACTTTTTATCATCCTGTGCGCGATGCTAGCTTTGGGGTATGCCTTTATTCTTTATCGTACCAAACATACGTGGAGTAAACGAATCAACCAGGTTCTCTTTGGATTGCGCGCAATACTTGTTTTTTTTCTTGCTATTCTTCTCTTAGGTCCCATCATTAAACTGATTACCAATCAATATGAAAAACCATCCTGGGTATTTTTGATTGATTCATCTTCCTCTATCGCAGAAGTCATGGACTCAACAGCGCGGTTGCAACTCGATGAACAACTGGCGCAAGCCACCAAATCTTTACAAGACGATGGGTATGAAGTGCAGTGGAATGATCTCCATGGAAATGAAATTGGTAGCCTCGCCTTCAACTCACCTACATCCGATCTAAACCGTGGAGTTCAAAACGTCATTCACGATTTTGAAGGTCGTAATCTGGCAGGATTGATTTTGGTTACAGATGGAATTTATAACTCGGGCGCTTCACCAATTTACGCTCCTGTAAGAGTTCCGGTGCATACCATTGGCCTGGGCGATACAGTTGCACGTGTCGATTTGGTATTAAAGAATGTGGCGTTTAATAAAGTAGCCTATCAGGGAAATAAGTTTCCCCTGCGGGCGCAGGTTTTATTACAAGGTATCGACAATCAGGATGTGAGTGTTTCTATTTTTAAAGACGGTAAATTAATCAGTACCGTTCAGCAAAATTCAGGTAACAAATCGTTTATTGATTTTGATTTTCAATTGGATGCTTCCGAAAAAGGTATTCAACGCTATGATGTTTCTGTTCGTTCAATAGCTCAGGAAAGTAATAAGAGAAATAATTTCTCCAGCGTATTTATTGAGGTTGTGGAAGGCAAGAAAAAAATTGTGATGATTGCACCTGCTCCACATCCTGATATCAAAGCAATAAAAACAGTTGTCGAAAAAAATTCCAATTACGAGTTTATAACCCACATTCCCGGAGTTGCCGAAGCTGATCCTTTGTTATTAAAACCGGGCGGAGCCGAACTCTTTATTTTTCATCAGGCCCTGAATCAAAGCGGAAAAACGACTGCTTTGTTTTCTACTTTATATAAAGGGCAATCGTCCGTTATGGTTATGATTGGCGGTACTACCAATCTACGACAGCTGCCTGCTTACGAAGTACCAATTCAATTTGAATCCCTCAGTGGCCAATGGGATGATGTAACTCCGGTGGTGAATAGTAATTTTCGGGAATTCGGTTTCTCAGAAAACAGTAACGGTATCTTTGCCCGTTATCCTCCCGCTGATGTTCCGTTTGGAAAATTTTCATATCCCACTTCGGCTACAGTTTTATTATATCAGCGCATTGGTAGTGTTGTTACTGATCGGCCTATGTTACTGACATGGCCCGACAACAATCGGAAAATTGCTGTTATGATTGGGGAAGGTCTTTGGCGTTGGCGGTTAAATGAGTTTGCTGATACCGGCAACACACTTGTGTTTGATGAGTTGTTTTCAAAGCTGATTCAATACCTGAGCACACTTGAAGACAAAAGAAAGTTTAGAAGTTTTCCATTGCAAAATGAATTTTCCGATTCTGAGTCTGTGGTAATTGAAAGCCAGGTATATAATGATTTATATGAACTTGTTTATGGCAACACCGTCCGGTTGGAGGTACGCAACGAGCAAGGTGAGGTCACTACCTATAGTTATGTTACTAGTCCGGGAAGTTCACGTTACCGGATAGGTGGCTTAAAAGAAGGAGTTTATCGATTTCGAGCCTCAACTACGATCAACGATAAAAAAGAAGAAGTTTCTGGACAGTTTTTGGTAAAGGCTCAAAATCTGGAAGCACAAAATCTAACGGCTGATTTTGGTCTGTTACGTACTTTATCCAAAGACACTGGTGGCAAATTTTATAATTCAAATCAGATCGGTTCATTAGCTGGCGATCTTCAACAAACTAAAGTAGCCAGTCTGATCCATTCGGAAGAAACTTTCAATCAGCTAATAAATTTAAAGTGGGTATTTTTTCTTCTGCTTGCGCTAATCAGTGCGGAGTGGTTTTTGAGGAAGTATTTGGGGAGTTATTAAAAGTCCACGGACAACAGTCGACTGTAGACCGTTGTCCGCGAACTGAATTTTCTATTCACTCTTCTTTTCCTTCGAAGACTTTGTCTTCTTGGATTTGATCGTCAACACTTCACCGGTGCCTTCATAGTCAGCCACGATGGTGCCGCCTTCAGGGATTTCACCTTTCAGAATTTCTTCTGCAACCGGGTCTTCAAGGTATTTTTGAATGGCCCTGTTGAGCGGACGAGCACCAAACTGAGGATCATATCCCTTCTCAGCTAAAAAGTCTTTTGCTTTCTCGCTAAGTTCAACGTGATAACCCAAAGTGAAGATTCGCGCAAACAATTTACCAAGTGTAATATCAATGATCTTATGAATGTGCTCGCGTTGCAATGTATTGAACACAATAACATCATCCAGACGATTTAAAAACTCAGGACTAAAGGCACGCTTCAAGGCACTTTGTATGGTTGACTTCATTACCTCTTCATCGTTGTCACGTTTTGCTGCCGTAGTAAAACCGATGCCGGCACCAAAGTCTTTCAAATCGCGAACCCCGATATTAGAAGTCATGATAATGATCGTATTTCTAAAGTCTACCCTGCGACCTAAGCCATCCGTAAGGATACCATCGTCTAATACTTGCAGCAAGATGTTAAATACATCCGGGTGAGCTTTTTCAATTTCATCAAGCAGCACAACCGAATAAGGCTTGCGTCTTACTTTTTCAGTAAGCTGTCCACCTTCTTCATAGCCTACGTATCCGGGAGGCGCTCCTACTAATCGCGACACAGAGAACTTCTCCATGTATTCGCTCATGTCGATGCGCACCAGGGCATCATCTTTATCAAATAGATAGCTGGCCAATACTTTTGCCAATTCAGTTTTTCCAACTCCAGTTGGCCCTAAGAAGATGAATGATCCAATCGGCTTGCGCGGATCTTTCAATCCTACACGTGTGCGTTGAATGGCTTTTGTCAATTTCTTGATCGCCTCATCTTGCCCGATTACACGACCGCTTAATTGGTCGCCCATACCCAGGAGCTTGTTACTTTCTTTTTGTGCGATACGATTGGCCGGAATGCCGGTCATCATGCCGACTACGTCAGCAACATTGTCTTCGGTTACGGTATACTTTTCGGTGCGGGTTTTTTCTTCCCAACGCGCCTTGGCAAGGTCGAGCTGTTCAATTAGTTTTTTCTCTTTGTCGCGAAGTTGAGCAGCCTCTTCATATTTCTGGCTCTTCACTACGCGGTTCTTTTCTTTCTTAACGTCTTCAATAGCCTCTTCAAACTTCACGATGTCTTCGGGCACATGAATGTTGTTGATGTGAACGCGCGCACCCGCTTCGTCCATTACGTCAATAGCCTTGTCAGGTAAAAACCGGTCGCTGATATAGCGGTCCGATAATTTTACACACGCTTCCAACGCTTCTTTTGTATAGCTTACATGGTGGTGATCTTCATATTTCTCTTTGATGTTCTCGAGAATCTGAATGGTTTCATCCACGGAAGTAGAATCTACCATAACCATCTGGAATCTACGGGCGAGTGCTCCGTCTTTTTCTATATACTGACGATACTCATCCAGCGTGGTGGCACCGATACATTGGATTTCTCCACGGGCCAATGCAGGTTTAAACATGTTGGACGCATCCAGCGAGCCAGAAGCACCACCTGCTCCAACGATTGTATGTAACTCATCAATGAAAAGTATTACATCAGCAGATTTTTCCAATTCATTCATTACGGCTTTCATCCGCTCTTCAAACTGGCCACGATATTTGGTTCCGGCAACTAGCGAAGCAAGATCTAACGTGACTACCCGCTTGCCGAAAAGTACACGTGATACTTTCTTTTGAATGATACGCAGCGCAAGTCCTTCAGCAATGGCTGTTTTTCCAACTCCCGGTTCACCAATAAGAATTGGATTATTTTTCTTTCTGCGACTCAAAATTTGAGCCACGCGTTCTATTTCCTTCTCCCGGCCAACGATAGGATCGAGTTTGTTGTCCTCCGCAAGTTTGGTCAGGTCGCGTCCAAAATTGTCGAGCACTGGTGTGCGCGACTTTTCGGCTCCTTTTTTCTCCTTGCCTCCACTGCCGGGGTTGGCTGAGCTTCCAAACATTTTGGAAGAATCATCATCAGGATCATCTGTGTCGGAGGCAGATGTAGGTTGATCGTTTTGGTATTCAAGCATTTCTTTTACAACATCGTAGGCAACATCAAATTTATTTAGAATCTGAGTTCCCAGATTATCGGGGTCACGCAAAATTGAAAGCAACAAGTGCTCCGTGCCAATCAATTGTGCTTTAAATATTTTTGCTTCGAGGTAAGTTATTTTAAGTACTTTTTCGGAAGCCCGTGTAAGCGGAATGTTGGCCAGATTTTTAATTTCATGAGTGGCTGTGCCTTTCGAGATTTTCTCAATCTCACCCCTTAGTTCTTCAAGTGGCACGCCCAGTTTTTTCAACACGCCTACAGCCACGCCCTCACCTTCCCGAATCATCCCTAACAAAAGATGTTCTGTTCCTATATAATCATGACCCAACCTAAGGGCTTCTTCCCGGCTTAAGGATATTACTTCTTTCACCCGGTTAGAAAATTTTGCTTCCATATTTGGCATATTCTTGAGTATTGTAAATGTAGAGTTTTAAGCCTGATTATTCAAAAAGCTTAGCAACCCATAATTAGTAATTATTCCGTTCTGTTTGTTGATTTATTAACACCATCTGAATTTTATTTGTTCAAACCTTGATGCTGTGAAGCGAGGATTAGGGAACCAGCCCGGGGTCCTTCACAAAACAGTAGGTCCATAACGCTGAGGTTCGGTACAAATTGATTGCCAAACACCTGCGTGTAACTACTTGGCTTGTAGATTGGCCGAGCTGAATGGGGTATTTTGGGTTGAATCACTGATCTGAGATCAGAAACAGACTCTTCGGTATTTTTTTGGTACGACACACTTACAGAAAGCCGTGCTTTGAGCTGTAAACATTTCAGACAGAATGACAGCAGATCAAGGTTCAAATCGAAGATAAACTTGTAATTGTGGTAGATTATTTTTCGAATATCCTCAGAATAATAGCCGTAATAAGGTGCCTTTCGATACGCTGACTCAATCGTACGCCAGTGATTATTTTGCCATTGAATGCTGTAATCTATTTCAACATCTTTGATAGGAACTTTGCCATGCTTGTTTGTTAATGGTACAACCAGCATCACCGGCCCTTGTGCGGTGTTTATAAAGCAGCGATTACGATAACTCTGTTTAACGAAGTGTTCATGCTTCTCTAATTGAATTTCATCAAACTGTTGCAGCGCACAGAAATACTCCAGCGAAGGCAAATAGTGAAGATCAATTAAGAGATTCAAGTTTTAAGTTTTCTGGTTTGAATAAAGAAGCTTGTTGATAGAAATTTAAAATCCGGAAGCGTTCACTAATCAAAAATACCGAGCCCTTGACGCGTGACTATCGGCTCACCACTCGTAAAGTCAACGATGGTGGAAGGAACATTGCCGCCTGTGCCACCATCAATAACCAGATCCACCTGGTGTTTAAAGTCTTCATAGATCTCTTCCGGATCGGTGGTGTATTCTTTTATTTTATCATCATCTTTTATGGAGGAAGTGATTAATGGATTGGTGAGCAGATGAACAAGGGCTAACGGAATGGGATGATCCGGAATCCGGATGCCCACTGTTTTTTTGTTGACATCCAGAATTTTTGGTACGTTACTATTTGATTCAAAAATGAATGTGAAGGGACCGGGCAGAAGCTTCTTTAGCACTTTGAATTCCGGGGTATCAATTCGCTTTACATACTTTGCGATATGACTGAGATCGTTACAGATAAATGATAAGTTTAATTTTTGTGGTTTGACTTCAGTGATATGACAAAGTCGCTCGATCGCTCTTCTGTTCATCAGGTCGCAACCAATCCCATAAATGGTATCGGTGGGATAAACAATTATGCCGCCCTTCTTCAACAAGTCCACCACCCGTGATATTTTTCGGGGTTCAGGAGTAACCGGATGAATAAATAGAAATTCGGCTGCCATAATGGATAAGGTTCCGTATACCACGATAACCTGTTGCAAGGTAAATCAAATCCTAGAGAGGGTAGTGGTATACCGGCATTTTAGTAAATTTGAAGCTCTAATTTTATATATGGCTGAAGTTTCAAAAAAGAAGCTAACATTTTTTCTGATAGCCTCTACACTTCTAATTACATTTGTGTTCTACACATATCAGATTGTGTATACACCTAACATTCTGGTAGACAGGGATGATCGCACCTTTATCATCCGCAGCGGATACACATTTCGTAAAGTGCAGGAAGAGTTGGGCAAAGGTGGTTTTGTAAACGACATGGTATCCTTTAGTTTTTTAGCGCGGTTGAAAGACTACGATAAACGCATAATGCCAGGTCGTTATTCACTGCGAAGAAACATGACCAACCTGGAAGCGCTTCAGGTTTTAGCATCGGGCCAGCGGCAGGCGGTGATGGTCACTTTTACCCATGTGCGTTTAATCGAAGAACTTGGTGAGAAAATCACAAAAAATATTGGTGTAACTCCTACTGAGTTTGACAATGCGTTAGACGAGTTTCTGGATTCCAACAAAGAAGGATTTACCAAAGACAATGTGATTGGCATGTTTATACCCAACACTTATGAGGTGTATTACAATGTGTTGCCCGATGAACTGATTGATCGCATGTATGCAGAGTATAAAAAATTTTGGAATGAAGAGCGACTCGCAAAAGCGAAAGCGATAGGCCTTACACCGTTTGAAGTTTCTACGTTGGCCTCCATCGTGCAAGCGGAAACAGTCAAGAAAGAGGAGGCCGAAATTATTGCCGGACTTTATCTAAACCGTCTTAAGAAAAACATGCCGCTGCAGGCCGATCCCACGCTGGTATTCGCCACACGAGATTTTGCGGCAAAACGGATTCTTAACTCGCACAAGGAAATTGATTCACCGTATAATACCTATCGCAATGCCGGGTTACCTCCCGGGCCCATCAATATGCCACAGATTTATACGCTTGACGCAGTGCTCGATTACCAACCGCATAATTATATTTTTATGTGTGCCCGCGAGGATTTTTCAGGCTATCACAACTTTGCTACCACACTTACCGAACACAACCGTAACGCAAGGCGATACCAGGATGCGCTTACGATAGAGATCAGAAAGGGTAAGGCGAATCAGAAGAATTAGATGTACACATCAGAAACACATATCCGCGTTCGCTATGGTGAGACTGATCAGATGGGGTACGTGTATTATGGTAACTATGCCATGTATTACGAAGTTGGCAGGGTAGAAAGTCTCAGACGATTAGGTCTAACCTATAGGGAATTGGAGGAAATGGGTGTGATGATGCCCGTGCTGGAAAACAAATCAAAGTTTTTGTCGGCAGCCTTGTATGATGACCATCTTAAGATTGTAACGACCATTCGCGAAAAACCCGGTGTACGCATCCGGTTTGAGTATGACATTTTCAATGGGGAAGGTATATTAATTCATCAGGGAGAAACTATGCTGGCCTTTGTTGATAAAAACTCCGGCCGACCTTGTCGTCCGCCTGAAGTATTTCAAAAAGTTTTGAAACCATATTTTGAATGAAGTACGTAACCCGTAAACGTATTCTTGAATATTCGACCGCGCGGACAAGCCGGAAATGGTTAAAAAAAATCCAGTTCAAACGATTTGGAAATCTTTCACTTTACAAATTCCTGAAGATATTCCTGCATAACATTGACGAAGATGAAATTCTGGATCGCTCGAATGGGGTTGCGTTCAATTTCATTGTGGCCATTTTTCCGGCTGTTATTTTTTTGTTTACCCTTATCCCGTACATCACCAGTTTTTACCCCACGTTAACGAATGAAACGATCGTTCAATTTCTAGGCGACTATTTGCCGCCTTCCATGAATGAAGTTATTTCATCTACGGTGTTAGATATTGTAAATAATCAGCGTGGTGGCTTGCTTACGCTTGGTTTTTTCTTTGCCTTGTACCTGGCAACCAATGGCATGATGGCTCTCATGCGGGCATTCAATGCCTGCTATCGTACGGTAGAAAGACGCAATCCGTTTAAGATGCGACTTACTGCTACCGGCCTTACCCTTATGCTGGCGTTGGTGTTGTTGGTGGCGGTTGTCCTGCTTATTGTTGGGCAGTTAATGCTTGATTATGTGATGGAAAATATCTCCCAGTTCAGTTCACTAGACATGGATGAATTTACTATTTATCTAATATTTTTGTTACGCTTTGTAGTGATCTTCATTGTCTTTTTTGTAGCCATTTCTTTCATCTACTATTTTGGCCCTGCTGTGCATTACAATTGGAGTTTTTTTTCCATAGGCTCCATGATTTCCACGCTGGGCATCCTGGCTATTTCCTATGGTTTTTCCTATTACATCACCAACTTTGGAAGTTATAATAAGGTGTATGGTTCCATTGGAGCGCTGATTGCGCTTATGATTTGGATTCAGTTAATTACGCTAGTGCTCTTGTTTGGATATGAAATCAATGCCAGTCTCCACTATGGACATAAGTTGGAAACTGTTCGCGAAAATCTAATAAAGAACAGGAAGCTGAAAGCAATGCGCTAGTCTGCTGACACAAGGGTGTCACAAGCAATAATTATTTTCAGGTCTTTATGGCCAGTTCAACAATAAACTCAATTGATGAAGTTATTTCGGGACTTCCAAAATCCGAACAGATACTTGTTAAACAATTGCGAGCTATCATTTTAGAATGTTTGCCAAAGGCTGAGGAGCGGAGCTATTATGGCTTGAGCGTGCCTTTTTACCGACACAACAGATTGATTTGTTTTATTTGGCCCCCTTCCATTCGAATGGGACCGAAGAAAAGAAATGACGTACGCGATAATTTTGTTGTATTAGGTTTTAATCAAGGCAATAAGATGGCTAAAAATCCCTTGCTTCTGGCAGAGGGTAGAAAGCAGGTGTATTGTATGTACATTAAGTTGCAGGATAAAATAGACGAGCGACTGGTGCGGGCCCTCCTATACGAAGCCGGAATGATCGATGAGGAGTTTGGGCGTAAGCGAAAGAAGAAAAGAGATTAAGTCGTGCAAAGAATTCAGTGTGAAGTAAATTCTACATATCATCACATTTCTCCACCACTCGAATAGTTAAATCAGCATTAAAATCCGGATTCCTACGCTTCCTACTAATGGACACAAAGTTGCTGAAATGATTGTATTAAGCGACAACTACTATGCAACGCATTAAATTATTTCTGATCATCATCAGTCTTGTGAGTTTTTACAACGTTACCCTGGCTCAATCGCTGGATTCGGTAAAGGTGGAGATGGTGCGAAACACTGTCTCGGAAGAATTGATTGATCTACGTGATTCGATTAATTTATCACTACAGAAATATGACGCTCGTATTAAAGCAGTTCGCTCCCCCCAAAAGAAAAAACTACAAACTGCCCGTAAAGAGTTAGTACGCTATTATGATCTGGTAGAGTTGGATTTAGTCGAGACCAGGACAACGGCCCAAAATGGGTGGACGCAGGATGCTATTAGCCGGATTCGAACCAATATGAAGATGATTAGACGCGAGCACGGGCGACTGAGTCAGTTATTATAATTCACAGACTACAATTAACCGACATGATAGAAAATCAATCTAACGAACTTACCCTGCTATATCATTCGGATAAAGCAGAGGATAAAAAGGCACGGGCCTTTGTTGAATCAATTACAGAGTATGTTGTAAAAGTGCTCGATTTGAAAAAAGATAAAATTACAGAAACTCAACTGGCTGAAATAGCTAATAAAATGGATTCAGACATTATAATGCTCTTGGATCCCACTTATAAAGATCGCTTTCCTGATGCCCAATCAAGTCCAAACGCAAGTGATGCTGATCTCCTGACCATATTATCAAAAGAACCGATTTTGATCAATACTCCCATCACAATTATTGGTAAGAAAGCATTTCGTTATTCGTCAGCCTATGAGATTCTTAATAAAACCGCAAAAGAGTCCGAGCAAAAAAACTTATCAAAACCTAAAGTGATAAAGGAGTAACGGTTTGTAACCGTCTCAAGGAGCTGCCGTTGCTATCGCTTACTTAAGCGAAGATAAAGGCGAAAGAAAAATGATAAAGCAGTACTACTTTCTGGTGACTTAAGTAAAGAATCTCATCGCAACTGAAACATAGTTCGCTTAAGTTGCTTACAACAAAAAAATCCCGCTTTTGCGGGATTTTTTGGGTTGCAGAGGAGGAGGGTGTTTGTATATTAATATAACATCCTCATTCTCAAACATTTTTATGCTTTTCCAAATGCTGGTACCACAATGGAGTACTCAGTTCAAAATCAAGTAATCTAATGATCCCTTGTTATTATAAAGATACTGAATTCATTCATGTTTGCAAAGTGAACATGTCGTTTTAAAGTTAGTGTCTTATACGATGACTTATCATTCACTTAGAAACTTGTTTATTTTGGAAGGTAAATGATGATATGATCTTGTTAAGAAGTAAGCTTGAATCCAGATCGGAGACATTAGTTCAGCTTGAAAATGTAAAGTAAGTATCTTATTCAAAATACTTAATTTTGTAAATTCAGATGGTTACATTCAATGAAGGTCAAAGCCTTAAAAAATAAATCAGGAATTCTTTCAGGACTAGCAGCTTTAAAGAGCGAAGCAGTACTTTCAAGCGGACGGACAGTAACTGATACAGAAGAGGAGGCGCAAAAAATTATAGATAATTTGTATGCTGATGCATTTCGCAAAGGTATCCCCATGTTTTACAAAGATGATCGCAGTAAAGCCTTAACACAATTCATACGTGCCAATCCTGATGGGTCGGAAGACCTGGTAAATTTTGATGTTGCCCAAGGAGAATATATGCTTATAAAAAATCTTCTTTAACTTAATAGAATGGAAAATGTCAGGCCAAATCTGCCTAAGCGATTATTTTGGGAATTTAAATATGAAGATATTGATTGGCTTAAAGAGTATGCATCAGTCATTGAGCGAGTTATCGAAAGAGGAACAGAATCAGAATGGAATCAGTTAATAAGATTCTATGGAAAGGATAAGGTTGTCAATACATTAAAGAATGAGACTAACTATTTGCCCGTTGAAATCATTGACGATGTCTGTAAATACTTTAATCTATCCAAGACTCAATTGAAGTGCTACACTAGGAGACGGTCGCTCCCTAGACAATGCATTTGATGAGATGATAATTTCGTTTTTTTACGGAATAGCGAACATGAATTTCCTCTCACGGATTTCATTGTCTTCTATGTTGCGGTTAAATTAATATGGCTTATCATAAACTTTATGATACATCAGATCCAGCGTCCTTGTTTTCGATTGTTTCCGCGAAAAGCATAATAAATCTTCAGCCTTAAGTTTATAGTATTTGCAAACATCGTCTATAGAATAATCCGGAAGGAATACTATTTCGTTTTTTAGCGCATTAACGATTTTTTCTTCACCGTAAAAGCGAGTGATCTCCAACCAGTCAGCCTTATCACCCCGTTCGATGATCCGGGCAATAATTGTTTTGTAGCCCTTATGCCAATCAATCTTTTCAAAATCGAAATCCCAAAACCACCGAGGATCTACATTTGGCCTATTCAAGTTGATAGAGATATCTTTCATTTTGCTGATAGAATAACAAGTCTTTCACAAAGGACTGGCAATAAGTCTGTTTATTTTCTCGCTAACATACGGTGCTTTGTCAGTCTTGTTCTCAAATAGAATATTGTTCTTTCCTATCAGGGTATAGTGAGGAATACCATTGATGTTAAAGATTGCTTTTAGCTGATTACTTCCGGTTTCCGTGGAATATAAATTTGTTCCTTGAATATCATGCTTCTTCAGTGCTATCCTCCACTTATCTTTTTCGCTATCCAGGCAAACATTAATGAAGTAGATATCTTTATTATTCGAGGAAGAGATTAATGCATTGAGATTTTTCATGTTTTGAATACAAGGGCCGCACCATGTTGTCCAAAAGTTTAAGTAAATAATTTTGTTGGAAAAATCACGAATGGATTTCAAAGAATCACTTTCATCAGTCGCCTGAAATTCTGGAATAAGATCGCCTTTTTCAAGATACAACACTTTAAATGTTTGTTCTGTTCTTGTGCTTTTCAGACTAATTAAATCTTTGTAGTCATCAATTCCATAAGTCACGGCCAATGAATCGATTTTTGTAGAGTCATTAAGATATCGGATTGCACTGCTGAAAAGATATTTATAATAAATGGCCTGTATGTCAGATGAGATTACGTCACGTGATGTTGACAATATATGATTGATGATAGCTTGAATACGATCAAATCCCGATAGGGAATTGAAATGATCAAATGGTAAGTTCCGCGAAAAGTAGCTGTCTAAGAACATGTAATACTTAGTGGAACGTATTGCACTTTTATCATCCATCATGGATTTATCGACAAAGTCGAAAAAATTACCAGAGAGACTATCTTTAAGTACATGTGAGATTTTGTTAAGTGCGGGCATATTTGTTTTAAAACCAATCCCAGCATATTTTATCTCAGCTATTTCATAATCATAAAACCAATCAGGTAAGCTGAGCAAAGAGCGAACTGAATCCAGGAATTGAAATTCCTTTTGAGTTACAGCGTCCACCTTTGCACTTAGTGAAAGATAGGTAGTCGATGAAGTAAGTTGGTGATTCAGTGGGATAAGAATATTCGTATAACCAAGCTTCTGTTTTTTGGCCAGATAGTAGTCGTTGATTGCGGCATGCTTTCCAGCAAATCCCAAACGATTTGTATTGACTTCAGGGATGATTTTGACCAAGGTAGTATCACCAGGAGAAATCATAATGTTGTATGATGTATTATTTACTTCAAGCGTTGCGCTGGCTGACCTGGCAATTGGTAATGTCAGGTAGTATGTTCCCTCTTTATTAAGAGCCAATGTCTGGGTCTCACTTCCTTGTTTAGGGATAATTCTTAATGCCCTTGCCTCTACGAAAATGGAATAATTAGTATCTGCCGTAAGTTCGATGTTCAGTGTACCCGATGAAAGAGGTTTGAACTGTTCAATCGGAGCAATTGGATCGTTCTTATGATTCGCTTGTTTACAACCCAATAAACAAAAGAGGAAAATGATTATTTTGAAATCCACTAGTTGATTTTAAGTCATAATTCTGGTTAGCGATAAAGTCACAGGAAATTTTTAAGGGTGTCCTTTTCGGTTTTTTTAAATCAACCTATTGACTGAGCTTTTAAGCTAGCCCCTTCTGAATATCAATCTACACCCTAACGGGTATAATTATTCGCTAAATACATGTTATTATACCTGATAGGGTATAAAACATTACTATTTATGATAAAATGCACCCGATAGGGTATACTTAATAATATTTTATGTATATTTATACCCGATAGGGTATATTATGACGCTTCCTGAATTTATAAAACAGAAGAGAATGGCCTCAGGCCTTACTCAGCTAGACTTGGCCAAAAAAGCGGGAGTTGGTTTACGCTTCGTTCGTGAGTTGGAACAGGGCAAAGAAACGCTCCGGCTAAACACGGTGAATCAAGTCTTAAAGCTATTCGGTTTTGAACTCGGACCGGTAGAGTCAGATCGAAACCAGGTGTCAAAAAAAGATCAGGCTTCGGATGAAGAAGCTACCGCTTTAAGTTAACGTATGAGAAAGGCTGAAATAAAAAATCATAGTATCACTGCTGGCTGGCTTACAGAAGATGAGAGCGGTTATCACTTTAGCTATGACTCTCAGTATCTAAAAATGGAAGAAGCAAAACCAGTAAGCCTAACATTACCACTGCGAGAAAAGCCTTTTGACAGCACAATACTGTTTCCCTTTTTTGATGGGTTGATACCAGAGGGATGGTTGCTTGAAATAGTTGAAAAAAATTGGAAACTCAGCCCACGCGATAGGATGGGTCTATTACTTGCATGCTGCAAAGATTGCATCGGGTCAGTAAGTATCCACCCAGTAACTGTTGAAGAGGTATGAGATGTTTATATTGTTATCAGTTATTGGGCGATGATGAAGTTGATTTTCATCCATCCTGTAGTAAAAAATTTTTCGGAATGCCAATACCGCCAAAACTTCCTTACTCTGAAGGAGAAATGGAAGACCTGGCGATGAAGATTCTTAGCACCCATATGACCGTTACCGGTGTACAAGCAAAGCTCTCCTTAGATTTAGAGCCCGTTAGTAAAAATAAAGAACAGCCAAGGCGTTTTACAATTGTTGGTCTGTGGGGTGAATACATTTTGAAACCGACTTCAACTCGTTATCCGCATACTTCCGAAGTTGAGGATCTTACTATGCACTTAGCTTCCATAGCTAAAATCGGTGTTGTACCACACAGCCTCATTCGGCTGCAGTCGGGGCAATTGGCCTATATCACTAAGAGGATTGATCGCAATAAGAAAAACAAAATCCACATGGAAGATCTGTGTCAGCTATCCGAAACACTTACCGAACATAAGTATAGAGGTTCCTATGAAAAAATAGCAAAACTTATCGCTAAGTATTCAACTAACCCTGGGTTAGATATTGTAAATTTTTTTGAAGAGGTGCTATTCTCTTTCCTGACGGGCAATGCTGACATGCACTTGAAAAATTTCTCACTTCTGCATGATCCAAAAATTGGCCCGATACTTTCACCTGCTTACGACATGCTGGCAACTGCTTTAGTAAATCCCGATGATAAAGAAGAGCTAGCCCTTAATTTAAATGGTAAGAAAAACAGGATCAATCGTGGTGATTTTACGACCGTATTTTCCAATTTTCTGGATGAAAGGCAACAGCAAAATATCTTTAAGAAAATGGAAGATGCTTTTCCGCAATGGATAGACTTCATTAAGATTAGCTTCTTGAATGACGACTTCAAGAATAAATTGACTGAATTAATAAGTCAACGATTTAATAGATTACAAATGACGATTTCATAAGGTCAGAATTTAAGCTTTCTAAATTGTGGTACCACAGGTGTTAGCGTGTGGCTGAGAAGATTCTCATAGGCAGTTAAGTCCATTAAAAATATTCTTTAAATGATTGCAAACTATGGAGATGCTACAGTTTAGTAAAGAAAAAACTAACTAATGGAAATAAGATAGCTTATGCCAAGCTAAAATCATATGTAACTCCACTGAACTCTACCTCTTCTAATATGAAAATGACTTTTACAACCCACGTTCCTCCATACAGAAGGATAGATTGTTATTCGCCACCATCTTACAATGAATCTCCATCGAGGATTAGCACCCTTCAAAATATTTAAACTAATTGTTTCCTGACAACCACATGGGCATTTAAAACTCAACATCCAATAATGAGGTCGCTGGCCAACGATATAGATCACCCTTTCAGAAATCTTTTCTGGCTCCTCACCACAATATTTACATTTGTAAGATACCCGTTCGCCTGAGGCTGTTTTTGTAAAATAGCGATCAAAGTTCCTAAACCAATTTCTCATGTTGCCGATTTGATAATTCAACTAAGTCTAAAAACATCTTCCTGTCACCATACCCTATTTTGGAATGAAGGAAAGCATCTACTTTCAATCTATCCTCTGATCGATGGATAAAACATCCCTCCGTGAGATCAATGGTTGTCTGTGCAAATTCTTGACTTGCGTCCACTTTGTATTGATGAATTCGGTTGAGAAATTCATTGACTGCATAACTGGCAATCATCATGTTTACGCTTATGACAGCGGGTCGATCAACATTTATATTTTTGATATAGGAGTTCTTAACTAAGTCAGGGAATTTATCTGGAAAGATTCTGTAGAGTCCTGCAGCTTTTAAATCTTCTGCATCATACAATCCACGGGACATCAAAGAAGACTTGCCAGGTTGGATGTAATTTACAGTGCCAACTATTTTCAAAATTCCGCCCTTCCCATCAGCTTCCAATTTAATTCCCAAATCAAAATATGGAATGATGTAATACGTGGAAAGTCGATTTATCAAATCACGTCCATCTACTGAATCAACAGTGCCAATCAGAATGTCGCATTCAGCCAGTTTACGAAGACAAACAGGATCATCATAAATGTTGTTTGAAAATACTTCTACTTGTGTCCCCAAATCAAAATTGGAAATGGATTCGTTCAAAACGTCAACCTTGAATCGACCTCGCTTAGCATCCTCACGTTTTGTATTCAATATTCTGTTAAGATTTTTCAATTCAACTTTGTCGGGATCAACCAATATCAATTTGCCGACCCCTAAGCGTACTAATTGTTCGATGACTGGACTACCAGTTCCTGAACACCCCACAACTCCAATTTTTAATTTCTTTAGAAGATTAAATGTGCCTTCTCCAAATGCTTGAATTGTCCTCTCGCCAATCTCTAATTGATCATTGGCATTACCGGTGTAATCCCAAATTTTGATATTGTCTCCGGCAACGGTAATTCTGGTTATACTTTCTGTTTCCAAATCGGGAAAGAAAACTCGCCCAAAAATTCTTCCATCAGGCAACATCACACAGCTGGCGTGTGGAGAGTCGGAATCTGTCCAACCGAAGAGTGATGAGAAGAGACGTGTGTCTGAATCGTCATCCAAAGTTGAAAATTGTTCATAGCCACGTGGATGGCAATGAATTTTCACAATTGCATAATTATGCTTTGAAGCTTTCTCTATCAAAGGAGTTATTCTTTCAGTCTGCCAGGATATGAAGTCTGGAGTCCGGTGACATTCTGAATAAGGAATGTAAACAACCTCCTGAACGAGGAGCTTGTGAACATCGGTGTTATTAAGTCGACCGCATAAAGCAACAGCCACTGCCTCCAAATTGTCACCCGGAAAAAGATGGTTCTTAATATGGTCGTAGTGAAATCCTGAGACGCTAAGCTGGTACTGCATTGGGTTTCTTTTCAAATTCCTGTTTGAACCAATAACTCACTAAGCTCATATGAGTACTTAAGTTGTCAATCCCCTCTCTCCAGGGATTTTGACGCGTGCGGTGACGTGACCATCGTTGGTAAGATTTGCTTTCAATTTGTTGGACAGAGGTTGCACCGATTGCTTGCCCATCGCTTCGTGACAACGCTGGAAAAAAATACGCCATATCAAGTTGAGTTCTTGGATAGCCAGGTTCAATCTTTACGGCTACCGTTAATTTCTCTGCATTATATCCCTCGCAAACTGGATAGGCATGAATAAGAATCCATCGACCAGTAGATTCAGAAAGGGTCTCCCAAGGGAGACCCAAACTTTCGAGAAACTCTACATCCTCATCCAAGAGGTCAAATTGCTTTCGCGTGACCTGACCTTCGGTCTGATCAAGTGGAAGGGTCATGAATTTTTCCACGCCAGACTTTGTAAAGCAAACCTTTTCATCGAGGCTAATTGGTTCAACTTTACCACCCTTCAACTTCATGTTAAGCTGGTACTTTTCTGGAGGCTTCTTGCCAGCGAGAGTAAGTAATTCACGCCCTGTCATGCATTCCTTTTCCACCACATAAACCTCCCGGTCGATTTTTATGCGGTACTTTTTGTCCTTTGGTACAGGCCTCCCTTCTTTCGAATAGGCCTCGAGGTCTACAATTTCAATTTCTTCTGCCATATACTTATCTTTTGTTTGCCTTAAATGCAGAAGCGTGACGCAAAAACGCGGTTTTTTATTATGTCACGCTTAGGTATTAATGAGTAAATAAAAAATTGTAGGCCTAAATGGAAGTACCGGAGGCACAGAAGCTGGGTAATGGAGAGGGGAGCTTGATTGCTCTTCTCCGGTCGTTCATTACCTGCCGGGATGACCAACGAAAGCAGAGGCTTAAGACAGAATTTTATGATTGTTTCAGTCCAAAGTTCTATGATAGACTATATAAAGTCGCGTCAAAGCTTTATAGAGGGATACCGGATTGGGAGGGAAAAATGGAAGAGGTGTTTAATGACACCTTTCTTACTGCTTTCGAGGATATAGAAACATTTGAGATGGGAGGTAACTGGGATGATACTGAGTGTGAAAAAGTGATCCTAAATTGGTTATCTGTAATTGGAAACAACAAGTTCCTTAAACTCGCGAGTGATCAAAAGAAAGAGCGAAAAGCCCTGACTGACTACGGAGATGAACTGCTCAGAGAAAGCAGGCCTGGGGTCACATTTGAAAGAAAGGCATACAAGCAGACCTATGACAAGGCAAAGTTCGATGCCTTATGGAACAAATTGAATGCGATGTCAAAGGAAATCTTGATTGCGTGCCTTGAATATGGAACGTTAAAGGAAGAAGTTGGCGATCATATTTCAGGCAAAGAAACAGAATTGCTGAAACTCAAAGATGACTTGAGTTCTTGTGCTGTACCGAAGCAGGTAAGGAAATTGATTGCTCAGAGTGAATTTAAAGAGCGTAACACCGATCACTTGCCTGATAAGGTATTAGAAAATCTAAAAACAAAATACAAAGTAACCTCAGCTGCGATTCGCAAAGCGAAACAAAGAGCACTTGAGGATTTAAGAAATTGTAAAATCTGAGACATGGCAAAAACTAAAGGCAAAACTGATAACCAGGATTTGACCCCCAATGACAAAAAGAATCTTCAAACTGATATGAGGAGATTTGGATACTTGTTGCCTACAAATGATGAAGAACTTGAAGAATTCAATAAGATATTTGGTAAAACACAAGTGATGTTTCCTGACCACTTGAAGCGGCCTGCTTTTTTAGGTGGTGAGCAACTTGGTAAAAAAGCAGTCAAATCAGTACCGGTGCAAAAAGCTGCACCTGTAAAAGCTTCAGTAAAAACTTCCGATCAAGTAAAAAGCGACTACTTCAAAAAACTAGTATTGGCTGCTGAGATAGCTTACCAGCTTCATGAAGAGCCAACCTTTGGTCACGTTAAATTCGTAAAGGTTTATCTACTATGCGATAAGGTTTGTGAAATGAATTTGAATTCTTCTTATGGTAGATACGCGGCAGGGCCGTTAGATCCGATACAGATGCGGACCTTCGATGCTCAATTCAAAAGAAAAAGATGGTTTATCGTTTCTAGAACGCACTATGGAGCTTATAAGTACACGCCAGATGAGAAAGCTGATGAATACAAGGTATGGTATGAAAGATATTTCAAAAATCAACTCGGAGAAATCGGAAGAGTTATTGAATTATTTAGAAAGAAGTCATCAGACTTTTGTGAAATTGTTGCTACTGTTTTTTTTCTTTGGATTGAGTTCAATTCAAATCACAAGCTCGTGAATAATGCATCACTTATTAAGTCTTTTTATGAATGGGATGAGAAAAAGAAACGATTTCCTGAAAAGGACATCTTAAACGCAATCGCCTGGATGAATGAGAATGGAATAACACCATTATTAAACAAGAGCTAGTATGAAAAAATCTACTTTCAGGATTATAAAGTCAATAGGAATGTTTTTGTTTCTCATACTATTTGGTGTTTTCATTTATGCTATAACCAGGACAGACAATATTGAAGGCAATGAGTTGGCCGTTTCATCGGAATCTGAACCACAAGATTTAGATGTATTACTTAATACGCCGGCAGATGATAGGCCAATTGGATTTGAATATCAAAGAATAACTGAACAATCCCCTGAAGCATGATCCGTTTTCAAAATATAACTCGAAAAGCAGTATTAATTGGATGCCCTGGCAAGCCCAATAATTTTTTGCGTGGGGTCAAAAAGGATCTCCAGCAAATGAGTCGCTTCCTGCAATCTAACAAAGGTGGGGCATGGAAAAGAGATGAGATAATATCGCTAGATAATCCATCTGTCGATGAGACGGTAAGTATCATCCAGTCACTATTAGCAGACTACCTCCTGATATACTTTTCTGGTCACGGGTATACTGACATGCTCTCCAATAACAGAATGATATCATTAAGGGATGGTAACATACCTGATTGGCAATTGCTGAATGAAAGCCCGAGACAATTGGTACTGGTCGATGCTTGTAGAAATTATTTGGCTCCCGGACTATCTGGGATTCCTGCATTTGAAGATTCTGTCGATCACTTCGAAGGGTCTCCAGCCTATGAGTTATTTAGTGAGTGTATTGCGTTGTCTCCTCGGGGATCACTTATTGTCCATGCAACACAGGAAGGAAAGTATTCATATGACAGCCCTACTGGTGGATATTTTACTCAGGCACTTATGCAAGTGTCAACAAGAATGAAGGCAGATACTGACTATTCCCCCTGTTCGATACAAAGTATTTTGGCTCATGTTGCTAAGGTGTTGAAAGGCATGGGGAATAATCAAACTCCAACAATTACATTTAACTCAGGGAGCTTGAAGGTACCATTTGCCTTTGGCTCTTCAACTTCGCTTAGTGCAGTAAAGAGTAATAATGATGAGTTTGCGGGTGCCCTACTACTTACATTTATACTTATAGGAGTAGTAATTGCAGCCTCAAACTAAATTTTGACCCTAGTTAACTCATGATTTCTTCCAGAGCAAGTCAAAAATAGATTCCTGAGTGATCCTCGAAATTTGGATGAATCATAGATTTGCTAAATAGTATTGAAATCGCCTTTGATCACCCCAAAGCTCATGATCATAGGATCTTTGAAGTACTACGTACAACATAAAATAATCTTTCTCCTTGACATATTGACTAACCATTTCCCTATTAACATATGTAAATTCTTGGTCAATCTTGTCATCTTTATATTCGAAAAGAAAGACAGCAGACTTACCGTGTTGGTCTATAATTTCAAATTTTGATGGTTTGATTCTTAAGCCAAATTTCTTAGCGAATGCTTTTGTCGGGATGTTCAATGATATGCTAGGGTTAAGATTTGAATGTTGGCCTTCCCACATATAATCCATTGTAGACCGCTCGTACTCAAATCCGGGATGGTGTCCCTCTAGATCTTTGTAGGAATCTGATTCTAATGGATAGTTCAAGATGGAATCTGCCCAGTAAAGTTCACCCGCGTAGGAACAATTGACATTCTGCGAAAAATGTGGGTCAAACTCTTCGGAAGTTTCCTTGAATACAAGGTTTTTGAGAATATCTTGTTTGTATTCGTTGGGAATAAAGATGGCATGCAAGTACATAAAGGATCGAACGTCATAGTTACCTTTAATCAAAAGCTGACTTACATCTCCATATAGCATTACACAGTCTGCGTTGTCAAATCTCTTATTAACCAACGAAATTAAGCTCTTAGTATATTTTAGTGTGGCCCAGCTAACTTCAGGATTGAACCTCTTAATGAATTTCATTAACCAAGGCATTCTCCACAGTAACAAATGTTTCTTAAACAATTTCCGTTTAGAAATTTCTGGATGAGGGAAACTAGGATCAATTTCAATATCTGACAGCCTTTCATAATAATGATTTTCATCTTCTCCAGACTGAATCGTTAATTGCCCTTTCGATAGTAGATATCCAGCATATTCAAAGTACGCTATCCAGCAATATTTCTTGCCAATTCGATCTATCTTACAATCATTAAGCTCCGACCGACCTTCAAAAAAAGGCTTTTTATAAAGTATTTTTTCATCCCATCCCAGTTCCATTATTCGATTGTAAATTTTGGCAACGGCACGTGCATGCTCCTTGGGCTTATCGTCATCACCTGAGTCAAAGAGCCTGTTTATTGTGTAGATGATAAAATCCATTGCATAGGGTGATGGATGATCTGCGGTGTACCCATGGTTGGCAGATTCGATAAGGGCTTTGCACTCACTAAATCGCGGCAGTCGAAAATCAAATGGAATGTTAAATTGAAAGTTTGCTACTAGATCCAACTCTTGTGGAGTGAGTGTGGAAATCCCTTTGTTAGTAGCTAGATCTACAATATGCTTAATAGTATCGATGACGATGAAATGATTTTTAGTGGATAAGGATGTTTGCGAGAATTGAATTTCGTAATAATCCTTGCTAATGGTATCTAAATGTTGGTGCACAAACTGCGTATCATTCTGCTTCTCCATACACACCCCGTAGGTTGCCAAGAGTAGCCGCTCATAAATATAAATATCAGGATGGTGCACACTAGCTTTAGTCATTTCATGCAAATGAAGAGGGTATTTGCCCCCATACAAATACAACACATGAGTAGCTTTGTCTCTCAAGCCTCTTATATTCGTCACAAGTATCCACTTGCAAATGAGTGCATACAACCTGAGTTGAGCTTCTTGGATCTGAGGAGTGTTAAGGAGTTTTTCAAATTCACTTGTAATCTGAGTATAATATGCCTCGTTCTCTAGAATGTGCTTACTCCAAAATCTATCAACAGATTGCTTGCCTAAGCCAGCCAGCGTTCGATCCCAGAACTCCCAATTCAACATGTGATTGATAATCTTATCAATTTTTTGGGCTTCTTTTAACAATCTCGGTGCGTTTTTTTCGTTATTGAAAATGTTCTCAATAAGAACGAGATCATTAGCATTGATATCTCCACTTGGAATTTCAAAGAGTGAACTAATGTATTGAGAAAACAATCTATCATTATTAAGCAAGTCAAATGTACGTGTGCCCTCAATCTTAAGGTTGTATGTAAGATTCCTCAGAATGTCAGGAGCCATTTCATGAAGCTCTTGATAATTCTCGCTTAATAGTTTTTGAGTGCAATCAGCGCCAGCTAAGAACGCACCGATATCTGCATTCGATTGCCTAATCCCTTTCGCAATGCAGTAGCCTCCAACTAATTGGTAGGTGAATCTAACTACTTCTCCATAACTGTGATCTCTATAAAAAAGCAATCCATAGTCAAGAAGTTTATGCGCAATTGATTGATTCGATAGGATTTGTGTTATCGGCTGTTGATCAACCGTTTCTAAGAATTGTTTGTATGTGATAGTCGCATTGTTATTCTGCCAAAATAGATTTGCGACTTGATAGATTGCATCTAGAACTTGATTCGACTCAGGTACTCTGCCAAGCGAAGTGCATACTTCATTGTTTATCTCTGATAGGTATTCTCCAACAAGAGAATAAAAACTGTGAGCAGTGAGCACTACCTGCTTCTGTATTTTTCTATAGGGATTCTGTCTTTCGCAAAAAAAGGAGATGTAAATTGGCTTTTGAAAGAAGGAAAGATTTTGAATAGATAGATTTCCTGCATCAATTTTGTAGTAATCGAAATAGGTTTTGGTCAAAGCTTCTAAATCATCGACATCAGTAAAGCCTTCCAATTCGTAACAATTGTCCTGGTTGTTTCCAAAAACAATTTGAAGATAGGTCGTTCTTAATGTTGTGATCAATACTAAGTTTTCGCGTTGATTGACGCTCTGTGCAAATCCGTTCAAATGTGTTTGCCAAATTGGAGAAAGTCCTTGGTTCTCAAAAGTTGTCTCATTCAAACCATCGATGATAATAGGCACTCGACACCTATGTGTACTTCCAAGAGCGTTTAGCTTATCTAAAAAATTGTCTACAGTATAATCTGATGGGATGCCGAGAATGTTTTTGATAGGCTCCTCCAAAGCTTGATTGTAGTTGTTAAATCTTGTAGCAGGGATGAAGAGAAATGGAAGGTTTGCACCAAAGTAGCTGTCCGCTAAGTTGCAAGCCAGATTTGTCTTTCCGCTTCCAGCACTTCCATGAATATGAAGTGCTCTCTTCTTAGATGTTAAAATTCTGGAATTAAGGTAAACATAATCGGGGGCTTGGGACTCATGTGTCAGGAACTCGTAGGCATCCCTTGCTTCGTTAACGTCTTGATCATTAAAAAGCGGAGTCCAAGTTTGAGTTTTCGAGATCAGAAAATTATGTAGCAGCTCACCTTTTTCTTGACAAGTCTCTACATTTGCAATTGAATCGTAATTGAATTTATTTACCGTTTTTTTTCTTGCATGTTGAATGAAATTTCGTTGCTCCACCAAACAACGATCAACAAACAAAACATAATCATTTAAGATCTCAGTGGCTTCATTCGCATCTTGCAGCTGTTGCTGATTTAAGAAAGAAATAAGTGTCGTTACATTCTTTTTAACGATCGCTAGGTATTCTTCATTCTTAACTGTTCGACTCTCTATTACATCAATGTATTCACGGGTTACGAGTAGAGGCCCCAAGCGCTGACTTTCGAAGATTGTATTGGTATGCAGTTCCTTAATATATTTTTCCTTAAGACTGGAGTCATAAAGTTTTTGAAATGTACTGCGAATCCAATATTGATCAATTTCAAGTTGAGACCACTTTCTATTTGTAATCCACCTGTTGATTAGTTCGAATATGGAGAATAGTATGACTAGGCCGATCTTGATCAGTATAGCCTGCCAATCTCCTGGAAAGAGAATTTTTGAAACAAAAATCGCCAATAATGCGGTTGGAAACCATCCAATTTCGTCTTTGATTTCAGCATAGTTTGGCTCTAAGGATTCCGGAAGGAAGAGAGCCCCAATCTCTGTAAGCAATGAAATTGTAAAAACTCTGATTCCCCAAACCCAAACACTCCTCTTGGTCCTCAAGTTGACGAAGGCCCAAATTATTTTCCTGATTTCTTCTTCCCAATCAACTTTTAACTTCATCGGATATTAGCGATAGTGTTTAATGGCAGACATCTCAACCTTTAAATCTTTTAAATCAGCATCAATACTTTTGCTTGTGATTTCACTTCTCTTCCTTCGAACTAATTCTTCAAGCTGAACTTTATTTGTTTCTTGCTCTGGGCATTTCGGGCCTAACAATACTTCTTTTAGGTGTAGCGGGAATCGACTGCCATTCAGTTGAAAATCAATAATTGGATTAACGATGGAGTGAGTGTAGGTCAAAACCCAATCTTTTTTGATCGATGGAATTGAGGGATCATCGATTATTAAAAGTCGCACTTCATCTTCAATTGAATACTCGTACGGTTTGAAGAAATGTTTCCAGTAACCTAAGTTTCTAAATTCGAAGGGAAAACCGGTCAGTTCTACAACCTGTCTCCTGATTTCCTTTAACAGTTCGAGCTCTGTGTGTTTTCCATCTTTATCTGCATATTTTACTTTCTGCAGCAAGACATGACTGTTCAGGTTGGTGTCAACAGTATTAAAAACTAAACACACACCGCGGCTATCATCTGCATAAAGTCGCCAAAGGGTTAAGTTATCCTTGTTTGCTATTGTCGTACACGATGTTATATACCGATTGTTGATCGCAGTGATCGAACCGTGATGTTGTTTGGACAATGGCTTTTCATTTCCAGCTAGATATGACTCAACATAATTGACCTCAGACTTATCGTTCATTCCCACCAATCCATTCATTCGGAAGGATAGATAATTTAACATACTGAATATTGTGTTCATGGTTGTGTAACGACAAATCGTCTTTTCATTGAACTGACCAAACATTCGCATAAAAAACTGATTCTCGAAGGAATTAATACCAGCGTCTTTCGAGAGGAAGTAGAAGGAATTGGAGTTTTGATCGAAATCAATATTTGAAATGAGTGACCTATTATTCAGTAAGTCATTCAACTCGTTACGCTCAGACATTTGGCGTTTGATTACTTCATTGATTATCTCCGCCACTTTTTCTTTGTCCCGTTCTGTGATGTTGATATGCTTGAGTTCTACCAACTTCAGAACAATGTCATCAAAGCTTGTCGCAACAAAATCGGCTTCGAAATTCTCCCTGTCGTAGAAGTAGAAGGTGATGCTATCGGTGGCAATATCAAAGCGGGCGCTAGTTATCGTCAGAGCTGATCTGACTTGATCTGTAGCACGTGCAAGAATGTTCTTGTTCGTAAATGATTCCTTAACTTCAACAACAGCTAGTGGATTTGAACCTTTGTAGATAACCAGGTCAAATTCTCTTCTTAACAATGTAGTTTCCCATTTATCCAACGGCTTTAGAATCAGTCCGGAATTTGGATAATTCAAAAAAACACCAAGAAATTGATTGTAAACTAAGCGTTCTGTTTCCGAATCAAATCTTTCAGTCATGGATAAGAATTTTATTTTTTACATAAATTTTACCTGTTACAGACTTTGAGATCACGCTCTTGATCTTATTCTTTGTTGTACCACAGAACTTTTCTCTTTGGTTCTTCAAGTATCCATCAAGTTGCCTTAGGGATATAAACTTCTCGATATTTTCCGCGCTGAAAACACCCCTGAAAGCATTTTTAGCAATTTCACAGACAAAGCTTACAATCTCCCTGTGTAGGAGTCGATCATAGTAAATTGATAAAGAATATTGGTTTGGAACAAATGAAACAATGAGTACCCATGTGCTATTCCTTGATCAATTTCAAATCGCCACAGACATATTCCAGCAACTCGCAAGGATTCTCTTCAATAGCCAGCGCGACTAGGTACAATTCTTCCGCGGTAAGTCTTGCCGTTTCACTGGTAGTAATAGAAGTCAGCCGATTTTTTCCAAGTCCAGTCTTTCGGGCTACACTAGCTTTGTTGATGGATTTCTTTTCGAAGTACTCTCCTAATCGAGTTAAATCACTCATAAATCTAATTTTTGGTATATAAATATAGTATTTGAGTACACTAATAATATAAAATGGTACAAAAAGTTGCATTTAGTACTATAAAATAGTACGTTAGTGTAATAATACAGTACAATTTATGGTGGAAGGCAATGGTATCGGTAAAGAGAATTTGATAACAATTCCAGTTGTGGGGATTGAGAAGTTAAGGAGTTATGAACGGGGAATCCGGGGTATCCTGAAAAAAATAGAAGTTGGTAAATGCGAGCCTGAGCTAATGGAAAATGTCAAGTCAGTGTATGAGTTACTTGCGCAGTTTCGAATGATCAGTAAGGCAATGAGAGCAGAAGGTCAAGGACAAAAACAAGCTGTTCTTTAATGACCCGCGCTCACGAAATATTCATTCACTGCAAACGCCCACCCAGCTGAGGTTAAGTCAACACTGGCCCATTCTGTTTACACACTAGCGCAGAACCAATAAGGCCACACCAAATCCAATTCATAAACCTAATTACCACACCGCATGAACAAGATTTTATGCTGCCTGGCCGCGCTTTGCTTTTGCGCGGCCGCACAGGCACAAACGCAAACCATAACTGGTACCGTAACTGATGGTGCCATGCAACAACCCCTGCCGGGAGTAAGCATTATTATTAAAGGAACTACACAAGGTACCACCTCCGATGCCGAGGGGCATTTTGCCTTACAGGCTGCACCGGGCACTACGCTGAAGTTTTCGTTTATTGGCTACCGCTCCCATACGGAAATAACTAGCACGGCTACACTATACAATATAGTGTTGCTGCCCGAGGCCACTGAGCTGGAAGGTGTAACCGTAAATGCCGGCTACTGGCAGGTAAGCGAAAAAGAGAATACAGGTAATATCAGCCGGGTGAGTGCAGCAGACATTGCGCGCCAACCCGTGTACAATCCTGTTGCGGCATTGCAGGGGCGCATGCCTGGCGTGTACGTCACCGAAGATTCGGGCATACCGGGCAGTGGCTTTGATATTAGTATTCGCGGGCAGAACAGTTTGCGCCCTGAAGCCAATGACCCGCTATATATAGTAGATGGTGTGCCGTTTACTTCCACCTCGCTTTTACAAATTTCACCGGGTGCGTTGCGCAAGCCCAGTCCGTTGAGCATTCTTAACCCGGCTGATATTGAAAGCATAGAAGTATTGAAAGATGCTGATGCTACGGCTATCTATGGATCGCGTGGTGCGAATGGAGTGGTGTTGATTTCCACCAAAAAAGGAAAAAGCGAACGTACTAATGTAGACTTCACTATCAACAGAGGCATCGGAGAAGTAGCCAACCGCATGAACTTGTTGAGTACGGAGCAATACGTAACCATGCGCAGGGAAGCGTTGGCAAATGATAACCGCACACCGTCTGCTACCGATTATGATGTAAACGGTGTGTGGGTAGAAGATCGTTACACCGATTGGCAGGACGAGTTGTTTGGTGGTACTGCAAAGTTTACAACAGCACAGGCATCACTTTCGGGCGGCAGTGCGCACACGCGTTTTTTGCTGAGCGGAAATTACAATCATCAGACAACGGTATTTCCCGGTGATATGAATTATGATAAAGGATCAGCTTATCTTAACATCAGCCACACATCACCCAATGAAAAGCTTTCCGTAAATCTTTCTGCTAACTATGGCGCTGAACGCAATAACTTAGGCGGTGTAAATTATTTTGATATGATATACACGCTGGCGCCCAATGCACCGGCTATGTACAATGAAGATGGTAAGTTAAACTGGGCCGGTGGCTCCTGGGATAATCCGGCTGCACATCTGGAGCGAAAGTATCAGGCCAATACTTACAACTTGATTACTCAGGCGAGCATTGGGTACATGCTTGCTAAAAACCTGGAGGTGAAAACAAGCATCGGTTACAACACACTTGATGCGCGCGAAAAAGTATTGAACCCAATCCGGTCGTTGCGGCCTACGGTTGCGCAAGTGGGGTCGGCCAACTTTTCGCGCAGCAACGGTAGTACGTGGATAGCGGAACCACAGATTTCCTATAAGGCGATAGGGGGTAAGGGAACGCTCACGGCTATGGTGGGTGCTACCTTTCAGGAGAACCAGAACGAAGAATTGCGTGTGTTGGCACAAGGCATTGAAAACGATGCGTTGTTGGAAAACATTACGGCTGCACCACAAAACAATGTTACGGCAGCGAATGATTTTTCGCAGTACCGGTATGCGGCTTTGTTTGGCCGGATTAACTATAACTGGAATGAAAAGTATTTGATAAATCTTACCGCGAGGCGTGATGGTTCAAGTCGCTTTGGGCCGGGTAAGCAGTTTGGAAATTTTGGTGCCGTGGGTGCTGCGTGGATTTTCTCGCAGGAAAATTTTCTGAAAGACCTACGGTGGTTAAGCTTTGGAAAGCTGCGTGCGAGTTATGGCACAACGGGCAGCGATCAGATTGGCAACTACGGGTACCTGGATAGTTACACGGGTGTGACGGGAAGTTCGCAATATGAAGGTGGTGCTACATTGGTGCCTGCACGGTTAGCAAACCCCGACTATGCGTGGGAGAGCAACACGAAGTGGGAGGCCGCATTAGAAACCGGATTGTGGAAAGACCGGGTTCAGGTTTCCGTTAATCATTATCGTAACCAATCCTCGAATCAGTTGGTGGGGTTGTCATTGCCTGGCACTACCGGGTTTACTACTATTCAATACAACTTGAATGCTACCGTGCAAAACACAGGGTGGGAGTTTGACATCCGAACGGTTAACATCAGTACGCCACAGTTTACATGGGCAAGTGCGTTCAACGTATCCGTGCCACGAAATGTGCTGGTATCATATCCAGATCTGGAAACTTCTCCGCACCGGTTTATCTATCGCATTGATGAACCATTGAATGTATCGATCCGCTATGAGACTACCGGTGTTGATGCTGCTGCAGGTTTATACCAGTTTGTAGATTTGGATGGCAGCGGTACGATTACAACAGCCGATGATAGCAAGGCAGTGCGGATGGGCTTGCTGCATCATGGTGGTTTTCAAAACACGTTTAGTTATAAAGGCTGGCAGGCAGAAATATTTTTTCAGTATGTAAAGAAAACATCAAACTCATATCGAAGTCGGTTTACCGTTCCAGGTCAGATAGGTAATCAACCCGTTGAAGTGATGAATCGCTGGCAGCAAGCGGGTGATGAGACCACCATTCAAAAATTTACTTCGCGCAGCGGTGCACCGGCTACTGCGCACACGCGGTGGATGGACAGTGATGGTGCTATAGACGATGCTTCCTTTATCCGGTTAAAGAATGTGTCGCTCTCCTGGCAGTTTCCTGTGGGATGGATTACACCGATACGTTTGCAATCCGCCCGTGTGTTTGTGCAAGGGCGCAACCTGATCACCTTCACCAAATTCAAAGGGTTAGATCCAGAGGGTCACCTCGGTTTGTTGCGGATGTACACGGTCGGAATTCAAGTAGGTCTATAAATCAAAATCATTAACACCACTCATTTATGAAAACGCAACTGTTTGTATGTTTTATATTCCTTATTGGGTTAAGTGCCTGCGAAGACTTCTTAAAAATCGATCCACCTAAACATGAACTTTCAACACCTACTGTATTTACCAGTGATGCTATTGCTGAAGCTGCGATGCGCGGGGTTTATTCGGAACTAACGACTTCATTTTTTGCCAATGGGTTGGGAAGTAGTATCACGGCATTGGGAGACCACATGGCTGATCAGCTTTACAGTACGTCTGCTTTGTATGATCCCTATTCCGATAACATGATTTTGCCGGATCATCAATTCATCGGACAGAACTGGAGTGGCCTTTACGAAATTATTTATCAGGCCAATTCCGTGTTGGAAGGATTGGCTGCGTCAACATTGATATCTGCAGCCAAGATGGAGCAACTGGAAGGAGAGGCAAGATTTATCCGCGCCTTTTGTTATTTCTACTTAGTAAACCTATGGGGCGATGTGCCATTGGTGCTGACTACTGATTACCGGGTTAATTCATCCATTGCGCGTGCTTCACTGGATTTAATTTATGATCAGATTGAAACGGATTTGGTGCGGGCGCGGCAATTGTTGGGTGATGACTATAGCATCAGTGGTGGTGGACGTACCCGCGCAAACCGGAGTGTGGCAACCGCTTTGCTTGCGCGGATGTATTTGTACCGTGAGCAATGGGCAATGGCTGAAGCTGAAGCAACGAAAGTAATTGAACATGCCGCCTATACACTGGTAAGTCTCGATCAGGTGTTCTTAAAAAACAATACCGAGGCGATCTGGCAATTTTATCCTACTCAAAATTTACCTTTCAATACACGTGAAGCGATTTTGTTTTTGCCTCCCAATGCCAGTCTGCCACCTTCGGTTTTATTGACACCAGAACTAAAAAAATCTTTTGAGGTGGGTGATGCGCGGATGGTTAAGTGGGTTTTTGACGCGGTAAGAAGCGGTACTACTTATACGCATGTCAATAAATATAAAGTCTATATAGGAGGGACAACCTACACAGAATATTCAGTTGTGTTGAGATTGGCTGAACAGTATTTGATCCGAGCCGAAGCGCGGGCACATCAGGAAAAACTAACAGAAGCAACATCCGATCTGAACATCATTCGCGCACGTGCTGGCTTGGCTGCCACACTGGCGACTACACGATCAGAAATATTAGATGCGATTATACAGGAGCGGAGAGTAGAGTTTTTCGGTGAGTGGGGTCATCGCTGGTTTGACCTTGTGCGAACAGATCGGGCTAGTTCTGTATTGGGTACTCTTAAACCTGACTGGCAAGAAGAAGATTCGGTATGGCCTGTTCCCTTACGTGAATTGCAAGCGAACCCGAACATGACGCAAAATCCCGGATACTGATGCGTTATCTTTTTATACTTATCTTCTTGATACGCGTTAGTCACACCGCTAACGCCAAACCTGTAGAAACCAAAATCCATGCGTATGCGAAAGGTGATCGTTGGTACTTTAAGCTTCCTATGTCGGTGTTGTATAAAGATGTACTTTTTGTTACTCGTATAACCGGCAATGCCTATGAGTATGAAGTGTATGGGGCGGGTAAGGTGATTCACGAACCGGTGATGGCACGGTGGGAGAAACGTCATGATCACCTGGTGCTGCGCATGATGATGCCCCATCTTGTTACCGATGGTGATGAACCGATCTATGAGGCAGTAAGAAATAATAACGTGGCTCCGGTGTTGCAGCGGTTTAAGATTGATCCAGCATCTGATGAAAATAATTTTGTCATTGATGTAACGGATTTTTTTGTTGCGGGTGTGCCGTGGCTGCGACCGCAGGTACGATTAGGGTTATCAGCTTTTGACAAATCACGATCTGAAATTTTATCCGCGCGCAATCATGAGGAGTATGTGCAGCTAACGCAGCGGCTTACTTTTAAGAGCAAGGGATTGCCAGATAATCCAACCGATCTTCTTTCGATTGAATTAAATCATGCGATGGTATTGTTGCCGGAAGATAAGATGACATCACGTTCACATATGCAGGGTCTTCCGGTACAAACTGTGGATCAGTTGGACTATGGTGTGAAGGACTATGTGCCCGGAAAGAATAAGTGGATTGAACGTTGGCGGTTGGTGCCTTCCGACTGGGATGCGTTTGAAAAGGGAACGCTGGTGAAACCTGTAAAACCGATTGTATATTATATTGATCCGGCTACTCCGGAAAAATGGCGTCCCTATATCAAGCAAGGCGTGGAAGCCTGGCTGCCGGTGTTTGAGCGAATAGGTTTCCACGATGCAATTCAAGTAAGAGAGCCTCCTTCATTGGAGGAAGATCCAGATTGGAGTATCGATAACTTTGAACATGCCTCGATCCGGTACGTAACCGGTCGAGGGGTGGCGCATGGGCCAAGCATTGCCGATCCCCGTACCGGTGAAATATTAAACGCATCCATTCAATGGGGACATGAGAAGTTAGCGAGCATGGCAGACCGGCTGTTTGTGGAAACTGCGGCCGCGAATCCCGATGCCCGCGGGTGCATCTTGAAAGATGAAGTGATGGGTAAGTTGATTAAGCAAGTGATTACTCACGAAGTGGGGCACACACTTGGGTTGACGCATTACTTCAGTGCAAGTAATCATTATCCGGTGGATTCATTGCGGTCACCAACCTTTACACATTCACATGGTCTATCGGCATCCATCATGGATTATGCGTGGGGTAACTATGTTGCTCAGCCTGATGATAGTCTCGTAAATTTTTATCCGCAGCTTGGTGACTATGATGAATGGATGATTCATTATCTATATACCCCGTTGAGAGGCATCACACATCCGGATCAGGAAAGCGATTCGTTACATCATTGGATGGAACAAGCACCCGTTCCTGTTAGTGGTGGGTACTGGGATGATTTGGGCGATGATGCTATCCGGGCATCTACCTTGGGGTTGAGCAATCTACAATTGATTATTCAAAATCTGGAACCCTGGTCGGGAGCAACTGATAAAGAACAGCTGAAGAAAATTTATTTGAAGGTGCTTAAACAATATGGTGTTTATGTAGAGAATGTGTTGATGGAATGGATGCCTACGAGAGTGTCGCAAGAAGGGTATGCAGATTTGCAAACATCATCGCTGGCATTTTTTGATTTGTATTTTTTTAAATCACCAGACTGGCTCATCAATGAACAAGCACTTCATAAAATTGGTAGTCGGTCATTTATAAACAGTGAGTTGAATGACCTACAAAAAAAAGTTTTATATGACATCGTGTTTAAACGTTCGTCTTATTTTATCAGTATGGGAAAGTCAGAGCAGGCATTGGCGTTAATGCGTGAAACCGGAGAACTGGTTTTTAAGAATCGGCTTCAGGCGAATGCAATGGAGTTCAACTTGCATCAGATAATGATCAACTTTGCAACCGATATTTTAACCGGAAATGCTTCAACTACTTTTCAAAGTTATGAGCTTACATTGGTGGCGCGTCAGGCGCTGATGGATTGGAGGAAGCAGGTTCGGTTGAACCTGAAGAAGGCGAAAGATGAAATGCTGATTTTACATTGGCAGCACATGCTAGCTGAAATAGAAACTGCATTACAGAAAAGAACCGGGAGTTAGGTTTCAACTCCCGGTGTTCAGCACTACTCTTTGGGATATCTGACAGGCTCACAGTCTAACGCAGTCGGATTTATACCTGCATTTTGAACCGGGTTTTGACACTGACAAATTTCTCCGTCATTCTTGGGATCGCAGACTGCTTCATCCGCCATCGAGAGTCCTGACGCACAGGCCACGCAGGTTCCTGAGTTATCCCAGAAATAAGTGGTGCCGGCACTTTCCCTGGCATTTTGTGTAGCGAATGCGCTGGCAATGGCGAAGAGAAACGCCAGCATGGGTAACATGATTTTAATCTTTTTCATAAAGTAAGAATTTACATTGTGCTTACTTGATTCAGGCATCAGCATTCCTGCTCCGGGTAGTGGCCACTGCACCGGAGTTATTGTACAATATTTTTATCTCCTGGCAGCTGGTAACGCACCAGGTAGGATCCATGCAATGCGTAGAGATTATCTGTCACGCACACAAATTCTGTTGCTTTCTTCTTGTTAAAAGCAGGTAGGTAAAAGCTATATAAATAAGACTGTGTGGTTAGGTTATAGATATCGGTTACTGATGATTGTTCAAAGGTTTTTACATTTTCATTTTTCGCGAGCAGGTTGGATTGCACATATAATAAGTTGCGGCTCGCGGCACCGTGGTTATTTACTTTGAGAGCTGGCGCAGCTAGCGTGCGGGAATTTTTTGAGGTGATGAGTGCTGTCTTAATTTGTGCTTGCCTGATGGTGTCAATTGTGTTACCGCGCAGCACCTCGTGCAGTGTTGTATCCAGAACGATATATTCATTGCGATAGTAATAGACATAGATGGTGCGTGCGGTTTCCTTGTCATGCAGCAACATGCCATCGGTGCTGAAGATCCCTTCACCTTGTTCTTCTAAAATATCGGGATGCATTTCTGCAGACTTGCCCCGAGTCTTTTTCACAAAAGTGTTTTCATAAGAAAGAATAGAAATAAGGATGGCAGAGTTAGACGAGATCGGAATAGCTTTGGTAAAGCGCGCATCGGTTATCCACGGAGTGGCCACACCTCCTAATGCACCGCGATAGATAAAGGGTTTGGAACCATCACTTAAATAGTAAAATGGAGAATCGACTGCAACGCGTATGGCACGAAAGGTGAGACTATCTGTGCTAACCTGTAGGGTATGATTTAGCGTGTCTTTAAGTGTAGCATCAATAGCCACAAGGTGCGCAGGAGATTTTGTATTGCCGAGGTAAAGCGTGTGGGGAGTGTTTCCTGCAAAGTAGTATCCGGTGTATTTCAGGTTGAGCGAATGTGTTGGTGTTAGTGTATCTTTTATGAAGTGGCGCTCAAAGCTTGCATAGCGGTGGTTCACTTGTTTATCTGAAAGCAGATATAGCAGGCTTACGATGGTGAGCGCGAAGAGCGTGGCGAGTGTGACCAGAAAAGCAGTAGCATTTTTCATACCGCTTACTTAAGTGCTTCCGGTTTATTGGATTGGCTTGTCAGGACAATACCGGCTAATGCAAGAAGTATAAACACCACATTAAACACGAGGTGTTCTTTCCAACCTAGTTGCTCCAGGACACCGCCACAGCTGCATGGAATATCTTCACTGAAGCTGAGGATGGCGGCAATGTAGGCGGTGAACATGACCATGAGTATAAAGGCGCCATAAAGTCCGACTAAGCGGAACCTCGGCCACGCCAGCAAGACGGCAATCAGAATTTCAACGGCCGGGATCAACCACGCAATAAATGATGCATAGTTTGTGAGCAGCGGGGATTGTCCGATCTGCACGACAAACTTTTGATAGTCGAGTAACTTAGTAAGCGCAGCATACACTAGCAGCAGGATAAAGCAGGTAGCAATGGTGAGCACGATCTCATTCCTGTATTTCATAAGCTGTGTGTCGAAGGACTCCCTACTGATATAACACCAAAACGGAGTAGTACCCTACCAGTGATGCTCGGAGTAGTAAGCACGCTACCGAATAATTTCTAAACGGATTGTTGAAAATGATTTTTGTGGATGTAAGATAAACGCGCAAATCATCATGCCACGAACGCTGAGGTGATAGTAACTTGTTTAAGGCCCGATGCTCTGAACAAAATCAGATGTGATTCTGATAATAGATCTGTGATGAGACGGCCAGTCAAAATGAATTCGAGTAATGACACCGCTTGAACCACATCCTGATGATACCCTATTAGCCATGTTGATAGATGGAGATGAGCGTGCGATTGCTTTTCTATACAATCAATATTATCGGTCGTTGTTTATTATGGCCAAGGCGCAATTGCATAGTCCAGATGAAGCGGATGAAATTGTTCAGAACTTGTTTATTACCATTTGGTACAGGCGCACCCGGTTGAATATGAAGCGCCCCTTGCTTCGATATTTGCTGAAATCAGTGCAAAATCGCATCCGTAACGCCCTGCGCGACAACTATCATCAACGAGTTAAAATGTTCTCCATTGAAGAAAGTCATCGCCATGAACAGGTGTTGCTTGCTGAGGCTGCCGACTCCCAAATTCATGTGAATGAGATTCAGCGGTGTGTTGACAATGCGAAACAAAAGATGAAGCCGCATGTGCGGAAGATCTTTGAGTTACGGGTTGAGCAAGGAAAATCACAAGCAGAGATTGCTGGTGAATTGGATGTGAGTGTGAAAGCTGTGGAGAAAAGTTTGGCGATTGCTAGAAAAATTGCGAGAGCACTTTTTGTGAAGCGAGGTTGGCAAAGTTGCGACACACTAAAGTAGATATAAACCCTACCTACATGTAATACTATTTTTGTGATTGGGCGTAAGTCTTAACAGATGTTAAGTAATTGTGTTGAGATATTTTTTTGAAAAACTTTTTTCAGTCTACGCATTTGTTAAGAATGCGTTGACATATGTTCATCTGCGGTTGAACATATGTTAACTTTTGAAATGTCAAATCAATCCCTCATCTGCGAAAGAGTAATACCCTTCACTTGTGATAATGACATGATCGAGGAGTTGAAGTTCAAGAAACTTACCAGCCTCTTTCAGCTTCTTAGTAAGGTCAAGATCTGTCTGACTGGGGTTAAGATTACCGGAAGGATGGTTGTGAGCAACGATGATCCCGCTTGCCATACTTTTGAGAGCTACACTGAAAATAATTTTAGGATCAGCTACTGTTGCGCACGTCCCACCGGTTGACACTTCACAAATTCCTAATACTTTGTTAGCCCGGTTAAGGAGCATGACCTTGAACTGCTCTACGAATTCAATCTTGTTGAAATCCCAGGAGTTCTTCAGAATCTGATAGGCATCCTTGGAGTGAGTAATCTTCGGAAGCAGTGAAGGCTTGATTCGATGGGAGTAAGAAAGTTGAATTTCTGAAACTTGTGCATGTTGATTTTCCATAGTCGTAAGAATTTAATTATGGAGCATTCACAGCGCAGGACAGCCGACCTGTCAAAAGGAAACGGAATAAATTTGAGACAAGAAACAAAGCCGAAAGGCACCATGAACTTTATGCCGTAAGCTTTTGACTGGTCGAAGCTGTCTGAAGCATCTTTGTGACAGAATTAAATTCTAAGAAAATGGAAAAACAAACTCAAACAATTTTTGAATTTACTACGGTAGTAGAGCCTAGTAATCAATATTGTACTTATTCCGCTACTATTAGTTTACTTTGAAGAATGCGAATTCTATTCTTTTGGCTGATTATGTTAAGTTGGGTTCCCGCTGTTTGCCAACAGCGGGTTCCCTCTCCTTATAGTTTTAGTCTTGGGGTTAATCTTTCCACTCCTACTTTTATTTATTTCAATCAAGAGAGTTTAAAAAAAACAATTCCGAATTTTCAGTGTGCATTTAGTCGAGACTTTTTTGGGAGCAGGCGGTTCTCTGGAATTGCTATGTTAGGTCTGGCTCTGCATTCTTTTAATGCCGGGCGCCAGATCGGCACCGTGTATTCAGTCAAGCAGATCAATCTTTCTTATTTAAGTCTAGAGTTGGGACCCGTTTATTCATTGAATCACGAAAAAATTGGATTTAAGGGAGGTGTAAATTTCCGTGTGAGTCGCCTTATTAAAGAGAATTATAGCAATTATTATGCGGGTCCTTCTTTAAGCAATTCTGATTTAGGCGTTAATGGAACCTTGCGTGTTTCGCTTTTATCCCATACCCTGCGCCCCTATCTACAGCTTAACTACTACTTAGGTGTTAAAGAAGTTGCTTCGAATCATGTGACATCAGGAACCGGGCAGACACTTGATGATTCATTACGGATGCGCAGTATTGGATGTGTAATTGGATTCTATTTATAAAAGAAGTGTTCTTAAATGAGAAGGAAGTTGATTCGACCACTCAATAATATCAAAGCCTCCTTCGTTTTTTCCTCTTCTTTCTTTTCATCCGATTCTCAACACCCAGATCAGGTTGGTTAACAGGGTCGAGAAGATTCCCATGAGGATGGCCATCCAGTAGCGCTGCCAGATCGAGGCCTTTTGAGTTTTCTGAAGCGAGGTGGTAGAGTCGAGAAGCTTTTGCGTTTGCTGGTTTAGTAAGATGCTTACCTCCCGGACCTGTTTGAGATTGCTTTCTGTCATGCTGTTTAAGATTCGAACGTTGATGAGATGTTGCTGACTGCTTTCCTGAGCTTTGAGATAAAGCGTTTGGATTTCTTTCAGGATCAGGAGTACCTGTTCGGATGAAAGATGAGTTGGATTTTGTTCTACCATTTGCCTGGTGAATTGCTGCGCGATCTCTTTCTTGTTCATAGTCGATTGTGTTTTTGATGGAAGCCCATTTATAGTCATTGCCAAGTTTGGCTCCGGTGACGATCATTCCTTCATAGGAATAAGTGATCCCGCTGACGAAACCTGTAGAAGCCTGATTGAATAAAAGGTTGATGCCCTTGCTTTCGAGCGCCTGTATAAATTCTGAACAGGTTAGCTTTTTGTTGGAAGTGATTGCATCCTTGATGAGTACTTGCAAGGTCATTTTGTGAGAAGGTGTGTTCGTGCGCTTCATCATCTCCAGTTCGTCTTTGGTCATCGCCCGCTCCTGTGCCTGCTTGCTGGAGATTACCTCGGTGAGATTATACTTCTTTTCAAGGTCGCGAAGAATTTTCTCACATCTGGCAAAGTCATTGCTGTCGGAAAGCACCTTGCCATCATAGTTGATTCTGTTGACCAGAATGTGAAGGTGCGGATGATCGGCATCATGGTGACGGAACATGATGTATTGGTTCTGCGTGAAGCCACTCTGTTGAAGGTAGTCGTTGCCGATCAATACCATCTTCTCATTGGTAAGGTCTTCAGAAGGTGGAAAGTTGATGGAGGTATGGTAAAAATACTTTTGAAGGTTGGGACGCAGGACTTTGATCATTTGAATTTCCTTGAGGATACTCTTTTCAGATACGGCCACAAAAGAATGGTCGAGTACTTCAGCAACCCCTTTGGATACTTTCTCCAGGTTGTAGCGTAACGCGCCACGAAAGCCCTTACCCTTGATCATGTTTGCGGTCATCGAGTAAGGTTTTAAGAATGGTGTTTAATAAAGAGACCAGTTCAACCTGTAGTATGGCAATCTCTTTTGGAAATTCTCCAAGGTTGAGTTTGTGAGTAGCCTGATTTAAGTTAACTCCGATCTTCTTTAGTTCTCTATAGATAGAGACATCGAGAGGCGACACTCTGGCAGGCGGATTTTTTCCAATGAATATTTTATATCGGATCCAGTTAGCGGGACTAAGGCCAGCAGTTGTTGCAGACTCTGTTACTTTTTCATTCTCAGCGCTAGTGAGCCTGATGTTCACCTGAACGAGTCGTTTGTTTTGATCTGCTAGTTTGGGTCTGCTCATGACTTTATTCCGAACGAAGTGGTCAATGGATACTTAAAAAAATCCTTGGGGCAAGCAGGTTGAAGCGTAGCGGAAACATTGCTTGCTCCT
This sequence comes from Cyclobacteriaceae bacterium, assembly GCA_022841475.1. Taxonomy (GTDB): domain Bacteria; phylum Bacteroidota; class Bacteroidia; order Cytophagales; family Cyclobacteriaceae; genus ELB16-189. The sequence continues at coordinate 57,453 of JALHRJ010000011.1, read as the reverse complement.
CAAGACTAACGGTATCATAGAAGTAAATGTCCTGCAAGTAACTAGCAGGATTTTATCTTTGATGAGATCACTGGAATGATCATTCAAATGATCATAGATTGGTTTTGTATTCATTCTTTTAAGATTGTTTTTACTGATTCCGATTTAGTTAACCTATTCCGGTGTTGAACACGATCAATTGATGCAGCTTTCATCTTTGCCTTATGAGCTTTAGAGAAATGACCATCGAGTGCGCGTTTGCTTGGGAACGGACCGGCACCGCATTCCGAACAAAAAGCTGTCAGGTTGTCTTTCTCTTCCTTTAGCCTTCTAAAGAATAGTTCGCTTAGTTGCCAGACTGCAAGAGAATGAATGAGACAAATACAAAAGCTGATCAAGGTGGTTTTAACATTGGCTGCTGTGGGACTTTGAAAGGAGATAAACCAATAATCGTAATAGAAGACATTGAGAAAGAAGCTGACTACAGCGTAGAATTTGCCTGTTGAACGATAGCCATTTATTATAAAGACCAGGATGAGGAATTCAATCACAGCGGCTAATCCTAATCCATAAACCCAATTAAAGAATGTAAAACCGAAGACTGACATATCCAGGTGTTCCAGTTGGCGGAATAAATGACCAGCATGCGGCACATAGAGAATGATGAGGCAGAGAGAGCCATGAAAGACAGCTTCTTTGCTTTGGAGATAGTGAACGATGGTTTTCATAAGTATGAGTTTTGAGTTACTGGATAACTTCTACATCTTTTTACACCTAGCTGCTGATTTACAAATACCTTCAGCACATGATTCTGACCTAGCGTCTGTAGCCATGCGACCTTCTTTTAGAAATAGCCTGACCTTGTTTTGATTTGGTTAGCACCTTGAGATACTCATTCACATCCTTGTGATTGGTGTAAAGAGGTGCCGCATCGTAGAACACAATTCCTTTTTGCTTCAGACTCACCTTGGCTTCCTCGGAAGGTGCATCATTGTCGAGAAAGAGGTTTATTACTTTATGATCCTGAAGGACACGAAGCGTGCGGTTGAGTAAGCGAAGGGAATTAAGGATCAGGAAATCTGAATTCATCACCAGTTCCTTAAACTCAGGGGTATCAATCTTACCAATGGATAAGAAATCAATAAACCCTTCCAGTAAGGCTACTTTTTTTTCATTGTTATCGATGAAAGAAAAGTCTTTGGGTGAAGACGAACCTTTGAACCAATGATTGCGAAGTTCATAGGCACCTTGTTGATTGGGAAACCCGATCGCAGAATAAACCCGTTCTCCAATTTGAAAGTCTACCTCTTTACAATATAAACGAGCAGTATCCAGATCGATGCTGCGGGTAGTGAGGTAATGAATAAGATTGGGATCAGTTAATTCCTTTACAGAGAGAACTTCCACTTTATTTTCAGGAGGATGGATTCTTGGAGGTTCCCGGTGAAGGGAAAGCGTATGAAGATTTTCATTGGAAAGCTTTTCTAAAAATTCGGACAAAGAACAATGATGAAGTTTGGCACCCAGGTCGATAATCGTTCCCCCATCTCCGCTACCATGATCAAACCAGACATTTAAGCGAGTGTTGACTTTGAAAGAAGGTGTTCGCTCTTCTCTCAAGGGTGAATGATACCAAGAATCATATCCTCGTGAGTAAGCCGGTTCAAATCCTAAACGGCTCAGATAGTCTGTAATCGGAATTTGTTTGGCTTCGGTGAATGATAATTTATTCATGCTCATCACCATTGTTATTTGCCTCGCCAATGAGAATGACCTCACTCGCTTTCACAGGATGATATGAAGGAGCGTATTTGAGGTACCCGTACAGTTGAAGCTCTTTCAGAGCTTTATGATAAGTTGCCTTCGACCGAATCCGCGATGCTTTCATCAGCATCCTTCTCGAGGTTCGGTAGGAGTATTGAAAATGGTTTAACATCCAACTGTGACATAGTGCAACAGATAAAGAGATATGCACAGGCTTCAGGCGATTGTCTGAAGCCATGCGGCTGATGAACTGGGCAAGTTGGTGGTACCCGTCTGTCACAGCTTCACTTCGATGGTTGATTATTTAATAGACGTGCTATGTCCTCATAGCGGTAGAACACGATGCTGCCAATCTTTGTAAATGAAAGAGTTCCATTCACACGCAGGTTTTGCAAAGTACCGGGAGATATACCAAGAAGTTTCCGAACCTCTTTTGATTTTAACCATTGTTTAGTGGGTTGACCTGGTGACTCTCGAAGGATTGATCTTATTTCTTCAAGGAGCGAGAGCTTGAAAGATTCTAAGTCTCCAAGGGTAATTAGTTGATCCCTGTAGATGGCGATATTTTTCTCACTATCATTTGGTTTCTTTTCTAACATAACTCATCCGTTTTATTCTCAATTAGAATGAACATAGCAATCCTAGGTACCGAGTCTATACTCGCTACTGAATTCTCCAACTATGCAACATTCATAAATCAGTTGTTCACCAAGTGATGCACATACAGATCCTTCTTTTCTTGAAAGATCAAAAAGGCAGCACTTAGAAAATCACAAGTTGTTACCAACTGGGGAAAGAAAAAATTGAACTCCTCTTGAGAAGTATACGGAGATTTTGTGCCTGGGATAGGCGCATAATTACGAAATGAACATAGAAGTGCCGAAATGGATTGAAGTTTTTTTGCATGAATATTTTTGAGTGTGTTTGACTCTGAATGAGTGTTTGGATTCACCGAAGATACCCAGGCTATGGCCTTGTACCCAGGCATTACTCCAGGTTATTCGTTTACTTCTACTACCAATTACCTCACGTTTGCTGCTTTGTGCGGTTACAATGGAATAGAAGTATATACAGACTGTGCTGGCGGTGGTTCAACTGATCCCAAATTTCGCACTTTTACTGTGAGCACTGAATATGCCGTATGTAATTGCCCCAAATTTTTCAAAGGGAAGAATTTTCAAATTCTGATGATTTCAGCGTATCATTTTCATAGGACACTTCCTGAGTGAAAGTGAAATGTTAGAGATTAATTCCGTTTCAGAACTGAATTGTTTTGGAATAAAAGGCCGCCAAAAAAAAACCGCGAAAGGCACATTTTGACGGCTTTGTAGGCGCGGGGACAGGAGGCAAACTTCCGACAACGCCTGATAATAAAATCGACTTCTTCCGATCAAAAATATACAGAACGCAGACGAGAATGTTTAGCCTGATAATCTTTTGTATTCACTTTAAATCACACGCTATCATTTCCGTTTCATACGGGTTTCAGTCTCAACCATTTCTTGTAACCGAGCCAACTACTCTGAATGGCTATTACATTTTTGTTGACATAAATATCTAAATGAAAAATTTGGAGGGCATACGTTCCAAGTTGCGGATAAGAATTACTTGTAATGACAAGGGGGAAATACCTCGCTGAGTAATTATTACCCACTCAACTTTTCTAATTACCTCCATGAAACGGTTGAATGGCTGCTTTTATTTGGTATGGATGTTGGAATAGGATACAGTAATAGTAATTTATTCACTAAACAACAAATAAAAAACTTTACCTATGAGAGATCAATTTAAATCATACCTCGCCCTGGCTACTTTTATTGTCATATGCTTATGGATGATAAGCCGCTATGCAGTATAAGTCAGTCTCTTAATATGTATCAAGTTTTTTCTTATCAGATATCAGCCTGCTTATCCATCAATATAGTTTTGAATAACAATTAAAAGTAAAAAAAATGAAACAAGTATTAAACAAATCACTACGACTAGGTAATGCCGATGTGGCTCTCGTGTTCATTCGCGTCAGCATTGCATTACTAATGCTTACACATGGCTTGCCAAAACTTACAATGTTCCTTTCAGATGAACCCATCGTGTTTGCCAGTCTATTTGGGATGAGTCAGCCCGTTACACTAGCGCTTGCCGTTTTTGCTGAAGTATTCTGTTCCATTCTAATTCTTGTCGGATTGGGGACACGTTTCGCAGCTATTCCTCTGATTTTTACGATGGCCGTAGCAGTGTTTTATATTCATAGTGCAGATCCTTTCTCAATCAAAGAAATGGCAGCTCTTTATTTGCTTGGCTTTACCTTCCTATTCATTATGGGCGGAGGTAAATATTCGCTGGATAATATTATCAGAAAGAGATTCTTGAAGACGGTTTATGCATAATGTAGTATTTAAAGAAGAGTAAATCCGGTACGCATTACTAATTTCTTGTTAAGCGTCACAGCTTGGCAAGGTCAATAAAAAGAAACTTATGAAAAACGAAACATTGAAAAACAATCCGCTTCTATGCGACATAGAAACTGGAATGTGTGAAATAGAAGATGTAGGTATGGATTCTACATCGCAAAGCAATACGCAATCAACTAAGAAATCCGTAAAGCTAATTTATTATACGGATCCTATTTGTTCATCCTGTTGGGGCATAGAACCACAATTGCGAAAACTCAAATTGGAATATGGTAACGACATTGAAATAGAATATAGAATGGGAGGTTTATTACCAAACTGGAGTTACAATAGCGGTGGCATCGGAAAACCATCGGACGTGGCAGCTCACTGGGATGAAGTGAGTGTTCATTACGATATGCCCATTGACGGAGATCTATGGTTGGAAGACCCCTTAGATTCATCTTATCCACCATCCATAGCATTTAAGGCAGCACAAATGCAAGACAATGAAAAGGCAATTCTTTTTCTTCGCGAAATTAGAGAAATGGTTTTTCTACAAAAGAAAAATATTGCAAAGTGGGAACATCTCGAAGTTGCTGCTAAAAATGTAGGATTAAATATTGAGCAGTTCAAAACCGACTTTGAAGGCAATGCAATAGCGATGTTTGAACAAGATTTGAAATTAGGATCAGAACAAGGCGTAAGAGGATTTCCAACCATGCTCTTTTTAGATGATTCGGGAAATAGAGAAATCGTTTATGGCTCAAAACCATATGCTCTTTACGAAGCAGCAATTCTAAAACTTAATTCTATTATTACGAAAGGAGAATACAGTAAAAATTGGGAAACACTTTTTTCAAAATATAATTCACTCACGGCAAAAGAGTTTTCCGTACTATCAGGAACACCAAGAATCGAAAGTGAAACTTTAATGAATGAACTTTCTGACAATGGAACATTAGAAAAATTGATTACAAAGAATGGTTCTATTTGGACATGCTGTTATCTAAATGCAGGATAACCGGAATACATTGATTGAGAGGTCACGTGACAGAAAAAATTTCTAAAAAAAGATATTAACCTATAACACTTAAAAGCGAAGAAAATGACTAAAATAAACTCGATAGGACTAGACGTAGGGAAATCTAAAGTACTTGCAGAAAAACTCAATGAGCTCTTGGCAGATTATTCAATCTTTTATCAAAATACCAGAGGATATCATTGGAACATAAAAGGTGATAAATTCTTTGAGTTACACGATAAATTCCAAGAACTGTATGAAAATTTATTTGTAAAAATTGATGAGATAGCAGAACGAATTCTAACATTGGGTCACACCCCAATCCATAAATATTCATTCTATCTAAAGGACTCAAAAGTCAAGGAAAGTACCGAAGTGTCTGACGGCATACAAGATGTAAAAGACACGCTTGACTCATTAAAAATTATTATCACCCTTCAACGGGAAATTCTGGAGCTATCGGCAGAAACAGATGATGAAGGAACCAATGCATTGATGAGTGATTACATTCGTGAACAGGAAAAATTGGTCTGGATGTATTCCGCGTATTTAAAATAATATTTTAAACGTGAAGTGTTGGAAAAACGCTCGAATGATAAATGGATGAAACCTTAAAAACGAATTATGAATTACACTGAAAATATCACGGGAACAAGAATTAGCGTTCAGGCGGCAGGTACCACCATCGGAGATGATGTGAAGGTTATGGTACGTGGATGTATCAAGCGCCTGAATCATGTTTACGACAAAATACATTGGGCAGATATCTTTTTCGAAGAAAAAAAGGAAAAAGGCACACAACAGAAGCAGGTCAGTATCCGCCTGGGCATTCCACGTAATGAACCCTTCGCATCAGAGTATGGAGATAATTTCCATGCACTGTTGGCCAGTGTAGAAGACAAACTAAAAAGTCAATTGGAAAAGCGATAAAATTTCTTATCTGGTAATGGCGCAATAACTGAGTCATCAATCTCTGGTAGATTAAATAGCACCATTTATATTTTTAGTGGTGAACCTTTTCGTGAAGGACGATTTATTGAATGGGGCTTTGTTTCAGCAAGCAAAGAGTTTATTGATGAAGTCAAACTGAAGATGTAAGGCGCAATCATTTGCTAAAATTTATAACCCAAGAAACAAAATACAATTATGAAGTGGAAAGACATTTTCAGCGAAAAAGGTAACCGAAGGTTACTGCTCGGTTCAATTAATTATGATCTTTATTATGATGGTAATGATTCGTCAAGTGAATAAAAATCATTTTTCAGAATTACAAGAAACCATTACATCCATTTATGAAGACCGATTGGTGGCCAAGGACTATATTTTCCAGCTATCCAAAAAGATTTATCGCAGGAAAACCATGACACAATTTGAAGGTGTATTTCTTGAACAAAGTATTCAAATGAATGATTCTATACAACAGCTTATAAAAAGCTATGAGAAAACTGAGTTAACCAAATTTGAAGAACTGTTGTTGGCAACATTAAAAGGCAATATTCGAATGTCAGAACAATATGAAAATAAATTCCTCCTTAATCCTGCACCACCACAACGAGAAATAATTGTTGATGAACTAGTAAAAAAATATGATTCGGTTTTGGCGGACTTAATGAGGCTATCAAAAACACAACTTAGCGAAGGAAAAAAGCTGCTCGACAATTCTTATGTAATCGTAGGCTCTAGTAATAATACGAGCCACCTGGAAATTGCAATGACTATTGTCTTTTTGCTGCTAGTTATTAGAATAATCAAGGATGAAAAAATGCAATTAAGAATAAGTCCAAGTTTCCAGTGAGAGAATTTTGAATCAATGAATAATTCCCCATCATAATGGAAGGGTATGAAAATCAACATTAAAAGGGTATATTATGAAACGTTCGAATCAGTTGGTAAGCAGATTTTTACAGAATGGCTATAGTCGTGAGGTTTATAAAACAGAAATGACCATTGATAATAATTAACGGAATACAATTAGCGTAAAAAGTAAACACTAAAATCATGTCCAAAGATCCCTATCAGATAAGGAAGTCGTTGACTATTAAAAACGACACGTTCAATTACTATAGTCTTCCTGAATTGCAAAAACAGGGACACGCTGTTGATAAGCTACCGTTTTCCATTAGGATTTTGTTGGAAAATGCCTTGCGTAATTTTGATGACTTTGCAGTAACGAAGGAAAATATTGAAACACTTTTGCATTGGCAGCCTAAAGCCTCAGACAAAGATATTCCCTTTAAGCCTGCCCGTGTTTTGATGCAGGATTTTACAGGGGTTCCTGCAGTAGTTGATATTGCTGCACTTCGAGCAGAAGTTGCAAGAAAAGGAAAGGATCCGAATGCCATCAATCCACTCATACCTGTTGACCTGGTGATAGACCACTCGGTGCAAGTAGATTTTTTTGGAACTGACTATTCCTATGAGCGCAATATAGAAGAAGAATACAAACGCAATAAAGAGCGTTATCAATTTTTGAAATGGGCGCAGAATTCGTTTGATAATTTTACAGTGGTGCCTCCTGGTATGGGTATTTGTCATCAAGTAAACCTTGAATATTTATCTAAAGGCGTGATTGAAAGAAATGGAGAAATTTTTCCTGACACGGCAGTAGGACTGGATAGTCATACGCCCATGGTCAATGGTATTGGTGTAGTGGCTTGGGGCGTTGGTGGCATCGAAGCAGAAGCTGCTATTTTGGGACAGCCTCTTTACTTTATTATGCCGGAAGTAATTGGACTCAAGCTCACGGGTAAACTTCCATTAGGTTCCACTGCCACTGACCTTGTTTTAACCATTGCCAATTTGCTGAGGAAACGAGGTGTAGTAGGAAAATTCGTAGAAGTTTTCGGTTCAGGACTAGACAATCTTTCAGTTCCTGACAGGGCAACCATTGGAAATATGTCACCTGAATTCGGGAGTACAATTACCTATTTCCCCATAGATAATAAAACGTTGGAGTATATGCGGAAAAGTAATCGCTCCGAAGAACAAATCAAATTGGTGGAAACGTATTGTAAAGCCAATATGCTGTGGCGTGAACACGAAGATAAAATCAACTATACGGATGTTGTAGAGCTAGACATTTCAACCATCGAACCCACTGTGGCAGGTCCGAAAAGGCCACAGGATAAAATCCTTTTGAAGGATTTTAAAAATAAGTTTATTGATTTGTTAGACGAGTCCTTCGATAGGAAATATATTTCTCATGAGGATCGTGCCATGGAAAAGGCTATTACACGTTTTGATGGTGAGGGAGGAGATTTGCCGTATTCTTCTGTTACGACAAGCCCACTTCCAACAGAAATAGAAACCAAAGAAAAGAATGGTTTAAAAACCGTTTGGATAACAAATGGCCAGGAGAAATTTATGCTTTCAGATGGCTCGGTTGCAATAGCAGCTATTACATCATGCACTAACACCTCCAATCCATTTGTGATGGTAGGTGCGGGATTGGTAGCCAGAAAAGCCAGAGAGCACGGGATCAATGTAAAACCTTGGGTGAAAACTTCGCTCGCACCTGGCTCTAAAGTAGTAACGGACTATTTGGAAAGGGCAGATTTGATGAAAGATTTGGAGACACTTCAATTCCATTTAGTGGGCTACGGCTGCACTTCATGTATCGGAAACTCAGGTCCATTATCTCCCAAAATTGCAAAAGCTGTTGACGACAATAACTTGGTCGTGGCTTCTGTTCTTTCTGGAAATAGAAATTTTGAGGCCAGGATACATCCCCAGGTCAAAATGAATTTCTTGATGTCTCCCATGCTGGTGGTCGCTTATGCTATTGCCGGTCGAGTAGATATTGATTTAGTCAATGAACCCATAAGTTACGATTCCAATCTACAACCAGTTTACCTGAAAGATATTTGGCCATCTGACGATGAGATCAATGAAATACTGAGCCGAGTCCTATCTCCTGATGATTTTGCAAAAAACTATGGAGAGATATTCGAAGGCAATGAGATTTGGAGGAACCTAGAAGTGCCTAAAGGCAAGTTGTATGAATGGGATGAGGACTCAACCTATATTAAGGAAATCCCATTTTTCCATGACATATCCGAAAAGCCAAACCCACTGCAAGATATAAATGGTGCACGCGCCCTAATGGTATTGGGAGATAGTATAACTACTGACCATATTTCTCCAGCAGGTGGTTTTAATGAACACTCTTCCGCAGGTAAATACCTGTTGGAACGAGGCGTGAAAAAAGAAAGTTTTAATTCCTACGGATCACGGAGAGGGAACGATGAGGTGATGGTACGAGGAACATTTGCCAATGTGCGAATCAAAAATAAACTAGCTGAAAAAGAGGGTGGTTACACAAACCATTTGCCTTCTGGTAAAGAAATGACTGTTTATGATGCCTCCTTAAAATACAAAGAGGAGCAAACTCCTTTGCTTGTTTTGACTGGAAAGGAATACGGAAGTGGCTCCTCGCGGGATTGGGCTGCAAAAGGTGCATTTCTTTTGGGTATAAATTGTGTGTTAGCAGAGAGCTACGAACGAATCCACCGAAGCAACCTGGTTGGAATGGGTGTGTTGCCGCTTCAATACAAAGCGGGAGAAACTGCTGAAAGTTTAGGATTAACAGGGAAAGAGATATTTTCAATAACAGGAATTGCGAACGATATCAAACCATTAAAAGAAATCCAGGTAATTGCTAAAGACGAAATGGGGAAAGAAATTAAGTTTCACGCCATAGCCCGTCTTGATTCTAAAATAGAAATTGAATACTACCGCAATGGAGGTATCTTACAATATGTGCTGCGACAATTTTTAAAATAAAAATTGTCGCACACACTTCCTTTGCAATATTACGAGTGAGTTTGTATAAACAATGTCATGGTTGTTTAATAGTCGTAAACATTATTTTCATCTGTTCTAGGGTAATTTAAACCAGACGGCTTTGTCAAAAGTAATCCCTAAATCGAATATAGATGCTGATTGAACAGTCTGTCTAAAATGGTAAAAAAATGAATACAAAGAAATGGTAGAACATAAAATACAATTAGTGGAAACGATAGTGGCTCTAAGTATTTATTTTATACTTAAATACATCGGATCAAAAATTATACGTGGCGCTGGGAAGAAATTCGACTATCCCCAATCACGCATAAAAATGGTTAATAATATGGTCAATGCTATTTTATTTATAATACTTACAAGTTTTATCCTGTCTATTTGGGGAGTTGATCAAGATGAATTGGTATATTTTACTACTTCTATTTTAACGGTAATAGGAATAGCACTCTTTGCTCAATGGTCTATTATTTCCAATATCACCTCAACCCTAATAATTTATTTCAATCATCCTGTAAGAATTGGCGACTCTATCATGGTGATGGACAACGATTACAAGATTGAAGGCAAGGTATTAGATGTCGGGATTTTTTTCTTAACATTAAAAACCGAAAATGATGAGGAAATAATCATGCCTAGCAATATTTTCATGCAAAAGATGATAAGAAAAAAATCAAACAAGCTTGAGATCTCAGAGCACCAACGAAAAGTTGAACATGCTCAGGTAAAGTAAAGTCCGGTTTTAACACAGTTTGGGTTTAAGTTCGTGTCAATAGGGAAGTGTTAACGCTCAATGTCCCGTAGCCAATTCTTTAATTCCTGACGTTCCAGGATGGTCAGGTATTGAAAGGATTTCTTGTATTCTTTTCTGAATAGATTTTTATCAAAACTCAATTTGGTCAATACAATCTTACAATATTCAAGCATACTTGTTTTGATGTTTATTTTCACACGATAGGATTGTAGTGAGGTGAATTTTATTTAAAACGCAAGAGCACTCTATAACAGATCGTTTGGACCTAAGACTATTTCCGGAATAGCTCGTTCTGACGAAACCTTTAATAGTGATCCATAGAACAACTGGTTCTGTAATCCACCGCACGATAAACCAGGACTTTCTGAATCCTCAAAATAGACGATCTTGTCTACCTCCATTAAATAAAGTAATGAAAGACACATTGGGCACAGTTGAGTACTTGAATAAATTACGCTGCCTTTCAGTGATAGCGAGTTCAAATGATTCGTTGCTTCACGCACTGCACTCAGCATAGAATGCTCTGCGGGATCTGAAGCAGATGTGATTCCATTCCATCCTGTACCTATTATTCCCCCATCCATCACGATCAGACTTTTCGAAGTAGGAACGTGATCATGATTTAATGCCATACGCATAAAAGCAAAATCACTTTCAGTTAGGTCGTTTTTAGATTGAGCCATTCGCTTTTGGTTTACCTTATGCTCTTTAACACGCTTTCCAGCAACGTGAGTAGAGTACCCACCTACGAATAGGAGAAGAAGCAACATAACAAGTCTGAATATCTGCATCACAATGAATAATGACCTACTGATTCTGGTTGATAGGTAACCTTTAAAATTTCGAAACGTCCAATTCCTAGCGGAGTCTTCCAGGAAACTATATCACCAGATTGTTTACCAAGCAAAGCAATCCCTATAAGCGAAAATACTGAAACTTTTCTATCACGACTATTTGCATCGTCAGGATAAGTAATAGTCAGTTCTGCTTCTCGACCATTTGAAATCTCTTTCAACAGGATACGCGAATTCATAGTAATTACGTTTCTGGATATATTCTCTTGAGGAAGTATTTTTGCCTTCATGATCTCTTCATAAAGTCGCGTAACAATTTTAGGCATTTTCATCTTTAATGGAGTTAATTCCATCAATCCTATTAGTCGTTGATAATCATTACTTGTTATCACCATTTTCGTTTCCATAGCATATTAATTCAACTTTCTCTTTTGCATTATCCGTGCCAGATTAAAATAGTGGTTCTGGACATGTGGGACAGACTAATGTGTATTACAACTGAGTCATAAATACTCAGTGAGTATAATTGAATCAGTAACTTGAATTTGCTATTCCTTTATCAAGGACATAAGTCTTACGTCTTTCCGAACATTGGCAACCAATGAGCAGTGGCAGCAGGTGTCACTCGCAGAATCAATTCATCATGGCCTCCTCTGAAATTACAAGGGTTAAAGTCTTCTTGCTTTACAGCACGGGTTTGATTTTGTCCAATTGAAATAGGGTTGGTTCTTTTTCTTGAACAACTTTAATCGGAATAATAAATAGGGGAGTTATACTTTTTCGCAACACACGTTCGGATGTACTTCCTAGTAGTATTTTCTCAAATTCCCGTCTACTATGACTACCCATAACAATTACGTCTACCTGAAATTCATTCGCTGTACTTAAAATCATTTCACTGCAGTCACCACTCTTTACAATCGTCTTGATGGCAGAGTTCTTTAAATGTTTCTTTGATTTCTCCAGATACCTTAACGAAGCAACCCGCAATTGTTCAGCTGTATCCGTTTGAACGATGCTGGTACTGCTGAAGCAATCAAAACCAAATATGGGCGAATACGTGAGAGAAGAGTAGTAGGTCACATCGGATACAACATGTAATAAGACGACCTGGGCATTCATAGCCTTTGCTAGCTCATTACCCTTTTCTAAAACGTATTGTGCAGTTGAACTATAGTCGAGTGCGATCAGTATTTTTTTCATGTCATTATCTTTAACGTGTTTGGCAGTAAATACCTCTTTGAGGACGCACGCTTCATGATGCTCTTCATCTTTTGCACCACAAAGTATCGTTATTGTTGCATGCGTTGCCTGCTCTTTCAAAAACAAGACATGCTCTTCATTTTGTTCAAGTTCTAAGGAATAGCGTTTTTGAATTCATTCCACGTGTTTGCATCATGATCAAACCAATTTCAAAGGGCTGTACTTGGAACAACTTCAACCAAAAATCTACGCACATCCTTTCTTAAGGCTTCTTGGCCAAAGTCTATCAACAAGAATTCGAATGCCGTCTTCACTGTCAGGTTTCACGAACACCCTTTTTATCTTAATATTCATTTACATTTAGGTTTGTTGTTAATGATCAAAATCATTGACTTACGCATAAATGGCTCAGGGCAATTTAAGGAGTTCCTTCCTACCCTCTTAACTGTTACAGTCTTATAAAAGGGGGCATTATCTTTAACTTCTTTTCTAATCGCAGATCGCAGCAGCCCTGTAACTTCCCTGTCCGTTAAAGGACTGTAATTGAGATAAGCCATATCCATTGAGTGCTCTAAGACCTTATGAATAAATAGTGTGGATACCCCGTCCTTCTCTATCCTATGGGCCGCATCGTGCGTGATAACTGGAATTGCTACAACCATTTTCTCGGGTTGCTGTCTTTGAATGGTTTCCAACAAACCAAGTATCTTTTCACCGTGTTGAACTAGATCGTCAACTAAAATCACTATTCGGTTACGAAACGCAGAAAAAACTGGAGTATACAATCCAGGATATCTTGCAGAGAGTTCAGATCGTAGTGATCGCGTCTGGCGATAAATATAATTCTGTGGAATGTCCTTATGAAAATCGTAAGTTACTGCATAATCAAAACTTATGACACCTAACGATTTATCTGAGCCAGCAGGATCTTTCATGGTTATGCTCGGAATAAAAAACATATCGCTATTCAATTTCCTTGCTATTTCTTTTGCCATCGTTACACCATTATTCGAAACAGCGATTACGCAACACTTTTTATTCTTATAATTTTCAAGTCTGAAAATTAACTGTTCCGTTGCATGCCGTTGATTCGTAAATAAATAAGTGTTTCTGTTTCTCATAATCATACGTTTACATTAAGCCCCAATAATTGTAACGCTTATTTTTATTTTATGCGTTAACCGCTTTGTATTGCACTATTGTGCTTTTCTGGAAACACTTTTCGGAAACTATTCTTTCTATCCAATTGATTTTTGATTGCTTCACACGTTCTCAAAATGGATTCTTCAAATGTCTCACATTGCTTGCTTGCGATAATATCCTTACCTGGAATTGTTAGCTTGATTTGACAGAATCGGTCATGCTTAGTGCCCGACCTATCCACTTTTAAAATCACATGAGCATCTGTAATTGCCTTATTGTACTGATAAAGACCTTTGACTTTATCTTCAGTAAATTCTATCAAATTGATACTCGCCTGAAACGATATTTCTTGGATGTTAATTTTCATAAGATTGGAAATTAATTAAGTGTTTGTTTAAGTTGATATAAAATGGTTCAACACGCCTGGCAAACAACATTTCTTTCATTTGCAGTCGAAAAATGCAATCATTGAATATCTTCAATTAAGTGATATTGAATTCACTGGAACGCCTGACACTGTAAGAGTTATTTCGGCTGTACCACCTTCATAAAGTCGTGAAACCGGACATTTTGCTTTAGCAATTGAGGCAAGTTCTCTGAGCCGTTCCTCACTTAAACCCTCGCAGGTGACTTTACTAACCAAATCAATTTTACTAATAGTGGGGCCTATAGGGTCCTTGTCAAGAGTGACAATCGCAGTGGTGTCAATATTAGATGGCTTTAATCCTTCTTCCGCCAATAACATCGTGAGATAAATTGAAACACTTCCCGCATGGGCGGCCGCAATCAATTGTTCAGGGTTATTGCTTTCAACGTCTTCAACACGAGAAGAGAAGTTGTAAGGCCCCATGAAATTGTTAAAAGATCTACTACCATAACCATTTTTTATTATGCCATTCCATCGAGCTTTCCAATTTGATTTTTTCATAGTTGTATATTTTTAATCTTTATTAATCACGAGCGCTAGCGTGACAAGATATCTTCTTGTCCCACATTGGTGCATGACACTATCCATGCCAGATAAAGTTCAATGCTAGTGTTGAGAAATGTGGCTTTTACTAAAAAGGAGGTGGTTCAATAATGTCCAATGGGTAATTTCTCCCCGGCATATTCAAATAAAGTAGTTCAAACCAAGAAAATACTCAAGATGTCTTTATACCTTTATAAATTGAAAATGCATACCATGATTACGGCCGATATAAAACTCAGAGAACGAGTAAAAGAACTGAAGTGTCTTTACGATCTATCAAAAATTGCGTTGCAAGAAGGCAACGATGTAAAAGCCATATTGGGCAGAACGTTGGAAATTCTTCCAAACGCCATGCAGTTTCCCACCCATGCCGAAGTTAGTATTACGGAAGGTAAGGCAAGTTATGCGACAAAGGGATTTGAAAAATGTAAATACTACATCTCTTCTCCGATTGGCATCGGTAAAAAAAAGGTCGGCATTCTAAAAGTCGGATACAGAACAATCCCCAAAAAAGCGAATGCAAGAAATTTATTTCTTCCAGAGGAGAAAAACTTAATCAAGATTGTAGCAAGGGAATTAGCGCTGTCGCTGAAGCGCGCCAATGCCGAGGAGAACAGTAAGCACTTGGAATTACAATTGCAACACTCAAAAAGACTAGCCTTTGTGGGTGAATTATCGGCTGGTATAGCGCATGAATTAAATGAACCAATGGGAAGAATTTTAGGATTTGCCCAATTGATAAAGAAGAACGGGGCGTTAACTGAACAACAGGATAGTGACATTGATCGGATTATTAAAGCATCTCTCTATACCCGGGAAATTGTTAAAAAATTAATGATTTTCTCACGGCAGATGCCCCGACAAATTGGTTCGGTAAATCTCAATACTACCATCACGAACATCCTCTATTTTATCGACATACGTTTTCAAAGTCGAGGTATAAAAATTATCGAGAAGTTAGATCCACGTTTACCCGTTATCCAGGCAGATTCTGTTCAGATAAGTCAAGTGCTTGTAAATCTGATTACCAATTCCATTCATGCGTTAGCGGAAGGAGGAAAAATAACTGTCGCAACTAAACATAAGGGTAACAAGGTCAGCCTAATCGTAACTGACACGGGAAGTGGAATGTCTGCTGAGGTAAAAGCGAAAATATTTGAACCGTTCTACACGACCAAACCGGTTGGGCAAGGGACTGGATTAGGTCTTTCCGTAGTACACGGCATTATAGAAGAACATAAAGGGAAAATAATGGTTAAGAGTGCTCTGGGAAAAGGCACTAAATTCGAAATTGTATTACCGCTGCGACAAAGCAAAAAGTAACATGAAGAAAAAGAAAGAACTAAGTAACATCAATGTATTAGTAGTTGATGATTCCCCTGAAAGCGTAGAACTTATCAAGCGAAACCTTCAGTCGAAGGGATATCAAATTTATACTGCAAATAATGTACAATCAGCCATTAAACTTTTGGCATCGCTCTCAATTGATCTTTTAGTCACGGACTTAAAAATGCCGGGTGAGAATGGAATTGAATTGGTTCGGCATACCTCTGAAAATTATAAGGGAATTGGAATTCTAGTGGTCACGGGATTTCCCTCTATTAAGGGTGCTGTTGAATCCATTAAGATTGGTGCTGAGGAATACCTGGTAAAATCTTTTACGGATGAAGAATTGTTTGAAGCCGTGGACAGGGTGTTGAGCAAAACAAGAAATAGTAAACGAAAAGCCGAGCTTACACCCATCCAGAATTTTGGAATCATTGGGGATTCTGATGGAATACGGAAAGTCTTTAATACAATACACAAAGCAAAATCAACCAATGCTACTGTATTAATTTATGGAGAAAGTGGAACAGGAAAAGAATTAGTTGCAAGAGCTTTGCATTACGGAGGTTCAGTTTCTGCTGCTCCCTTTGTGCCGGTTAATTGCGGGGGAATTCCTGATTCACTATTGGAAAGCGAACTCTTTGGTTATGTGCGAGGAGCCTTTACTGGGGCGACAGAAACCCGGGCTGGTTTTTTCCAAACCGCAGATGGTGGTACTATTTTTCTGGATGAAATTAGCAATACCAGCCTGGCGATGCAGGCAAAGCTCTTGCGGGTACTTCAGGAAAAGGAGTTTTATATGGTTGGATCCAAAAGAACATTAAAAGTAAATGTTCGGGTAACGGCTGCCACAAATGTTGACCTCATGCAGTTAGTGAAGAAAGGATTGTTCCGCGAGGATCTATATTATCGTTTGAATATCATCACCATAGATTTACCACCGCTTCGTGAAAGAGGGGATGACATACTGCAATTGATCCAATTCTTTCTGGCAAAGTATGTGAAGGAATTGGGCAAACCCTCCATGAAGTTCACAACAAAGGCTATACAGGCTTTGAAAGATTACGCTTGGCCAGGTAATATCAGAGAACTCCAAAATCTAATCCACAGAGTTGTCATCATGACGGAAGGCAGTACCATCGACATACCTGACCTTCCGGAATTATTTCGTTTTTCAGGAAAACGAACGAAAGGACTTGATCGCAAACTTGAAGATGTGGAGCGTGAATACATTCAAGACGCATTGGCTGCAAATAAAAACAACATTTCTCATACTGCTCTTAGTCTTGGTATCGATCGAAAAACGCTGAGGGATAAATTAAAAAAATATAACTCAGCTTAGTGGGGTAAAATGTACCACCGATTCGAATCTCAACAGACAATAAAAACCGGTTCTACCTAATCAGGCTCCATTCAAGGATTAATAATGGTACGTGTTTTGGATTATATCCAAAAGGAAATGCGCCATGCCTATACAACAAGAACAGATAAAACATTTAATAGAACTAGAGCTAAAAGGGCTTTGCACGAACTGTGCACTATCAAATGATTGTATCTACCGAATGGCTACAAATAAGATCATAGTCCAATGTGAATTGTATCAGCTGAGGGGAGAAACCACGAATACTTCCAAGCCCATTTCAATTCAGAGAGGCCTTTGTGTGAATTGTGTCAAGGTTGATGGGTGCCAATTACCAGGAAAAAATGAAGGAATATGGCATTGTGAAGAGTATGAGTAAACTTAATTTAATCAAGCACTATGTTTGAAACACTATTTGCTAAGAAGAAACCGCGCGTAAAGGACGGGCGATGGAAAGAGTTCAATAAGCATGGCACTTTAATTTCAGTTGGTAATTATCGGCATGGTATTAAACAGGGCGGTTGGAAAGAATTCTACGATACAGGTGAACTGATGATTGAAGAAAGCTACGAAAACGGAATTGTTCAGGGACGTTTTGCATCCTATCACCGAAATGGAAAAGTGTTAAGTGAAGGTTTCTATCAAAAAGGAAAGCGAGAAGGGTTTTTTAATGTCTATGATGAGAATGGAGTTTATAAAATGTCGTTGTTATTTATTAACAATATTTTAATAAAAGAATTTGATAATAAATAGTATTAAAGTTCACCCGAATATGAAAAAGCAGAGAATTAGTTTCCATATAATATACATTGTTTTGCTGTATTGGATTTGCATAATTATCCAGACAATATGAGCGAGTCTTTTGTTTTATGGACTGTTTTTAATGTGTTTGTGCTGGGTATGCTCGCACTCGATCTAGGCGTGTTCCATCGTAAATCACATGAAGTAGGTGTGAAAGAAGCACTCACATGGACGGGTGTGTGGATCGCATTAGCGATGGTATTCAATCTCTTCATTTACTATTATTTTGATAGGGAAACTGCCGTTGAATTTTTTACGGGGTATCTGATTGAGAAATCGTTAAGCATTGATAACATCTTTGTTATCATCATGATATTTTCATACTTCAAGGTTCCTTCTGCCTATCAGCACAAAGTACTATTCTGGGGGATTCTTGGCGCATTAGTAATGCGTGTAATTTTTATACTTGCTGGCATTGAGTTAATCCATCGCTTTCATTGGCTTATTTACATTTTTGGTGGGTTTCTCGTTATCTCTGGAATCAAGATGCTTACTGCCGAAGATATTAAGTTGGAACCGGAGAAAAATCCTTTGGTAAAACTAGCAAGGAAAATATTTCCATTTACCTCAACGTATTCTGGTGATAATTTTTTTATACGAATCAATTCAAATCTTTGGGCAACACCCTTATTCTTAGTTGTTATTCTTATTGAGGCAACTGATTTGATTTTTGCAGTGGACTCCATTCCTGCGATATTGGCTATCTCCGATAATTCGTTCATTGTCTACACGTCCAACGTGTTTGCCATTCTCGGCCTTCGATCACTTTATTTTGCTTTGTCCGGTATTGAAAAATATTTTAAATACCTTAAACAGGGTCTTTCAGCCATTTTAATCTTTGTGGGTATCAAAATGTGTATTAACGATTTCTACAAAATACCAGTGGATCTATCCCTGATCATCATCGCTTTTGTTCTAGTAATTACAATGGTGGCCTCCGTTGCCTCTCGGACTGATCGTGGGGTGAAATAATAATGATTCGAAGTGATACGTGTCTAGTCCCTTGGGGTGAAATCGTCAGAGATTAGTTGAATTTCTACTCCATCAAGACTTTTATCTACATTAATCTGGCATGCCAATCTACTGTTCTGAAACACTACTTCCATTTTGTTTAAAGTAGTGAGCTCGTTTCCCTGTTTGAGAAATAGTTTATCGGAAAGGTTTAAAATGCGAACATGGCATGTACCACATCGGCCTATTCCTTTACATTCTCCAAAATCTTCCACGTAGAATTTATCATGTATCAATGCCATAAGATTGCGATACTCTCCCTGATAGGTCTGAACAGCGTGCTTTTTATTATCAAGAAATACAGTAATACCAATATCACATGTACGACTCATTTTTTATTTTAGGAATCTATTTCCAGAATTCGTATTTCCATTCTTTAGGTTTCTTATGGCTATCCATATCTGCATGTATCACCTCCATTTCTTCAAGTTCTTTTTGTGTTGCTATTTTTTGAATCTCATTAAAAAGTACCCGCTCCTCAAACCGTATGTGAGTTTCCAGTAGCTCCTCAATTAATCCAAGACTTTTAGTTACTTCATTTCCATCTTCAAATAAACGTCTTAGTTTTCGATGCTCCGCTAACGCCCTCTTCACTAATTCATGATCATTTCCTAAAATAGAGAACACATACTTTTCTTCTATTTCGAAATGGAGAAGCAAATAATTTTTATAAAACCAGTCTGCATAGGACTTTATAAGACTGATTTCAATTTTCTTACTGAATCCAGTTCTGATTTTCCAACAAAGTAATAAGCTTTGATGATGCTCTCGGCTAAGGGGTTTGAGGGCTTCGTTTCGATGTATAGGGTTCACAGTTTTATAATTCTTTTTTGATTTGAACAGTGTAGACAAGACTCAACTTTTCCTTGTCTTATGTGAATTCCCTCAATATGTTTTTTGAGAAAATCCTGAACAATCAGGTATTTAGCCTTATGATTATTTACATCAATCTGCTTCTCTTTAAATAAAGACCTGATTTTCCCATCATATTGCTGATACCCCCAGC
The DNA here is from genome assembly GCA_022841475.1 of Cyclobacteriaceae bacterium. Lineage (GTDB taxonomy): Bacteria > Bacteroidota > Bacteroidia > Cytophagales > Cyclobacteriaceae > ELB16-189. The sequence continues at coordinate 37,131 of JALHRJ010000011.1, read as the reverse complement.
ATACAGGGCAGAAACCTTCGGGAGCCGCTTCAGGTGAGGCATGGTCATGTTTTTCAAAATAGTCTAAAATGCTTTTCACGATATCCATTTCACTCCATTAAACATGAATCTTAGTTAGACAACCCTACTCGTTATTAATTCTTTTTCCAGTTCAATGGCCTTGGGAAATAGAATATTGTTTTCCAAATGAATATGCTGGTGCAAATCCTGTTCAAACTCATGGAGCAATGCAAAGGTAACACGATAGGTGTTGCACGCATCATCCGGGGGCGTATGGTTATTACTTAACTCTTCAATTTTTCTGAATCGATCTCCTTCGGTTTCGTGTTCCTGATGCATCATGGCAATGGGGTTATGGATTGTGCCAAAAGGGGGTGGATCTAATAATACATTTTCCTGACTGGCTTTTGACAGTTTGCGGATAAATGGGAATAAAATGAATTCTTCTTTCTTCATGTGTGCGGCCAGTTCACCAACAGACGCATTAAATTGTTGTTGAATTTCAAACAACTCAGGATGACGATCTCCATGCACACTACATATTTTGTTTAAATAGGGTTTTATCTCTAATGACTTTGCTTCTACATATCGGTGATGTTTTTTCTCGATATAATCGGCCAGTAAATCAAGTGGCCAGGAGTTAAAGTCCGTTGTTGCATCTTTTGATTCCGCTACCAACTGTAGATCGCGCAGCACGGTTTGGGTATCAAGTTTTTTCTTCTCAACCGCTTCGGCAATGGTTCGGTTGCCCTGACAACAGAAGTCAATACCATATTTTTTAAAAACTGAGGCAGTGCGGTAATCATGTGCTACCAATTCGCCAATGATTTGATCTTGATTTATTTCCATAATATATTTTTTTATGAGTTGCTAAATTTTATTTGTGAATCTGCTTCCATGATTACCTGGGCTTGAAAATCTTTGGTTATCTGTAACGTATGTTTTTCTCCACCCGGAATAATCATAGACTCATGCTCTCGCAAGAGGTAGTCGTTTCCTTTCATCGTTAATACAGCTGACCCCTTTTGGATGATTACGACTACTTCCTTTGTACTGATGTGCTCCGGCATGCTCATTCCTTCACTTCCGGTTACTTGTAAAACTTTGTATGAATTTCCGGTATGGAGAACGATCATTTGGGGAAGACTTTCTTTCATGACTAATAGTGTTTAATTAAAGTATTGGTGTCGCTGTATTGTTTTTATAGTACTCAATTTTGGAATGAAACATTTCGGCCATTCTTTCGCCTTGCCATTTTGCTCGGGTTGCTTTTTCTCCTTTAAAGAGCGCATCAACGGTTTCATCAAATAACTTCATCCATCGTTCAAAATGTTTCAGTTCTACGGGTAGTCTTGCATGAGGCACAAAGGGACTTCCATAATAGGTGTGTTCTTCAAGCAATACGGTTTGCCAAAAGCGATACATTTTTTCGAGGTGCTGTGGCCAGCGATCTTGTATTCTTTCGTTGAATATATCTTTCAACTGGTCATCTTCCCGAACGCTGCCATAAAAGCGATCAACCAATTGTTTAATATCTTCCAGATTACTAATATCTCTTTCCATTTGAATAGTTACAAACTGTAATTTGTTATTAAATAGTAAGCGGCCCATCCAATAAAGGCGATTAATAAAATCCATAACCAGCTTGGTATGCTTTGGGGAGTCTCACTTCCCTCAATTATAAATTGCTTTTGATTTCCTTTGTCATACGCATTAATCATTATGGGGATAACACCATCGACCACTTCATTTTCGCGCAATCCTTCCAGCGCTATGGCCGGGCCGTTTCGAACTACGAAGTTGATTTTTCTGATTCCTTCTCTGCCAGAAGGTGACTTACTAATGATTTTCAAAATATGTTCACCGTCAGTCAATTTACTGGTGTCCAGTTCAAACTGTACCGGTGTTGTCAGCTCGGCAATGGATTGGATATCATTGTCAACAAAAAGCAAAATTTTACTTTTATTGTCACTCATTTTCCAAAGAGATTAAAATAGACTGTTTGATGTGGTTTGCATTATCCTCTTGGGGCTTGATTAAATATTTTACAGAATAGATCAGCGTAAGCAACGTGATAGCCGATATCACAGCAATGATTACCCAATCCCAGTTACTTTGAGGTCCGGCACCGTGGGTAAGGCCTTGTGTAATTTCTGGTTGCTGTTTTTTACAAACCTCACACGCCCACGAATTGCTATGGATTAACAAAATGACCACCAAAAGGCTACCATATTTTATTACCCTTTTCATTTTTTCCAATAGTTATTAGCAGCAGCAATGGTTTGAAATTCAGTAGCGATTACATGTGCAGACGTGATGAGTTGGGCTGTATCAGTGGCGTATGCGGACCGTAATTTTTTACGTGTCTCAGCATCTGTTTGTATAGCCGCTATACTTTTACGTGCCATTTTAATGGCTAGATCCCGGCCTTCCTGTGGTGTGTTTACAAGTAGTGTTGACAACCAAATTTCTGTTGCTTCCATATTTTTATTTTTTAGCAGTTGTTTTTATAAAATCAATTAGTTTACTCACTTCTTCCACCGTAACGGGTTGGGCATTATTACCCCAATTCGTTTTTTCATGATTAATGATCGCAGTCACTTCTTCGGGCGTCAGATTATTGTCTGTTCCTACCGCACTCATGGTGGCATACGCTGGGCTCGCATCATACCCAAGCATGATGATGTTCACAAATAATTCAAGGTCTTCCCCTGTTACAATCGCACTTCCCTTAAGCGGTGGAAAAGCTCCTTTCAATCCCTCACCATTGGCTTGATGGCATGCCTGACAATTAGTAGCGTACAACAATTGACCATCCGGTAGCATGGAAGGCTGTTCATCTTTTGGCGAAGGACTTTCTTGTTTTTTATACAAAAACGCTGCAGTTGATTTTCCATCTGGCAATGGCGTTTGTTTTAAACTCTGCAGATAGGTTATCAGGTTCAAGACTTCTTTAGAGGCTACTATTTTTCCACTAACATTTTTTCTAAACTCTTCGGGCACGATTACCTCTACATCGCTTTCCTCCAGATTATTTTTTATTTCAAATAACCAAGGATAAGCGGGCATAATGGATTGATCAATTACTGCTCTTGGTTGATACAAATGCAATAAATTCCACGCTGTACTCGGTTGACGTGAACCGACATGGGTTAAATCGGGACCAGTTCTTTCTGTACCCATCAATGTGGCGGTATTGATCCAGAAACTGGTTCGGGTAATGCCGGCATAGTCGGCAGCAATTCCAGGACGCTTGCCCCACACTTTGTCCATATCTACATTACGAACTTGCTGAGTGTGACAGGCTACACAACCATTGGCAATATAACTTTGCTTTCCTAAAAACGCTTCTTCACTTAACTCAACAGCGTTTGGTAGAGGAGCATTATTTTGTTGATTATTAATAGCAGGTAGTATAGCTACCATAATGGTTAACCCAACAAAAAATACCAACGCTGTGCCGAAGAGTTTTATATGATTATTAAAAAAATCCATGTTACCTTATGCTAAATTCTTTCACGCTTATTTTCGAATTCTTCTTTTGCCTTTAAAATTTCTAAAGGTGTTACGGGGATCCTTATTTCTTTTTTGCGTTTCGTCATTACATAAAAATTGTATGCAAAAAGAATATGCGATATCCACATCAACGATCCACCAATGGCTCGCCACAACCAATAGGGTGCCATTAATTCTACACTATCAATAAATGGTTTTGCCTCCATCCACATCAATCCCCGTAAGGTGGAACCATACATTAGGGGGAATGTGTAGAAGAGTAACCCAATTAATGCAAGCCAAAAATGAGCGCCAACGAGTATTTGTGAAGGTTCCTTTCCCGTTAGTCTTGGCACGAGGGTATAGATAAAGCCCCATAACATAAAGGAAATTATACCATACATCGTGAGATGAGAATGCGCTACGGTAAAATCAGTGAAATGCCAAATCAAATTTGTAAACCGAAATGCCTCAGCAGTGCCTTGGAGTGAACCTGTGAAATAGAAAATGATTCCAATCAAATAGAATGGAAGCGTATAGCTGCCTGAAAGTTTATTCCACGAACCTTTGAAGGTCATTAAGAAGTTAGTTGTTCCTGCTACGACAGGTATCACCATACCAGCGCTACCTACAATAGCCACAGTTTGCAACCACCATGGAATAGCACTAAAGATAAAATGGTGCGTTCCTATTAACGTATAAAAAAGGATCTGCGTCCAAAAGGCAAGAATACCCAGGCTATATGAATAGATGGGTTTGTTTAGTTGTTGCGGCAGGAAATAATACATCAAGCCCAAACTAAAAAGCATAAACCACATACCTACACCTTGGTGCATGTAATAGCCTTGCACAATAGTTTCGCCCAGTCCAGATTGCCAGGTTGGCCAGTAGGCCACTACAGCAATCACCAGCAGAAACATCATGGCGGAAATCAGATACCAATTCGAAACATATATTTCTTTCGTATTTCTTTTGGCAATCGTATTAAGAAAATTTCTTAGCGAAATAATAATGGCAACACCAAATAGCATCATCACCGGCCAAATGTATTCGCGATATTCGCCACCACCATTATTGACTCCCGCCATTAGGCTTATAGTTCCAAGAACGACCGAAGCATTGATAAGAATAAGTGAATAATAACCCATTTTTATATTGGCTATAGCCGTATTGCTTATTCTTGGAACAACATAGTAGGCAAGGCCTAACATGGCCATTGAAGCCCAGCCCCAGAATACTGAATTGGTGTGAACCGGCCGTAAGCGGCCGAAGCTTAACCAGCTAATATGGTCCACATCTGGTGCAAGAAATTTAATACCTACGTATTCGCCTATTGTAGTACCAAATAACAGCCAGAACACTGCGCAACCGAGGTACCATAGAATAAGTTTTGTTAAAGGTGGATGTATATGTGGGCGGGGTTGACTTTTTTTCTTCTTCTCAACGAAACGAAGTTCCTCTGCACTACTGATGTTATCAATTAACCCTCTGCTATCGGATAAAATTATTGTGCGGGCTAATTCATTATTTGACAAACCGAAGCCCAATTCTCTCTTTCTTTGTTCTAAGCGCTGCACTTCCTGGGGACTCAAACCTTTCAGGGTATCGTTAAATACCTCTAATTCCTTTTTTCTTTTAAGGATATAAACGATGCCATAGATTTTATAGATGACAATCAGTAAGGCTGCTATCACAGGTATTATAATCAACCCAAGAGTGATGATGATACCGCCTTCACTTAGCAAATTATTACTTTCCATTTTTTCTCGACAATAGTGGATCATTATATCCACTATTAGTTTAATTTTTTTTACCTCTTCAATACCGATACCCCATTTTTCAATCCCAGGGCTAAATCCAGCAGGGTAGTAGCCTCAAGCATTTCCTTAAGGTCATTTCGTATTTTTTTAAATTGAAAGTGAGCAGGACAGGGCCTATTTTCATTACACCGTTTTAATCCAAGGCCACATCCTTCATATACACTATTGCCATCAATTGCAAATACCAGGTCACTTAACATTATCTTTTCTAATTTGCTGCGGTCAATGAAATAACCACCTGTAGGTCCTTTCTCAGACAGAATGATTTGATTTCGTGAAAGTAGTTGCAATATTTTGGAAGTGTAGGCCTCTGGTGAATCAATCGCTTTCGAAACCTCCCTTAAACTTACTTTATCGTTTTCTAATGCCTTCTCAGCAATGTAAATGGCTGACCGTATTCCGTATTCGCACGCTTTTGAAAACATAATTTTTGTCTTTGCGACACAAATATAATATTTTATAATAATAGTGGATATATTTATCCACTATAAGCAAATCAGCGGAGTTTTAACGCATGAACCGCAGTTGAACTTCGCAAATGCCCATTAGAATTGATGAATTGATCATCATCCTACCGAAGAAGAAGTGTTGAATGTAAAAAATATTGGAAGGAGCACAATTATAGCTTTCATAAAGTGGTATGGCTAAAAGGGAATATAGGTTATCTCTCTTTCAACTTATTTGTTGATGACATTGAATCAGTCCAACCTACCATAAAAGCCGCATTGACCTTTTTAAGGAATGCTGATGCGCTCATTATCGATTTAAGAGACAATATGGGTGGCAACCCTAAAATGGTCAGCTAAATAGAGAATTATTTTTTTAATGAAAAGACTGAAATGAATAGTCTGATTAACCGGTTAACACAGGACACAGTAAGATTAATGCTGATCCTGCTAAAGCAGATGAAATATATTTTCCGATTCCAATTTACATTTTAACAAGTAGTCACACGTTTCAGGAGCAGAAGACTTTTGCTATTGGATTCAGATTGCTAAAAGAGCGATTGTTGTGGGAGAGACAACGGGTGGTGGGGCAGATCCCCAGATGCCATTCTCTATAAACCAAGGTTTCGTTGTGTACATACCTTTTGCACGTTCACTCAAACCCATTACCAAGACAGACAGGGAAGGAACAGGCATGCACTTCCAAATGAAAAAACACTAGCTGGTAATGCATTAAACAAAGCCCAGGAACTGATATTCACATCTAATATGACGAAAACCTCAGATCAGAAAATAAAAAAAAGAAATAAATATTATATCAATGCCCTTTTAGAAACTGACGTAAGGAATCAGTTATCAATTAAAAAGCTAACTGTCTTCCGATTAACTATTCTTTTGTTTTTTATCAAATCATCATACGAAATAATGCACAGAGTAGTAACCATCGATGGTAACCGATTCTGCTTTACTCCTACAATCGAGAAAGTAATCTAGCCCTTCCATAATCGGAAGAAAGTCGGTGTGAAAATCTTTATGTGAGATTTTAAGAAATGTTTGGTCTTTGTCAAAGACAAGTTTTTTCAGGTCACTTGTATCAATTTGCATTTCATCAAGTGCTTGCACGAGGTTTTCATAATTTTCGATAGTTGGTCTGTACCAAAAATCAAGATCGACTTTAAGATTGGAATTGTAACCATCTATGCCCCGGAGGTCTGTTAAATCCGTAATAGCTAACGGCTGCGCCTCCCCACCACCATGTATTCGACATAATGGGAATTTAGGATCGCGCATACCTTAGTAAGGCATCCTTTAATCTCTTCACTTATCATGGCACAATTATTTTTTTCTCAGCTTGGTAGCCGCTCGTTTCTTTTGCAACCGGGCGAATATATTTATTAAAGCCTTTGAAGCGGACGCACGTTGCTCCTTTGGAATAGTCGCCATAAGCTTCCTTTCCAGTGTTTCCTTTTCTTCTATATGTCGATATACTATGGGCTTTATCATATGACTCCTAATGAACTCTTTGAGTTCATGGTTCATCAAATTTCGAATATTCAAACCGAAAATCCCAATGGAGTTCTTTGTACTTCTTTTTTGAAGATTAGCTGTATTTGGACCTAAGTAATTTCATATCCTCGCTTACTTTCTTGTCTAAAATTTTTGCGTAATGCTGAGTTGTTTTCATATTCTTATGTCCAAGCATTTTGCTGACTGTTTCTATAGGCACACCATTGGTTAATGTTACGGTTGTGGCGAAAGTATGACGGGCTGTGTGAAAGGTCATCTTCTTGGTGATTTCACATAGGTCAGCAATTTCTTTTAAGTAAGCATTCATTTTTTGATTGCTAAGTACTGGGAGTAGCCTTCCACTATTTAAACATTGCGGATCATTTTTATAACGTTCAAGAATTTCTAATGCAGGTGGGAGCAAAGGTATTCTGGTAGCTGTATCGGTTTTTTGTCGCCTTGTCCATATCCATCGTTCCCCGTCAATCCCAATTGTTATTTCCTCTCTTGTCAACTTTTCAACATCCGCATAGGCGAGACCTGTATAGCAACAGAAGAGAAAAATATCGCGCACTTGCATCAGCCGCGCCATCGCAAATTTTCTATCTGTAATTTTATTGAGTTCTTCTTCGACTAAGAATGGCTTTTCAATTTCATGCTTTGCAAGTTTAAACCCTACAAACGGATCTCTGCTTAACCAACCATTTTTAATGCAAATGTGGACGATCTTTTTAAAGTTTGATAGATACTTCATGGAAGTATTATGATCGCAATCTCGAATGGATTTTAACCAGAATTCATAGTCTGCAATGAATTCATATTTCAGATCCTTAACATCCAGGTCGTTGATCTTGTATTTCCATTTCATGAATTCCTGGGTGTGTCGAAATGAAGTTTCATACCGCTCAAATGTGAGTGGCGAGAATTCTTTATTGATTAATGCTTCCATTTGTTCATTGTGCTGTTTGAATACCTCCATTAACATCACCTTTCGTTCAAGTGACTTGCCATACCATGTTGCTTTCATATTTTCAATTGAAATTGGCTTACCTTCATTCATTAGCATTCTTTGGCAATCAAAGGCTTTCATTCTAAAACCATCAAGCAATTCATTTATTTTTTGACTTTCACGGGTTTTTCCTTTGTATCTACCTTCAGTTGCAGACCAGTCTGTTTCTTTGACATGGATCTTCGTAACAATATTTATTCTTTGTCTATTGACACCAATTCTCATTGAAATTGGAATTAACCCTCCCGCGATAGCTCTATCCTTACGGGCGAAAAATTTTACCGAAATAGTCTGTCTCATAATCCTTATTGGTTTAGTTAAGTTTCACATTTCGAATACACAGAATCAAGATGTTCAGGTGTTGAACATGTCGATTAACTATGCATTTGACCAATTTTGTGGTACCAAGATTTTATTAGCGCCTTGGTACCACATTGGTACCACAGGGATCATGATATTATGATTGACTTTGAATAGCCCAGAAACAAAAAAACCTCGAAATCATAGGGATTTCGAGGTTTTGACTTTGTTTGGTTTGTACTTGGCAGAGGAGGAGGGATTCGAACCCCCGGAACCCGTAAAGGTTCTCCGGTTTTCAAGACCGGTGCAATAAACCGCTCTACCACTCCTCTGTGTATTACCTTTAACCGTGAGCATTCGATTAAAGATTCCTTTTAAGGACTGCAAAAGTAAGGCGAAAATCGGTATCTGCAAAAGCAAGCTGCAAATTGTCTATTGCTCACTAAAATCAGGGAAAGTCTTTTTTATTTCTTTGTTTTCGAACTCGCGTGTTGTTGGTTTGCTGGCATCCAATTCAAGTATTACCAACTTTTGATTATTGATAATAGGAAGTAGTTTGTCCCGGTCGGGATCAAATTCCTTATTTCTCCGCATACTTTTTAGCGCATATTTCCTGGCGAAATTGTCACCCTCCAATTGTAATTGATTTCTGATCTCTACATTGATTTTCATCTTCTCTAAAATATCAGATTTTGACTTGCCAATTACTTCGGTTGCCTCCAGGGTACCCAATGTCATTACGCTTGTGCCGCCAATGGCCGACACGGCTTTGTAAGTGCCCGGGTCATTGGGGATCGCCACCGGGGCAAGACCTGTTGTGGCGCCCAGCGAGGCATTAATGATCGACCTGTTCTTTTTACCTTTCTTAGCTTGTTTATAGGCTTTATTCAATCGCTCATTGTTCTGATCCAGCAGATCTAATAAGGACTTAGCCTGTACCAGAGAATTTCTATATTTTAAATAGAGGAATTTATCCTTTTCATGGAGGTTTTCAGTGTCTTGCACTTTTATCCGAATCTTGCGCTGTACCCTGTTGTTGGATTTATCCAAAGCAAAAAAAATGATTTCTATAGTCTTCGATTTCTCAACTTCCTCAACAAAGTAATAACCAGGCGACCATGTAAATTCTGATTGAACCTTGGTGTTTTGAATAAAGTTTTCAGCGGTTACACGACTATCAGAACACACAAAATTGACGCTGCTAATGTTTTCATCTCCGTTTGGATCAGAAACATAAATCTTAAAATGAACCCGTTCATCTTCTTTGATGACTAAGCTGGTATCACCAGGCACCAGGAGTATTTCCGGGGGCAAATCAAGTTGTGTCTGTGCAATTTTTATTTTCCCTTTTGTTTCCAGTTTTTCAGGCTGATCCTGAACTATAAACTCTACCACAAGCGGGTTGTTCTTGAGCGCATTGAATTGATTTCGTGACGGGGTCCAGGTGAGCAATCCATTGGAAGAGAGTGTGACTCCCTCAGGTAATTGAGATTGTATCGATTTGAAGACAAGTGGATCTCCATCCGGGTCGTTCACATATTCATTGGGAATCTGGTAACTATTCGCTGCTGCTTGCTTCACATAAAATATGGGTAAGTCTTCAACTACCGGTGGTCTGTTCTGGTGAAGTACAATAAAATGCAACGGCCTGCGCACCCTGCGACCATCTTTCCATTCTGCCTGCACGATCACGCTTACCTCTTTTTGTTTCTCAAGCCGATCTACCAGGTCGTAGGATGGTTGCCAATAAAAATTGCCAAGGGTGTCAAACTGAATGGCATGTCCGTTGATACCTTCAAGTGTGAATTTCGGTTTAATAGGATCCGTTGATTCCATCTTGAAAGAAAGATAGGCCCCTTCGCGCAGCTGACTCCATCCTGTTGAGTCGTTTGCGATTAGTTGTTGTGCTAAACTGTTGGTAAGACAGAGCAGGAAAGGGGCCAGAAGCCAATACTTCATTTCGGTTAAGGTTTTTATAAATTTAAAGCGGCAAAGTTAAACGTTTAGGAATGGAATTTCACCCATTCATGGAGTTTACCTTCCTTCAATCGAATGACAAAAAACAAAAACATAAAGACTAGTTCAGGCGACTATCCATTTTTCGAAAATGTGTATGCAGTGGTTATGTTGATCCCGAAAGGCAGGGTAACAAGTTATGGGGCAATTGCCAGTTACCTGGGAACCAAAATGAGCGCCCGCATGGTAGGGTGGGCTATGAATGCCGCTCATAAAAACAAAAAAATTCCAGCCCACCGGGTTGTTAACCGTGCGGGATTGCTAACCGGTAAACATCATTTTGAGACTCCCACTGCAATGAAAAACCGCCTTGAAAAGGAAGGTATTCACGTGATCAAAGATCAGGTTCAGGATTTCAAAACCAGATTCTGGGATCCCGCTAAGGAACTGTTATAGGACAATCAATCCCATTCTGGGATTCCGTATGGCCCAAAACATACGAAATCAATAAAATTTCTGCCATTTTTCTCATGGCAGGGTAATTGGCCTATGGATCAAAAATAAAATGATTCAGGCATGAAAAATTTATTGATTGCGGTTCTTCTGATTATTTCAACTTTCGCTTTTGCAGCGGGGCCGCAAGAAAAAGTTGATGTGGTTTATTCGAAACACCAGAATCTGTTTGTGTTTAAAGCGAACAGAAAATTATTGGGCGCCCAGGTAGAAGTTCTTTCTGCGGATGGAAATCGAGTAACCGCTCAGCGTTTAATGAAAAGAAAAATGATCATTGACTTTTGTGATGTAAAGTCGGGCATCTATACAATTATAGTTAGCAAAAATGATCTTGTGCAGAAATACGAGTATGTAAGAAAATAATGGTGGTGGTTTGGTTTTAATCGAAAAGGAGTCGCATGAAAGTGTGGCTCTTTTTTTTATTTTTTTGAGATAAGGAAAAGCCCCAGAAATGTAATCAGGCCATTCAAAATCAAAATTTCAATTCCGAATTTATATCCGTTCAACATGACTTCTGAGTTTAGACTTATCAAATAGGAGAGAAGTGGTGAAGCAATGCAAATCAACGGCACACCTACTCCTTTTATTTGCCTGCGGGTAAACAAGCCGAATGAAAAGAGACCGAGTAGTGGGCCATAGGTATAACCCGCCACATTAAGCACGGCATCAATAACCGATTTTTCATTGATCTCTTTAAAGACTACAATAATGATCAGAAACAAAAGGGAGAATGAAATGTGTACCATAAATTTCTGCCTTTGTTTTACAGTTTCGCTTTTGTCTTTGAAGTTTAGAAAGTCAATACAAAAAGAAGTAGTTAACCCAGCCAACGCAGAGTCGGCACTGGCATAAGACGAGGCGGTTATCCCAAGCAGAAAGAAGATACCCACCAGCGGACCTAACTCAGTGAAAGCAAGTCTTGGGAATAATTCATCAGAATAAGCAGGTAGCGGCAATGCCTTTGCTGTACTATATAAATAGAGTAGTGCGCCCAGTGTCAAAAAAAGCAGATTGACGAAAACCAGAGTCAGGCTAAACCAAAACATATTTTTCTGCGCATCGCCCAGCGTTTTACAGGTCAGGTTTTTCTGCATGATTTCCTGATCCATTCCTGTCATGGTAATGGCAATGAAGGCGCCTCCAAAAAATTGTTTGGGAAAAAATAAGGTGGAGTTGGCATCATCAAAATGAAAGACCTTGTCATAACCATGAGTTTTAATGGCGCCAATTACTTCAGCAAAATCCAGCCCCAGGTCTCCGGATATTTTTACTACCGTAACAATTACTGCGGTTACGAGAAAAAATGTCTGAAAGGTATCGGTCCATACAATGGTTTTTATACCACCTTTAAATGTGTACACCCAAATTAAGATGATTGTTACGGCCACAGTTACAATAAAAGGTACTCCCCAGGCATCAAATAAAAACAGTTGCAGAACGGTAGCCGCCAAAAATAGCCTGAGTGAAGATCCAATGGTTCGTGAAATTAAAAAGAAGAGTGCACCGGTTTTGTACGACCATTGATCAAATCGTTGTTCTAAATAGGTGTATATGGAAACTAAGTTAAGTCGGTAATACAAAGGCATTAACACACCAATGATTACCCAATAGCCCACGAGATATCCTAACACAATTTGGAAATAAGAAAACCCGATTTTGCCCACATTGCCTGGTACGGAGATGAATGTGACCCCGGATAGCGAGGCTCCAATCATGCCAAAGGCAACCAGATACCAGGGCGATTGCCGGTTGGCTGTAAAAAACGTATTGGTGTCAGCCCCTCTCGATGTTACATAGGAGATGCTAATCAAGACAAAGAAATAGACCGAAATGATTGAAACTACCAGAATCGGATTCATCGGAAAAATTAACCGCATAAAGAAAGTAAAAATCATCAGGATAAATAAATACCATTTATCAAGTTCAATTTTTTTACTTTTGTGGAGGAATCAGGGTTTATTATAGAGTATGAAAACATCACATCAGGAGCAGGAGTTGATAGACGTGCTGGAGGTCATAGACGTGACGGATGTCAAAGACCTTATTGTGTTCAATGATGACTTCAATACGTTTGACCATGTTATTCAAACGCTGATCCGAGTATGTAAACATACTACAGAGCAAGCCGAACAATGCACTTGGCTGATTCATTATAAAGGAAAGTGCGCGGTGAAGTCCGGAGCGATGGATGAATTAAAGCCGATGCGCGAAGCAATTTGTGATGCCGGCATTGACGCCCGAATTGTATAACTGCATAATTATTTAACCACGAACCCTGCCGGTGGAGTTCCCTTCCAAACTAATTGAAGATGCCGTAAATGAAGTTGCCAAATTACCAGGCATCGGAAAAAAGACTGCGCTTCGGTTGGTTTTACATTTGGTGAAGGAGAATGAATCGAAAACAACGGCACTTACTGAGGCCCTTGATAAGATGCGGCAAAACATTCGGTTCTGTAAAACCTGTCATAATATTTCAGATGAAGAAGAGTGCTCGATTTGTAAGAGCCACCGGAGGGATAAAAGTTTGTTATGCATCGTGGAAGAACCCAACGATGTGATGGCAATTGAGAACACGTCTCAATTTCTCGGTGTCTATCATGTGTTAGGTGGCATCATTTCTCCCATGAATGGTATAGGGCCTGCCGATTTAAAGATTGACTCACTCGTGGATCGAGTTGCAAAATCGCAAGGCAGTATTAAAGAAATTATTCTCGCACTTAGTCCTACCATGGAAGGCGACACCACAGCGTTTTATATTAACCGCAGACTTAAAGAATATCCTGTCAAACTCACCACAATTTCACGTGGTGTTTCCGTGGGCGGTGATCTCGAATATACCGATGAGATTACATTGGGGCGGAGTATTACGGGGAGAACTTTGTTCAGTTAAAGTTGGAAAGAATATTATTCTATACATACGATAAATTCTTTAGTATTTTTGGGTTTGGAGAGGTCGCATGCTTAGATTAGAGAGGCTTTTACTATAGTTTTAAGGGTAGAAATAGGATAAGACATGGCAACAATCATTAAGAAAAAGTCTGAAAAGAAAAATCTCTCGAAGTTGTTTAACAAGGCACTTATATCCAAGGGAGTTGATACCCGCAAGTATTGTGGTGTGATTAAACTAAAAAGAGACCCGCTATTGATTCAAAAAGAACTTAGGGATGAATGGGAATAGCGTTGTCTTGGATACAAACATTGTTTTGTATCTCTTAAGAGGGGATAAGGTCTTATCAGAATTGCTTTATCAGAAGAAACTTTATCTTTCATTTATTTCCCAGTTGGAGTTGCTGGCTTTTAAGGGCATTACAGGAAGACAACAAATAGAAATCTCAAAGTTTATTCAGGATTGTATTGTTATTGACATCAATGACGAGATTAAGCACGCGGTTATTTCCATTCGGAAGACTAGTAAATTAAAACTTCCGGATTGCATTGTGCTAGCCACAGCGAGATACTTAAATTTACCCCTAATTACTTCTGACTTGGATTTTAAGTCAACCAATTTTTCTGAAATCATTATTTATCAATAGCATGAACCACCTGTCCAACCGTATTGAAGCCATCCAGGAATCTGCCACACTCGCCATGGCTGCGAAAGCCCGCGAATTCAAAAGCCGCGGCATTGATGTGATCAACTTAAGTTTGGGTGAGCCCGATTTTAAAACGCCCAAACATATTTGTGATGCCGCTAAAACTGCCATAGATGATGGAAAATATTTTTCCTATCCGCCCGTAGCCGGCTACCAAGATTTGCGCGAAGCTTTGGCAGCCAAATATCAGAAGGAAAATAATGTGCCCTATAAGGCTGAAAATATTGTCGTATCCAATGGAGCCAAGCAGTCGATTGCCAATGTCATGCTGGCCTTGCTTAACCCCGGTGACGAGGTGATAATCTTCTCTCCGTATTGGGTAAGTTACGATGCGCTGGTTCGCCTGACGGAAGCAACACCCGTGTTGGTGAAGGGAACTATTGAAAATGATTTTAAAGTAACGGCAGCTCAAGTAGAGAAGGCCATCACTCCTAAAACTAAAGCCTTGATTTTTTCCTCACCGTGTAATCCTACAGGCTCGGTGTTTACCCGTAAGGAGTTGGAAGCAATTGCTACGGTTGTATTAAAGCATCCAAACGTTTTGGTGATTGCCGATGAAATTTATGAGCACATCAATTTTACTGGCGATCAAACCAGTATGGCATCAATACCCGGTATGTTTGAAAGAACCATTACAGTAAATGGCTTTGCAAAAGGTTTCGCCATGACGGGCTGGCGCGTGGGCTACATTGCTGCGCCCAAGTGGATTGCAGATGGAAGTAATAAAGTGCAAGGCCAAATAACTTCAGCCAATTGTTCGATCTCACAGCGCGGGGCTTTGGCCGCGATTATAGGAGATCTGAAACCAACCCAGGAAATGGTGGCGCAATACCATAAGCGCAGAGATATTGTTTATAAATTATTGAAAGAAATACCAGGTATTAAAACGCATTATCCGCAGGGTGCTTTTTACTTTTTTCCGGATGTAAGCTATTACTATGGAAAATCAAATGGTGAAAGAACCATTAAAGATGGCGATGACTTTTGTTTATATATGTTGGAGACAGGTCATGTTTCATTAGTGCCCGGAGGCGCCTTTGGTGAAGAGAACTGTGTACGACTATCCTATGCAGCTTCTGAAAAGGATTTGATCGAGGCCATGAGCAGAATGAAAAAAGCTTTAGAAAATTTTAAATAGCATGGACCAACGGTCACTCCAGAATATTTTTCAATCCTTCAATAATCTCCGGGTTTTAATTATCGGAGATGTGATGCTGGATAGTTATATCTGGGGTGCGGTGGAACGAATTTCGCCAGAAGCACCAGTGCCGATCATTCATGTTAAGAAACGGGATGTGCGTTTAGGAGGTGCGGCTAATGTAGCGCTCAATGTGCAAGCGCTTGGTGCCACACCTGTTTTGGTAGCCCTTTGTGGAGATGACGATAACGGGAAGAAACTTTGCTCTATCCTGGCAGAGCTGAAGATGTCAACCAGTGGCCTGGTAACTTCAACATCAAGACCCACCACAGTAAAGACTCGTGTTATTGCGAGTCAGCAACATGTGGTTCGTGTAGATGAAGAGTCAGACCGGGTAGCCGATGCTGAAGAAGAAGCGCAGTTATTGAGAAGGATTGAAAGTTTATTAACCACCTGTCAGGTTGTAATTTTTGAAGATTACGATAAGGGAGCGCTGAATGCATCAATCATTGAAAAAACTGTAGCCTTGGCAAAAAAGAATCAGATCCCAACCGTGGTTGATCCCAAGAAAAGAAACTTTTTAGCCTATAAGGAAGTCAGCTTGTTTAAACCCAACCTGAAAGAAATGCGTGAGGGATTAAAGCTAGATCTCGAATCGGGAAATCAACATCAGTTGGAAAATGCCATCAACATCCTGAAAGAAAGATTGGCTATAGAAGGAGTGATGGCAACACTTTCGGAGCATGGTGTCTATATAGATTATAGAAATGAAAAAATTCTGCTTCCGGCACATCCGCGCGAGATTGCCGATGTTTCCGGAGCCGGGGATACTGTCGTCAGTATTGCCGCACTTTGTGTAGCGCTGGGTTTGCCACCGAGGCAAATTGCAGCGCTTTCTAATTTAGGGGGCGGACTTGTATGTCAGCATGTGGGTGTGGTGCCGATTGATAAGCAAGAATTATTGAAGGAGGCGCTTGAGATTCTAGAATAACAATCTTGCCGATTTACCGATTATCCTTAAACTGCTTTTCTAGCGGGCCCAGTTTCTCAAGATCCTCAACTATTTTTCTATCGAGTGGACTTTCTTTAATCACATTATAGTTGTCCCAGAATTCTTTATTGTAGGGTTGATCCTGATATTGCAATCCATAGTTCCGCATTTTTTCAGTTGAAGCAATACGGCTGCTGGTGTTGGGGAAAACTTCGTTAATCAGCAGTGATTGATTGAGATCGGTTTCAAATTTTAACTCTTTAGTTTTTATGTCATACCAATTCACCTTGGAATCAACTGTGATATAATTCAAATAATATTTCCCTTCATAGGGCTTAAATTCAATTACGCGCCTTAAGTTAACAAACTTGCTTTCTAAGCCTCTTTTTTTTGTTAGTGCTTCCTCTTGATTGCTTTCAAACTCTGTACGCAATATTGCATACGTGCCCTTTTCTACATACACATTTAATAAGTACTCATCCTTATGAGACACCACAAATACTTCATGGCCGTTGTAGTAGGAATCCCGTTCCCGGTTAAGACTATTAAAGAAGATTTGTTCCACAGGGAAATGCCGGTATCGAACACTATTATGAAGCAGTAAATCTTCCAGCAGATTATCCTGATCAAAATAGGTAGTGAATTTGCTTTCGTAACCAATGCTTCTACGGATCTCCAAAAGTGAAACGCGCTCGCGCAATTTGAATTTGTTGCGCGGCTCTTTATAATCTTCATCATAAATCTTGACGGCAGCTTCCAAGAGGGAGATGTAAGTGCCCCCAACTTTTTTAATATCCCTATAGAACCCATCCATCAGGTAGGGAGTCATCGGATAATTTTGATCAATTCGTGAAAGGGCAATCTGAAGTATATCACTCCCACTTAAAGAATCAGAGATCAAGACTTCATTTAATACTAACGTTGATTTTTCCACTTCAATGATCAATGGGCTAACGTTTAATAAGGTCCATACAGGAGCCTCGTATGTTTTATACCCAAGCATATTGATAGAAAACAAGTCGTTTTGAAACTCGCGCGGAATATGAAAGTCGAAATCGCCCTGAAGGTTAGTAATGGTTCCAATAGATTTTCCCTTAATGCCAATAGAAGCAAACGCCAATGGTTCTTTTGTTTCCTTATCCACCGCTGTACCAGAAATGGTAATTTTCTGAGCTTGCCCGGTAATGGCAGCTAAAAGAAAACAGAAGATGGGAAAAATATTCCTCATGTAAAGAAATTACGATTTCAACGATTTAGATTCAAAGATAGTGTATTCACGAACAAAAGACTCAGGTAACCTAACGCAGTAAAACCTCCATTAAGCGTTAATACATTACATTAGTCGGCTTTGCCTTCGAATGTTTAACTTTATAGAATAATCTTCCCAATTATGAAATGGTTGGATGCAATACCGGGGATCTGGAAACGAGCTTATCTGCTCATTTGCCTTTGGTATGCGATAAATTTTGCCGTGAGTGCCGTGTGGGAATTTAGGTTCGTTAATCCTGAATATTATGTTTTGTGGACTAAGCTTTTCTTACTGGAAGCACTTTGTGTATTTATTTTACTCATTTTTATCTGGTCGCATTGGTTATTCAATTTTAGCGCACGGTGGCAAATTGCCGGTCATGTATCGGGGATTATTGTTTTCTTTTTACTCATGGGAACCCTGTCCTATTACTTTACGCTCTACCTGGAAGGATTTACCTACTTTGAGCATTGGCGGGAATACCTGGTAGAGATGCTCGGAAATTTGTCTGCACTCCGGATTAATGATCAATATATTATTACCGTAGGGGTGTATTATGTAATTAGATATTTTCAGGGACTTCAAAAGCAAGAACAGGAGAAAAGTGAATTGGCCATACGCAATAAAGAAATGCAGATTTCACTTTTAAAATCCCAGATCAATCCACACTTTTTGTTCAATACGTTAAACTCGATCAGCACACTTGTTCATTCAAGCAAGGATCAGGCCCGCAAAGTGATTAGCCAATTGTCAGATATTTTTAGGTATGCCTTAGACTCGCACAGTGGTGATATGGTTAAACTGCTACATGAGATTGAGTTTATTGAAAATTATATTCGAATTCAACAGGTGCGTTTTGGTGAGAGGTTAAAATTTGAAAAGCATATTGATTCCACCTGTTTGGGTATTTATATCCCACCCATGATCCTTCAACCGCTGGTGGAGAACTCAGTGAAATATGGAATAGCCCCCAAAGAGGAGGGCGGTACAATATCATTAACTGTCAGGCGTTCTGGCTCCGTGATTTTTTTCGAGATCAAGGATGATGGGCTCGGGTCTAAAGCCAAGAAAGTAATGGATGGAAGTTCCAGTGGGGTGGGTATGATGAACACAAATCTCCGATTGAAGAGCTATTTTGGTGTTCAATCTCATTTGCGGGTACTGGCCAGTGAACACGGATATTCGGTCAGCTTTTTTTTAGAGGATAAAAAAGTAATGCAAGAAAAAAATAAAGAATCAATTATTGAAAACCAATTATTATGAAATGCCCATGTAAGCGCTTCGCGCCAACTGGAAATATTTATTTTGGGCATTCCATGCCTGCGTGCCGAAATGCCACTACTGCATGCAGGCATGTGACCTTAAACAAAAAATTATAAACATATGAATACTACCTGTTTGATTATTGATGATGAAAAATTAGCGCGTGAATTATTGCGCGAGTTTTTAGAGACTTTTCCACAAATAGAAATTATTGGTGAGTGCAATAAAGGAACCGATGCTGTTGAGCAAATCAATAAGCTTAAACCAGATATGATTTTTCTCGATGTGCAGATGCCTGGAATGAATGGGTTTGATGTGCTGGATGAAATTGAGCATGAGCCCTATGTAATCTTTACAACGGCTTATGATCAATATGCCATTCAAGCATTTGAACGAAACGCTGTCGACTATCTGTTAAAGCCGCTCGATCAAGACAGATTTAAGTTAGCCGTTGATCGGGCACTGAAAAGAAAAAAGATGGAAGAAGGAAACATCGAAGATTTATTGGGAAGCCTACGCCCGGTAAATGCCAGAACGTCTTACGACTCTCACATTTTTGTTCAAAAATCAGAGAAGCTTTTTAACCTTCCTGTAGATGAAATTATTTACCTGGAGGCATCTGGGGATTATACAGTAATCTCTACCAAGAACGATCAGTTTGTAAGCTCTTCAGGTATTGGAAAGCTCGAAGAGATTATGAATCCGGATACGTTTATTCGCGTGCATCGCTCTACCATTGTCAATGTTAATTATCTAAAAGAAATTGAACGTCACTTTAATGGTGGCATGGTGGTGAAGATGCAAAACGGAAAGAGTTTTCCGGTGAGCCGCACGTATGCAAAGTTGATCAGGAAGAAAGTAGTTTAATTAAATTATAAAGTACAGATTGGCTATACATAGTTTAGCAATTCAATAATAGAATTTAGCTGTTTAAAATTGTCATGTTCGATGGTGGATTCTACCCGTTCATGGGCCCAGGTGATGTGGTATGGAATATGAAATCCATGTCCCCCCAGGTTTAATACGGGCAAGACATCCGACTTAAGAGAATTACCCGCCATGGCAAATTCCTCCGGATGAATATCAAGATGTTTGATAAGTTTTTTGAAATCCGCTTCTTTTTTTTCTGACATGATCTCGATATGATGAAAGTAATGATCCAGCCCTGATTTTTTCAGCTTGCGTTCCTGGTCTAGTAAATCACCTTTGGTTGCCATTACCAGCCTGTATTTACCTTTTAGCTTTTGTAATACTTCTTCCACTCCTTCAATAATTTCAACAGGCTTGTCGAGATGTTCACGGCCATAACTGATTATTTTTTCAATTGCCTCATTTGAAATCTGTTTGTCAGTGATGCGGATGGCAGTTTCAATCATGGAGAGCATGAAAGCTTTTATGCCATATCCGTAAAGGGCAATATTTGCAATTTCAGTTTGCAACAACTCACGGGCAACGGTATGTTGAGGTAGATAATTTTCTAATAAGGCACAGAACTTATGTTCCGTTTCCTGAAAATAAGCCTCATTGTGCCACAGCGTGTCATCAGCATCGAACGCAATTACTTTTAGCATAAATAAAATTTTGCAAAACGAAACTAAGCATTACCTCGTGAAAAAGCTATGCTTGATTTTTGCTGTTAGTCTTTTGCGTTATACTTAACTTCTTTTGTGTTGAACTGACCGTAGACGAGATCGCCTTCCGGCAGATTCCAAATGGCTTCCCCATAAGAAGGATACTTTCTGCCGTTGAGTTCAACATAGTTTTTTACGGGCGTAGAGAAACGAACGGTTTTGCGATCGGTTTCGCTTACTATTTGATACCGATCATCTGATGCAAAGTTGACGAGTTCACCATCATTATTAAAATAAAGGATAGCGGTGATAGTTATGTTATTGTTTTTAAAAGTTGCCTTGGAAGTTAGACTGTCAATAGCTTCCCAGTCAATTCTTTTGTCAATAAGACCTGCCGGAGCAAATAGACAAAGATCGTTAAACCAGGTAACGGTTTCGGCAATATCCATTTCTTTGCCAGCTTGATACTGAACATTGAACAACGAGAGCAATCGGATGTCCATGATTGCAGTTCCATTTCTAAAGGAATGGTATCCGGAAACAGGTAGGCCTTTCATGGTGGCCTTCATAAAAAAGAGCCGGGTGGGGGGTTCGATGAAGTTATATTGTTCTGTTGTAAATGGCATCCATGCTGACTTTTCATCGGCTCGGATTTGGCCTACAAATTTGATTTTGAAATTTGTAAGTACGGGTTTACCAATAGCACCGGAGTAAATGATATATCGTTGAACGGGCTCGGGTAAATGGGTAATGGCTTCAGTAGTTAGTAAATATTCAGCGCGGCTGTCAGCATATGATTGGTTTTCAGTAACATCTTTTTTGTATTGATTTTCAAAATGCCACGCTGCCCATGCAGGAACTACAACAAGCAGTATAATTACATTGGCAATCGTTCCGAATTTGGCATCCTGCCAAAAGAGCATGATTAATATCTGTGATAGGACCGCACCCGTTATAGCTACAAGCCACCATAAATCTTTTTTCAGAAGAAATGATGTGCCGGCAATCAGGAAAATCAAAGTTGTTATTAGCCAGGCAATTCCAATCGGTTTTGAAATCTCTTTGGTGAGTTGATTGAGTTGAGCGAGATCAAAAGCCTTGGCAAAGCCCATAAGATGTACTAGGCCGTGCATGGCGAGCAGAAGGGCAAATAGATATTTCATACCATGGCGTTTATTATAACCTTGGAAAATTGAGTAAATTTTCGCCTTAATTTTATGATAAAGATTTCACGACATGCTGACTTTAATCAGTTAGTTTATTCCCACCTATGAAAATTCAATACCACGATAAGTGGCTTCGTATTATTGGCTATCCACTGCTGGGATTTATACTTCGCCACTTTGGCGAGTATGAGTCGATCGGATCTCTGATGAAGCAACCGCTTTATTATGGAGATTTAATATGGAATACACTAATCGTAGCGCTAAGTTGGGAGGCAAACCGGAGATTAATTATATACCTGGATGCACAATACTCGTGGATAACTCAGCGATTTCAACGATTCATCATTGAGGCATTCGGATCTTTGCTGATTACAGTTCCTCTGGTTGCATCCATGATTTATATCTGGAATGAACTCATCATTAGCCGACCCAATAATTTTAATACCGGTTATCTGCTCGTTTATGACTTTCCACTTACGATTGTATTCACCGTGCTTGTTCATATGATTTATACGGGTATGTACTTCCATCAATATTATACACATACTATAGAGGATTTACATAACCGGGTGCGCGAATTGGAAACTTCCGTAGCAGGGGTAAAGAGTTCTGCAGATCTTATTAAACCTTCTGGCTATCGCGATTTAGTGATCGTAAATTATGGTACCTCTTCGGTGCCAATACAAACAAATGACATCGCTTTTATTTATAAGCAGAATGAAATCAGTTTCATTAAAACATTTGATTCGAAGGAGTATACATCATCATCGTCTTTGGAAACCCTTGAAGAGTTGTTAGATCCCGCAGCTTTTTTTCGTTTGAACAGGCAGATGATTGGAAACATTAAAGCAATCAAATTATTTAAGTCAGATAGCTCAGGTAAATTGATCCTCACATTAGAACCTTCCGCTGCTGACGAAGTGACTGTCAGTAAAAAGAAAGCAGCAGAATTTAAGGAATGGATCGGGAGCAAGGTTTAACTATTTCCCAATTCAATCATCTGAACATAAACACCTAATAAAATATGCCAGACCAGATAATGACCCAAACGTAATACTAAGGAAGCGATAAATCCAGCCCTTTTAAACCAAATGGCTTGCAACAAATTCATCAGAAAGCCAGTCAGCAAAGAATAAACTATCAGCCACGCATTCCCATCTGGTAAATGCTCAATGGGTTCTCTTAACGCAGTTAATACAACACCTGCCCAAAAGAATTTTTGAAAGTACTTGCCTTGCTTCCACCATTTACCGATCAATAAGATCAATGTAAGAGGTATAAGACGATAGAATACTTCTATTTCAAATGCGCCCGAGAAGTAAAGGAAAATAGAATAAGGAAAAGGCTGCAAAAAAGGTGGCAGCTCCGTGTAGGGTTCCGGATGCAGCATCACCTTGATCACCAAAACATCCAAGAGGCCGAATACAATTCCGATTAAAACAGGAGTGCCAATTCGCTGGATGTTAGAAATCTCTTTCGTCCAAAAATCAGGAAGACCTGCACGTGATTGTAAAAACAACAGGGGCACTGCGGGTAGCATCCAAAAAACAGTAGACCAATTCCAAACTCTTACAAATGAGTAAGAATCTGAAATCGACCTTCCATAGTATATTCCAATCACTGCCACGATCAGAAAAATCAGATAAGTAACAGTGTTGCTTACAGTTCCTTTGGTAGGGTTCATGAAGTAAAGATTAAAATCATTTCATCAATTGATCAAGGAAGCGCTTGTCCGAAAAATTTCCGTTGTTTTTATAGAGAATAGAAATGCCTCCTGTTTCCTCATAATACAAGGCGTTTGCTTCAAGCCCTGCCAATGAACCATTGTGGCCATAGGCAATACCTGCATCCGTGCGCCAAAGCTCCAGACCTAAACCATATTCGCAGTCAGGTGAGTTGCAATCTGGTAGTTGAACCTTTTTCATTTCTTCTACGGTGGCAATTGAAACTAATTGCCCGCTAAATAGTGCTCTCATAAATTTATTCAATTCTTCCGCATTGGTGATTAGGCCACCATCAGGCTGGCCATCACCTTCGGCTCTGTCCCACTGCGAAACATCCATTAGCATTCCATTATTGTAGAAATCAACATACCCTCTTACCACATTCCGATCATCCCGTTGTTCGAGATAGGTTTGCGTAAGAGATAAGGGTGTAAATATATAATTGCTCATTAACTGCTGTATTGGCACTCCGCTTTTGCGCTCCGCAATCAGACCTAATAGCCAATAGTTAGTGTTGCTGTAAGAGTAACTGGTGCCAGGTTCAAAGTGTAACTTTTTTCCATATACATATTTTTTCAACATGTTTTCTATGCTCATGTTATACATGTAAGTTGGATTATTGATAATCTCCGCTTGATAGCTGAGGCTTTCATTAGGAGGATCGATAATCCCACTCAGGTGGGAAAGCAAATGCCGGATAGTAATTTTATCTGCTTGTTCAATTTCTCCTTTGGTTTCCGGCAATAGGTTAGAAAGCGCATCATTTAAGGACAGCTTACCTTCTTCTACCATTTTCATAATGACAACAGCCGTATACACTTTGGTGATGCTTCCAGTACGGAACTGATCAGGTGTCTTCATCGCGGTTTTATACTCCAGATTTGATCTTCCTGTTGCACCAATCCATAAAGGCTCACCGGGCTTATCGATGAGCAAAATACTGCCTGGAGAATACGTGGTAGTTTTATATTTCTCTAATTCACTTTGATATTGCTGATGCTTCGGATGATTTTCATACGAAACATCTTCTGTGTACTGCGGTTCAGGAATAATGATTTCGTTGCTGCATGCGGAAAGTAGTAAACACAAGAATATAGGTGCAATAATTTTCATATAGATGTTTATTTAAAGTTAACGCGTGTGCCGATGTGAATAGTTTTATGGGGTAAAGCCGGAATTCCTTTGAAGCCAAAAGGCATTTCGCCAAGCATTTCATAGCGTGTAAACGCTGAGAATTTTTTGAACTGGTATCCCGCGCCTAATCCCAGTGTAGGTGTAAACCTTCCAAAGGTGGAGGATGCCTTTACAAAATCGCCATTCACATTTTCATAGCGAGGTATGGCCGAATCTATAAGCATATATCCCACGCCAACCGTTGCATCAGCAAATGCATTTCCAAAAAATCTGCGGTACCCAAATTCAGATGTCAGGCTGAATGCATTGTGCAGTTCTTTATGTGAATAGTACGAAAGGTTTATTGTTTGAATGAGTTGCCGGGAAGAATTCCTTGAATAATAAAGTTCCGTTCCGATTCGCACACCCAGGCTTCCATTTTTCAAAATATTTCTGAAGTTGGGCAGACTTACAGATTCGGAGAATATCGTAATAGTTAAAGGAATTCCACCGGACGGTGTATTTTCTTGTGCTTCAAGAATAATACTTGAACAAATAAACATGGACACACTAATCAGGTATTTCATATTATTAGATTAAAATTTTCCAAACTTAAAATTGATGTGCGCTGAAGGTGCCGAGAACTTACTTTCTCCTGCAATTAACCGATAAGAAGCACCTGTCGCGATACGAAACCATTTTGTAAGATTAACCTCTGCCTGTAAGCCCGGTTCAATAAAAAAAGCTCCGCGTGAACTAAGAGTATATTGGCCACCACCATCAAGTTTACTTTGTTCGCCAATGATGGCTGCACCCGAGAAAATATTTGCGCTGAAATGAACGACTTTTTGCGGATTAAATGTTCGCTCAACAATCAACCCGATGTAGGTAAGTTGACGGGAAGTATTCGGATCATTTTCAATGTTAACCTGTTGACCATTAAGTAAGGCATAGGCCCCGGCACCTAATAAAAAATTATGGTTGAAAAGAAGTCCGCCATAACCACCAAGTAGAGTGGCAAACTGGCCATCAATGGAACTGAATTTTTGAGAGGCTGCACCATAGGCGCCAATTATTTTTGGGTTATCGGATCCCAAAACCGTTTGCATGTCCTGGCCGTGTGCGTAGATCATGGCACTTAGCCAGATAATACTTGTAAGTATCGCTTTCATTTTTTTTGAAATTTTATTGATGAGTTGAACGAAGGCTCGCACATGATTGATGTGATGGTTTCAGGTAAAAGACCACTTAAATCAATGCGATTTGCCGGTTATGGGGGTGTGAAGGAGCGGAAATCCCTGTTGAAAGATTTTGATTTGCTATCGGTGGTTGTTCAAAATCTTACATCAGCTGTTCGGATGTGGGATGCTCGTGATGGCAGAAATCATGGCAATGAAACCTTGCTTTCAGTGGATCGTATAAACCAGAAATTAAAAAAGAGAATATGAGAATGTTAATTGTTTTTCCAGTATTGATCCTTTCTTTTCTTTCTTGTCAAGACGAGGAATTTCTGCCTCCTGCAATCATCTACACTAACCTTAATGATGTTACAGCAAGTCAAAATAAATCGTTCAATTTAGATATTGATCAGGATGGAGACAGTGAATTTTTGTTTACTACAACACTTGTAGCTGATGATCTTGGTGATCAGCTTCAATTCGTGATCTACCCCGCCCGAGCGAATCAGGTATTTGAAATCGCAGGCCGTGTAGGTGTGTTGGATAATGACCAGCAAATTGCTCCCGGCAATCCATTTGATAAGAATGTTCAGCCGATGGTGATAAAAAGAATCACAAATTCAACCATAAGCTGGAGTGGCGATTGGCAGGATGCAAACAGTAAGTTTATAGGAATGCGTTTTAAGTTAGGTGATAAAGGATATTACTATGGCTGGATTCGTGTTTCATTCGATCTGACAACGGAACAATTCACAATACATGATTTTGCTTATCGGACTACCGTGGATACAGAAATCATGGCCGGTGTCAAATAGTTTAGATTCAGTTATTAAAATATTCATATAATGAAGCAGATATTGCTTTTTGTTTACTTCATCGCTGCGCAGGGCACGATGAGTCAATCCATGAAACTTTCCCTGGAAGGCGAGGAATGGTCTGCAGTATCGGAATTTCCTGTGGCGGGAAGACAAGGCATCTTAATTAATCAGAAACTTTCTTTTGGAGAGTATCATACCTTGTTGGTAGACCGGTCATGGACGAAGGGCTCGTCTTCAATAATTGGACTTACGCAGGGTATTCCAACAGATCAGGACTTTCAGAAGATAATTACGAGCGAAAAGGTGAAGAAGAATCAAACCCTCTATTTTGCGTTGGCCGACAGTCTTGGCAATCAGGCGCGAGCATATTGCATCACTAATTTTAAGTCAAAGGATTTTACCATCGGCAATAATCCTAATAGTGTAATCGAAATTTTTGGTGATATTCTGGGTATTGGCGATGACTCTTCTAATATTTTCTATGCAATGTTTTATGATGCGCAAGCGAGCAATCGGTGGGAGTTAATGATAGATAATCAGGAGGCGCAGGCAAGGCCTAAAGCGTATACGGGTTATTTATCAAAGAGCAAAGATGAATACTATACTATTAAGCCGTTATCGAGAGTAGTAAGTAAGAAGGGAAAAACAGGCACTATGCCTTTTGGCTCGGCTGGCTTTGAAATCAGAACCAAAGATGGAAAAGCCGTTGCGGCTGTTTCTATGATTGATAAAGGAGTGGTTTATCTCACGCACGTAAGTCCGGAAGAAAAGATCTTATTATCAGGTGTATGTGCGGCTTTGTTATTGCAGGAGCAAATTTGATTTATAATTTTTTCTCAAGCACAATAAACTCAAGCTTCATTTTAGGCTGACCAAAGCGGGGGTCGTTAAAAGCAAATGGTTTTCGTTCACCCGTAAGGTGATAACCATGCCGGAGATACCAATCAATAAGTTCTTTGCGAACGGAGATCACGGTCATGAAAATCGAAGTGCATTTTTGGTTTTTGGCTTCTGCTTCCGCAGCATTTAACAACTCTTTGCCAATACCTTTTCCCTGCAAGTGAGGTTTAACGGTTAGCATACCTAAATAGAGTTTACTATCCTGATTGCGCAACTCAACGCAACCGAGTATTTCATTTTCTTCCACATACTTTAAGAGTGTGGTACGTGGGGTTTGTATCAATTCGGCAATGGCGGCTGCATCGGTACGGGTGCCATCCAGCAAATCTGCTTCAGTGGTCCAACCCTGGCGCGAGGAGTCTCCGCGATAAGCAGAATTAACAAGCTTATCCAAGGCGGGAGCGTCTTCAACAACGGCTTTTGAGATCATGGTCAAATTTATAGAAAGGTGAGTTAACTCAATATGGTTAGCAGTACTTGTGCAAAAATAATCTTTGCCAACGTGGCGATAGGAAAGACAGACGAGTATCCAATATTGGGTTGTTCACTTTTTGCCTGCTCATTAACAAATGCTAAAACAGCAGGTTGTGTTTGTACACCGGAAAGCATACCTGCCAATCGTGGAAATGGGATTTTTAAAAATTGATGACCAATGAAGAGAAAGAAAAAGGCAACGGCAAGTGTAACAAAGGCCCCCGCAATAAACAATGTTAAGCCGTCATCGCTGTTGGTAAGTGTTTCGCGGAAAGCATAACCCGAGCGTGTACCGATTCCTGCCAGAAACAATACCAATCCTAATTGTCGTATAGTATGATTTGCACTATACGGCATAACAAAAACCAATTTGCCAACCCGGTTTATGGCACCCAGCAGTAAGGCAACAATAAGTGGCCCACCGGCAACACCTAATTTTAATGAGATACCACCGGGAAAAGGAATGGGAATCATGCCTAATAAAAATCCGGCTGCCATGCCCAAGCTCAGTGTCAGAATATCGATTTCACTTTGGGCTGAATAACTATCACCAAAAAATTTGCTGGCCGCTGCCAATTCATTTCTTCCGGTAAGAATCCGCACGCGGTCACCAAACTGAAGCGTGGTATTGGCATTGGGTAGAATATCACTGTCGCCCCTGCGGATGCGGGTGATGATGATGCCCATCGTGTGTGGAAGATTGAGATCTTTCAATGATTGACCAATGATATTGTGGTTGGAAACAAAAACCCTGCGCATGTCCAGTTGCTGATGATCAACGTCCAGATGGATTTCACTTTTTTTGCCTAACAGTGTAGTGGCTTTTTCAATTTCTGCTGGTTTGCCTACAATGGTCATGAGATCACCCGGTGCCAATGTTATTGTTTCCAGTGCCAGTGAAGAGGAGCCATCATGTTTAATGCGACCAAAAACTACATCGAGTTTGT
Source organism: Cyclobacteriaceae bacterium (assembly GCA_022841475.1). Classification (GTDB taxonomy): domain Bacteria; phylum Bacteroidota; class Bacteroidia; order Cytophagales; family Cyclobacteriaceae; genus ELB16-189. The sequence goes on along the minus strand of JALHRJ010000011.1, from coordinate 7,961 downwards.
ATTTTGATTTGATCTCGCGAATTGCATGCCCAATAATTTTCTCATTCGTAATCACCACCGTGGCGTTTGTAATCTTATCGGCTTGAGCAACTTCCGCAGTAGTCTTTAAAGAAGTTTTAAAAATCTTCTGAAATAATACGATGGCGAGAATCATTCCAATCACACCCATCGGGTAAGCTACTGAGTAGGCAACTACGGGTTCGGCTAAGGCTGATTCAATGAGGGCGACAGGAGTTATTCCTTTAATAAATTCCAGAGAAGCGGCTAATGCGGGTGTATTGGTAAGACTTCCTGCGAAAATTCCGGCAAGGTGTGAATATTTTAATGACGAGAATGACGCGAGGGATAACACTAATGCAAAGGCAAACCCGATAGCACCAAACGCTAGCATATTTTCTTTCCAGCCTTTCTTTTTAAGGTTACCAAAAAACTGTTCGCCACTGGAAATACCGATGCAATAAATAAATAGTACTAATCCGATTTCATAAATAATAGCGGGTAATTTGATATCGGGTGACAATGCGCCAAATGCCAGACCCGTGAAAAGCACGGAAGCAATACCGAGATTGATGCCGGCAATTTTTATTTTGCCCAGGGGTGCGCCTACGGCCAGAACAACAAACAATAGCAGGAGCGAAGATTCACTGAGCAGATCAATCATATCTAAAGAAGTCCTACTCCCTTTTCACCGATCTTAGTGATTAAATAGTAGCCGAACATTATTTCAAATATATTACTTTGCCAGCGTTTACTGTCACCTTTGTGGATTACCGGATTGACCTTTTTTCGATCTTTATTTTTCTGGGCATAGTTCAGGGCGTGTTTCTTTTGTTTTTCTTCCTCTCTTCGGAGAATCGGAAAAATGAAGTAAATCTGTTTCATGCCCTGTTCTTGTTTTCGATTACGGCCTGCATTTTCGAAATTTTTCTGATGTACTCCGGGTATATCATGAAAATGCTTTACCTGGTAGATTTTTCAGAAGCGTTAAGTTTCGTGATTGGCCCCAGTTTTTATTTACTGGTAGTAAGTCTTATCCGAGGCCCGGTGCCGCGCAAGTACTACTGGCACTTTGCCTTTCCGGTTTTTTATTTTCTGATACATATTCCTTTTCTGATTTTGCCCGATGATTTTAAATATAATGCCTATGTCGATTCGTATAGGCCTGATTTACCTTTTCGTGATGTTAACTATCCTTATAACCCTTACTTCTTTATTCTTACCGATTATCATTCGCAGGTAACGCTTATCAACCTTTGTTTTTATGCTCTCATCGGAACACTGGAAGTGGTGAAAGCATTTCGAAAAAAAGCCGAATCCTTCTGGCATCCTCAACACCCTGTGTTAAGAACGTTGCGGATGGGTACCATACAGATGGTATCCGCCTTCGTGATTATTCTTTTGGTAAAACTCTTTAATGAAAATGATTATGGCGATCATATATTGGCGACCTACATAGCATTGCTGATCTATTTCACCAGTTTTTCGGTAATCAAGAATTCCGGATTTTTTAAACCTGCTTCCCTGGAAGATCAACCCAAGTATAAAACCTCATCGGTAACTGCTGAACAACAGCAAGTGCTCTTGTCAAAACTTAAGGAATTGATGGCCACAACAAAACCATTCCTTAAATCAGATTTCTGCCTGCCCGACCTGGCCGACCAACTTAAGACAACCGTGCATACCTTATCGCAGGTGATCAATGATGGACTCAATCAATCTTTCTTTGAGATGACGGCCGAATACCGGATCGAAGAAGCCAAACGCTTGCTCAAAGAGAAATCAAACATTAAAGTGGAGGAGATTGCTGAAGAGGTAGGCTACAACTCCAAATCGTCATTTAATACAGCTTTTAAAAAGCTAACCGGCAAAACACCCTCCGAATGGCGTTCGACTTTATAAAGTCGCCCTTCCAGCTTATAAAATCGGGCATACTTTTGTTTTGTGGAACCGTTTCTTTGAACAAAAAGAAAACCCATGAACGAATCCCTGATCAACAACAACCAACAACGAAGACACGACCTTGACTGGTTACGCCTCATTGCCATTGCCATTCTATTATTTTTCCACACCGGTATGTGGTTTAATGAATGGGGCTGGCATGTGAAGAATAGTGAAACCACCACTACATTTCAATACTGGATGATCTGGTCTCACTATTTCCGGATGCCCTTATTGCTTTTTATCTCAGGAGCGGGCACTTACATGGCCTTGGGCAAACGAACTCCGAAGCAATTTGCCGGAGAACGTTTCCGCAGATTATTTATTCCGCTTGTATTTGGAATGTTTGTAGTAGTGCCGCCACAGATTTATTACGAGCATATCAACAAGTATGATGGATATTGGGATTTCTATAAAACTGTGTTTGAATTTCAACCTTACCCGAGTGGAAGTTTTAGCTGGCACCACCTGTGGTTTATTTTATACCTTTTATTGTATTCATTAATCCTGATTCCATTCCTGATTTATATTCGCTCGCCAAAATCACAAGCATTCAGAGATAAAATTGCCCGTTGGTTTTCCAGCCCAGCAGGTATTTTACTTATTCCATCGCTATTCATCTTTGTTACACAAATATTGCTGCGCCCCTACTTCCCTGACGAAGAACATAACCTTACGGACTGGGCGTTCTTTGTATTCTACATGTGCTTTTTCTTTTTTGGAATGCTCTGCTATTCAGAAAATAAACTTTGGCTATCCATCGGTAAAAACCGAAAGCACTTGCTTGTGGTAATGTTATTTACACTTATACCTTTTTATATCTGTTACTTTCACTTTCGCGATTTGATTGCGCTGCCGTGGACGGATGACACGGTAGAACTGATCTTTGATATCACCGCTATTTTTCTCAGTTGGTTTACAGTCATTACTATTATTGCTTATGGTCAGCATTATCTAAATAAACCTCACCCCTGGCTGACCCAAGTAAGTGAGGGCTTGTATCCTTTTTATATTTTACATCAAACTGTGATTATTGCCATCGGCTATTATATCTGCCAGTTTGACTGGAGCATAGCAGCCAAGTATTGGACCATTGCCATGCTTACGCTGATGAGTTGTACCGCTTTTTATCTGCTACTGATCCGACCGTTTAATGTGATGCGTTTTTTGTTTGGAATGAAACCAAAGCCGAAGAGTTAAATGGTTTGGCTGGAATATTACCGATCAATAATTGATATATTTTAGGGTTGTGGTAACTTAACCGAATAATTATGTAATCTCACCAACCATGCACCGCAGAACCTTCATTAAACAATCATCCCTGATCGCTATGAGTGCGGGTGCGTTCGGAGCGTTTGACACAAATGGTAAGAGTTTGTTCGATAGCAACAATCTCAAGGTAAACGGACAACGGATTGAAGCTCGCATCAACGAGTTAGCCAGATTTGGCCGAGATGAAAAGGGTCATGGATACCGAGTTGCCTATACAAAAGGTGACATTGAGGGTCGTGCCTGGTTTATGGACCTAATGGAAAAAGCAGGTCTTGATGTAAGCATTGATGCAGGCGGGAATATCAGCGGCAAGCGAAAAGGAAAAAATCAATCCTTAAAACCCATTGCCTTTGGTTCGCACATTGATATGGTTCCCGATGGTGGTAACTATGATGGCACGTTAGGTTCTCTTAGTGCATTGGAAGTGATTGAAGTGTTGAATGAAAATAAAACACTAACGAATCATCCTTTGGAAGTAATCATTTTTGCCAATGAAGAAGGAGGTCTTATCGGAAGCCGGGCCATCGCGGGGAACCTTTCGGCTGAGGGATTGAAACAAATTAGTCAAAGTGGGGTAACCATGGCAGAAGGAATCAAGGCCATTGGCGGAGATCCGGATCACATTCAATCCTGCATCAGAACGAAGGGCGAGCTTCATGCGTTTTTAGAACTGCATATTGAGCAAGGGGGCATGCTGGATGCTGAAAATTTACAGATTGGTGTAGTGGAAGGAATTGTTGGCATCGTGGATTGGAAAGTAACTGTAGAAGGTTTTGCCAACCATGCAGGCACTACGCCTATGAAATTGCGTCAGGATGCGTTACTGGCTTCATCAAAATTAATCATCGCTGTAAATGAAGTGATCAATAGCCTGCCCGGAAATCAGGTAGGAACCATTGGTAAAATTACAGCCTTACCCGGTGCATACAATGTGGTGCCCGGTCATGTAACATTAGGTTTGGAGATTCGCGATTTGTCTTTTGAAAAAATTGAACAACTCTTTGGTGACATACAAAAACGGGCCGACATAATTGCAGCTGATTCAAAAACCAAAATTAGTTTTAAGCGTGAGGCCAGCGAGGTAAAACCTGCCCTTACCGATAAACATTTACAGCAAAAAATTGATGTGTCGGCAAAAGCATTGGGCTTAACAACCAAATTCATGCAAAGTGGCGCAGGGCATGATTCGCAACAGATGGCTATGCTTGCTCCTGTGGCGATGATCTTTGTTCCAAGCGTGGGTGGCATCAGCCATTCACCCAAAGAGTTTACAAAATCAATTGATATGACCAATGGAGCAAACGTGCTTTTGCAAACTATTTTGTCCATTGATAAAGAATAGATTTAGTTCAAAGCGGAGTTTCTATGATAGAAACTCCGCGTTCAATTTTTAGTGGGTTAGCATCTCCATCGCTTTCTCCAGCGTTACATCTTTTCCCGCAAGTAAATCCTCTTTCGTGGTTTTGCTGTATACATCGGGTGGCAGCCCAAATCCTTCGTAACTTACTCCGCCCGGTGCGCGATAGTCGCCTACCGATACACTGAACATCCAGCCATTATACATTTCGAAGTTGGGGTTATCGGAAAAGCTTCCGGCCGTGGTGTCTCCTATCGCTTTTACATGATCAAACTGTTTGAGCGCCAAAGCAAAAGTTTCTCCGGCACTTTGCGTGAAACGGGAAGTAAGCACAATGACTGGTTTGGTATAAGGCATACTGGTCTTAGGTTCAATGTACCATTCAGCAGTTTCAGTAAAATCGGTATGCAGGGGTCCGTTGCGTTTCTTGGTTGTCATGTATAATTTTTTAGATGAAGCGAAACAACCCGCCACATATTGTGATACCGGATCATAACCGCCATAGAAACCCCGGATGTCAATAATCACACCACTGACATCGTTAACACTGGTCATTATTTTTTCCATTTGCTTCTCTACATCATTCAGTCCATCGGTGCCCTTTAAGTTTATATACGCCAGGTTAGTAGCCAGTTTTCCATATCCGATATTTTCAGTCACCTGCTTGTAGTCTGTAGTGTATTTCTTTGCTACTTCCAGATCGTAATCTTCCTGCACTTTTAATATTTGCAGTTGCCCATTGCGATAACTCAGCACTCCTCCTGGAAAAACGGGGAGTTTACCATTGGTGGGATAAAGATTGAGATGATTATCGTTGAGCAAAACGATCATATCACTCAATACTTTATAAAGTTCTTCGTCCGTCATCTGATCGTTAATTTTTGGCTTGAACTGATCGTGAATCGCTTTCCAGTCGATGTTCTTTACATCGAACATTCCATAGTGTTCATCAAATGTTTTCCAAAACTGTTCGAAGTTATTGGTTGGCGTGTTTGCTTTTTCGGGTCCGATCAATTCTTCCTCGCAAGAGGCCATGATAAAAGACGAACAAATTGCGGTAATGAAAAGACTGTGGATATATTTTATTGGTTTCATGTTGTTTTGTTTTAGTTAACTTATTCCTTCCCTCACCCCGTCCTCGTTCCTCGGACACCCCTCGCCCTGGGGAGAGGGGGCGGGAGTGGTGGCTATTAAAACTGATGGTAAAAATTTGCAAGTAATGACTGACTCAACGCTTTCATTGATTGTGATTGCTGAATGTTATACCAGCCCAATTCATAATTCAGTCCGGCACCCCAACGCTGATTGATTTGATAATTATATCCGAGGGTCACAGCCGGAGCAAGAAATTTTCTCGGGCCAACCCACTCTGAATTGCGGAAGAAGCCTCGCACCTGGTCTTTATCTGGTGCCGAAACAGTGTTATCGTACGGTAAGCGGGTAAGTCGTGCGATTACCGGAATGCGCACCGAAGCCGTAAACTTATGATGCTCATTGATGCGATGTTGTGTCAGCGCCTCTGGACTAAAACTCAGCGCGTTAAACATTCCTCCGGTGTTCCAGCCCTGTGGATAAAACATTTCATTCATAATTCTTCCGCCCACGGCTACCTTAAAGGTAGATTCTTGCGTAGATGAAATTTTATAATACGCACCAAGCGAAATTCTGCCAGCCAAAAATGAACCGCCCGCTGGAAACTTCTTGTCTTCTTTATTTCCTTTATAGTCTTCCTCCTGAAAAAACAGGGTTCTGTCATTATGATATTTAGGAGAATTACCTCCCATTCGCACATCCAGATCCACAGAAAAAAGGAAGTCATTGCTTTCCAGGTTGTAAAACACGCGCAGGTTTTTAGGTCGGCTTTGATAGACCAGTGGTGACGAGTTTTTATCGAGGTACGTTACCGACCCGATACCCAACGCCAGTCCAATCCTGTTTTCAAGTGGCATCCACGGCCTTGTTTCATAATTTTGTGCATGTGCGGCCAGCCCGGTAATGAGTAGTGCCGCAAGGGTTATTGTAAGTTTCATCTTTCAATTATTTTATGGGGGAATGAACGTAACCCCACCTAAAAGTTGCACCCGAATCCATGTCTAAAGGTCTATACCAATCAGTTTGGACTAATTTACGCGGCTTTGGACTGGTTTTCCAGGTACTCGGCCGGGGTCATTCCGGTTTTTTTCTTGAACACTGAATAAAATGAGGCTTTCGAGTTGAACCCTGCCTCTTGCGCAATACCCAACAGACTAAGGTGTTTTTTGTCAGGAAGGGAGGCAAACTGCTTAAAGGCTTCCACCCGGTAGTCATTAATAAGGTCAAAAAAATTTCCGGTATAGCTGGAGTTGATGGCTTGTGATAGCTGATGGCGGGGGATATCCACAGCCAAAGAAAGTTGAGTCAGCGTCAGGTCATTTTTAAGATAAAGCTTTTGGGTGTGGAGCACATGCTTTACTTTTTCGAATATAATCGTGAGTTGTTCGGCTTCAAGTGTCGACTTTTTATATTTCTCTTCAGGAGCTATAGTAGCTGTTGAATTTTGTTCTTTCACAATTCCAAATAGCACGGGTTGGGTAAGCGCCTTGTACGAAAGCCAGTAAAATAATAAGACGATGCCTATAAAGTGAAATGAATATAATTGAGAAAGCACAGGAATGTGCCAGGTGCGGGCAAAGAAAGAGAAGACTGCCAATAGGGTAGCTGCGAGGGTAAGAATCAAAAATTGTTTGAGCCATTGGATACGCAAGGATTCTACTTCTGAGAATTCTTCATAGAGTTTTTTCTCGAATTTCAGATAGTAAATGAGAATGAAGGTTTGAAAAAAGATATGCAGCACCGAGACCACCTGATTGATCCAACCAAAATCATCGCGTGAAGCTTCCTCAAAATTAGTTAGCAGGGCACGCTTCTCATCGCTACTCGAGGTATAGTAAGGTAGCATAACCATGAGGAGAACCAAGAAGGGAACAAAGAGCCAGAAGCTTTTCCAGATCTTATTCGGTTGGGTTTGTGTAATGTATTGCACAAACAAATAAATCAAAGGCCAATAAAGTGAACCGATGATCCACGACACACGGCTCAGGTGTGGAAAGGCTAGAAAAAAATCGCGGTTATCAAACCCCACCAGAATCAAATGGAAAGAAAGAATGATCAGAAGAATGGCGAGTATCCGGTTGGCGGGCTGATTGATTTTCGTTCTTACCAACAAAAACGAAAGGAACAACCCTTGAATACTTGCGGCAGAGTATAGAATTTGAATGAGTTGAAAGTTATTCAATGATTGAATGCTGATTTAATGAGCAAAATTATAAAATCGTACGTAACTGTCTTAGTGGTTCAAATTAAGTATTGCCCCTTTTAAGCCACTAAGGCACTAAGCCACAAAGGATCTATAAAG
>JALHRJ010000010.1 GCA_022841475.1 Cyclobacteriaceae bacterium | reverse complement strand
CTACCTGTTCTGTTTTATCAGACATCGCCTTCACTTCCTTTTGAAGCTCATGTTTATGCCGCTCAGACGTTTCAATAAGTCTTTTCTTATCCGGATCCTGAGTTTCCAATAATTCCATGGTTACTTTCCTTTACGTTTGATCAGGTCCATCATGTGCCGCTCAATCGAATGACCTATTTTTTTTCTGAACAATACAAAGATAAGGCAAGGAACTCCATAGATGCCGGATACGATCCAATAGCCAATATAGGGTTGCTCAAAGAATGAATTTAGAAAATGCGCTAACCCCACACTAAAAAAAAGAAGGAATATAAGAGCGAGGAACAAAATGGCAGTTACCATGAGTCCTCGGGCGACTACTTTGGCTACGTCTTCACGTATTTCAATTTTCAATAACTCGATCCGGGCTTCTACGTAGCCCGAGAGGTTATCGATTAAATTATCTAGCCGTAAAAATTTAAATATGGTGTCTTTAATACCTTCCATAGGATACTATGCAATATACTCAATTTGCGTTTTCAGCAGAAACCTTAGCCTTTAGTATTTATTTCTTTTTTACTTCGAAAAGTTCCTCCTGGGTGATTATCGCACCCTGCTTGCTCAGTTTTTCCTTTTTAACAAGCAAGTTAAGGGAAGCACTTATGAAAAGCCGAGTAATGGTAGAATCTACCCGAGCTGGTTGATACCATTGTTTTTCAAACACATAAATTGAATCAACTGATAGCATGGAAGTTAAGTCAAGTTTCGGAAGCACTTCGATGATACAATTTTGGTATTTACCAAACTCGTCTTCCCCATCACGACAAAAACCTGACTTATTCAATTCAAATAATTCGTTGTTAATAATTAAGATATTTTTTCTTCTGTAAACAGAAAGAATCTTTGCGGGATCCAACTGCGTTTCGCTGGCATGATCATAAATCATCCAGTTACTCAACGGCTGATTGTAATAGGTTTTCACAACCAGTTTATATGAATTTGTTTCCCCGGTGATCATATTTTGAAACCGGTAGGTAAGCTCCTGCACTTTCACGGCATCTTTATTAAAATAGATCAGTGAAAACGGAATAAAAAAGAACATCAGCAAAAGGTATAGAAACCCTGCTAGCCGATACCGTAAGGTTAGTTGCCCAAGACCATTGGCAAGAAAAACGGGTAATTCTTTTACATAGGGGATCGGAAAAAAGATAAGTACTCCAATTGCATTGAATAGGAAGTGCGCAATCGCTATACTAATAGCTGCATTTGAATTGAACATGGCCGCAATAAAAGCAGTAATGGTCGTGCCCATATTGGCTCCTAAAATGAATGGCAGGGCAGATTTTAATCGAACTACTTTTTTTGCAACCAGAGGCACCACCAACGATGTAGTTACTGTGCTGGAACGGATTGCAGCTGTAGTGAGCAATCCCCAGCCGAAAGATTTCCATGCATTCTTAAAGAAGAATTGCTGAAATCGATCTTGTGACCCAAAACCTAATGTTTGTGATAATACCTTTCTAAAGAATAGTATCGAGCCGAATAATAATCCGATTGATAAAATAGCCAGAATGAATCCGTTGTCAATAAAGTTTACAATGGCATTGATAATTGGATTGAGACCCGAGCCTAGTAACGAAAAATTACTTTGGATAACTCCGAGTGGTTCGTTAAAAAAACTGGTAGCAATGTATTGGGCAAGTCCTGATAATAATCCGAAATAATACTCCAGCGGAAAGAGTATGATCACGGTAAGAATATTAAAGAAATCGTGATAGGTACCGATGGTAACGGCTCTTCTGAATTCCTTTTTCTTGGTAATGAACCCTAGCGACACGATCGTGCTGGTAATAGTTGTACCAACATTTGCACCCATGATAATCGGTACGGCACCTTCCAGGGTGATTGACCCGGAAGCTACCAGAGCAACGGCCATAGCGGTGGTAGCCGAGCTGCTTTGCATAAGTGCTGTTACGAGTAGTCCTATAAAAAGGCCGGTAAAAGGATTTGATGTAGCGAGGATGATGATATCAGCAGCGTCTTTGCCGAGATGTTGCAACGAAGCAATCATCAGATCTAATGTAAAAAGAAAAATAAATAGAGCAGCCAGAATATAGGCGGTGTTTCTTAATACGATTTTCCAGCGACTCGGGGTCGGGGAATTTTCGATTGTGTCAGATGGCTCCATCTTGTATTGTGTAAATATACAGATGGCAGAGCAAGAAGAGCGAAGGTAACAATTACTTAATTTGGTTTGACTAATTAACTACTTAACTCGGTAATAGCCATCCAGGCCATTAGTCCGGGGCCAAGTTTCAAAGCCTCTTCGTCAATATCGAATGTGGGTGTATGCACATACGAGGTAATCCCTTTCAAATCATTGCGTGTGCCTAATCGGTAGAAAGAGGCAGGCACTACGTGCGAGTAGTAGGCAAAGTCTTCTGAGCCGAGGGTCAGATCAATATCCACTACATTTTCTTTGCCTACATATTCTTCCGCTGCTTTCCGGATTCTTCTGGTAACCTCAGGGTTATTTTCCAGATAGGGATAGCCGTGTGATATTGTTACCTCACATTTTCCGCCCATTCCCTCAGCAATGGACTCAGCCATCTTTTTTATTTTTTGCAATCCTTCTTTGCGCCACACTTCATTTAAAGCGCGGAATGTACCGGCCATGTTCACTTCATCAGGAATGATGTTGGTAGCACCCTCGCCAATAATTCTTCCAAACGTAAGCACGGTAGGTTGTTTAGGACTTGCATTTCGGCTGATCACTTGTTGCAGTGCGATGATGATGTGTGCCGCAATAACTACCGGATCTATTGTTAATTCAGGAGCTGCCCCATGCCCACCTTTGCCAATTACTTTCAAATAGATTTCATCACTGCTGGCCATGTACATACCTTCTCGAAAACCAACTTTACCAACGGGCACCAATGGCATTACGTGTTGTCCAATAATGGAGGCGGGCGCGGGATTTATCAACGCGCCTTCTTTAATCATATAAGAAGCCCCACCTGGATTTTTTTCTTCACCCGGTTGAAAAATTAATTTGATTGTTCCTTCAAAATGATTGCGTACTTCTTGCAGAATTTTAGCCGTGCCTAATAAAGAAGCGGTATGCACATCGTGCCCACACGCATGCATTACACCTGCATTAGTGGATTTATACGAAACTTCATTTATTTCCTGAATGGGTAGTGCGTCCATGTCAGCTCGCAGGGCCACAGATTTTTTTTCTGGATTATTTCCTTTAATCAAAGCAACAATGCCTGTAGTAGCGATGTGTTTACATTCGATGCCCCAGGAGTTAAGTTGAGCAGCCACAAATTTTGACGTATTGAATTCCTGGTAGGATAGTTCAGGATTTGCATGCAGATGCCTGCGCCATGCAACGGTATCGTTGTAATACGTCTCTGAAAGTAATTTGATCTTATTCAGCAATTCCATGTGTTCATTTGTTAGCCAAAGGTATCTATTAAGTTTTGATTGATAAAAAGTACCCGTTCACCTAATTAGGAATCAAAGAGAATCAAATTCTGTTGATACTTTTCGCTGAGTGATTGGTGTATCATTTTTGATGATGATTTTCCTTCGTTATTTACTAGTAAACATACCGTGCCACCGTTGCCACCTCCGGTAATCTTGGCGCCATAAACACCTTTTGTATTTTTTGTCATATCAACAATTTCATCGGTGCGATCTGAACCTAATCCGCACAGCGAATAACTTGCATGTGATTGATACATCAACTCACCCATTCGGTTCAATGTTTCTGTTTGATCTGATGCATGGGCACTGCTTAAAGACAGAAGATGATTTCTGAATAGCTTTACACGATGATTTTCATACACCGGATGCGACACACATTGGCGGATGTAATAGGTTTTACTCGGATCAATGGAAGTAACACGATCGATAGAAACCTGATACTGTTCTAAAAAATCTTTTCCTTGTATCGAATGAGGAAGGTGTTGGACCATTGATTTTTCAAACTCCTCAACGGTAATGTTGCATAAATAACCTTTATAGGGAAGTGACGAAAAGTTTTCTTTTTCTTTCGTCTCAAATATTTCGTATGCTGAAACACCAAGGGTACTTAAAAGAATGGTATAACCCATAAAGGCAGCGCAACGTACATCGCTGTAGGATGCCCCGGAGACAGCATGTCGAACTCCGCTATCAATACCGATCAATGAAACGCCTTCCGGGATAGGTATAGATTCTTCAATAAGATCGGGCTGGCACAAAATGGGTAAGATTTTTTTTGGCTGGCCGAGATAGCAAGCTAGCTGATCCATTAATCCGCAAGGGGCACCCACAACATAGTTTTCAACACGCTGTGCTAATAGGGGTAATTCAGTCGTCTTAAATTTCAAACTAAAAGCTTGAGCCAGGACTTTCATCGTGGCTACTTCAATGGAAGCTGAAGAAGAAACGCCTTTTCCTAAAGGAACCTCCGAATGAATTTTGAAATCACCTCCCGTAAATACTATACCCTTTTCTTTTTCCAGCACCAACGCACAACCCAGCACGTACGAAATCCAATGGTCGTTTCCTGTTTTCAGGAATTTCTCCTTAGCAAATGCGTAATCTACATAGGTATCATTTAAAAAATCTCTGTAATCGACCTGAGCCTTAATTATTTCTCCAGAGTTGATCCGGCTTTCAAAGGTACATACATAATCATCCCGCAAGGAAAGTTGAACCTGGGTTTGTTGGCTTACGGGCATTTGCAATACTAATGATCCCGAGTAATCGGCAATGCCACCCATTACATCAAGACGACCAGGAGCTGAGGCTTCAAAAATTTTCTGAGTTACGTTTGTCATCAGCGTTCAAGCGTATACTCATTCAAATTTATATTTCGTAATTCAGCAGCTTTATCCTCAGGCATCGTGTCGGCCATAAAGTTACCAGCACCTATTTCAGGACCGGCCAGGTATTTTATTAAGCCCGGTTGTCTATAAGGGGGTTGCAGCCAAAGATGCATTCGGAAGTTTGGATACAGTTTGCCATCTACCGGGGCCTGCATCACCGACATTACATAAGGGAAATCTATTTGAAAGTTTAAATCCATTCTGCGAACAACCTGATGAAACACTCCGGTGAGAGCGGCCAGTTCTGCAGGTGTCAGAGAAATCAAACTCTGATGATGATTTTTGGGGAAGATCATTACTTCATATGCATAGCGCGCAAAAAATGGAATGAAGGCAATCGCGTGATCATTTTCTGCAAGGATTCTTACATCATCCTTTTTCTCGTTTTGAATTATTTCTTCATAAATATTTTTATGCTGCTCGTTTTGATATTGATTAGCAATCCTAATCTGTTGCCCGACTAACTTAAACGAAAAATCCGTTGCGTAGATCTGGCAATGTGGATGCGGATTGCTTACGCCTACCGCCTCACCTTTATTTTCAAAGATCAATACCGAATGAATGGCAGGATTGTTTTCAAATGCAATCATTTCAGATTGGAATGATTCGAAGACTTTGATTACATTCTGCAACTTCATTTGCGAAAGGGATATGTTGTGTCTTGGGTCATAACAAACCACTTTGGCGATTCCTTTTGCGCTTTCCTTTTTATATAACCCAGTTTGAATATTTGCTGAAACAAATTCAGGCGCGCTCATTCCCACAACAGGATGGTCGTTTTCGAAAATGAAAACATCTTTATAGACTGGATTGCTATGGCCGTGAATCCGCGCGTTGCCAGGACAGAGATAACAAGTCGGATCATATTCGATTGACGCCTTCGGTTTAATTAAGGCGCCACCTTGCCAGGGCCTGCTATTCCTGTGGGCGGAATAAACTACCCACTCTTCGCGCAACGGATGCCAGCGCTTTTCCCATTTTCCTTCGTTCTGATTTTTCATACAATCAATACTCTAAAGATAGAAATATTGAGGTATAGATTGTATCAGTAAAGTGTTGTGTAATGCTAGCTAACGAAGTATTCTGACGAAGTATTCTGAGGAAATTACCGGATAGCAATTTTTTCAGGCACCAGAATAGCAGTGGTGAAACTCTGTCTAAGTCGCGCTAAATCCGGATGAGCCTCCAGCTTGGTATAGTAGCGGCCTACCGTGACTCTGAATTTGGGTTGTTGATATTGTAAGTTGGCAGTCAGATCTGGCAACTCCATGGTCATTTTCTTTTTCGTATCCATGGCTTCCTCTCTGTTTTGTCCCGAATAAACTTGAATCGTGTAGCCATCAACAAATTTTCGAACCAGGTTGTAACGATCAATGCTATCCAACACAGCATCTATCTTTTCATTAACTGTGTAAACAGGAGTGACGGTGGGTATTACTTTCGTTGGATTAGAAGAGTCCTTCCGAGGAGTGTCTACAGGCACAGTTACTTTAGGACGTAATTCAGCAAGGTTTTCAAAATAATCTTTATCACTGCTTGTTATTTGAGCAGCACATCCAATCAGTAGATGAAAGAAGATAATTATAAAGATATTTTTTCTCATACCATGCGTGAAGATACAAAAACCAAACCGCAAAGTTCGGACCACAAATCCCCAATTCGGTCAATTTACCGATGTTGGGGACCATTTATCCATCGATAACGATACACCTGCCTGCATTTACATCATCTTCAACTTTCTTAAACTTCACATCCTTCAGCACTCGTCCATCCGGGTATTGCACAGTTACCTTATCATTCCTTCCTGCAATTTTTTCTGATTTAACCGGCATTACCTTTTCTTCTACAGGGCGCTGTTGGGCCTGAGGTTGCGCTCCACCACCTTGCAATAACGAACGTGATTCTTCTTTCTTCTCGCTGAGTCGTTGACGTTTTGTCTGACGGGCTTCCTGCACCTGATCGGCTTCACGAATTGGGATGTCAGCCTTCAATAAGAACGAAATAGTTTCTTCATTGACTTTTGCTATGAAGCGTTTGAATGCTTCGAATCCTTCAAATTTATAAATGAGCAGGGGATCCTTTTGTTCATAGACAGCATTTTGAACGGATTGCTTCAGATCGTCCATGTCGCGAAGATGTTCTTTCCATTGTTGATCGATGATTGCCAGCGTAATCATTTTCTCCATCGATTTGATGAGTTCATGATTTTTAGTGTCTACGCATTTTTTTAGGTTGGCTGAAACACCTATTTGTTTAACGCCATCGGTAAACGGAACCAGAATGTCTTGAATGGTAGCTCCACGTGTTCTAAAGATATCCATGACAATGGGATATGATTTTTCAGCAGCTACTTTATTTTTATTGTCATAATGCTTAAGCGCCTCTTCATATAAGCGTTCGCTCAATACAGCCTGGTCTGTTTTTGTAAAATCATCTTGTGAGATGGCAAAATCGAAACCTAACACGCTAAGTACGGTGAGTTTAAAGTTTTCAAGATTTTCGCCCGCTTTTCCAGTAGAAACAAGATCATCACAGGTATCAAACAACATGGTGAGAATATCCAATTGCAGACGCTCGCCATGAAGGGCGTTTCTTCTTCGCTTATAGATTACCTCGCGCTGTGAGTTCATCACGTTATCATACTCAAGCAAACGTTTACGAATGCCAAAGTTGTTTTCCTCTACCTTTTTCTGGGCTCGTTCAATGGAGTTGGTTACCATGGAGTGAGAAATTACTTCTCCTTCTTTTAGTCCAAGTCTGTCCATAATGCGCGCAATGCGTTCCGGCATAAACAATCGCATCAGGTTATCTTCAAGAGAAACATAGAATTGAGAAGTTCCCGGATCACCCTGGCGACCTGATCGGCCGCGTAACTGACGGTCTACTCTTCGTGATTCATGGCGTTCAGTACCAATAATGGCTAATCCACCTGCGGCTCTGGATTCCGGAGTAAGTTTAATGTCCGTACCACGACCTGCCATGTTGGTGGCAATAGTTACGGTTCCCGGCTTACCGGCCTCGGCAACAATGTCAGCTTCCCGTTGGTGTTGCTTTGCGTTCAATACCTGATGTTTAATCTTTTTCATCTGTAGCATCCGACTTACCAATTCAGAAATTTCTACGGAAGTAGTACCCACAAGTACAGGTCTTCCTTCCTGGGTGAGTCGTACAATTTCCTCAACAACGGCATTGAATTTCTCCCGAACCGTTTTGTAAACAAGATCATCCTTGTCTTTACGGGTCATGGGCTTGTTGGTGGGGATCGTAACAACATCCAGTTTATAAATATCCCACAATTCACCAGCCTCAGTCACGGCAGTACCCGTCATCCCAGCCAACTTATGGTACATGCGAAAGTAATTCTGCAAAGTTATCGTGGCATATGTTTGCGTGGCATCCTCCACTTTCACATTCTCCTTGGCTTCTATTGCCTGATGAAGTCCATCGGAGTAGCGTCTGCCATCTAATACACGCCCCGTCTGCTCATCTACAATTTTTACTTTGCCATCTACAATAATGTACTCTGTATCTTTTTCAAAAAGTGTATATGCTTTTAGCAATTGACTTACACTATGAATGCGCTGCGATTTGGTTGTGTAATCGCGGATAAGTTCTTCTTTTCTTTTCAGCCGCTCCTCTGAACTAATGCTTACATCTTTTTCAATTTTGGTTAATTCAATCCCAATTTCAGGCATGATAAAAAATTTGGGATCTTCACCTTCTCCCGTTATCAAATCAATCCCTTTATCCGTAAGGTCAACACTGTTATCTTTTTCATCGATGACAAAGAACAAAGGTTTATCCGCATCGGGCATCATTTTCTTGTTGTCCTGCAAGTAAAAGTTTTCTGTTTTTTGCAACACGTTCTTCATGCCCATTTCACTGAGCATCTTTATCAGCGGTTTATATTTTGGAATACCCCGATGGGCACGGAATAGAGCCAGGCCGCCATCTTTTTCGTTGCCTTCTGCTAATAGCTTTTTGGCATCATTCAGATATTGATTCACTAACTTTTTCTGTGCGTCTACCAACTTTGAGATTCTAGGTTTCAAATCATAAAATTCGTGCTCATCGCCACGAGGAACCGGTCCCGAAATAATGAGTGGGGTACGCGCCTCATCAATTAAAACGCTATCCACCTCATCCACCATCGCATAGTGATGACCGCGTTGAACGAGTTCCTCCGGTTCGCGGGCCATGTTATCGCGCAGATAATCGAAGCCGAATTCATTATTTGTTCCGTACGTGATATCTGCCCGGTATGCGTTGCGTCTTTCCTGTGAGTTAGGTTCGTGCCTGTCAATACAGTCGATGGTAAGTCCATGAAATTGAAATAACGGGGCCATCCATTCACTGTCGCGTCTGGCGAGGTAATCGTTAACCGTTACAATATGCACACCTCGTTTGGCCAAGGCGTTCAGGAATGCAGGGAACGTTGCAACAAGTGTCTTTCCTTCCCCGGTTGCCATTTCTGAAACTTTTCCTTCATGCAAGGCAATACCACCAATAATCTGAACATCGTAATGCACCATGTCCCAGGTAATCAGATTCCCGGCAGCGATCCATTGGCGCGACCAAATAGCTTTGTCGCCCGATATTTTTATGTTCTCATGTTTTGCAGCAAGAATCCTGTCGAGTTCTGTTGCAGTAACTTCAAGGGATTCGTTTTCTTTAAACCGTCTGGCAGTTTCTTTTACAATTGCAAAGGCTCTTGGCAATACTCCCATTAGAACTTTTTCAAGTTCTTTGTTTCGATCGAGTTCAAGTTTGTCTATTTGCTTAAACACAGATTCTTTTTCATTGATATCCATATCCTGCACATCGGCAATTTGTTTGTGCAAGGCTGCAATCTGATCATCGATTGCCTTTAGTTTTTCATTGATATGATTCTGTATATCGACTGTTTTACCTCTTAATTCATCGTTGGATAGAGAAATAAGAAGTTCACCTTCCTTTTTGGTTGCTTCTACTAAAGGCATCATTAGTTTGATATCCTTTTGAGATTTATCGCCAAAAATTTTTGCTAGGAGTTTTAACATGTGTTGTCGTTTGTCACTTGAGGTATTCTGTCCAGAATGGGTGCGAGTTTAAAAAACCCGCCATCAATAATGAACTGTTTTGACCAGTCAAATGGGCCGTAAATTTAAGGATTTCGGGTTGCAATTATAGTTCCAATGTGCCTTCGAAGACCATTTTGGCAGGTCCGATCAGAAAAATATCATGAAAAGTGCCTGCCTGTCCGGATTTAAAGTCAACGGCAAGTTCGCCACCTAGCACTTTTACCTTTACAGGTGAAGAATAACCATGAAAAGATGCCGCTAAGGCTGCGGCTGTTACTCCTGTTCCGCATGAATAAGTCTCGTCTTCTACACCCCGTTCATAGGTGCGAACGAAGATGGTATTGTTTTCAATGAGTTGAACAAAATTTACATTCGTTCCTGCTGGTGCATATGTTTCACTGTAGCGGATTTTCCGACCTTCTTTAAAAACAGGATAGTTTTCCAAATCGATAACCATCTTAATATGATGTGGAGAACCGGTATTGATGAAATAATCATCACCACTTTTTTTTGTGCCAGTAACATTGTTCATGGCAAGCCGCACGATATTGTTGTTCAACAATTCGGCTTCATGCGTTCCATCGTAGGCATTGAATTTCGTTTGAGTGTTTAATAACCCTAATTGGGCAGCCATCAAAACCGCAGCACGGCTTCCATTACCGCATAAACTTTGCGAACCATCGCTATTAAAATATACCAGGTTGAAATCGAGTGTAGGATGTTTTTCGATCAGCATCAGACCGTCAGCCCCGATACCAAATCTTCGGTCACAGATTTTTTTTATTTGCTCTGTTGTAAATGAAAGCTTACTTAATCGATTATCGATCAGCACAAAGTCGTTGCCGGTGGCCTGATATTTATGGAAATGGATTTTCACCTTTATGACGTTCGTATTAATTTAAAAAGTCGCGCTTAAAATTTATGTAGGTCTCGTTTCCTGGGTCTAAGGAAATGGATTTGTCAACATCGCGCCTAGCTTCACTTTTTCTATTCAGATTGTAATAGGAATTGCCTCGCCAGTAGTAAGCTTCTGTATAATCTGGTTTGATGTCTATTGCTTTAGTATAATATTGTATTGCTTGTTCGTAATCTTTCAACATATACAGACTGTGCCCAGTCATTGTTAAAATATATGTGTCATTCGGGTCTTTTTTCAAATAATATGTAAAATCCTGCAGGCTTTCCTGGTATAATTCCAGATAATAATTGCAGATGCCTCTATAGAACTTGAAAGTACTTTCGTCATCAGGTAATAATTCAATGGCTTTCGTAAAATCAATTTTTGCTTCTTTATATTTCTTCAACGTATAATAGCAGTTGGCTCTACCATGAAAAGTGTAGCCGTCATTCTTATTTAGTTCAACGGATTGAGAAAAATCAACAATCGCCTCCTCATACTGTTGAAGACGATACTTTACATCCCCGCGATAGTAATGCATGGACGCCACGTCAGGATTTAATTCAATAGCTTTATCCAAGTCAGGAAGGGCTTCACTGTATGCTCCCAGGCTATAATTTGACATAGAACGATAATAGTACGCTTGTTCATTATTTGGATTTAGTTCAATCGCTCGACTGTAATCGGGGATAGACTCTTTGTGTTTTTCAAGCGCATAGTATGCGCTGGCCCGCCAGTAATAGCCGTCATCGTAATTTGGATTTACCTGTATAGCATTGGTGTATAGGGTAATAGCTTTAGTATAATTTTTCTCGCTATAAGCAATATGGCCTTCATCAAGCAATGATTTTGCTTTATCCCGGCTTTGTTGAGACACATCATTAGCACTTCTGTTGGAGTTAACTTTTTTGACTTCTGAATTATTGGCTAAGACTTCGTTTTTCAGGATAGCGCCCTTATTCATATTGCCAGTAGCAAAATAGAAATCATCTCCCGTAAGCGAGGTTGTTTCCCAAGGTACCTGGGCGCCCATTGATTTTTCTGTAACCTCGGTTCTTACTTTTTTAAATACTTGCTCGATGGTAAGTTTTGGGTCACCTAAATATTTTAATAAGGCGCTCGTATACAATCCATTTGATCCGGTACCATCAGAAGCAACTCTTCCAGGGGCTGTCGCATAGGCTATCAGGCTTCCAGTCGGGGCATTCATCATCGCTAATCCATTGCCATTCGCACTCCTATTCCAGCTTCTTTCAAAGGGGTTATTACGGCAAGCATCCATAATGATCACATTTACTTTTACCTGGGCTGCATCCATGTAGGCCAAAACGCGGTCGGCTGCTACGCAATCAAATTCTACCTGGGCTTCAGTTTGCAAATCTGCTTCTACAGGAATCATGTAGTTCATGCCTTTATTTTGAATGCCGTGACCAGCGTAATAAAACACGCCTACCTCATACCCTTTTAATTTTTGTCCGAAAGAATTGATGGCCATTTTCAATTCCTTTTGAGTCACATTTTCGTAGCTCATAACTTCAAATCCCACGGATTGAAGTGCCACAGAAATAGCCTTTGCATCATTGACCGGGTTCGGTAAAGACCCACCGTGTTCATAATTAGAATTGCCAACAACCAGGGCAAGTCGCTTTTGATAGGATTGAGCCCACAGTAATGAAGGAATAAATATGGCTAAGATGATAAAGCAACTTTTCACGGAAGTGCAATTAAGCTATTAAAGTTATCAGACTAAATCCGAAAAGTAAAATAGGCAGAATTGAATAAAGCAAATTACTTTACCTCTTCGTAGTCTACGTAGTCTCCACCCTTGATAGTGCCGCCTTTCTTTTTAGGTGCCGCATTTACATTTATATCTCCTTCGGGAGGTCTGCGTTGCTGAAACCGCGATTGTTGGGAGGCAGCCCCGGCCCGAAAAAATAGTCCGCCTACTTTGTATAAAACATAAGCAACCAGACCGAGGATGATGAAAAACTTCATAAATCTGTTCGTTGTTTTCTAAAACGCTTTTATAAAGATATTAGTTTGGCTCGTTCCTGCCAATTATCGGCTTAAATACAAATTCCGCTCCGCATAGATGTTCATAAAGTAGTCATCCATGAGATCATCAATAAAGTAAATTGCTTCTCCAGTCGACTTCATTTCAGGTCCTAATTCCTTATTTACCTCCGGGAATTTATTAAAAGAGAACACCGGAACTTTGATAGCATAACCATTCCGTTTTGGGCTAAAGTTAAAATCCTTAACTTTTTTATCACCCAGCATCACCTTGGTGGCGTAGTTTACATACGGTTCATCATAGGCCTTGCAGATAAACGGCACCGTGCGGCTTGCTCTTGGGTTGGCTTCAATAATGTATACTTTATCGTGCTTAATGGCGAACTGGATATTAATCAAGCCAACCGTTTTGAGTGCGATGGCAATTCGCTTGGTATAACTTTCGATTTGTTTGATTACCAGATCACCCAGATTGTAGGGTGGCAACACTGCATACGAGTCACCCGAGTGAATACCTGCCGGCTCGATATGTTGCATAATGCCAATGATGTACACATCTTCGCCATCACAGATAGCATCGGCCTCTGCTTCAATAGCTCCATCCAGAAAATGATCCAACAAGACTTTGTTTTCGGGTAAATGTTTCCAGATATCAATGATGTGATTCTCTAGTTCTTTTTCGTTGATGACGATCTTCATGCTTTGACCGCCTAATACATAGGAAGGGCGAACCAATAACGGGAACCCAATGGTCTTTGAAACTTCCAGCGCTTCATCAGCATCTGTAGCTACACCAAATTCCGGATAAGGAATATTTAACTCTTTAAGTAAAGTTGAAAAACTCCCACGGTCTTCGGCAAGATCTAAAGCTTCATAGGAGGTGCCGAGTATCTTCACGCCATACTTACTAAGTTTCTCAGCAAGCTTTAATGCAGTTTGTCCGCCCAACTGCACAATTACACCTTCTGGTTTTTCATGTTGAATAATATCCCACAAGTGTTCCCAAAAAACCGGCTCGAAATAAAGCTTATCGGCAATATCAAAATCAGTTGAAACGGTTTCCGGATTGCAATTGATCATGATAGCTTCGTAACCTGCTTCTTTTGCAGCTAAGATTCCATGCACGCAGGAGTAATCAAATTCAATTCCCTGACCGATGCGATTTGGACCTGAGCCAAGCACAATTACTTTCTTTTTGTGACTTGCGATTGATTCATTCTCCGTATCAAACGTTGAATAATAGTATGCCGTTTTTGCTTCAAACTCAGCGGCACACGTATCAACCATTTTATAAACCCGGTTGATTCCCATTTCCCTACGCTTCTTATGCACTTCGCTTTCGCGACAGTCAATAAGGTGCGCAATCTGGCGATCGGCATAACCTTTTTCTTTGGCTGTGCGCATCAACTCTTTAGGAATGGAGTCGAGTTTATACTTTTCGATTTCGTTTTCTAACTCAATCAATTCCCAGATTTGTTCGAGAAACCATTTGTCAATTTTGGTTAGATTGTGAATCGTCTTCATGGAGATGCCGAGTTTCATAGCATCGTAAATGTGGAAGAGACGATTCCAGCTTGGGTGTTCCAGACTTTGTAGCAAATCAGCTTGCTTGGTTAGTTCTTTTCCATCGGCACCTAAACCGTTTCTACGAATCTCCAGCGACTGACACGCTTTCTGTAAAGCTTCCTGAAAATTTCTACCAATACCCATCACTTCGCCAACCGACTTCATCTGAAGACCAAGTCTGCGATCTGCGCCTTGAAACTTGTCAAAGTTCCAGCGTGGAATTTTTACGATCACATAATCGAGGGCAGGTTCGAAGTAAGCAGTTGTTGTTCCAGTAATAGCATTGGTCAATTCGTCTAGATTATACCCAATAGCAAGCTTCGCTGCAATCTTTGCAATTGGATAACCGGTAGCTTTAGAAGCGAGTGCGGAAGAACGAGAAACACGCGGATTAATTTCTATTCCGATTATATCGTCATTATCCGGATTAACAGAAAACTGTACGTTGCAACCACCAGCAAATTTTCCAATACCATTCATCATTTTGATGGCGAGGTCGCGCATGTTTTGATATACGGTATCGGGTAACGTCATAGCTGGTGCCACCGTAATGGAGTCACCGGTATGAATTCCCATGGGATCAAAGTTTTCAATAGAGCAAATGATGATTACATTGCCCAGGCCGTCACGCAAGAGTTCAAGTTCATATTCTTTCCAGCCCATGATACTTTGCTCCACAAGAACTTCGTGAATGGGCGATGCATGTAACCCACGATTGAGCGCGGCATCAAACTCTTCGGGCGTGTTAACAAATCCACCGCCTGTGCCGCCAAGTGTATAGGAAGGGCGGATCACCAACGGGAAACCAATTTCCTGAGCAATTTCTTTTCCTTCCAAAAAGGAAGTAGCCGTTGCCCCTTTGCAAACGCCCACGCCCAATTCAAGCATCTTCAAGCGGAATTTCTCACGGTCTTCAGTTGTTTCAATTGCCTTAATGTCAACGCCAATAATTTTTACTCCATAGTTTTCCCAGATGCCGGCTTTCTCACAATCAATACATAAGTTGAGTGCAGTTTGTCCGCCCATCGTTGGCAGAACAGCGTCTATATGGTGTTTTTCAAGGATTTCACGGATTGATTTTTTCTCCAATGGCTTCAGGTAAACGTGATCGGCCGTTACCTTGTCGGTCATGATAGTAGCCGGGTTGGAGTTAATCAGGATTACTTCAATGCCTTCTTCGCGCAAGGAACGCGAGGCTTGAGACCCTGCGTAGTCAAATTCACAAGCTTGACCAATGATGATAGGGCCGCTACCGATAATTAGTACGGAGCGAATACTGCGATCTCTAGGCATAGTGGCTGTTTGGGTATGGATAAATCGGGCAAAAATAGTGAGTATTTCAGGAATTAAAGTCCCATATGATTACTTTTATTCAGGTGGTTATCATCTTAATTTATTTTTCGAAAAATTTCACTTCTAAATTTTTCTATGGTGAATCTAAACCTGCAAGGCAAAGCCGGGAATACCTATGATGCAATTGTAGTAGGCTCGGGAATAAGTGGCGGTTGGGCAGCCAAAGAACTCTGCGAAAGCGGCTTAAAGGTTCTATTGCTTGAACGTGGTAAAAATGTAGAGCATCCAAATTACCCAACAGCTTCATCTGATCTCTGGCAACTGAAACATGGAGGCCGATTGACTCAGGAGGATAGAGACAAGTGTCCGGTTCAAACGCGACATTATTCCTATAGCGGGGATAGTAAACACTTTTATATCAACGACCTTGAAAACCCTTATACAGAAACCAAACGTTTTGACTGGATCCGCGGAGACATTGTGGGCGGAAGATCGGTATTATGGGGCCGGCAAAGCTATCGCTGGAGCGATCTCGATTTCGAAGCAAACAAACGCGATGGGATTGCGGTGGATTGGCCTATCCGCTACAAAGACATAGCTCCCTGGTATGACTATGTTGAACAATTCATTGGCATTTCAGGAAAAGCCGAAGGCATCCCTCATCTCCCTGATGGAAAGTTTCAGCCACCAATGGCAATGAATTGCGTGGAGGAAGATTTTAAGCATAAAATAGAAGCACAATTTCCGGGAAGAAGAATAACAGTAGGCAGAGTTGCAAACCTTACCTCACCCGTAAAGGGAAGAGGCGTTTGTCTATATCGGAATTTATGTCACCGCGGATGCCCCTATGGTGCCTACTTTAGTACCAATGCGAGCACCATGCCTGCTGCTTTTGCCACGGGCAATTTAACGTTACGGCCGAACTCACTTGTAAATCGTGTTTTGTACGATCATTTAAAGGGCAAAGCCACTGGCGTTGAAATTGTAGATACCGAAACTAACGAGGTAATTGAATTTTACTCACGAGTTGTATTCATAAATGCAGCTACCCTGGGCACTGCGTTCATTTTATTAAACTCCACGAGCACAAGATTTCCCAACGGCCTTGGCAATGGAAGCGATCAGGTAGGGCGCAATATTATGGATCATCATAAAGGAGCAGGCGCGGAAGCCGAGGTGGAAGGATTTGACGATCAGTATTATTTTGGCCGGAGACCTAATGGAGTGTATTTCCCCCGGTTTAGAAATCTTAGTGAGAAAAGAAAAGACTATATCCGTGGCTTTGGTTATCAAGGTGGCGCAAGTCGGGGTGGTTGGGGAAGAGGAACGGAGGATGCTGATTTTGGGGTTGCATTAAAAGAAAAACTGCAACAACCTGCCGGTTGGCGTATTGGCTTTGGTGGTTTTGGCGAATGTTTGCCCTATCAGGAGAATCGGGTTACGCTAAACACAGAAAAGAAAGACAAGTGGGGTCGATCGACATTGACTACTGATGTAGAGTTTAAAGAAAATGAAAAGTTGATGCAACAAGATATGGCCAATGCCATGGCTGAAATGCTGGAAGCAGCAGGCTACAAGAACGTGCGCCCATATTCAAAAATTTCTTTCCCCGGAAATGCCAACCATGATATGGGAAGTGCAAGGATGGGCAGAGATCCTAAGACATCAGTTCTCAATGGATATAACCAGCTGCATGAGGTGAAGAATGTTTTTATTACGGATGGATCGTTTATGACATCTTCAGCGTGCGTTAATCCATCGCTTACTTATATGGCGATGACTGCCCGCGCCTGTGCGTATGCAGTAAGTGAGATGAAAAAACTTAACCTTTGAATTTTTAGGAGCTGGTTTTTTTGAATTCCCGGAATCTGCGCACCAAAGCCATCGAGAATCCAACCATCAGCACCCCGGTGCCAAGCCACAGTATATTGATCAAGGGCTTTTCCATCGCCTTAATAATCACCCAATCCTTTTGGCGAGTATTGAGGCCCAGCGAGAACTCATTGGTTTCGGGATGAATGTTTAACAAAGTTATTTTTACTCCAAGGTCATTTACTTCAGATGAGATTCTGCCCACCTGGGTTTTGTCTTTTATCACAAAAACAGGTTCGGCATAATAGGAATCCCGCTCACCGGTTACTTTAATTTTTGCTTTCACCGCGACATCCTCATCAGTAAACGTAAAGCCTTCATACTCATAAATTCTTGTAACATCTTCCAATACAGCTACGTAGTCGTTTACAAAAAATTGTTGATTGATACGAACGCGCACTTCTTCTAATTCACTCCATTCTGGTTCTTCTTCACGATTCATGGGAAGCGAGACGTGTGTGTAAAGGTCGCGGCTAATGTTGCGTTTAATGTCAGGCGAAGCAATGAATCCACCCATGGCCGGATTGATTTGTACCCGAGGGAAAAGAAGTGCCGCTACTTCGCCATTTTTTCGAAGCTCTATCTCATAAAATGTGTTTTCAGGATTAATCTCGAATGTGTCTTTTGCGTTTAGGATCTTCTTTCCTTTAAACTCAATGTCTTTCCGGGCAATCACCTTATACGGATCGAGGGTGAGATCTATATCGTTCTTGCTTACATAACCATTTACATTCCTTGGCTCAACCCGTTCACCTAGAAATTCAATTTCGTACCCGGCCATGGTGCGGGGTTCGTTGACAAAAAGTAAAAGGTTATCGCGGTTAAATTCTGTAGGTAAGTCTTTTGAAATTAACATTCCCGTGTTGTTCAACGAAACTACTTTTGAATACCCCGAAGAGAACAGAACACCAATTAACATCATGCCCACGCCAATATGAGCCAGCGCGCCACCTGATAGGGAGGCGTTTACTTTTGTTACGGAGGCAAGTACTTTCAGGTTGGATACAATCAGGTATACACCAGCTAGCGTAAGCACGAGGTAGGAGGGCTCGTACACTTTTGCAATCAGAATGATAATCGCAAATACAACCAATGAAATTAAGATAGGCGGGATTATTTCTTTTATCAACTTTTCTTTCTCCATTCGTTTCCACCAAAAGAACTGGCCCGTGCCAGAGATTAAAGCCACTAATACGCCAAACCATAATTGGAATCTTGAATAAAAACCTATCTGATCTGCTGGAGGAGCAAGGTTTGATTCACCACCAAACAATTCAATAAAACTATTATACACAGGAATTGAAGTGGGTAGCAACACTTGAAAGCCCATCAAGCAAAGTGTTGTGGCCCCAAGAAAAATCCAAAACTCACGTGAATAAATGGAAGCTTCTTTTTCAGAGGTAGGTATTTCTTTCCATCTAATAATCGCTAGAATAATGGCGGCAACTGTAAAAAACAGCATGTAAATAAGAAGTTGCCCAGAGAGTCCTAAGTCCGTAAACGAATGTACGGAGGCATCTCCTAAAATACCGCTGCGGGTAAGAAAAGTAGAGTAGAGTATCAGGACAAAAACAGCAATGTTGAGGATGATTGAACTCTTCAACGCAGTCAAACTATTTTTGTAAATGATCATGGTATGAATGGAAGCAATCAGAATCAGCCACGGCACGTACACTGCATTTTCAACAGGATCCCAATTCCAGTAACCTCCAAAGTTCAGCGTTTCATAAGCCCAATAGCCGCCCATTAAAATTCCTAACCCTAAAATTGCCGCACCGAGCAGCGCCCAGGGCAAAGCAGGTTTAATCCACTCTGAATATTTTTTCTGCCAAAGTCCGGCAATACAAAAGGCGAAGGGCGGCAGTGTTAATGCAAATCCAAGAAACAAAGTAGGCGGATGTATTACCATCCAGTAATTCTGTAGCAAAGGATTTAAACCGCTGCCATCTTTTGGAATAAAATCGGGTTGAAGTTTAAAAATAGGATCATCAATGGCATCGCGAAGAAGAATGAACGGTGAGCTTCCGAGTTTAATGTTGATCAGCGGAATAACAACCCCCAGAATCATGGATGCTAAAAATGCCTGAACTAGTCCAAAGACCACCATAACTGGCGCCTCCCAGTTTCGTTGGGTATTGATAAGAAAAATCCCAATTAAGGCCTGCCAGAAAATCCAAAGTAAAAAGCTTCCTTCCTGACCTTCCCAAAAACAAGAGATCATGTATTCACCGGGCAAATGCAAAGAGGAGTGACTATAGGCGTAATGATATTCAAAATAATGTTGATATATAATTACAAAAAGAGAGATCACAACGCCTAAAACGGCTACGCTATGCAGGTAAAACGCGATGCGGGCATTGATCAGCCATTGATCTTTTGTTTCTAGTGAGGTAGCGTTAGCTTTCCAGTAAGCGAAAGCGCTTATCAATGAAGTGACAAGAGAGGCAATAACAAAAAGGTGACCCAGGTCACCGATGAAGTAATGCATTAGAAATGATTTAAAGAATACGACTTACAAAATGCTCCTATTGCTGTAAAATGCTGCGTCACTTTCTGCATCGCCCGATCAAACACCAGCATTAATTTTCTCTTCCTGATATTTTGAAGGGCATTTTAACAAAATCTTATTTGCCAGAAAGGTATTGTTTTGATAGCCGCCAATAACCACTATTTTTTCCGATCGCGCAAAGTCCGGGGGCATAGGTTCGTTATAATACACTTTCTGTTCTTTACCGCTCTCATCCAGTAACAGAAACGAGAATGATAAATTATCCTGACTTTTTTCAAGTCCGATGATGTTGCCCTGAGCATCTTTCTTAAGGTCACCGACTACATGGATTTGAGTTTTGTTTCCGGTGGATGCCATTTGATAGGCCTGATCAAAGGAAACATACGTACTGGCATCTCCAGCAGTGGCTATTATAATTCCAATGCAGGCAGCGATAACTACAATTGCGATAATGTGCGACTTCTTCATGTCCTAACTTTTCAGGCCGCAAAGTTACAGTCAAAATGAGCGATTCGGTTTAAAAAATCCCAGATTTTGACAAATGAATTAATCTTTCTTTGAGGGCAGTTTCTTTTCAATTCGGGTGATTTTCCGATCAAGTAGAAATAAATAGCCAATCAATCCCGCAAAAATTACTAATAGGATAGCTACTACCACATAAATCTTCCCTTCTGAGCGTAGTGTATTAGCCATTTCGATAGGCTGGGCCATGAGCCATACAGGTGCGATTACAAAAAAAAGCAGAAAAGTTACCAGGGTGTTTTTATTCATTTTCCAGATTCTGAATTTTTTCATCAATTAAACGGACTCTAATCCTCAAGGAGGCGATCCAAACTCCAAGCAATATCCAGCCGGCCACGGCAGGATAAAAAACCATTCTCATTTTACTGTCAAGGTCATACATGTTGAAGCCGGGGTTTCCGCCACTACCCGGATGCATCGAACTTGTCATTCTTGGAATAACAAAGATCAAGGGAATCATGGCGGAAAAGGCAAAAATGTTGTAAACGGCACTAAGTCGAGCTCGTTGATCTTCATTTTCTACCGAGCCCCTCAATACGAAATAGGCCAGATAGACCAGTAGAGAAATTGCAGCTCCATTTTGCTTGGGATCACCATGCCAGGGCGATCCCCAGGTATAGTTGGCCCAGATCATGCCTGTGACGATTCCCAACAAGCCTAAGAGTAAGCCAGTATTAGCAAACTCAACGGCATAGATATCTTTTTCAATAGAGGGATTCCTTAAATACTGAATGGAATAAACAGTTGAAACGAGAAATAATACGACCATCCCAAACCACATGGGCACATGGAAATATAGTGCCCGTATCGTTTCGTTAACAATATTTAGTCGGGGTACATCAAAAAGGAAACCGGCTACAATAGTATAAAGCAGCAAAAGAGTAGCTAATACTTTTAACCAGGTTTTCATGTTTATCTTAAAAAAACTTAAGGGCGTTAACTGCGCCAAATATACGGGAAGAGCAGGTAGGACGCAGCGGTAACCAGACAATTTATTGCCAGCAGAGTAACTAAATCATTGGTGCTTACAGATCGATCGAGCCCATCAATACAATTCTTGGTCACTTTAACGACAATCAGCAATACTGATATAACAATCGGGAAGCTAAGCACGGCCATCAGGATATGACTGTTATTGGCCTTTGCGGCAATGCCAGAAATAAGTGTAAGTGATGATGAAAATCCCATCGCACCCAAGGCCAGAACAAGACTGAATAGACCTAGGTCCACTATCGGATTTTTTAAAAGGAGTGCAAATAAAATGAAGCCGGTGAAAGACAGGATCAGTGTAAGCAGGAAATTGTAGATCACTTTTGAAATGATGATTGCTTCGGGTGATGATATTGAATAATAATATATGTCGCGACCTTTTTTTTCACCAATGAAGCTTTTTGCCACCGTGTTTATAACGGTGAAGAGAATGGTTATCCAGAAAAGCGCACTCCAAACTAAGGGTGTGATTTGGTTTTGCCTCAGACTAAACGTGAGATAACAGATAAAGGCAGTACTGAAGAGATAAAGCAACAACCCTGAGATGACAGATTTGCGTCTGAGTTCGAGGGTGAGTTCTTTGAGTAAGAGATGATTAAGATTTTGCAAGTTTTTCTTCAGAAAGGCTTATGATTTTGCGTAGCGACTTAAAAGCAATAATAAACAACACTACGAACAGCCCGAAGGTTGCTCCTGAGGCTAATGAGATTGATAATTTAGGACTTACTGGCTTATCAAAAACAGTGAAACCCTCCACGAGTTGTATACTGTTTACAAGTTCAAGAGAATTCTTAAGATTTATTTGTTCCCGGTTTAGCTCTATTATTTTAGAATATATATTTGTTGGGTCGACCAACATCATTTCTGAAGATTTTGAATAGATGGGCTGACCTAAAAATAATCTCTTCTTAAGGCTATCAAGTGAATTAATCTCCAGCCCTATCTTATCAATCATTGTATTGTAATAGGTCAGCCTTTGGTTAACTCTGATTTTAACAAATTCATTGTTTCTGAGGTATTCGATAATTCCCTTTTCCAGCTTAGGTAAAATGGTATTTTCCTTAATTTTAACAGTAATGATGAAAATGGAGCTTTCAGTTTTTTCATCTTTACTTTCCTGTTTAACGCTCTCAATCTTGATTTCTGAAATTGACTTAGCCTCTTCTGCAGATACTCCCAGGCGTTCAGAAAGTACTTTTGTATTATTCTCTTTAATTAAATTATCCAGGCTCTCTGTAATTCGCTCGCTATAGGATTCAGTAAGGATATCGGAAAGTAAGATCATTTTACTTTCATAAATAGCCGGTGCCAATTGGAAATAAGCAAGGCCTAACACACAACCAACTATAAATCCAATAACCAGCGAACGGGTATTATTTTTTATAACAACAACAATCTTTGCCAACAATTCAACTAAATCAATTTCATCAGAATTAATTGGTTGCCTTTGATTCTCAGTCATCGATGAAAGGTTTTAAAGATTTCGGCAAATCTAACCAGATTTGCTGTATTTTTGTGCCCAAATTCTGCTTTTGTGAGTCCTTATCGCATATTAGTTACAGGAGCTGCTGGCTTCATTGGTTTTCATTTATCCAAACAACTTCTTGGCAAAGGCTTTGAAGTGATGGGTCTTGATAATATGAATGATTATTATGATGTTGGGTTGAAGGAATCCCGGTTAGCTATTCTCGAAAAGTCAGGCAACTTTTCTTTTTCCAAAATTGACCTTCACAATAAGCAAGCTATAGATAATTTGTTCGCTACAAAGAAATTTGACTATGTCGTTAATTTGGCCGCCCAGGCAGGAGTCAGATATTCACTTACCAATCCTTATGCTTACCTGGAAAGTAACCTTACTGGATTTTTAAATATTTTGGAAGCGTGTCGTCATCATCCGGTAAAGCATTTGATTTATGCTTCATCCAGTTCTGTGTATGGGGCTAATCGCAAAATGCCTTTTTCAGTACATGACAATGTGGATCATCCCCTGGCCTTATATGCAGTAACGAAAAAGAGTAACGAGTTGATGGCGCATGCCTATTCTAATCTCTATCATATTCCAACCACGGGCCTGCGATTCTTTACAGTTTATGGCCCCTATGGACGGCCGGATATGGCCCTGTTCTTATTTACTAAGGCTATTTTGGATGGCAAGCCCATTGATGTCTTTAACTATGGTAAAATGCGAAGAGACTTCACGTATGTGGATGACATCGTTGAGGGAATAGTTCGCTTAATTCCCAATCCACCCCCTGGCAATCCAACATGGAACGGGGAAAATCCTAATCCCGCATCCAGTTTTGCTCCCTATAAAATTTACAACATAGGAAATAATCAACCTGTAGAGCTGCTTCATTTTATTGAAGTACTGGAAACTAAATTGGGAAAGAAGGCGATTAAAAATCTTCTTCCCTTGCAGGAAGGTGATGTGCCCGAAACGTATGCCGATGTGGATGATCTTATGCAGGACGTTGGGTTTAAACCAAGCACATCCATTGAGACAGGAATCGGAAATTTTGTGAATTGGTATAAAGAATATTATAAGATGAAATAATGGAAAAGATAGGAATTATTGGATTAGGATATGTAGGCTTGCCTTTGGCCGTTGAGTTTGGGAAAATTACCGATGTTGTCGGCTTTGACATTAATCAAACACGGATCGAAGAATTAAAAAAGGGTTTTGACAGAACCCTGGAAGTAGATAAAGAAGAATTGGCATCGGCCTCGCGACTTTCGTTTTCTTCGGATCCGCTGGAACTGAAAGGCGTAAATTATTTTATAGTAACAGTGCCTACACCGGTTGATGAATATAAAACCCCGGATTTAACACCGTTGATTAAAGCCAGTGAAACTGTTGGTAAGGTATTGAAGAAAGGAGATGTGGTTATTTATGAATCCACGGTTTATCCAGGCTGTACGGAAGAGGACTGTGTCCCGGTTCTGGAAAAATTCAGTGGGTTGAAATTCAATGTTGATTTCTTCTGTGGCTATTCGCCAGAACGCATCAATCCGGGTGATAAACAACATCGGTTACCAAACATAAAAAAGGTAACGAGTGGCAGTACACCGGAAGTCGCAGAAAAAGTAGATCAACTTTATAGAAAGATAATAAAAGCTGGTACGCATAAGGCTTCCAGTATTAAAGTAGCCGAAGCAGCCAAGGTGATTGAGAATTCACAACGCGATATTAATATTGCTTTTGTCAATGAACTTTCACTGATTTTTGAAAAGATTGGTATTGATACGCACGAAGTTCTTGAAGCAGCTGGTACTAAATGGAATTTTCTTCCCTACAAGCCTGGTTTGGTAGGTGGTCATTGTATTGGCGTGGATCCTTATTATTTAACCTATAAGGCAGATAGTTTAGGTTATTATCCGCAAGTAATACTGGCTGGGCGAAGAATTAATGATAACATGGGTATTCACATTGCCAACCGGGTGATCAAACTAATGACACAAAATAATCTGCCAGTAAATAAAGCTAAAGTGCTGGTGTTGGGTATCACGTTTAAAGAAGATTGTCCTGACATTAGAAATAGCCGCGCCATTGACGTAATTCGTGAGCTTCAAAGCTTTGGGGCTGATGTGGAGGTGTATGATCCACATGCCGACTTACAGGAAGTAAAGCATGAATATAGTTTGTCATTGATTAAAGAATTGAACAAGAAATATGCAGCTATTGTGTTGGCGGTAAGTCACAAAGAGTTTAAAGAACTCAACTGGTCTGTTATTAAAGATGTCAATACCATTATATATGACGTAAAAGGGTTTCTTGATAAGTCTTTGGTAACTGCCCGCTTATAAATAATGAATTCTGATCAACACATATTGGTTACAGGTGGTGCGGGTTATATCGGAGCTCACACTGTGGTCGAATTACTTTCGGCTGGGTATAAGGTTACCGTAGTCGATACCCTCGAGCGAAGTGAATACAGGATGATTGAAGGCATAGAATCCATTACTGGAATTAGGGTTGATTTTCATAAAATTGATTGCCTTGATTTCGTTGCATTGGATACTTTGTTTGCGGCCAATGATTTTTCGGCAGTTATTCATTTTGCTGCATACAAATCCGTAAACGAGTCCGTAGTTAAGCCTCTCGAATATTATAATAACAATCTAGGTTCGTTGCTTAGCGTTCTTGAAGTGATGAAGAAACATCATGTTCAGGATATCATTTTTTCTTCATCGTGTACGGTGTATGGTCAACCTGATCAAATTCAGGTTGACGAATCTGCTCCCTTTAAAACAGCCGAATCACCTTATGGATCAACAAAGCAGCTATGTGAGCACATCCTGAAGGATGTTGCTACCGATGGATTTCGCGTCATCTCACTTCGTTACTTCAACCCAATTGGGGCTCATCCCAGTGCCATGATTGGAGAACTACCCATTGGAGTGCCTAATAACCTGGTCCCTTATGTCACTCAAACGGCCGCTGGTGTGCGCGACAAGTTAACTGTGTTCGGAAATGATTATAATACCCTGGATGGTTCGTGTGTTCGGGATTTTATTCACGTATCCGATGTTGCCTCGGCTCATGTTAAGGCCATTGATTATTTGAATCAACAACAAAAGGGCAATCTCTTTGATGCTTATAATCTTGGAACAGGTCAGGGTGTTTCCGTATTGCAATTGGTAAAAAAATTTATTGAAGTTACTGGAGTGAAGTTGCCTTATACAATCGGCTCTCGGAGACCAGGTGATGTTGAAAAGGTGTATGCCGATCCAAGTAAAATAAATAAGGCATTTGGTTGGAGCACTACCTATGATTTGGGGCAGTCACTCATTCATGCCTGGCAATGGGAGAAAAAAATCAGAAATCTGAAAGGCATTTGATTATGGAGAAAATCAAGATGGCCGATTTACATACTCAATATTTGCGAATCAAACAGGAAATTGATCATGCTATCCAGCAAGTCATAGATTCTACAGCATTTATTCAAGGTCCGCAGGTAAATCAGTTTGCGGAATCTCTGGCTGCTTATTTGAATTCAAAGTCAGTAATTCCGTGTGCAAATGGAACGGATGCATTGCAGATTGCAATGATGGCCCTGGGTTGTAAACCGGGGGATGAGGTTATTATTCCGGTGCATACGTATGTGGCCACCGCTGAGGTAATTGCTCTTTTGGGATTGAAGCCCGTATTCACAGAAGTGGATGGGAAAAGTTTCAATATCGATACAAACCAGATAGAAGAGAAAATTACGGATAGAACTTTTGCTATTGTTCCTGTGCACCTGTATGGGCAATGTGCAGATATGGAGCCGATTCTCTCTATCGCAAAGAAGCATCAAATTCATGTTATTGAAGATGTCGCACAAGCGCTTGGTGCTGTTTATACTTTTTCGGATGGACGGAAGTTAAGAGCAGGCACAATGGGAACGATTGGCTGCACTTCCTTTTTCCCCTCTAAGAATTTGGGATGCTTTGGTGATGGCGGTGCTATTTTTACTCAACATAGTGAGTTGGCTGAAAAAATTAAAATGATTGCCAACCATGGCCAGAAAGTAAAATACCATCATGATATTATTGGCGTGAACAGCCGGTTAGATACGGTACAGGCTGCAATCCTTAATGTAAAATTGAAGTACCTTGATGACTATGAAAAGCGAAGAAATTGGGTGGCTGAATTTTATGATCGGGAATTGTCGCCTTTAAATTTTGTGGAGGTGCCTTACCGTGTTGTAAACTCTACGCATGTGTTTCATCAATATACCTTGCAAACTAAAGGAATTGACCGCGATCATTTTAAAACATATCTGGAGAGCAAAGGCATACCTACTATGATTTATTATCCGGTACCACTTCATCTGCAAAAAGCATATGCAAGTCCCGAATACCCAGCCGGTTCGTTTAGGATTACTGAAAAGCTATCGCGTTCGGTAATTTCATTACCCATACACACGGAAATGAACCAAGACCAATTGTTTTACATTTGCAGCACCATCAAAGCGTATCCCCATCATGGCTGAAATGAGAAACTACATAGCACACGAAACTGCGGTGATTGATGAAGGTTGTGAAATTGGAGCAGGAACCAAGATCTGGCACTTCTCTCATATTATGCCCAATTGCAAAATTGGTGAAGGCTGTAATATTGGTCAGAATGTAGTAGTCTCACCTCAGGTTGTGTTAGGCAAGAATGTCAAGGTTCAGAATAATGTGTCGATCTATACAGGTGTAGTTTGTGAGGATGATGTTTTTTTGGGGCCATCAATGGTATTTACCAACGTGATCAATCCAAGAAGTGCCATTAATCGCAAAAATGAATACGCTAAAACGGTTGTAAAGAAGGGAGCTTCTATTGGAGCTAATGCAACCATTGTTTGCGGTCATGATATCGGAATGTATGCTTTTATTGGAGCTGGCGCTGTAGTGACAAAGAGCGTTCCCGATTATGCTTTGGTGATCGGCAACCCTGCTAAGCAAACCGGATGGATGAGTGAATACGGTCACAAATTGAAATTTGATAACGAGGGGTTTGCTGAGTGCCCCGAAACCAAAGAAAAATATCAGTTAAAATACGGAAGCGTCATAAAGTTATAGTATGAAGAATTTTGCATTGATAGGAGCCGCTGGTTTTATTGCCCCAAGACATTTAAAAGCCATCAAAGAGACAGGGAATAATCTTGTGGCGGCTATGGATAAGTTTGATAGTGTTGGTATTATTGATAGCTATTTTCCCCATGCTGATTTCTTTACCGAGTTTGAACGCTTTGATCGACATATAGATAAGGTGAGAAGGCTAGGTCAAAAAGTAGATTATGTAAGTATTTGCTCCCCCAATTACTTGCATGATTCGCATATCCGCTTTGCCTTACGCCAACAAGCAGACGCAATCTGTGAAAAACCTTTGGTGCTCAATCCGTGGAACGTAGATGCGCTTGCCGAGATTGAAAAAGAGACTGGCAAGAAAATTTATACCATACTCCAACTTCGCTTGCACCCATCTATTATTAAATTGCGCGAAGAAGTTATGGCGGGCGATCCCACTAAAATATACGATGTTGATCTTACTTACATTACTTCCCGCGGCAAATGGTATCATCACAGTTGGAAAGGGGAAGAACAGAAATCGGGCGGTATAGCAACCAATATTGGGATTCACTTTTTTGACATGTTGTTGTGGATATTTGGGGTTGTAAAAGAGTCGAAATTGGAGAAGTATGAACTTGACAATGCATCCGGGTTTATAAAGCTGGCTAAAGCAAATGTGCATTGGTCATTAAGTATTAATGAAGAACATTTACCGGAATCTATAAAAGCCCAGGGCAAACGAACCTTTCGTTCTTTGCAAATGAATGGTCGTGAAATCGAGTTTAGCGATGGGTTTACGGATTTACATACAATCAGTTATCAGGAGATATTAAAGGGTAATGGTTTTGGATTACAAGAAGCCAGACCTTCTATTGAATTGGCTCATCAAATCAGGGTTTCTTAGTAAAGTCACATCCAGTCTCTTTTTGTAACTTTACCCTCAAATTTAAATCAACATGAAGGGAATTATCTTGGCAGGGGGATCAGGCACCCGGTTGTATCCGCTGACAAAATCTGTTTCAAAACAGATTTTGCCTATCTACGACAAGCCCATGATTTATTATCCCTTATCTGTATTGATGCTGGCAAATATTCGGGAGATCCTTATTATTTCTACGCCTCAGGACTTGCCTCTGTTTCAGAATTTATTGGGTGATGGCTCTCAACTAGGAATTAAGCTGGAATATAGAGAGCAGCCTTCTCCGGATGGCCTTGCGCAAGCCTTTTTAATTGGAGAGACTTTTCTTAATGGAGATTCAGCGTGCCTCGTGCTTGGAGATAACATTTTCTACGGATATGGTTTTTCAGGTTTGTTGGAAGAGGCTGGAAAGATTCAGAACGGTGCTACTGTATTCGGCTATTATGTAAATGACCCGGAGCGCTATGGTGTGGTTGAGTTTGATGACAACGACCAGGTTATTTCTATTGAAGAAAAACCGAAACTGCCGAAATCAAATTATGCGGTAACAGGCTTGTATTTTTATGACAATACGGTAGTAGAAAAAGCCAAGCAGGTTAAGCCATCGCCACGGGGAGAACTTGAAATAACGGATCTGAATAGAATTTACCTCGAGGAGAAATCCCTTACTGTGAAATTGTTGGGCAGAGGCATGGCTTGGTTAGATACCGGAACCCATCAATCGATGTTGCAAGCTTCTAATTTTGTTGAGTCCATCGAAGAACGTCAGGGATTAAAAGTAGCTTGCCTTGAGGAGATAGCATTCCGCAAAGGATATATAACCAAAGATCAACTAGCTGAATTGGCAAAGCCACTATTGAAAAACCAATATGGTCAATACCTAATGAAAATAATGAATGAACGAATTAAAAAGCGAACTGGTGAATGAAAATTATTCCTACTGAATTTGATGATCTATTTATTCTGGAGCCCAAGGTAATAGGTGACGAGAGAGGGTATTTTATGGAATCCTATAGTCGCAAGACGCTTTCAGAAAATGGTATTGAGATCAATTTTGTCCAGGATAATCAATCACGATCGAAAAAGCGAGTATTGAGGGGTCTTCATTTTCAAAAAACTCCTTATGCTCAAACCAAACTCGTTCGGGTTTTATCGGGTTCAATAATCGATATTGTAGTTGACTTGAGAAAGGGAAAGTCAACGTATGGTAAACACTTTCCGTTAGAACTTTCTGCCGACAATAAAAGACAATTATTGGTTCCAAAAGGGTTTGCCCATGGATTTTTAGTTCTCAGTGACTATGCAGATGTGTTTTATAAGACCGATGAATTTTATAACCGGGAAGCCGATGGGGGCATTAGTTTCAACGATCCTTCATTAGGTCTAGCGGATATTTTTCAGGGCGAAAGTTTGATACTGTCTGAAAAGGATAAAAGTCTTCCTTTACTAGCTGAAGCCAATTTTAATTTTTAAGTAACAATACGTGAAAACAATACTAGTAACCGGAGGCGCTGGATTTATCGGGTCGAACTTCATACCTTATTTTATGAGTAGTCATCCTGACTATAAGATTGTTAATCTGGATGTGCTTACCTATGCGGGTAACCTGACAAACCTTACGGAGGTTGAGGAGAATGCAAATTATACCTTTGTGAAAGGAGACATTTGTGATCGCGCCTTAGTTGAATCCTTATTTACCATGTATAATTTTAATGGTGTGATTCACTTTGCAGCTGAATCCCATGTTGATAATTCGATTTCTGGTCCTGAGGCGTTTATTCGCACCAATATCAACGGAACCTTTACGTTGCTGGATGTTGCGCGTAAAAGTTGGATGAATGCGCCTTTTGAATTTAAATCTGAATGCGATGGAAATAGGTTTTTGCATGTCTCTACGGATGAAGTGTATGGAACCTTGGGCAAAGAAGGTCTTTTTAAAGAGACTACTCCTTATGCGCCTAATAGTCCTTATTCTGCCTCCAAGGCAAGCAGTGATTTATTGGTGCGAAGTTATTTTCATACCTATGGATTAAATGTAGTGACTACAAACTGTTCCAATAATTATGGACCCAAACAGCATAACGAAAAACTGATCCCAACTATTATTTGCAAAGCAATAAGCGGCCAACCCATTCCAATCTATGGAGATGGTATGAATGTGAGAGACTGGTTGTATGTATTGGATCATGCTAAAGGAATTGATCTGGCCTTTGGTAAGGGTAAATCAGGTGAAACGTATAACATTGGTGGCAGGAACGAGCGAACAAATATGCAGATTGTCTCTACTATTTGTGAGATTTTGGATCGTAAGAGGCCGAGGCCGGATGGCAAGTCATATAATGAACAAATTACATTTGTTAAAGATCGGGCTGGCCACGATAAGCGTTATGCTATAGATGCTTCCAAGATTGAAAATGAATTGGGCTGGAGGGCTGAAGAGAATTTTGAGAGCGGGATATTGAAGACAGTTGTATGGTATTTAAAATCAATAGTTAAATAAATAGTTTTAGTATGGATTTAAAGGATAGTAAGGTTTTGGTTATCGGTGGAGCCGGTTTTATAGGAGGTTTTGTTGTTCGGGAACTTTTAAAGCATCCAGTGAAACAGGTAATTATTTACGACAACTTTGCCCGAGGCAAAATGGAGAACATTAAGGACGTGGTCACGGATCCTCGTTGCTCTATATTTCCCTTTGGTGGCGATGTTAAAGATCTTGATATTTTGGACAAGGCGATTGAAGGGATGGATTATGTTTTCCACCTGGCAGCTATGTGGTTGTTACACTGCAAGGATTTTCCACGAACCGCATTTGAAGTCAATATAGCGGGCACTTTTAATGTATTGGAAGCTTGTGTTAAGCATAAAGTTAAAAAGTTGGTGTATTCATCCTCTGCTTCTGTTTATGGAGATGCAGTTCAGGTACCCATGACGGAAGATCATCCTTTCAACAATAAAAACTTTTATGGAGCTACGAAAATAGCGGGCGAAGCGATGTGCACAGCTTTTAATGATCGTTACGGGTTAAAGGTGGTTGGGCTAAGATATATGAACGTTTATGGGCCTGGGCAGGATCAGCATGCTGTTTACACAGGCGTGGTTCCTATTATGCTAAATAAAATTGCCGCTAATGAAACTCCCGTAATTAATGGAGATGGTTCTCAAGCCTATGACTTCATCTATGTAGAGGACGTGGCAAGAGCAAATATAGATGCACTTATCAGTAAAATTGAATGTGGATTTTATAATGTTGGTACAGAAGTTCAGACTACCGTTAAAGACTTGTGTGAGACGATACTTCGATTAAAAAAATCCTCGTTGAAGGTGAAGTACGAGCCCTATGCTGCCGATGACGCGCGACAGTTTGTGAAAAACCGGATTGGATCCGCTAAGAAAGCAACTGATGATTTAAATTTTAGGCATAAGTATAGCTTGGAGAAAGGACTTCAAAGATTAATTGACTGGAGGATCGCAAGTGGTGTCGATAAAAACTAAATTAAAATCATACCAGATGAGCAAAAGAAGTATTCCAATTTCCCTACCGGTAACCGGAGAAGAGGAGTGGTTAGCGACCAAAGAACCTTTGATGACCGGGTGGCTCACTTCCGGACCAAAGGTTAGAGAGTTTGAGCAGAACTTTGGAGAACGACATGGGGTGAAACACGCCATGGCCGTTACTAGTGCAACCACTGCCTTACACCTGGCGGTGGTGGCACTTGATATAAAGCCTGGTGATGAAGTTATTGTGCCGGCTTTTACCTGGGTTTCAACAGCTAATATTGTTTTATACCAGGGCGCTAAAGTAGTTTTTGTTGATATAGACCCAAGAACATTTAACATAGATACTGAAGATCTCAAAAAAAGAATTACAAGTAAGACTAAAGCAATTATTCCAGTTCACTTGTTTGGCCTTTGTGCCGACATGGATGCTATTAAGAAAATTTCGGGAAATATTCCCTTGATTGAAGATGGCGCTTGTGCGTCAGGTAGTGGTTATAAAGGTGTTCCGGCTGGTGGGTTGGGCACACTTGGTTGTTTCTCCTTTCACCCAAGAAAATCGATAACAACCGGTGAGGGAGGAATGGTTACTACTAATGATGATAAGCTTGCAGAAGTTATTAAGTCTCTACGCAATCATGGGGCTTCAATTTCTGAAGAGGAACGTCATCATGGCCCTAAGCCATACATTTTGCCAAACTTTAATCTTATGGGCTACAACTATCGCATGACTGATCTACAAGGATCCGTAGGTGTGGTGCAGCTTAAAAAGCTAGATACATTCATTAATGAGCGTAATATCTGGGCAACTTATTACAAAAATGAATTGAAGGATATTTCATGGTTACGGTTGCCGAATTTTGGATCTGATTACCAGCATGGCTGGCAATCATTTGTTACGATGGTAGATGAAAGTAAAGCACCGTTGAACCGGAACGGCATCATGGAGAAACTTCAACAAGCTGGTATTTCTACTCGACCAGGAACACATGCTGTGCATATGCTTGATTATTACAAGAATAAGTTTGACTTGAAAGCGGATGACTTTCCTGGTGCACGGGATGCCAATAACTTCTCAATGGCCATACCATTACACAATCGAATGACTGAAGAAGATTACCAGTATGTCGTTCAGGTAATTAAGAGCCTTTAACCAATGTGCGGAATTTCAGGGATATACAATCTGTCTGGAGAACCTGTCGCTCATCAGGAAATAAGCGCTATGAACAATAGTCTTGCTCATCGGGGTCCCGATGGAGAGGGATATTTTATAGAAGGTTCAATAGCTTTGGGCCATAGGCGGTTAGCTATTCTTGATACTAGTGTTAGAGCAAATCAGCCGATGACCTCTCGGGACGGTAACTGGACGATTGTTTTTAACGGATGCATTTACAACTACCTTGATCTTAAGCAAGAGCTGCGGTCACGAGGACATGAGTTTTTAACAACAACAGATACAGAAGTCATTACGGAAGGTCTTTCTGCTTATGGTGTTGAAGTTATCAAACGATTCAATGGCATGTTTGCAATTGCCGCATGGAACAGGAAAACACAAGTGCTTCATTTGTTTAGAGACCGGTTTGGTATTAAACCTCTCTATTATTGGTTTGATGGGAGGACCCTTTTGTTCGGATCAGAGATAAAATCATTCATGAAATTCCCTAGGTTTTCTGTTGAGTTAGATGCCGGTGCTTTGAATGAATACTTTACATTTCAGAATTTATTTACGTTTCGAACTCTTTTCAAGGGGGTTACCATGTTGCCTCCAGCTAATTCTGTAGCAATTACATCTAATAGTAAAGACATCAAGCACCAAAGCTGGTGGGACTATGATTTTAGTGTTCCCGATAACACAATGACCTTTGAGGATTCTGTGCAGGAAACAGAGAGGCTCTTTCGTCAGGCCGTAGTAAGACAAATGGTTTCAGATGTTCCCGTTGGGTCTTACCTGTCGGGGGGCATGGATTCAGGCTCCATCACTGCAGTAGCATCTAAACACGTTCCACGACTCACTACGTTCACCTGCGGCTTTGATATGAGTGAAACAACAGGAGTGGAAGTGAACTACGATGAAAGAAGGGACGCAGAGTTGATGGCGAATCATTTTAAAACCGAGCATTATGAACAAATCATCAATGCTGGGGATTTACGTTGGTCGTTGCCACGTGTAGTTTGGCATTTAGAGGACCTTCGGGTTGGGATGAGTTATCCAAATTATTACATTTCGCGGTTAGCATCGAAATTTGTAAAAGTGTGTTTGCAAGGCACCGGTGGTGACGAGCTTTTTGGTGGATATCCCTGGCGTTATTATCGCGTATTCAAGTCATTAGACAAAAAAGACTTTTTAAATCAATACTATGATTTTTGGCAGCGGTTAGTGCCAGACGGAGATCGAGCAAAACTGTTTACCCCCTACATTAATTCAAAAATAGATTTAAATGAACCTCGTCAGGTTTTCGAACGAGTATTTGAGTTCAATTCTAAGTTGCGCTATTCTTCTCCGGAAGAGCACATACAAAATAGTTTGTATTTTGAGATCAAAACATTCTTATCAGGCTTGTTATTGGTGGGCGATAAACTTTCCATGGCCAATGGTTTGGAGGAACGATTCCCGTTTTTAGACAATGATTTAGTTGATTTTGCTCAGACAATACCCGTGCGACACAAGTTAGGGCAGTGGGAAAACATGAAACGTATTGATGAAAATGAGGATAAAAAGAAAGCGCGGGCGTACCAGGAGTTTGATGATGGAAAAAGTGTTTTGCGTAAGGCAATGAAAGGTTTTATTCCAGAGGCTATTGTCAATCGCAAGAAGCAGGGTTTTTCAGCACCTGATGAAAGTTGGTATCGTGGCGAGAATGCAAGTTATGTAAAGGAGCTACTTTTAAATAAGAAAACGATATCTTCTGAGTTTATCAATCAGGACTACATTGAAAAAATAGTTCGAGAGCACGTTGATCAGCATATTAATCACCGCTTGCTAATTTGGAGTTTCATGAACTTCGAATGGTGGTGTAGGTTATTTTTGAATAATGAAAAATTTTGAAATGCACAGAGAGGAAATATTAAAGCGGATAATACTAAAACCGTTTTTATTAAAAAGCAGTAACTTCATCCAAGTCGATGAGGGTAAGGGTATTGAAACTAATCAGCAACAAACAAAGGACATTTTTAGTGACAAATGGAAAGAGGTTGAACAATTAAAGGAGGTAAATAAGCTTTATGAGTTTCAGTTCGAATGGTTTTTGAAGCTATATGGTTTTACCTCAGAAGATGATCTAGCCAAATTTTTAAGAAGTAAAAAAATTATTATCGACACAGGTTGCGGCCTCGGCTACAAGGCGGCATGGTTTGCACGATTAGCACCTGAATCTTTGGTAATTGGAATAGACATTTCAGAGGCAGTTTATCTTGCGGCAAAAAATTTTACTGGTTATGATAACCTGTTTTTTATTCAAGGAGATATAGCAAGTACTCCATTCAAATCTAACTCAATAGATTTTGTTGTATGTGATCAGGTAATAATGCATACGGAAGTGCCAGAAGAAACATTTGCTCATTTAGCGGAGATAACTTCGAAAAATGGAGAGTTCGCTTGTTATGTTTATCGAAAAAAGGCTTTACCAAGGGAGCTGGTAGACGAATACTTTAGAACCCAGACACATTCCATACCGGATGAAAAAATGTGGGAGTTTTCCTCACAATTGACCGAATTGGGCAAGAACCTTTCCGATTTAAAAGTTTCGTTTTATTGTCCAGACATCCCTGTATTAGGGATTAAAGGAGGCAATTATGATCTGCAAAGATTTATATATTGGAATTTTCTAAAATGCTTTTGGAAGGAAGATTGGGGGTTTGAATTAAGTAAATCAACGAATTATGATTGGTATGCCCCCAGTAACGCCAAGCGCTTTAGTAAGGAGGAATTCGAGAAGATGGTTAATGATTGTAAACTAAGCACCTCTTTTTTTCATGAAGAGGAAGCTTGTTATTCGGGAAGATTTTTGAAGCATTGATTTTGCACATTGATCAGCACAATTGTCAATGTTTGCTAAATTTTGGTCTATAATGAATTTGGAGTGATGGCAGGTATTGTTTGGAAAAATGAATAGATATGAAGCTTGAATTTGAGCACAGGAGAGCTTTATCTATTATTGAAGAAACCATTGTTGATTTGTCTTTGAATCTGAGAGAATTCGAGATCTTGACAGAAGTTGGTTCCCATAATTATATCTATACTCCTATTATTGCCGCCTTAGCTGGAGCGAAGAAAGTTAATGCTTGGACAAGTGATTCAGCGTATGGTAAGGCGCTACAAATTAAAAATGA
The DNA here is from genome assembly GCA_022841475.1 of Cyclobacteriaceae bacterium. GTDB lineage: Bacteria > Bacteroidota > Bacteroidia > Cytophagales > Cyclobacteriaceae > ELB16-189. The sequence goes on along the minus strand of JALHRJ010000010.1, from coordinate 67,360 downwards.
ATGTTTTAAGCTGGCTGATCATTTAGGATTAGCCGACAGAATTAATATTGAAACAAGTACTAGGCCAATAGAACAAATTAGATCGGCAGACATTGTAACGAACTCAGGCTTTTTAAGGCCAATAAATAAATCTTTTATTGATAGCCTAAAGTCTACTGCTGTAGTACCCTTAATGTATGAGGCTTGGGAGTATAGAAAAGAGGATGTTGATGTACCATACTGTCTTCAAAGAGGCATCAAAGTGGCTGGAACATGGGAAGATCATCCATCGATAAGAGTATTTGAGAAGATTGGAGCACTATGTCTTAAACTTGCTCTGGCCAGTAATTTTGAAATTTCTCAAAACAGCATTTTAGTTTGGTCCGATGACAATTTTGGTAAAGAAGCATACAGAGCCTTTGAGCTTTTACGTCCAAAGAATTTATACTTGACAAATACTGTCGACAGCTTAATGAAGGTTGTGGCTGATTTGGATTTTATCTTCATCTGCGACTATGATGAGGAGCGAGTCTATTTTGGGGGAACAAATCCCATTTTTGACCTGCATAGAATTCAAAAAATAAATGACAGGATTGGGATAATACATCTTTATGGAAGTATTGACTATGAGTTCCTTAGCGAGAATGGTATTAAATGTTTTCCAATGAAAAATGGGAGGGCAAAGGTTATGTCGGAGACACTTGGTTATTTAGGATTGCTTGCAATTTTGAAACTACAGGTTGCTGGATTTAAAGTGGGAGAACTTTTACTTAAAAATCAGAAATCAAATTTACTCCAAGAATTAAACGAGTCTTTATGAGAATTACAAGTTCACTAATTAAAGAAATCACTGGCTTAATAGATATTGATTCTAATTTTATTTGCGATGCTCTCGCATTAACTAATTCAACTCTCCCAAACACCTTGTCATTTATCGACAATATAAATTTTGTAAAGGAGTTAAATCAAAACACAAACATTACTTCTGTTTTTGTAAATCGGGAGTTGTTAGGGCTGATTGAAAGTAAGACTTGCATTATTTGCGATGATCCTCGTTATTATTTTTTCATTTTATTAAATGAAATTGGAAAAAGGAGCTATTTAAAAGTCCCTTCATTGATCAATCAAACAGCAGTAATTCATCCAAGAGCATATGTTTCAGAATTTAATGTGGCGATAGGTGAAAACACCATAATTGGCCCTAACGTTACTATCCTTCCGGATGTAACTATTGGAGATAACTGTGTAATTCAATCAGGAGCTGTAATTGGTTCGGAGGGCTACGAGTACAAAAGAACAACTAAAGGGATATTGCCAGTTTTTCATGATGGAAAAGTACAAATTGGAAATAGGGTTGAAGTGGGGGCAAATACGTGTATTGATAAGGGGTTTTCTTTTCGACAGACAATAATCGATGATGAAGTTAAGGTCGATAACTTGGTTCATATTGCACATGGGGTTCAAATTGGCAAGCGTTCCTTCATAATAGCATCTTGTATGTTGGGTGGTAGTGTCACGATTAGGGAAGACGTATGGATTGGACCAAACGCAACTATTGCCCCAGGTTTGACTATTGAAAAAGGAGGTTTTGTAACCTTAGGGTCGGTAGCAACAAGAAATGTGGCTGAAGCAGAATGGGTCACGGGAAATTTTGCAATTCCACATAAAAAATTCTTATCCAATTTAAAGGCCTCATTATCAAGTGCCCAACCGGAGACTGATAAGAAATAGTAATCGCTTGATTTCTGGAGTATTTGAAAAACAATGTACTTTTCGTTTATGAAGGTTTACCTCTATGGAAATACTTTAAACAACTCCTATAACCTCACTATTTTTTTGCGAGCGAAAGGAATTGATGCTGAGATGTTTTTAGACGATTCCTCGTCTTTGCAACAGGACTACCCATGGTGGGAAGACTCCAATCTTTCGATAGATAATTTGCCTAAGTGGATTCATTATTACAAAGTGAAACCGAATTTTGTATTTCCTCAACCTGAATTGTCTAGGCTCATTGAAAAATTTTCAGGTTGTGATGTAGCCCTTGTTTGTGGTTGGGGTCCTATAATAGCACATAAAGCGGGCGTTCCCTATTTGTTTCATAGTTATGGTTCAGATTTAAATATTACAGCTTTTAAAGAAGGCCTGGCTGAGGCAATACGAAACCTTACTCGTTTTAAAAAACCCAGAGGACTTAAATCACTTATACTTTATTCTTCTTTGCAGCGGGTTGCTATAAAAAATGCCGATCGAATTGGAATTTATATGGGATATCAGGTTAATCCTTATGTTAAGCCTCTTGGAGTTTTATCTAAGATGATAAAACTTCGTTTAGCATGGGATATCAATAAGTATAACACTTTGGAAAATGAGGAATTGAAGGAAAGATATCAGAACTACGAGATAGTTTATTTCATGATAGCCCGTCACACCTGGAAATCAGTATGGTCTGATTTAAAAGGTAATGATAAATTTATCAGGGCGTATGCTAGATTTATAAAAACAAAAAATCCTAATACTCATCTTGTGATGATTGAGAAGGGATATGACCTTACTGAAAGCAAGAAAATGGTTTCTAATTTAGGATTAAATGAAAAGATTGAATGGGTAGCTGAAATGAATAAAGACGGTATAAGAGCTTATAATTCGCTCCGTAATGTGGTGGTGATTGATCAGTTTTGGCACAACGAATGGTATCGCAAATATCCATCCGATAGAGCGAAACCGAGGATTGGTTTTGGCTCTGGCAGTATTGAAGCAATGTCAGCAGAGAGACCCTTAATCACTGCTTTTTTTGACCAGGATTTTTATGATAATCATAATCCACCAATTCTTTCTGCATTTACTGAGGAGGAGATTTACAACCGTTTGGTCGAATCAATTGAAATGGGTGTGGAAGGAAGAAAGCAATTGGGAGTACAGGGTCACGAGTTTGTTAAAAAATATCATGGATGGGAAAATGCAATTGAACTTCATATCAACTCTTTACGAGAGATTTTGGAGGAGCAAAATGGAAAAAACCAGGAATGATTAAAGAGCGCCTTAAATTTCTTCTAAAAGATACTGTACTATATGGAGTTGCTAATGCAATCTCAAAATTTATTATTTTCCTTACGCTTCCTATTATTGTTAACGTGATCAGCCCAGCTGATTTCGGAATTTGGAATTTACTAACTATTGTTGGGGTGATACTGTCGGCCATTGTCATTTTTGGAATGGACTCAGCAGTTATCCGCTATTACTATGATGATTCTGGATTTGAACATCATCGCAAAGTTTTTAGTCATGGTCTTGTGGTTCAAATCTGTATTATTTTACTTTTTTTGTCCATTGCTTTTGTAAGTTCAGATTTGTTTCTGAAGACAATCACACTCAATGAACAAAGCATATTTTCATTACAATTGATTTTTGTTTGGATACCCGCCAATGTATTGACCCAATATTGCCAAAATTGGTTTAAATGGACTTTTCAACGAGTAAAATTTTTAACCATGTCTATCGGGTTAGCAGTTTTGAATCTTCTGTTTTTAATTCTCTGTGCGCATTACTACTATTTAGATTTAGAAATGATATTGCTTGCTAATGCAATTTCATATTGGTTGTTTGTGTTAATAGGTTTGTTCTGGTGCAGAAAATACATCCAGATTAGGATTGACAAAGGCCTACTAAACAAATTGTTAATTTTTGGTTTCCCGATGATGTTGGTGATGCTGGTCGGCAATTTAACCTCTTCACTGGATCGGTTGTTCCTGGCCCGATTTCTAACAGGCGAGCAACTAGGTATTTTTTCCTTCAGTCAGAAATTAGGCGTCATCATGACCGTAGTTGTCATGGCATTTCAAACCGCATTCGGACCCTTTTCCTTTTCTATCTGGGAAAAGCCGGATGCAAAGGACACTTTTGCTAAATTTCAAAGTTACTATATCATGGCTACGGGTGTAATTGCTATTGGTATTTGCTCCTTTATTAAACCGTTGATTATGATTTTGGGAAATGAATTGTATTTGAAATCATCTCAATATCTTTTTCTTTTTGCGGAAGCAATTATTATTTATGGACTATACTCTTTTGCCTCATTAGGAATTTCATATTCAAAAAAAATGACTCAGAATTTGATTGCATTATGTGTTGGATTATTCGTAAATTTTGTATGTAATTACCTTCTTGTTCCTGTTATTTTTGAATACGGAGCACTGATCGGTTTCTTGCTGGGCAATGTAACCCTGGTAATCACGGCTTACCTGTTTTCACGCAAATCGTACCCTGTAAAATATTTCTACTTAAAAGATGCGATACACCTCATCTTTCTATTTGGAGTACTCGCGATTACAAACATCTCCATGCTCGATAGCATTTATTGGGATGCATTTCTGAAATTATCTGTGCTTTTGCCATGTTTCTTTCTTTTAAGTTACTGGATGTTAGATAAAGCGAGTAAGGAGTTTATAATAAGTAGAATAGGAAATGTAGTCTGACGCCCTTTTTACCCTAAAGTATTCGCCTTAACTTTGCCTGATTTATGATTCCTAAATACCTCTCTTTCCTTCGCTGTCTAAAATCAAACGCTTAAAACCAATGTGTGGGATTACGGGTATTTATCATTTCGATACTGGCAGGACAGTAGACGGTTCAATATTATTGAAAATGACCGACCAGCTTGTTCACCGGGGCCCTGATGGGTCGGGGTATTACATTCATCGAAACATAGGGTTGGGCCATCGAAGACTTGCTATCATCGACCTTCATTCTGGAGATCAGCCTCAGTTTAATGATGACAAGTCGCTTGCGATTGTATTTAATGGAGAGATATACAATTACATTGAGATTAAAGAAGAATTGAAGGGAAGAGGTTGTCACTTTCGGACCAATTCTGATACGGAAGTAATTATCAGGGCTTATGAGCACTGGGGAGTAAAGTGTCAGGATAAATTTAATGGAATGTGGGCCTTTGCTATCTGGGATAGTAAGCAACAGCAGCTTTTTATTTCCCGCGACCGATTGGGGGAAAAACCACTCTATTATGCAATTGTAGATAATTCAGTTGTTTTTGCATCAGAAATAAAGTCTTTGATTGAATATGGAATAGAGCCCGAGCCAAATTATGAGTTGACGGAACTATACTTGATGTTGGGATATATTCCAGCTCCCTATTCTTACTATAAGAATATTTTCAAATTGAGACAGGGGCACTACTTGATAGGGAAGGAAAACCTTAAAGAGTTTAAGTATTGGGATACACAAATTCCATTGGAATCAGAGATGATTTCCGATCGTGCTTATGTTTATAAGCAGTTTGAAGAATTGTTCTATGATGCTGTTAAAATCAGAATGAGAAGTGATGTCCCCTATGGCGCTTTCTTAAGTGGGGGACTTGACTCTGCCAGCGTGGTAGCAACAATGACCTCGATTAGTAAAATACCAATAAGAACTTTTACAATCGGTTTCGAAGACCGTCAATTTGATGAGCGAAAACTAGCACTTGATGTTGCCAATAAATTTACCACGGATCATTCAGAGTTTATCGTTCAGCCAGACAACTTTGAAGAATCCCTCGAGAGGATTCTCCATCACTATGACGAACCATTCGGTGATTCTTCGGCTATACCTACAGGGTATGTTTCCCGCATAGCTTCTAAAAAGGTAAAAATGGTGCTTACTGGTGATGGAGGAGATGAAGTTCTATCTGGTTATAACTCCTATCAAATAGAAAAATTTGTTGGTCATTATCGTCACTTGCCCGCATTTGTAAAGCAGGTGCTACCAAAGTTTGCGTTGCCGTTTAAGAGACTAGCAAGTGGAGACTGGCGATATCGAATTAATCGGTTGGAGCGTATCCTGGAGTATTCCCAAATGTCCTTCGAATCTAGATTAATAATAAAATCATCATGGTACATGCCTGTTCAAATAGAACGAATGACACATAGGTTGGGCCACCAATTCAAAATTTCTGATTTTATCAGCGATTTGTATCGCCTATTTCCTCTTTCGGATCCATTCTATAAATTAATGCATTTTCACTATCAGGTACAGTTACCAGATGATTTTATGGTTAAGGTCGATAGGATGAGTATGGCAAGTTCAATTGAAACGCGGGTTCCCTTTCTTGACCATAGACTTGTTGAACTTATGGTGCGGGTTTCAAAAAATATAAAGATGGAGGGTTATGAGCGTAAGAGTGTTCTTAGAAAAACGATCGGCAGAAAACTACCATCCTCAGTTTTAAATGGAGCTAAAAAGGGCTTTTCTGTTCCTGTTAGGGAATGGTTTAAGGATAGTGGTTTCCATGACAGGTTAAGATTACTTTATGAGGAGGACTTTGGTTTAGATCAAAGTATCATTAAGAAAGTCGTTACTAGTCATAAAAGTGGTGAAGCTGACTTGGGGTACTTTATCTGGATGTTGTTTGTGCTGAAGGGTTGGAACAAAACGTTAACATAATTTTTTATGGTTAAAAGGAATCAAATAAACATAATCATTATCATTTTTATGTTTTTGACCTTTACGTTTTCTGCGAGATTAATGTCATTCGCTGGCGTTAAGATATCGGGGTTTGAATACTTCGCGTGGATTTTTTTTTCGATCGTTCTATTGGTAGTAAATTTCAATTCAAGTTTTTTCAAATTTCGAATTAGCTCGTTATATCTTCTCCTGTTATTTTTTCTTATTTTGTACTGTTTAGTTAACTACTTTTTTGTTAACGTCTCTATTAGTAGTTATGCGCAGGGAATGTTTTTTTCATTTCTATTTGCATTCAATTTTATTTTGTTTTACAATTTGGGGTTGAGTAAATCAGATTTTTTTTTACTTGCAGAGGTGATTATTTGCATCATCACACTGATCGCAATACTTGCTTATTTTGAAAGAATTTTTTTTCCGGGTGAGTTTCAATCTTATTTCCTTCGGGGAGTCATTACACTTGTAAAAGATCCTGCTTTTGCGGCAGCACTATTTAATATTAATATTATTCTAAGCTTATCAATTTATCTGGTAAACAAGCAGCGGAAGTATATCTACATTGTGATATTTTCAGTTATCACTATTTCTCTTTTGCTCTTTCTCAAAGCATTGATAGCGGCAATCATCATTTGCTTCGTATTTATCACCATTTATTATAATTCTCAAGTTACAAAGCTATTCCTATACGCACTTGCAGTATTCTTTTTTTTAATGTTGATGATTATGGGTAAGCCTTTGGTTGAGGAAATCAAATACAAGGCTGAACTTTATTTTGGACAAGGCAGTGAGAGAACCCCTCGAAACGCTCTTTACATTGCGGGCTTCAAAATGGCGAGAGATCATTTTCCTTTTGGGTCCGGACAGGGAAGCTTTGGTAGTTATCCGGTTGGAAAGGAATATAGCAAAGTTTATTACGACTATAATTTAGACAAGGTTCATGGCCTTGGCCCGGAAGATGCGCAAGGCAAAACAGACAGCAATTTTATTTTTGATACGTATTGGTCTTCAGTTTTGGGTGAAATGGGTTTTATAGCGGGGTTTAATTATCTTTTTTTGTGGTTGTTACCCGCAATTAAATCGAGGCGCTTCCTAAAATCCCAAGACTTGGAGATCAGGGCAATTGCTTTTTTTGTTTTTATGACAATTGTAAGTGTCTTCATAGAAAGTATTGCCTCGCCAATTCCAGGTCAACTACAGTTTATTGTTATTTATTCAGGGCTAGGTGCAATTGGTTATCGAATCCTGAAGACACAGCCGTCTTAGTCATGCGGAGTAAAAAATGAAAATACTTTTAATCAATATAAGATATGTTTACATGGGTGGGCCTGAGCGGTATATGTTCAACCTAAAACATATCCTCGAAGAGAAAGGACACACCGTAATTCCATTTTCAATCCGTTATCCGAAAAATCAACATTCAGAATATGAGGAGTTTTTTGCTTCTCCCATTGCTGACGAGGAATCAATCCTATACAAAGATCAGAAATGGAACTTAAAAAGCTTTATTAAAACAATAGAACGGAATTTTTATTCTCAAGAAGTAGAGGATAAATTAACTGCTTTGATCGATCAGGTAAAGCCTGATTTCGCAATCGTGTTGCAATATTTACGGAAGCTATCACCCTCTGTTTTAGTGGCATTAAGCAATAAAAGAATTCCATTTATAGTTCGACTATCTGATTATGGGTTGATTTGCCCTAGCCATAACTTGTTTAGAGATGATAGTATTTGTGAGTTGTGTACTACGGGGAATCTTATAAACAGTATTCGTTATAAATGTGTGCATAATTCTTTTGGGGCTTCAACGGTAAACTATTTGGCAACTAAGTACCATCACTCAAAGAAGTACTTTGACCTTGTCAACCACTTTGTATCTCCTTCTAAAGCACTTATCCAAAAATTTGTTGAATCCGGATGGTCAAAAGAGCGATTTAGTCATCTTCCTACCTTTGCAAATCTTCCTGTGAGACGCACCCATAGAGAAATGGAACCGAAGATTGTTTACGCTGGGAGGTTGGAATATGTTAAAGGAGTTCATCTGCTCCTTGAGTCTATCCAGCTTTTAAAGGAACGCAGCAAGCTTAGCTTTACGCTAAAAATTGCAGGGAGTGGAAGTGCCTACTATGTCGAGTCGTTAAAGTCCTATTGTGTGACGAAAAATTTAAGTGAAGTTGAGTTTTTAGGTGAGTTAGAAAAAGATGCTTTATTTGATCTATATGAGTCTTCGGTCGCGTCTATCGTTCCCTCGTTGTGGTACGATAATTTGCCAAATTCTGCACTTGAAAGCCTTTCGTTAGGAACTCCTGTTATCGCACCAAATCATGGTTGTTTTCCTGAGTTCGTTTTTAACGGTGAAAATGGATTTTTATTTAAACCAAGCGATGCAACCGATCTGGCGGAAAAAATTTATTCGATTTTTAGACGTAGTACCGATATTACCAGAATGAAGGAAAATGCAATCTCATCTATTAAATCTAATTTTTCTGCGGAACTACACTATCAACGATTAATGGATATTATTGAAAGAGTAAAGAGTAATTATAAGTCTGCTTAAATGAAAATCGGGATTATAGGCACAAGGGGTATACCCAATCATTATGGCGGGTTTGAACAATTTGCGGAATACCTCTCGTTTTACTTAGCCAGCCAGGGTCATGAGGTTGTGGTCTATAACTCCCACAATCATCCGTATAGAAACAAACTGTGGAATAGCGTAAAACTTGTTCATCAGTTTGATCCTGAATATTTATTAGGTACAGCAGGTCAATTTATATACGATTTGAATTGCATCTGGCATACCAGACGGGCCGGCTATGACATTATTCTACAACTCGGATATACCAGCAGTTCTATCTGGAGTTTTCTATTTCCGAAAGGCACCGTGGTTATTACCAATATGGATGGTTTGGAATGGCATAGAGCTAAGTATGGAAGATTCATTAAAAGGTTTTTAAAGCTAGCTGAACGACTAGGTGTAAATGGAAGTGATGTGTTAGTAGCAGATTCAATTGGAATCCAGCAATATCTGAAAGAAAAGTATAATGTCCGCTCTCATTTTATTCCCTATGGTGCTAACCTGTTTACTGATCCTGATGAGTCCATTATAAGGAAATTTCAGGTCAGTAGTTTTCAATATAACCTCCTGATTGCAAGAATGGAGCCTGAGAATAATATTGAGGTTATTTTAGATGGAGTTGTTGAATCCGGTGTGAAAAATCCTTTTCTGGTAATTGGTAGTACTGGGAACAGATTTGGTACTAAACTAGTATTAAAGTATAAAGAATATTCCTTTATCCGATTCATGGGTCCACTTTACGATATCATTCAATTGAATAACCTTAGATATTTTTCTAATATTTATTTTCACGGTCATAGTGTGGGGGGTACAAACCCCTCGCTATTGGAAGCCATGGCTTCCAATTCTTTAATTTGCGCAAACGAAAACATATTTAACTTGGCAATTCTGGAAAGGGATGCGTATTATTTTAAAACAGCGAGCGATGTTGCGATAGTGTTAAAATCTGTTCAAAAGGATGGTAATGAAATGGAAAAAATGGTTAATAATCTAGATAAGATTAATAGCAGGTATAATTGGTCAAAGGTAAACTCCCAGTATCAGGAATTATTTTTATCATCAGTAAGAAATAAACTATAGCAATTGATTTATAAGTTTAAACGATATCAATCACATTACTTTTACATTTCGATGTGCATGGTGATTGCGTTTTTGCCATTTAGTCGAAGTATTTCAAACTTATTTATTATTGCGGCAACTGCGATTTGGCTGCTAGAGGGTGAATTTAAAGCCAAGTTTACAACTGCGATAAAAGAGCCACTTTTGTTATCCTTTTTTCTTTTTTATCTCCTTTTTTTGCTCGGAATGATTTACACCTCTAATGTTCAAGTGGGATTGTTTAACATGGAAAAAAAACTTTCGCTCCTGATTCTTCCATTAATCATAGGAACCTCTAAAAATTATGGATGGAAAGAAAGAAATATAGTCTTAAGGGTATTTACTGCAACGATAGTATTGGCTACGATTATTTGTTTTGTTGGGGCCTTTTATCGTTATCATATTTCGGGCGATTCATTAGTATTTCTTCATGAGGAGTATGCGTCTACGATTGATTTTCATCCACCTTATTTCGCGATGTTTTTAATGCTTGCATTTATGTTGCTATTAGACAATTTTGTCAACCCTGGAAAAGCCAGCCTTAGAATAGCTAGTAAATCAATAACATTGGTGTTAATGACCTATATAGCTTTTGTTATTTTGATTCTGTCGGCACGCACAGTAGCTGTCTTCCTTTTGCTTTTGATTATTTTTCTTGCTGTTTATCATTTTTATAAAAAGAAAAGATATTGGCAAAGCATGGTTACCATCATTTTGATTCTCACATCATCGTACATTCTAATAGATCAGTCACCCTATTTAAAAGATAGAATAGTACGTCCTATAACTTCTGATATTAAAGTTATTGATGGTGGTGGTGAGACAGGTCTTTCTATACGGATTGTGAAGTGGCGTTGTAGCCTAAGAGGCATCGGTGAAAACCCGATTGTGGGGACAGGAACAGGAGATGCTATTGATTATCTTGTAAAGTGTTATGAAGATTTTAACTTTTGGGGTATGTATCCGCAGTATCGATTTAATGCTCACAACCAGTTTCTAGAAACGACTCTTACCTTCGGGTTTCTGGGATTGACGATTTTTCTTCTAACACTTTTTCTTTTGTTTACCGAAGCTCACAAAAGAAAAAACTATGTCTTTCTGGGCTTCTTGATGCTATTTTGTTTTGCTTCACTAACAGAATCTCTTCTTGAGCGACAATGGGGCGTTGTTTTCTTTAGTTTCTTTGCGTCAGTATTTTATTTCGGAAGGTATGAAGGAAAGGCTTGGAATAATGCTTAAATCCATTTCAAAGGAGGATTTAATTTTTGGCTTGATCTTAACATACGTATTTTTAATACCCTGTTCACCCTTTTTTAGTGTACGAGTATTAGTTTTCACCGCAGCAATCAGTCTGATTGATTTTAAAACAACTATTCCTAATATTTTAAAATCATGGAATGCCCTGTTGATGCTAGCAGTGCTTGCTGCTGGCCTAATTTATACAAGTGATCAAAGTCAAGGGTTAAAGGTACTTGAGACGAGTGCCAGTTTGGTATTAGTCCCGATATCATTTTCTGGAATTTCTAGTCGATGGAATACCAGGAACCTACATCGTGTAGCACTGGCGTTTTTGGTAGGTGTAGTAGCTGCGAGCTTGATATGTCTGGTAATTGCTTTAGCGAATTACCTGACTACTGCTAATTTGGAAGTATTTACTTTTTATAATTTAACATCAACAATAAATTCCCACCCAACTTACTTTGCTTACTACTTGATTTTTGCAATTACCATTGTACTGTTTGACACCTACAATCAAGTAAGTAGCATAAATCTTTGGGGTAAACTATTTCTGATTTTATTTTTAATAATCGTCCTGCTTTTAACCGGTGGGCTTACTTCTTACATAAGCTTAGTATTAATTTTTGCCTTTTATGTTTTGAGGCTTTTATTGGCAGAAAGCAATACGAATCAAAAAATGACAGTTGCTTTTGTGATTTTTGGTGCTTTTTTAGTAATGTCAGTTTATCAGCGCAATTTTTCTTCCATTATGGGTCAAGGAGATTCATGGGATAGGTTAACCACGTGGACATACTCACTTCATGCCAACGATGATCTGATATGGGGAGTTGGTACAGGGGATTATGAAAACATTTTGAATAGATTTTATCTACAAAATGGTATGCCTGAGTTAGCAAAGGCTAGTCACAATTCTCATAATCAATTTCTGCATATTTTGCTTTCTAATGGATTTATTGGCTTGCTAGCATTTTTGGCATTATTAGGTCGCCCACTTTATTTATCAATGCGAAATTCCGATTCTTTAGGAGTTTTAGTTTTTTTTCCGTTTATAATTTATGGAATTACAGAAGTCTTTTTGGGAAGATATCAAGGTGTTGTTTTTTACTCGTTATTAAATGAGATATTTTGTACCTACTATCAAAAAACAGTCAGTAATTAAAAAGCGAAATAATCTACAATGTCTTCCTTTTTAAAAATCCTCTTTTTCTTTTGTGATCTTCTTTCCTTAAATTTTTCGATTTTATTTTCAAACCGATTGGCAGGGTCAATACTCTTGGATACTGGAGACTCAAGCCAGATGTATTTATTGCTGTTTAGCAATGTCTCTTGGCTTTATTTGGTTATGGTTTCAAATCCCTACGCAATAACAAAGGGATGGACTTTAACAAGAATTTTCAGAAGTCAGGTTGCCTTTATTTTTATTCACTCACTTGTTGTGTTATCGCTGGTGTTTTTTTTCCGAATGGAGTATTCCATCACACAAGTGCTAATGATTTATGGAATCTTTTTCCCATTGTTCTTTCTATTTAAAATCATCACCTATTATTTTAGAAAACTCCTAACCGCTGAACTTACGTCAAAAAGCTATATAATAATTGGGCGCAACGAGTTGGCTGAGGAGGTAAGAAAGTTTTATCTGATGAACGGCTATAGGTTTAAGGGTTACTTTACCATTGAGGAGCAAGGTGTAAGCACGATTCAAAAATTTTGTGAAGAAAATGAAGTACATGAAATCCTTTGTTGTATTCCCAACGTTGATCATATCATTCTTAAGGACATTGTAAACTTTGGTCTAAATTCCCTGATAAAAGTAAAAATCATAACAACGCCCAACTTTTCCGATCAACCAATTAAATTTGAAAAAAGTGATCATACTTTAATTTTAAATTTAACATCAGTTGCTCTGGATGATTCCAAAAATCAACTCATCAAAAGAACCTTTGATATTTTGTTTTCAACTGCATTTTTAATATTAATTATGTCATGGCTATTACCAATAATTGCGATTATTATTAAGGCTGATTCAAAAGGTCCTGTTTTTTTTGTCCAGTTGAGAAGTGGACAAGATAACAAGCCGTTCAAATGTTTAAAGTTTAGGTCGATGAAGGTAAATGTTGAGGCAGATGCAAAGCAAGCCACTAAAAATGATCCTCGTATAACGAAGCTTGGAGCGTTCTTGAGGAAATCAAGCATTGACGAGTTTCCCCAGTTTTTTAATGTTTTTGTTGGATCTATGAGTGTGATAGGACCCAGACCCCATATGCTGAAGCATACCGAAGAATACAGCAAGCTGATTGATACATTCATGGGTCGCCATTACGTGAAACCCGGGATCACCGGTCTTGCTCAATGCATGGGCTATCGTGGCGAGACCCAGACTCTTGCTGATATGGAAAACCGAGTACGCTTGGACCGGTATTACATCGAAAATTGGACCTTTTGGCTGGATATAAAAATTATTTTTCTTACTGTTGTTAGTTTAATACGAGGAAGCGACAAAGCTTTTTGAATTTATCACACGTATACTTTTCTATACCGTCATTTCATTTCTGATCTCGTTCTTGTTTTTCCCTGTGTTTATCAAGATACTGAGACAATGGAAAATCTTTGATTCCTCAGGTGATCATAAGATCCATTCATCCTTTACACCTTCCATGGGCGGACTGTCAATTTTCTTGGGGGTGATTGTTACCTTACTAATGTGCCTCTCTTTTGAGGAGTGGGTTGATTTAAAATATTTTTTTATTGCGCTGGCATTAATGTTTATTATCGGTTTGAGAGATGATATCCTTGCACTTACCGCAAAGCAAAAATTGTACAGTCAGTTTTTGCCCGTCCTTGTCTTAGTAGTGCTGGATAAAATGTTGCTTCAGTCAACCTATGGATTAACAGGCGATTTCACTTTCCTGGAAATAATCAGTATTGGGTTGACGGTGTTCACCTTCCTCATACTAACAAATTCATACAACCTGATCGATGGTCTGGATGGTTTAGCAGGCACCATTGGTTTTCTTATTCTGTTATTTCTGGGAGTATGGTTTTATCAGGTGGGCATTGTTTCTATTAGTTTGGTTGCCTTTACATTTTGTGGTTCCTTGGTTGCGTTTCTATATTTTAATTGGCAACCCTCAAAAATATTCATGGGTGATACAGGCGCACTCATGATCGGATTATTGATCTCCTATCTTAGCATCAAATTCATCAATACCAATTATTTATTGCCTGATGGGCACGAGTTGAAATTTACATCATCGGTAGGAACTGCTATTTGTATTTTAATTGTTCCTGTTTTCGATACTTCACGAGTAATAATTTTAAGATTAAGGAGATTACAATCACCGTTCAAGGCAGATAAAAATCATGTTCACCACCAATTTATTAATTTGGGTTTTTCCCACGCCAAATCCGTTTTGTTCATTTCCTCTATTAGTATTTTTTTTATGGCAATTGCATTACTTTTGCGAAGGCAGGGAGATTGGGTAATAATTGGTATTGCCTTGGTAGTTTGCCTCGGTATTAATTACGCTTTAAAGAAAGCCCAGCAAAATCACATAACCCATGGAGGAAAGAATTAAGTCTTTAGAGGATCAGATTAACTCATTTTTGATTACTTCCAAAGACGACTTAGAACAATATCGACTTCAATTCATCAGCAAAAAAGGAGTTGTGGGTTTGCTCTTTGATGAGCTTAAATCTCTTACTCCTGATCAAAAGAAGTTGGTTGGCAAGTCTCTTAATGAATTGAAGAAGCTTTCGGAAGAGAAATTTAAATCTGCTCAGGACATTCTGGACTCTGCTGGATCTGAGAAATCAATTGATCTGGACCTCACCCTACCCGTTACACCCAACAAAACCGGAAGCCTCCATCCTTTAAATCTTACCCGTTATAGGATCATTGAAATTTTCGAACGACTTGGTTTCAATGTGGAAGATGGCCCTGAAATAGAAGATGACTGGCACAACTTTACGGCTCTTAATTTTCCGGAGAATCATCCGGCCCGCGAAATGCAGGATACTTTCTTTGTTGAGAGGCCTGTCCGCCTTGAGAGCATGCCGGGAGAACAGTCAGGCGGGAATTCTGATATGCTGTTACGAACTCATACCTCCAACGTACAGATTCGGTTGATGAAGGATCGCAAGCCACCTTTCCGGGCCATTATGCCGGGGCGGGTTTATCGGAACGAAGCGATCTCTGCACGGGCGCATTGTTTCTTTCATCAGGTAGAGGGACTGTATGTAGACAAGAACGTGGGTTTCTCCGACCTTAAACAAACCTTATATCATTTTGCTAAGGAGATGTTTGGTAAGGAAACGAAAATTCGGTTGCGTCCCTCATTTTTTCCATTTACTGAACCTAGTGCTGAGATTGACATTTCATGTCTTATCTGTCATGGAAAGGGTTGTAATGTTTGTAAATATTCAGGTTGGGTTGAGATTGCCGGTTCGGGTATGGTACATCCCAACGTCCTTCGAAATTGTGGTATTGATCCCGAAGAATATACAGGCTTTGCTTTTGGAATGGGTATCGAGCGTATAACCATGCTTCGGTATAGTATTAATGATCTTCGCTTGTTCTCAGAAAACGATCTTCGATTCCTCAAACAATTTAAGCAAGTCATATAACGAACCGAATGAAAGTTGCTTTCATCGACCTGACTGCCCAACACAATTCTATAAAGCCGGAAATCGATCAGGCTGTTAATTCCGTATTAAGCAGTGGAAGTTTTATTGGTGGCGAAGCAGTAAAGACCTTTGAAAAAGACTTTTCAGATCTCAGCGGAGTTACTGAATGCGTTGGTTTGGGCAATGCAACAGATGGACTATTTCTAGCCTTAAAAGCTTTGGGTATAGGAAAAGGAGATGAAGTCATTACACCGGCCTGGAGTTGGATTTCGTCCGCAGAAGTTATTACGCTAGTGGGCGCCACCCCGGTGTTTGCAGATGTTGATCCTGAATTATTTTCCATAACGCCTAAAGAGATCAAAAGTAAACTTACAGCCAATACCAAAGCGGTAATTGTTGTACACCTCTATGGGCAGATGGTTGAAGTAGGACCCATAAAAGAACTATGCGATCGGAAGAATATTTACCTGATTGAGGATTGTTCTCAAGCACATCTGTCAGAAGATAATGGCATTAATGCTGGGTCAATAGGTGATTGTGGTGTATTTAGTTTTTATCCAACAAAAAATTTGGGAGCCTACGGTGATGCGGGTGCAGTAGTCACTAATAACATTGAGTTCGCAACTAAGCTCAGACGGCTTGCTAATCATGGGGGCCTGAATAAGGATGAACATTTGTTTGAAGGCACCAACAGCAGGCTTGATACACTTCAGGCCGCTATCCTGAATGTAAAGCTTAGGCACCTTGCAATGTGGACAAAGAAAAGGATTGTCAATGCTCAACTCTACAAAGACAACTTGAAGAATGTAAAGAGTATTTCACTACCTATCGTAAGACAAAATACAGTTCACACTTTTCATCTTTTTGTAATCCGCGCACAACAAAGAGACAAACTCAAAAGTTTTCTTGAGGTGAATGGTGTTGATACGCTTATTCATTACCCTTTAGCATTGCCGTTCGAACCTGCCTATGGTTATTTGAATCATTCGGAAGTAGATTTTCCTATATCGGCAAGTTTACAAAAATCGGTATTGTCATTGCCGGTACATCCTGAACTTTCCGAAATGCAGATTTACTATGTTTGTAACTTGATCCGAACGTTTTATGGTGAATAATATCAAAACGGTTGGCATAGCCGGTGCTGGCACCATGGGCCAGGGTATTGCCATTTCGTGCGCGCTGGCTGGTTACAACACTATCATATTTGATGTGAATACAGCTTTAAGAGCCAAAGCCATTCAACAAATACAGGATAGTTTGGATCAATCCGTAGCTAAAGGTAAGTTAACGCAAGAAGCACGGCAGGAAGCTTTCAACAGAATTCTTATCGCGAATCACCTGCAAGGCTTAAAAGCAGATTTGGTTATTGAAGCAGTTGTTGAAAAGCTGGAGGTAAAGAGAAGCTTGCTTGCAGATTTAGAAAAAATAAATTTGGGTAAGGCAATACTGGCAACAAATACGTCCTCAATATCCATAACGCAGATTGCGTCCGTCATGCAACATCCATCCCAATGTGTTGGATTACATTTCTTCAATCCGGCTCATCTTATGAAGCTGGTAGAAGTTATTTCTGGAGTACAAACCGCTAGCGAAGTTGTTTTACAGATGAAAGAATTTTCAGTCTCGCTTGGAAAAGTTGCCGTGGAAGTAAAAGATTCTCCGGGATTTATCGTTAACAGGGTGGCGCGTCACTTCTATGTCGAATCTTTAAAGGTTTTGGAAGACGAAATTGCCGATCATCAGGCTATTGACCGGTTGATGAAATCGGCTGGCTTTAAGATGGGGCCTTTTGAACTTATGGATCTGATTGGAATCGATGTTAACTATGCTGTGACCACGTCAGTTTATGAAGGCTTTAATAAAGCCTTGAAATTTAAACCATCTGAAATTCAGCACGAAAAAATCATAGCAGGGCATTTAGGAAGAAAAACGAACAAAGGATTTTATGATTATTCGAAGTAGTAAATTCTGGTTGATTCTCTTGAGCCTGGTGGCGTGTAGTCGCGATCTGTCGGATGATCCTATTCCTATAATTTTCTTTGCGGATGTAGTTATTGAATTAGGTTTGACGGAGTATAATAGCTTGAAAACCGATGGTGGGTTCAAAGAATTGAACACGGGCGGGGTTCGGGGGATTATTCTTTATCGGGTAAACTCCGCCACCTATTTTGCCTACGAACGAAATTGTTCCTACAGACCCAACGAAGCTTGTGCAACGGTAAATGTGCACAACTCAGGTTTGTTTATGACCGATCCTTGTTGCAATTCCAGTTTCAATTTTTCCGATGGCAATCCATCTGGCGGCCCAGCCTGGCGCCAACTCCAACGCTATCGCACTCAATTGTCTGGATCGACCCTTACAATCAGTGACGAAATAATAAATTAGGCTTTGGTCTCTTTTCTCAGATTACTGTTCCTTTTACTGTAGGTAAAGTAAATTATTAATCCGGCTACCATCCATATCGCAGCAGAAATCAGTGTATCCTTATCCAGAGAAAATATCATAGCCGAACAAACCAGGATACCGAGTATAGGAACAAGCGGTACGAGTGGAGTTTTAAAGGGCCTTACTGCATCCGGATTTTTTACCCGGAGGATCCAGATCCCCACACAGACAAGTACAAAGGCGAATAGGGTACCAAAACTTGTAAGATCGCCCGCAATACTACCAGGAACAAAGCCTGCAAATAATCCCACGAAAATCAGTAAGAGCCAGTTTGCTTTAAAAGGTGTGCGGAATTTTGGATGCAGTTCAGAGAAAACTTTGGGAACCAACCCATCTTTAGACATTGAATAAAAGACACGCGATTGTCCCATCAGCATAACAAGAATCACAGACGAAAAGCCCGCCAGAATCGCAACCGTAATGAGTATCGCAAGCCATCCATAGCCCGGCATATAATTTTGAATGGCATAAGCTACTGAAGCCTCCTTACCGGCTGTTTTAAATTCTTCCCAGTTTGCGACACCGGTGAGAACATAAGAGAACAAAACATAAAGAATGGTACAGATAATCAGTGATCCTAAAATGCCTATCGGCATATCCCGCTTAGGATTTTTTGCTTCCTGGGCAGCCGTTGACACCGCATCAAATCCAATAAAGGCAAAGAATACAATCCCCGCCCCGCCCAAAACTCCGCCCCATCCAAATCTATTCCAGGTATCATGATCAGGGCTGGACTCCGGAATAACAAAGGGAGTATAGTTTGCTTCGTTAATAAATCCCCAGCCGATACCAATAAACAAGAGAACAATAGCAACTTTTATAAAAACAATAACTGCATTCAGGTTGGCCGATTCCTTGGTTCCTTTAATTAAAATCATGGTGAGAATCACCAGGATCAACAGTGCTGGGAAGTTAACAATGCCTCTTACTCCATCCAATGAAGTTTCAAAAGGGGAGTGGCACCATTCATAGGGTATAGTCCCCCCCAGTAAATTATTTAGATATTCGCTCCAGGCGATTGATACCGTTGCCGAAGCGAGTGCATATTCTAATACCAATGCCCAGCCAATAACCCAGGCCATAAACTCACCCATGGTAACGTACGCATAGGCATAAGCGCTGCCAGCAATAGGAATCATTGAAGCAAACTCAGCGTAGCATAATCCCGCAAAGGCACAACCAATGGCTGCTATAATGAAAGAAACCACAACAGCTGGACCAGCAGCCTCTCCCGCGGCAGCGGCCGTGCGCACAAATAGACCGGCTCCGATGATGGCCCCAATACCTAAGGCAATCAGGTTGCCGGCACCCAGTGTTCTTTTAAGACCCTTGTCAGAGTCTCCTTGCGCCATTAATTGTTCGAGGGGTTTCTTGATGAATAAGCTCATGCTGGTGGAGTGAGGGTTAATTTAACAATCCCTAAAAGTAGAAAGAATAATGAATTACGGAAGTAAAACATCTAACCGCTCGCATAATTTTAAAGCTGGTAGTTTTGCCAGTGGCTAATCAGGAAGTGCAAATTTTACCCGCACTCTTACCTCACTTTCAACGGCAACATTGTCTTCGGTGGTGGGCGACCATGTGGGTCCGTCTTTTACAAGTCGAATCACCTCTTCATCGCATCCGTACCCAAGGCCTTTGAGAATATTAAATTCATCCAATGATCCATCGGCATGGACGGTGAACTGAATAGTAACCCGACCTTTTACCTGGTTGTCGAGTGCTTGTTGGGGATATCGCAAACTGTTTTTTAAATACTTATCGTAGGCCCTTCTTCCCCCAGCAGGCTCAGCTAGTTTTATCACAGGCTCACCATTCGCATCATCCTTCATCGGGCTATATCCCGTTACCACAACTTCGCTTAGTTGCGACACATCTGATTGAAGATTTACGTTTACTACTTCCTGGTTGTTGGATTTTACCTCTTGTGACTGTAAACCAATAAAGGAATAGACCAAGGTAGGGTCTGGAGTGCTGCTGATCAGTTGATAGTTTCCTTGCATATCGGTTACCGTGCCCGTAGTTGTTCCCTTCACAACAATATTTACTCCGGGCAAAGGAGTTCCATCCTCAGCGGAGAGTACTTTACCTTGAATAGTTTTTTGAGTTGTAATTAAACTTTGAACACTCCGTTTTGCACCGGCAGCTTGCGCTGATTCTTTTTTCATTTCGGCTTGCTTAAAATCAGCAGCAACAACCACACTTTCTTCGATTGCTTCCGCAACATGATCTTCCGTTATATTTTCTTTTTCTGCTTCACCTCTGTCTGCAATGGCAGGGACGCCAGCAACAGAGGGAGAAACCAAAACCTCATCTACCGGTTTAATCACCTCCGATGGTTTTTTAGATTTACTATCAGGTTGGTCATTTACCTTTTGATCCGCTATTACAAGTAGCTCATCAGTTTTCTCAACTGTTGTGTCTGTCATTACACTTTCCTTGGATTCTTCTAATCCTTTAGTTGTTTGTTGTGCCAGTTGTTTTTCCTGGTTATCAAACAAGGGTGTTATGGCAAAATAGACCGCTACCAGCAATGTAACAGAAGCCGCTATGCGTAATGGCCAGATCCAGCGATTAGTAGTTTTCTTTTCCAGCTTTGGTAAGAGATAAATTTCTTTTTCGCTTGCCGCCCTCATGGGTGAAGCTGCTGCGAGGCCAGTTTCATTCCATCGTTCCTGAGTGCTTTCTTTAATCCTGAAAGTAAGTTCGGTAAGATCATTCGAAAAATCTTTTTCAGAGATAGAACCTGCACCCTCAAGAGCTTCATACAAGAAAGGATCGCTCAGCGCCAACTTCTCAAGGGCATGCTGCTCTTCAGGCGTCATTTCGCCATTATGATATCTTCGTATTTCGTCTTCCCACTTATTCATTTCGCTCCATACAAATTTTCAAGTTCCGTTTTCCGTTTTGGATAAAACTCTTCACCTGATTTAAATCAAAGCCGGTGAAGTATGCAATATCCTTGTAGCACTTTTCCTCAAGAAAGAACAATTGAATACACTGCTTTTGTTCATTTATTAAGGTTTCGATGCATTTCTCAAGTTTGGTCAGGTTGCCTTCCAGTTCAGGTTCGTCTTCCGGATGCAGCAACAACTGGTTTTCCATAATCTCCGGAGAAAATTCTTGTGTGAATTTACCTTTTCTGGCCCTAATCTGCATCAGGCAATGATTGCGGGTTGTTACATAGAGCCAACTCTTAAAGTTGTCTACCTCATGATTTTTTAGGGTCTGAATTAGCTTTTCAAACAACTGCATTACAGCATCTTTTGATTCATCGCGGTCTTTCAGGTATTTGAGACATACACCGTAGACTAGAGATTGATAACGGGTGAATAACTCCCCCAAATCTGAGAGTTCTCCATGTAGTTTGTACCGATCTAGTAGTTCTGCGTCAGTCAAGTCTTATCTGAAACCCTTAAGTTACTACTACGCGAATAATTTCACCTAGATTCCCATGTTAAAAAGTATGATTTGTTAGTCCCGTTATCATGGAAATAATTCGTGCGCTTCGTAGCACGAGGAAAATTTTTTAATTGTTTTTATGGAAAACGAATAGTCTTCGAATCATAGGATCAAATCAAACATGATGCTTATGAAAAAGATTGCTTTGAGCCTGATTGTCCTATTCCTTATGGGGAGTGCACTTTCAGCACAGGATCGTACCATTACCGGCAAAGTAACCTCAGCCGATGATGGTAGCAACCTGCCGGGTGTAAATGTTGTTCTGAAAGGAACTACTAAAGGTACCGTTACTGACTACCAGGGGAATTATATTCTTCAGGTGCCCGGAAAAGGCGCGCTGATTTTTTCTTTTGTGGGATTAGCTACTCAAGAGGTGGCTATCGGCATCTCGAATCGGATTGATGTTGCCATGCAATCTGATGTAAAGCAGTTGAGTGAAGTAGTAGTTACCGGGTATGAACATGCCGAGATGAAATCAATCGTTGGGTCAGTCGCAGGCATTAGAATTCGTGGTGCCGGTAAGTTAAAGAAAGGTTTTCACCTCGGAGCTCCCGCTGAGGATAGCTGGAACCAACCCAGACATAATACCGAAGAGTACGATGGCATCAATGAAAATATTTTTCATGAAGCATTGAAGAATCCCCTTTCAACTTTTTCAATTGATGTGGATGCGGCTTCTTATAGTAACATCAGAAGATTTATATCCAGCGGTCAGCGCCCCCCAAAAGATGCGGTGCGCATTGAGGAAATGATCAATTATTTCAACTATGAGTATGATCAACCAAAAGGAGACGACCCTTTCTCAATCAACACAGAAATATCTTCCGCACCCTGGAATACGAAACACAAACTCGTTCATATCGGATTACAAGGAAAGAATATAGCTAAAGAAAATTTACCGCCCTCTAACCTGGTTTTTTTGATCGATGTTTCCGGTTCTATGGATGATCCCATCAAGTTACCGCTATTAAAGACATCCTTTAAAATGTTGGTAGGACAAATGCGTGAGCAAGACCGGGTAGCAATAGTTGTTTATGCAGGTGCAGCTGGTTTGGTTTTGCCCTCTACAGCTGGGGCTGATAAAAAGAAAATTCTGGAAGCTCTGGATAATTTAGAAGCAGGTGGTTCTACCGCAGGCGGTGCTGGAATTAACTTGGCCTATTCAGTGGCGAAGGAGAATTTTATTAAAAATGGAAATAACCGGGTGATACTGGCAACCGATGGTGACTTTAACGTTGGCGAATCCAGCAATGGGGGAATGGAACGACTGATTGAAGAGAAACGCAAAGACGGCATTTTTCTTACTGCGTTGGGTTTTGGAATGGGCAATTATAAAGATTCTAAAATGGAGATTTTAGCGGATAAAGGAAACGGAAACTATTTCTATATCGATTCAATTTTGGAAGCGCAAAAAGCTTTGGTGAATGAATTTGGAGGAACCTTATTTACCATTGCCAAGGATGTTAAACTCCAAATTGAATTTAATCCGGCTCGCGTAAAAGCATATCGATTGATTGGTTACGAAAATCGATTATTGCGTAGCGAAGATTTCAATGACGATCGTAAGGATGCCGGAGAACTTGGGTCCGGCCATTCTGTAACGGCACTGTACGAAATTATTCCGGTGGGTGTCGAAAGCGAGTTCTCAACGATTGACGACTTAAAGTATCAGAAAAATAAAGTTGATGCATCCGCCTCAAGTTCAAAAGAAATAATGACCGTGAAGT
This sequence comes from Cyclobacteriaceae bacterium, assembly GCA_022841475.1. Lineage (GTDB taxonomy): Bacteria > Bacteroidota > Bacteroidia > Cytophagales > Cyclobacteriaceae > ELB16-189. The sequence goes on along the minus strand of JALHRJ010000010.1, from coordinate 43,758 downwards.
TTCGCTACAAGAAACCGGATGGAGATGTGAGTAAACTGATTGTGCATCCCTTATTGGATGAGAATATTGCTTTGAATAAAACCTCAGAGAACTTTAAATGGTCAGCTGCGGTGGCAGGATTTGGCATGTTGCTGCGCGAGTCGGAATACATAAAAGATTTTCAGTATGAGGATGTGTTGCAACTGGCTCAGAATTCAAAAGGAAAGGACGCAGATGGCTATCGGATTGAATTTATAAATATGGTAAAATCATTAACTGCCATAGCCCTTCGATAATTACAAATCCTGGTCAAAAAGCCCACAAGATTCGATATTTTGTGGGTTTTACTGTTTTTAATAATCACCCTTTTGGTAACAAACAGATTAAAGAGGAAATTGGGATCGAATTAAGCTCCATGGTTAAAATTAGTGCAGTCATCATTTCCTATAATGAAGAACGAAACATTGGCCGCTGTATAGACTCTTTGTTGCAGGTTGCTGATGAGGTTGTAGTTGTTGACTCATACTCTAATGACCGCACCCAGCAAATCTGCTTTGAAAAAGGCGCTCGGGTAGTAGAACATCCCTTTAAAAGTCACATTGATCAAAAAAACTTTGCTGTAACCCAGGCTTCTTATGATGTGGTGCTTTCGCTTGACGCGGATGAATATCTATCGGAAGAACTTATAAAATGCATTGAAGAGGTTAAAGAGAGCTGGCCCTGCGAAGCGTATAGAATGAATCGCCTTTCCAACTATGGTGGAAAATGGATTCGCCATGGTAATTGGTACCCTGATAAAAAAATTCGACTTTGGAACAGGCGAATTGGATTATGGGGTGGAGAAAACCCGCATGATAAAGTGGTACTAAAAAGTGGTGTCAAAATTATGCACCTGAAGGGGGATATTCTTCATCGTGCCTATACCGATTCGGCTGAAACTATTTCGAAAATTCAGAGCTATTCGGAAATTTTTGCCAGAGAGAATGTAGGAAGAAAATCGAGTTCAGTATCTAAAATCATTGCGCGCTCAACTTTTGCTTTTTTTAAAAGCTTTATAATCAAGCGGGGCTTTATGGATGGCTTCGAAGGGTTGATGGTGGCCATGGCTGTTGCCAACCATGTATTTTATAAATACGCAAAATTGTACGAAGCCAATCACAAAGCTATGTTGGGCAAGCGATTGGTAATAAGTCGCACAGATAATTTGGGTGATGTTATTCTCACCTTGCCCTTGCTGGGTTATTTGAAGTCAGTAGTTCCCGATTTAAGAATATACTTTATTGGTAAAGGCTATACGCACGGTATTATTGGCCAATGCATTTTTGTTGATCAGTTTTTAGACCGGGATGAAATTCTAAAAGACCCGAGCGTCATGGCAATGGCACGGGCAGATACTATTATCTTTATATATCCAGACAGAAAGCTGGCGAAAATCGCAAAAGAGGTTCGCATTAAGCACCGGGTGGCCACGGCTCATCGCTGGTACAATTGGATGTATTGTAATCACTTAGTTGATTTCACCAGATTGAAATCGAACCAGCATGAGAGTCAACTCAACTTTAAATTGTTAAAGCCTTTTAAGCTTAATGGTGATATTGATACTACCGAGTTGATACCGTATTATGGATTGCGACCATCCAAAGTTGATTTTTCTCAGATCCTGAACAAGGACCGTTTTAATTTAATAATCCATCCAAAGTCAAAAGGCAGTGCAAGAGAATGGCCATTGGATAATTATAACGACCTAATACGTTCATTACCGGTAGAATCCTATCGAATATTTGTAACAGGTCTGCAAGCGGAAGGAGATTCAATAAGAGCAGAAAAACCCGAATTGTTTCAGCATGCAAATGTTACCGACCTGACCGGCAAACTTAATCTCGAGGAGTTGACTTCCTTTATCAGTCAGGCAGATGGACTTTTAGCTTGCAGTACGGGCGTATTACACCTGGCCGCTGCTTTAGGGATAAAAACACTGGGTTTATATTCTCCTATGAAACCGATTCATCCTGGCCGATGGATGCCGATTGGAAAACATGCAAAATACCTTGTCTTGGATAAAGATTGCGATGCGTGTCGCAACAGTAAAGACTGTGCCTGCATAAATTCAATTTCAGTAGCCGATGTGAAGAAACAAATCGATGCTTTTGCCGAAAATACTTACGGTTACCGGTCCGAGCCTGCTTCTTTTAAAGTATAGTCTTTCATGAAGGTCAGTGGATTTACGATTGTACGAAATGCAGTAAAATTTGACTACCCAATTGTTGAAGCAATCACTTCTGTTTTGCCCTTGTGTGATGAATTTATTGTTGCTGTCGGAAATTCAGAGGATGACACCTTAAAGGTAATTCAGTCAATTGCTTCAGAAAAAATAAGAATAATTGAAACCCAATGGGATGATAGCCTTCGTGCTGGTGGAAGAACCTTTGCACTTGAAACGGATAAGGCCTTTCAGGCAGTTTCTCCCGATGCTGACTGGTGTTTTTATATTCAGGCTGATGAAGTGCTGCATGAAAAATATCATGCAGTGGTAAAGCGTGAGATGCTTTTACATAAGGATGACATGCGAATTGATGGACTCTTATTTAACTACAAACATTTTTATGGCAGCTATGATTATGTGGGTGAGTCGTGGCAATGGTATAGAAGAGAGATCAGGATCATTAGAAACCGAAAGGATATTTTTTCATACAAGGATGCCCAGGGTTTTAGAAAACTTCCCAACCAAAAATTAAATGTAAAGTTGATGGATGCATTTATCTATCACTATGGATGGGTGAAAGAGCCAACCGATATGCAGAAAAAGATAAAAAACTGGTATCGGTTTTATGTAGATGAAAACTGGGTGAGTAAAAATGTGCCCGATCAAAAAGAGTTTGATTATGGCAAGGTAAGTTCACTGGAGCTTTTTACCGAAGGTCATCCACAGGTAATGAAAGACCGAATCGCGAGAAAGAATTGGAAGTTTGACTACGATATTTCAAAACGGAATTACACTTTGAAAGAGAAGACAAAGCGCCTGATCAGTAACTTGGTAGGATATAGAATTGGCGAGTACAAAAACTATAAAATGATTTAACTCAAAAACATGAATTCAAACGAGATAAAAATAATTTATAAGCGATTAAAGCAGAGAAATATTTCTTTCAATCATGTGTGTGAGGTGGGAGTTTATTTGCCCGAAACTTCTAACATCCTAAACTTTATACAAGATGGAGTTAGGGCTACCTTAGTGGAGGCTGATCCGGACACAGTAAAAAAAATTGAGACCTATTTTGCAGGATTTCCAATTGAGATCGTACCCGTGGCCGTATGGGATACGAGTGGAGTCATCAAGTTGTCCAAGGCTGCTGCCTCTACATTTGTTTCGGAATTAAAATCGAGCCCGGCTATAATAAACGATCAATATCAGGTTAATAATGAGACAACATTTGAAGTTCCGTGCAAGGTATTTTCTGAAATAGACGATGGCACCATTGATTTACTTAGTGTCGATATTGAAGGTGGGGAATGGTATGTGATTAAACATCTAGTAAGTAGGCCGAAGGTACTCTCCATCGAAACGCATGGAAAGTATTATGTAAATCCTTTTATCGGGGAAATTGAAAATTGGATGCGAAGGGAAAATTACACGACCTGGTATAAAGACGCCAGCGATACAGTGTATGTTCGAAAAGGTCTTCTGGAGCCAACTTCAGCAGAAAAAATAGCTACCAACCTCGCTTTGTTAAAGATCAAGTGGAAAAAATTCAAGAGAAATTTTAAACAAAAGAGAAAGTCAGCCTGACATCAATTTGAACCAACTTTACTAATTGAGGATTTAATTCGCGCTTCTTTTCTTATTTTTGACCCTTCATGGAAGAAACGATAAAACAACATTATCCTGAAAAGGAGAAGAATGAAATCTTCAATAATGAGTTTCTACCTCATATAAGCTCCATGTATAATTTTGGTTACCGGCTCACGCTCGACCGCGATGATGCCAAAGACCTGGTGCAGGATACCTATTTAAAAGCTTATCGTTTCATAGAATCCTTCCAAAAAGGAACTAATGCCAAAGCCTGGCTGTTCCGCATTTTGAAAAACAGTTTTATCAATGACTATCGCAAGAAGACCAAAGAACCTTCTAAGGTAGATTATCAGGAGGTAGAGGCTTATTATAATTCGGAGGATGTTGACCGGCAGATTACACCCGACTTGCGGGTTGAATCACTGAAAGACATGATTGGAGACGAAATCTCCAATGCCCTTAATTCTTTAGATGTGGATTTTCGAACCGTAATTATTTTGTGCGATCTGGAAGGATTTAAATACGAAGAGATGGCAAAAATACTGGATATCCCCATTGGGACTGTGCGAAGCAGATTACACCGTGCCAGAAACTTGCTCAAAGAGAAACTTAGTGAATACGCCAAATCAATGGGTTACAAAAATACCGAGCTATGAGTAAACTCTACAACCCCTTTATTCTTTCGGATGGAAATAAGCCATCGTGTATGCAAATGCTTCAGTTGATTCTGGATGGGGAGGCAAGCCATGAACAAGAAGCATACTTTAAATCACACATGGATCAATGTAGTCCTTGTTTCAAATCATATAGCCTGGATATTAAAATAAAAGAACTTTTAAAAACCCGTTGCTGTGGTGAATCTGCTCCGACAGAGCTGATTGAACAAATCAAAATGCAGATTAGCCAAAACGCAACATCCTGATGGCAGGCAAAGCACTTATCTTTTCTGCTCCCTCAGGTTCTGGAAAAACCACTATTGTAAAACATCTTCTAAAAAATAATACCGATCTGGGCTTTTCAATTTCTGCCTCTACCCGTGACAGACGCGGCCGTACCGAACAGGATGGTAAGGATTACCATTTTCTGTCCCCTGAAGCCTTCAAAGAAAAAATAGATCAAGACGAGTTTATAGAATGGGAAGAAGTGTATGCCGGCAATTTTTACGGAACCTTAAAGACTGAAATTGAACGCATCTGGAGTGAGGGAAAGAATGTAATCTTTGATGTTGATGTTAAAGGTGGTATAAATCTGAAGAAATATTTTGGTGATCGCGCCCTGGCCATATTTGTAAAAGTCCCGTCTATGGAGGTTTTGACAAACCGATTGAAAGACCGGGCAACTGAAAGTGAAGAGAGTTTATCGCGCAGATTATTCAAGGCAAAATTTGAAATGACCTTTCAGGACAAGTTTGATGTTGTGTTGGTAAATGAAGAGTTGGATAAATCTTTGGCAGAGGCCCAACGACTCTATGAACAGTTTAAGGCAAGACCTTAATCATGAGCACACCCCAGAAAATAGGACTGTTTTTCGGGTCGTTTAATCCCATCCACATCGGCCATATGATTATTGCCAATATCATGGCGGAGAATGCCGATTTGCATAAAGTATGGTTTGTCGTTTCGCCCCAAAATCCTTTCAAACCCAGTAAAGGTCTATTGCACGAATTTGATCGTTACGATATGGTGAAAGCCGCAATTGCTGATCATTATAAACTCGAAGCATCAGACGTAGAATTTAATTTACCAAAGCCAAGCTATACAATTCATACACTTGCCTACTTAACTGAGAAATTTCCCGGTAAGGAATTTAAAGTCATTATTGGCGAGGATAACCTGGAGAACTTTACAAAATGGAAGAATCATGAGGAAATCCTAAATCAGTTTGGCTTGTATGTCTATCCCCGACCTCATGTAACAAATTCAGAGCTCAAACGTCATCATCATGTCAAAATGATTGAAGCTCCCTTGCTGGACATTTCTGCTACCTACATTCGCAATTGCATCAAAAGCAATAAATCAATCCGTTATCTCGTTCCAGAACCGGTTGAGCAAATGATCCGTCTAAAAGATTTTTACAGGTAATTTCATACTACATGACAACCCCGTTACGTACTAATGCGTCTATGGGACTGATGAGAGGACTAATCGCTTCAGTTTTAATTCTGGCTTCTCTGCATTCCTTTGGCGGTGGCATTCGTGGTGTCATAAAAAGTGACGATGCAGGTCCGCTGGCTTATGCAACAATTTTTGTGAAGCAAACCGGCACGGGTAGCGCTACCGATCTCGAGGGTCGTTATGAAGTTCAATTGGCACCAGGGCGTTATGATGTGCTCTTTCAATATTTGGGTTATGAATCAGTAAGCCGTGTTGTTGAAGTCGGTAGTGACTTTATTGAAATTAACCTGACACTGAAAACCCAGGTAGTGGTTTTGCAAAATGTAATTGTTCGAGCCGGAAAAGAAGACCCTGCTTATACGATTATGCGGAAGGCAATCGCTAAGGCAAAATTTCATACCCAACAAATTGATGCTTATTCGGCCAAGGTTTATATCAAGGGCAAAGGCCAGCTTACGGATTACCCGTGGCTTGCGAAAAAGGCGTTAGAGAAAGAAGGCATTACCAAAGACCGGGTGTTTATTTCAGAGTCGGTAAGCGAAATCAAGTATACGCGGCCCTATAAATTTGAAGAGAAGGTAATTGCAGTTTTTACGAACGGAGAAAATAATAACACATCACCTAACTCCTTTATTTTTGGCAGCTTCTATCATCCGGAAATAGCCGAAACAGTTTCTCCCCTATCTCCAAAATCTTTTTCCTATTATCGGTTTGAGTATTTAGGTTCATTCCGTGATCGCAACTACGAAATCAGCAAAATAAAAATAACCCCACGCTCGCGGGGCGACAATGTCTTTGAAGGATTGATATACATTGTTGAGGACTGGTGGAGCATTCATAGTGTCGATATGACAACTACGAAAATGGGTATCAATTTTCATATTGAACAGCTTTATAATCCGATTGAAGATAAGGCCTGGCTACCGGTATCACAACAGTTTAAGGTGAAGGGCAAGGTATTCGGTTTTGAGTTTGAAGGTCAATATCTGGCTACGATGCGGGACTATTCCATCACCCTCAACCCAGATCTCCAAGTTGAAATGACCGTGATTGATGAGAAAGTTGAGAAAGAAGAAGCTAAAAAAGTAGAGCAAACATTTAGCAAGAAGGGCCAGGATTTGCAGGAGCGGCTTAAGGAGGGAAAGGAAGTTACCCGTAAGGAATTAAAGCAACTTATCCGGGAATATGAGAAGCAGGAAACAGAAGAACTTGAGCAGCCAGATGTGATATCAGAATCGAACTATTCAATTGATTCATTAGCCTACAAGAAAGACTCTACGTATTGGACTGAAATTAGACCGGCTCCGTTAACGAAAGAAGAGCAGCGTGGGTATCATCTTGATGATAGTCTTACCCAAGTGCAACGAAAGAAAGACGAAGGTGATACACTACGTAATTCTAAGAAAGGCAAAAAGGGTTTTCAGCCGTGGGATTTATTAACGGGTGATAATTATGGTATCGGCAAAACAACAGACTTCCGGATTCATTCACCTTATGGTGGATTTAATTCGGTAGAGGGGTTTAACCTTCTCTATCGGGTAAGTCTATATAAGCGGTGGGTAAAGCGGGACAGTCTGGATAAAGATAAAAAACCACAAACCTCCCGATTAGAAATTAGTCCGATTGCCCGCTATGCATTTTCGCGCGAAAAACTTTCTGGTAAGCTGCGGGTAGATTATCGATTTAAAAATAAGCGACTCACGTTGGAGGGCGGACAGTATGTAGAACAATTCAATTCGGATGACCCAATTCATCCAATGGTAAACTCATTTACATCTCTGCTTTTGGGTGATAGCTATATGAAAATATATGAGCGCAATTTCATTGAGCTGAATTATACGCAACGGATAAATGATAAGTATACATTTCGCACGAACTGGTCGTGGGCAAGGCGCTCGGAATTATTTAATAATTCTACTTTCACATTGTTCAAAACAAACAAAGATCAATACACACCCAATGAACCTGTTAGCAAGGAGCTACCAAGTACGGCTTTTGGCCCTAATCGTGCATTTATTGGTTCAATAAGTTTTGATGCTCGTCCATGGCAGAAATATAGAATTCGTAATGGATCTAAGCAACGGGTTGATGGATCTTCCCCTTTGTTATCGCTTAGCTATCGTAAAGGGTTTTCGGGTGTAGCCGATAGTGAAGTAACTTTTGATCACGTGGAAGTTGGAATTAAGAATTCCTTCAAGCTGGGCATCAGAGGGAAGCTGGATGTTGCTTTGGAAGCCGGTAAATTTTTAACGGCAGACAAACTTTATTTCATGGACTACAAGCACTTCCTCGGTAACCTTACTCCTTTTGTGACGACTGACCCGGTAGGGAGTTTTAGGCTTTTGGATTATTATCAAAATAGTACCTCCGATCAATATTTTACGGCCAATGCTCATTACCATTTCCGTAAATTCTTGGTTACTCAATTCCCTTTAATTCGGGTAACAGGCATTACTGAAAACACTTTTGTGAATTATTTGGCAGCGCCTACATCTAAAAACTATACAGAAGTTGGCTATGGCATTGACGGTATTTTAAGAATTTTCAGGTTAGAGGCTGCCGCGGCCTTTCAGGATGGTAAGTATCTCAATCATGGTTTCCGTGTGGGCATTGCTACCAGCATCACCATTAATTTTAATGATTAATAGGTCTTCGTTTTGTTAACTGGTCAATCGTTCGCGAACTTTGAACGATGGCCGTTTCAATTGAAGAGTTTTTATCCTTACGAAAAAGTTTACCGGTAGTGGATGTTCGTTCCCAGGGCGAATTTCAGGAAGGCCATATCCGCGCAGCTATCAATATTCCGCTTCTCAATAATGACGAGCGCATTGCAGTAGGAGCAGATTACAAACAAAAAGGACAGCAGGAAGCAATCAAAACAGGTTTTCGTCTGGTTGGCCCGAGATTGTTGGACATCATTGATGAAGCCGAGAAAGTAACACATAAGAAAGAGTTGCTAGTCCATTGTTGGCGTGGTGGCATGCGCTCCAATAATTTTTGCCAGTTCGTGGGCATGGCGGGCATTAAAACGCATGCGCTGGAGGGTGGCTATAAAGCGTATCGTAATCAGGCATTAGAGTCTTTTAAAAAATCTATAAATCTGGTACTGCTCACCGGCTGTACGGGAAGTGGTAAAAGTGAAGTTTTGAGAGCATTGAAAGCAAAAGGTGAACAGGTACTCGATCTGGAGAGCCTAGCGAATCACAAGGGTTCTGCTTTTGGTGGATTATTAATGCCGCCACAACCGACTACTGAACAATTTCAGAACGAATTATTTGAAGAAATTTTAACCCTCGATCTGACAAGACAAATTTGGGTTGAGGATGAATCTATTGCTATAGGAAAAATATTTTTACCCAACGACTTCTGGAAGCAAATGGCGCAGAGCCCATTGATTGAAATGGATGTTGCGAAAGAAGTGCGTGTGCAGCGCCTGGTTGAAGAATATGGCCCGGCTAACCGCGAAGAGTTTTTGACTATCATGGGAAAAATTATAACCAAACTGGGTGGCCAACATTATAAACATGCCAGCGAAAAATTAGCAGAAGGCGACATGACCTCTGTGATTGATATTTTACTGACTTACTATGACAAGGCATATTTGCGAAGTATTGACAAACGTAGAGGCAAAGTTATAAAGTCAGTAGATTGGGATGGGGGAAGTGTAGAACGGATTGTGAGTGCATTAACCACATAGGTACATAGAAGACATAGGTTTTATCCTTATGATTTTCTATGTTGTTAAAAAGATAAACGTATGAGCGAAATAAAACTTACCCAATATTCTCACGGTGCCGGTTGTGGTTGCAAGATTGCCCCGGCTGTTCTGGATAAGATATTGCACTCAGAACTTCCCAAGGCAAACTTTGCTGCTTTGCTAGTAGGCAACGAATCCAAAGACGATGCGGCTGTCTATGAATTACCCGATGGTAATTGCATCATCAGCACGACTGATTTTTTTATGCCGATTGTTGACGATGCTTTTACATTTGGAAAAATTGCTTCGGTTAATGCAATCAGCGATGTATACGCCATGGGTGGCAAACCCATGATGGCACTTGCTATTTTAGGCTGGCCTGTGGAAAAATTATCTACCGAACTTGCACAACAGGTTTTAGATGGTGCTCGCGAAGTATGCAAGGCTGCTGGCATTCCGTTAGCCGGTGGCCATAGTATTGATAGTCCCGAGCCGATTTTTGGGCTTGCTGTTACCGGAACCGTTGAGAAGAAAAACTTAAAGAGAAATAACACCGCCAAGGCTGGAGATATCTTGTATCTAACCAAACCATTAGGCGTAGGTATAATCACTACAGCACAAAAGCGTGGGCTGGCTGAAGCAGATGATGTTGCTGAAGCTGTGCGCGTAATGTCTGAGTTAAATGCAATCGGTGAAGAGTTTGGCAAATTGTCTTATGTACATGCCATGACAGATGTTACCGGTTTTGGATTGCTGGGCCATTTGATAGAGGTTTGTGAAGGCAGTAAGGTTTCTGCTGAATTAGATTATCAGCAAATTCCTCTCGTTAAAAATCTTCAATCGTACCTAAGCAAGTTTATCTATCCAGATAACACCATGCGCAACTGGCAGAGTTATGAGAAAAAAGTAATCGGCATTGGAAGCGAATCGTTACTCACACTCTGCGATCCCCAAACCAGTGGTGGTCTGTTGGTGTGTATTGATAAGCATCATCAGGAGGAATTTGAATCGAAATTTATGTCAGGTATTTTAAAACCAATTGGTAAACTGGTGAGTTCAAAACCTGATAGCGTGGTTGAAATCTCATGACAATTGAAGAACTAACCCAGCAACTTTGGCTTGCGAGCGAATCAAAGAACCAGTGCCGCATTTCGTTGGAGGATGAACCACTGCCTCGTACGGTATGTCCATACGGTGTATGCACCACATCGCGCAATCAGATTGTGCTGGTGTGCTGGCAAACGTTTGGTTTTACGAAAGCAGGTGGTAAAGAAGGTTATCGCAATTTGCAATTGGATCGAATCATTGAATTTGAAATTTTGGATACTCATTTTCAAAAGCAAACGGATTTTAATCCGCATGATGGACAGTATAAGGATTGGGTGTTTCATATTTAGTTTAATTCTTAATGTGGCCACGAAGGCACAAAGACACCAGTTTTCTATGCTAAAAATTAATAATTTGTGTCTTAGTGCCTTTGTGGCCATAATATCAGCGTCAGCATTGTATTCCTACTAAACATTTCTTCCTAAACGTTGAACGTTTTAAGAGTTCAGGTGTACAGCGTATTAAAACCGAACTTATGAAGCGATTTCTGATTCTATTGGCGCTAATCCCGTCTTTTGTTTTTGCAGCTACCCCCGAACGCATTTTACCCAAAACGCTTGTGATAAAACCAGTCGCCTGGTATGCCACACAAAAACAGGCATGGGCTGTGGAAGTAAAACAGAATAACAGCCCGCAGGCGTGGTTTAATTATTATGCTTCATCCGCATTTGCCCAATCTTCGCGTGAAGAACTGACCGGATTAATCATTGGAATGGCCAGCGCCATACCCAACACATACGAATACTGGTTAGCCAAAGGTTGGCACGATGCATTTAATGTTGAATCATACGAAGCGCTTAAGAAAGCTTACGCGATTAATCCCGAACAACCTGAGGGCTTAGGACTGATGCAGTTGTATGCTGAGTTCACGCTGGATGAACCCAGTCGTAAACAGTTTAGCATGAACCTGCATGTTAAGGCTCAGATTTCACCGTCATTGTTAAATTATAGCTACAATGTATTGATGAGCCTGGAACCAGATGCTGTATTGATAACCGAAGGAGAAAGCACCACGACCCCACTTTTTGTTTTACAAGATGTATTAAACGTGCGCCAGGATGTTGTGATTCTGAATCTTGAAATGCTGAATAATACCGATTATGTTCAACGTAAGTTTGCTCGATCCGGATTAAACTTAGTTGAAATTGGAAATAACATCTCCAATAAAAGCGCCTGGATTTGTGCGCAGTTGCCACAGACTAACCAAAACAAGAAATTCTATTATGCGCTCACCATTGGTAAGGACAACATTCAATCCATTAAAGAATATTTGTATGTAGTAGGATTGGCGTCAATACATAGCACAAGCAGTATGGATAATGTTTCCCTGATTAAGGATAATTTCGAAAAGAAATTTCTGCTGGATTACCTGCAAGTGAACTTCAATGGGGAATCCGATAGTGATGCTGGCCGTGTATTCAGTTCTAATTACCTCTTGCCCATGATTCTCCTTTACGAATCGCACCAGAAAGAAGGACAATCAGAAAAGGCAAAAAATTTGCGTACGATCATGGAAAAAATTGCAACAGATACGGGTAAGAAGGAAATGATTCTGCATTATCTGGACGCAGTTCCGGTTGAAACCATTCCGTATTTTCCATTTGCCATAGATGCTAAATCATGGGAAGATGATTTCAGACCGGTATCGAGTACTATCTATGCAGCTAACACAGAAGTAACCAATGCCCAGTACAATCGCTTTCTGGAATACTTGCAAATAAACAAGCTGACTGATTTCCATCAGGAGTATAAATTTGATTTCAGTCGGTATGAAGAGCCTGCACTTGCTTTTATGACTAACTATGCATTGCCAAGAACCGAAACAAAAAAGAACCGATACTTTAACCACTATCCGGCAGTAAACATTTCGTATGAAGCAGCTAATGCATACTGCGAATGGTTGACGCAGCAGTATAATAATGCGACTGAGCGAAAGTATAAAAAAGTAAAGTTTCGTTTACCTACACGGGATGAATGGCAGATAGCGGCAGCGTCTATAAAAAATCCAACTTCATGGAAACTGGATGAACAAGAAGTTGAAGTAAAAATTACGCCACAAGGTTCTGAGTTTGATAAGAACCCGGAAATCCGAAAAGTATCGTTGCGCGATCCCGAGATATTATATCCTTGGTTCCGGTATTTCGGATTGCGCAACTCCCCATTAAATAATAAGAATTGTTACCTGGGGAACTTTAAATCTGAACCCTGCGATTGTCCGGGCTATAGAGGGAACAAGCCAACTAACCATGATGGCTTTGCTGCGATGTCGCCAACAAAAGCTTATTTCCCCAACGATATTGGTTTGTATGATGTAGTGGGCAATGTGGCTGAGATGATTAGCGAAAAGGGAAAGGCCTGCGGTGGAAGTTGGAACCATACGCCTTCCGAATCGACTATCCGAAGTATAAACAACTATACCAATCCGGATGCTGCAGTAGGTTTCCGGGTTTTTATGGAGATTATTGAAAAATAGCCGGATGTTTTTTAAACCAAAACTTGCTCGTTTGCCAGACGAGGAGTTGATGCAAAAGATACATCAGGGAAGTGAGGCTGCGTTTACAGAATTGTATACACGGTACAGCACTTCCCTGCTGCGCTATTTTACACGTATGCTCTGGAACAACCGTGCGATGGCTGAAGATTTTCTCCACGATTTATTTTTGAAGATTATTCATAATCCACAACAGTTCGATGTAAATAGAAAATTTTCAACATGGGCTTACTCAGTAGCACACAACATGTGCAAGAATGAGTATCGCAAAAAACAAAATCAGCGGTTGGATGGAATTGACATAAAACATTCACGCGATTTGGATCGGGAACTCGATTTATCTTCGGCTAATGAAAAGTTAACTATGTTGTTGGAAACATTAGAAGAGGATGACAAAACTGTATTTCTCCTTCGTTATGAAGAAGAGTTGAGCATAACCCAGATCAGTCAGATTGTGTTTATGCCCGAAGGCACGGTAAAGTCGCGCTTGTTTTATATGCGCAAGCAACTGGCCGTGGAGCTAAGTGAGTTTAAAGTTGTACTTAAAGAAAAATCAATATGAAAGAGCACGTGTGGAATGAGTATGAGGTTTTCGAAAGGCTTGTTTCCGAAAAACGGTATGCTGAATTATCGGGTGATGAGTTGAAGCTGGTGAATCAGTTTATAACAAATGAACAGGAATACGATGCTTTTCGTATGTCGGGACTTGATATGAAAGGCTGGTTCCGGGAAAATCCTGTAAATGGTGCAACCGATAAAACCTTGTCAGGCTTAAAACGGGAATTCAAGCGTGCACATCAACCACACGTAAGTATTGCGTGGTGGAAAGTTTCAATTGGCTATGCTGTGGCTGCCATAGTGTTTGGCTTGGGTGGCTGGTGGCTAGGACAATCAGAAAAACCTACTACACTTACCAGGATAGAGCAGGTGTTGGTGCCCGATACAATTTATGTGGCAACAAAGCCGGACACGGTGGTGCGCGAAAAAATCATTTACCGGGACAAACCTGTTATTCTAACTACCACCAATCCGCCAAACGAAACACCAGTCACGAAAGGTGTTTCTATGAAAGAAAAAGAGGAGCTGGATAAACTTTTGGTTTCGGGTACAGAGTAGGAATTGTTGATTTGACTTTTGAAAACCATTAAGGTATTATTGATCAACTCTTTTAGTAGTTTCAATTTCCATAATAAGATCTGCCCCATACGCCATGGCCGGAGTCTGATACCCAGGCTTGAAATTCCCGGCAAGGATTTTTTCTGCGATCAGTACTGCTGTCTTTGCAGTAAGTGTATAGCCACTTACAGTTTCCAGTTGACTTACATACTCCTTACCATTGCTATCCCACACTTTGCCCCACAAAAAACTGCGGCCGGTATTTCTTTTCTCTTCGGATGGTCCAGCAGGCTTTTGATCAATTTTCTTCAACATATAGTTTTTCACCCATCGCATCCGCAAAAGCCAATTTAGATATTTACTCATTTTCGCATTCCTGATCATGGAAGCAGTTGCGCCTGTGTACACTTCAATGTTGGGAATTCCGGTGCTTCGCCAGGCGGTAGAGATATCACCCCAGGGAATATTTAAAGTAGGTGCTTTAAAAGATCCGAAATCAACTTCTAAGACTTTTTCACCCAGATTGATAGGAGTGAGTTTACCATCCTTGCGAATCAAACTTCCATTGCCAAGCCCTTCGGTCATGGTTTTGGATGTGCCCCGCGAAAGCCCACCTTTCGACATGGTAAACGCTAATTGAAGATGGGTGGCAGAAGGCAAACGATTTTTTAAATGTAAGGCAAGACAATCGGAAGGCACTACGTCAAAACCAGTACCGGGCATAATGGTAATGCCTGCTGATTTCCCTTTTTGATCATATCCTGCCAGCAATTCGAAAACCTGATGTTCACCCGTGATGTCTGTGTAATGGGTTTTGGTCTCAAGGCAGGCATCGGCCATAATTTTTGCTGTGTATTGAAAGGGCCCGCCACAATGAATTACCACTGATCCTTTCTTAAGTAAATTCTTAAGCGCTGCAGAATTCGAAGTCTCAACTACTTCAAACGGATAGCCGGTTTGTTCACTTTGCTTTTGAAGTGACTCGCGGTTGCGGCCAGCAAGAATCACAGTCAGATTTTTTGCCTTGCACTCCTTGGCAATAATTTTACCTGTATAGCCGTAAGACCCGTATAGAATGATTGTATTCGTGGCGATCATTCGGATTTATTTACACGCTCCACTTTTTCAATAAAGTAGGCAGTGTCGCCACGCCAGGGAAATTTCATATATCTTTTTACAAAATGAAGATTTACCCGCTCTCCACTGAGAGATACTTTTTGAAGTTGATCGATCACTTCCGTTTGATCGGGTTCAATCGAAAAATCAAAAGTCTCGGCTACCGGACTAACTCCTTTTAAGGCACCAAACGACTCAAGGCTGATTTTTCCTTCATAGGTTTTAAAGACCATTCCCTTTTCCGTTACGCGCAGAACTTTGCCTGCCATTACGCCCCGTTCGTAAACACCCCAATACATAAAGGCTAACACACCTAGCCCCAGAACCAAAGCAATAACCAGAACTCGCTTGATGATTTTCATGGTGGTGCGGGCTGTCTTTTTTACGAAACTTTCTGATTCCATGGCGTAAAAATTAATATTTAAGCAAGTTACTCTTTCTCTTTAATCTTACATAAAAATAAGCTGCGATTGAAATAACCCCGAGCGAGATAAATTGTGAGTTAGAAAGAATGTTTTCGATAACGAAACCTCGTTGTATGTCGCCTCGAAATATTTCTAGGACTCCTCTGCCCATAGCATAGGCAATCAGATAGATCAGAAAAAGCTGGCCGTTAAATTTTTTCTTTGATCTCAACAGGATCAACCCTGTCATCAATATGAAAATAAAGATAGCTTCATAAAGCTGAGTGGGATGAAGCGCAGTGTGAAGAGGTTCGGCCTGACAAACCGGATTGGTGAACGTTACTCCAAAAATACTATCCGTGGGTTTTCCATAACAACAACCGGCCATGAAGCAACCAATTCTTCCGCATCCATGAACGATGCACGTTACTACAGCCATTACATCCAGCATTCCGAGCACGGGTACTTTAATCTTTTTGAAGTACCAAAGCATGATGGGTATGGCTAACAGCAATGAACCATAAAAGACGAAGCCACTTCCGGAGACTAATTTTTTCGGATTCGATAGATAAAGCGCTGGATCTTCAAAAATGAGAAAAAATTTTCCACCCACAATTCCAGCTACAACCAGCATTACAAACAGGTTGTTGCTCTGATCGAACGTAAGACCAAATTGCTTTTTGCCCTGCCAATACATATAACCAAAGCCCAGCAGCGCGCCAACGGCTATGCAAAAGCCATAGGTGTAGATGGTAATCGATCCAAAATTAAAGAGAATGGGATGCATAGCTAATTGACAGTTGACAATTCAATAATTGACAATGAGAATATTTTGATGATCAAAGGACATTGTTCATTGTCAATTGTCCCTTGTCAATTAAACTGTCATGATCTCCGCCTCTTTCTTCTTCAGCAAGGCATCAATCTTATGAATAGATTCGTCTGTCAATTTTTGAACAGTCTCTTCAGCGTTTTTAATATCGTCTTCGGAGACTCCTTTGATCTTCTTGAGTTGTTCGTTAGTCTCTTTGCGGATGCTGCGCACACTCACCTTACCCAGTTCGCATTCATGGCTGGATTGTTTTACCAATTGCTTTCTTCTTTCTTCAGTAAGCATAGGTATGTTGATGATTACCTGCTGACCGTCATTTTGTGGTGTAAGCCCCAGGTTAGCGATCATAATGGCTTTTTCTATTTCCTGGATCAATCCTTTTTCCCAGGGTTTAATAAATAGTGTGCGTGCATCTTGCGAGGTAATGGACGACACCTGATTTAACGGACTCATTGCACCATAATATGATACTTGAATGCCATCGAGCATGGCTGGATTAGCTTTGCCGGCACGGATTTTAGCCAATTCACTGCCTACGTGTGCCAGCGCTTTGCTCATCTGATCTTTGGCTTCTTCGAGGTATAGTTCGATCTCTTCCATAAAAATGATTTAAGATTTATGATTTTAGGATTGGAGTTTTAAAATCTATAATCCAATCTTAACTCTAAAATTAACTTATAAGAGTTCCGGCTTCTTCGCCTCTTGCTATTTTCAACAGGTTGCCTTTTTTATTCATGTCAAAAACAATAATCGGTAATTTGTTCTCCTGGCACAGCGTAAAGGCCGTCATGTCCATGATGTTTAGTTTTTTTGAATAAGCTTCCTGAAAACTCAGATGACTGTATCGAACCGCATCACTAAACTTTTCAGGATCTTTGTCATATACACCATCTACACGGGTGCCCTTCAATACAACTCCGGCTTGTAATTCGATGGCTCGTAAGCTGGCGGTCGAATCTGTTGTAAAATAAGGGTTGCCAATACCGGCACCAAAAATAACAATCCGTCCTTTTTCCAGATGTCGAATTGCTCTGCGTCTGATAAAAGGCTCACACACCTGCTCCATTTTTATACCCGACATCAGGCGGGTGTACATGCCATGCCGTTCTAACGCACTTTGCAACGCCATAGCGTTAATCACAGTAGCCAACATGCCCATGTAATCGCCCTGCACGCGGTCTATGCCAAGTGCTTCAGCCTGCCCGCCTCTAAAAATATTCCCCCCCCCAATTACAATTGCCAATTCCACATTTTGCTCCTTCACCGTCTTTATTTCTTCGGAATATTGCTCCAGCACAGCCGGGTCGATGTTGCTGTTTTTGGAGCCCATCAGCGCTTCACCGCTGAGTTTGAGAAGGATGCGTTTGTACTTCATGGTTGGAGGTATAGTTCAGGTTTTAACCCCGCAAATATGGTCAGGTTTGAGCAAATTTCGAGGAGTATTTTCGATTTTAACGAGGGAATGAAGTAGAGTTCGCTTAAAACTCCACCAACACCTGACCCTTCTCTACGCTATCGCCTTTCTTTACTTTCACTGTCTTCACAATTCCTTCGCCTGGTGACTTGAGTATGTTCTCCATTTTCATCGCTTCGAGAATCAATAGCGAGTCACCTGGTTTTACGGCATCGCCCACTTTTATTTTTAGATCGATAATCAAGCCGGGCATGGGGGCTTTAACATTATTTACTTTGCTGCTGGCTGTATTATGCATACCCATCTTTTCCAATAGCAAATCAAATTTGTCTTTCAGGGTAACGGTATAGAGGCGACCATTAATTTTGAAGGTGAACATTTTTGTTTCCGCATCAGCCTTGATCACTTCGGCCCTGTAGCTTTTGTTTTGATATAGAATATGGAAGTAACCATCGGCTATCTTCACCAAATCCCATGATTGGGGTTCACCATTCACCACAAAACCGGAATCATCAGATTCAATTTCAAAAATTTTATCGTTAACAATTGCTTTATACATGACGATGATTGTTCAATGATTTAAATATATGTTGACTTAAGACTGTACAAATCCAATATCCAAAACAGGCATCCGTGATTTATGTAAGTAAGTGCCTTGCAAATTAACGAAAGTCATCCTTACCTTTGACCCGTCACGCAGAAAAGCGTGGCAGGGGTGCCAAATATAACGGGCTGAGATTATACCCATAGAACCTGATTCCGGTAATGCGGACGAAGGGAGGCAATTCCGATAGCTATCGGAAAAACGTACGCATCACATTCCCCTGTGTGCTCTGCAAGTTTAAACTAAAGATAAACATGTTAAAATTTTATGTGTTGGCAGCATTAACTGTGTTGTCGTGGAGCGTTCAGGCGCAGCAAGTCCTTCGCGGTTATGTGAAAGACAAACAAACGCAGCAACCCCTAGCGGGAGCAACCATTGTTCTGAAAGAATCGGGAAAGTATTCGATTACGGATGAGAACGGGTATTTTTTATTCAATCAAGTTACACCTGCAAGCTACGAGGCGGAGATCAGGTTTGTAGGGTATAAAACGCAATCCCTCCAACTGAAAACGGATCAGCCTGGTTGGTTGGCCATTTTGCTG
This sequence comes from Cyclobacteriaceae bacterium, assembly GCA_022841475.1. GTDB lineage: Bacteria > Bacteroidota > Bacteroidia > Cytophagales > Cyclobacteriaceae > ELB16-189. The sequence continues at coordinate 24,552 of JALHRJ010000010.1, read as the reverse complement.
GAGGAAGATGTTCGCATAACTGATCAGGTCATTGTTACGGCTACGCGCGTGGATGCAAAGAGCCCCACCACGTTTACAACAATGAACAAGGCAACCCTGCAAAAGCAAAATTTTGGTCAGGATCTTCCGCTTACCATAAACTGGACTCCGTCTTTAGTGACGACATCGGATGCAGGCGCAGGAGTTGGGTATACAGGATTACGCATCCGCGGCAGCGATGCCACCCGAATCAATGTAACCATCAATGGGATACCGGTTAATGATAGCGAAAGTCAGGGAGTGTTTTGGGTAAACACGCCTGATCTTGCTTCGTCCACACAAAGTGTGCAGATACAAAGAGGGGTAGGCACGTCCACCAACGGTGCTGGCGCCTTCGGTGCGAGTGTGAATCTGCAAACCAATACCCGCAACGATGTGGCTTATGCCGATCTGATTAATTCGTTTGGATCATTCAACACACGAAGACATACTGTATCGTTTGGTACGGGCTTGATTAATGACAAATTTGTTTTCGATGGTCGGGTGTCACAAATCAATTCTGATGGATATATCGACCGCGCCACCTCCGATTTAAAATCCTATTACTTATCGGGTGGATATTACGGCAAGAAAACGATGCTCAAAGCAATTGTATTTGGGGGCAAGGAAATTACCTATCAAAGTTGGTATGGTGTGCCAGAATCGCGATTGAACAATGATGAAGAGGCCATGTTGGAAACGGCAGCCTCTGAAGGTTGGAACCAGGAACAAACCGACAATTTGTTGTCATCAGGTCGCACCTTTAATATTTATACGTACGAGAATCAGGTCGATAATTATGCGCAGGATCATTATCAACTTCATGCCTCGCATCGTTTTTCAGAATTGCTTACGGCCAATGCGGCATTACACTATACTTATGGTCGCGGGTTCTTTGAAGAATTTCGATACGACAATGACTTTGAAGATTATGGATTGAGCGAGGTAGTGATTGGTGGTGAAACAATTTCGTCTACCGATCTGGTGCGCAGGCGTTGGCTTGACAATGATTTTTATGGACTTACGTATTCTGTCAATTATGAGAAGGATAAATTGAATTCAATTCTTGGTGGCGCCTGGAATCAATATGATGGCGACCATTTTGGGCAAATCATTTGGTCGCAGGTTTCTGAAGTGCCCAAGGATTACCAATACTACTTTAATAATGGCAACAAAAATGATTTCACAATTTATTGGAAAAATAATCTTCAGATTACGGATAAGATTACAGGATTTCTTGATTTGCAATATCGGGGTGTTTCTTATCAGGCTTCCGGCAAGGAAAACAGGCAGTTTGATTTTAATGTAGATGCCGAATTCAATTTCTTCAATCCTAAATTTGGGTTTACCTATCAAGCTTCGGATGAACAACAATGGTATGCATCTTATGCCATTGGCAATCGCGAGCCGGTACGGGACGATTTTATCGATGCCCTTGCTGGAACCAATCCAAAGCATGAAACCTTACGGAATGTTGAAGCAGGGTGGAGGTTTAGAAAAAACAATCTGATTTTGAATGTTAATTATTACCTGATGAACTATAAAAACCAACTGGTTCCAACCGGAAAGTTAAACGATGTGGGCGCCATTGTTCGCACGAACGTGGACGAGAGTTATCGCACCGGACTAGAGCTGGAAGGTTCCGTTAGACTTGGTTCAAAAGTTCAATGGAATGCCAATCTAACATTGAGTCAAAATAGAATAAAAAACTTTAATGAAGTTATCTACGATTACGGAACCAATTTTGATGAATATAATGAGGTGGTCAATAATTATTCTGATACAGATATTTCTTTTTCACCGAATGTAATCGCTGGATCAGGCTTTATGTACACGCCAATAAAAAATGTTGAAGTTGGTTTACTGACCAAATACGTGGGTAAGCAATTTCTGGACAATACTTCGAATGACGCCAGGAGTATCGGCTCTTATTTTATAAATGATCTCCGTCTGGGCTATAGTATAAAGCCTTCTTTTATGAAGGATATTTCGGTAAGCCTGCTGGCCAACAATATTTTTAATGTAAGTTATTCCTCCAATGGGTATACCTATGGCTACCTGGGCGGAGCAACAGCATACCGACAAAATTTCTATTATCCACAGGCAGGTCGAAATTATTTGGTCATGGTAGCGCTTAGGTTTTGACAACTGAAACTAGATGCGGGATTCATGCAACGGCTTCTCGCATCAAGTAACTACCTTTGTACCGATGCCCCCAAAAAGCTACCAGCCCTTTACGCTGCGTGCACTACTACGCTTAACCCGGTTTTGGAACCTGGTCATCATTGGCCTATCGCAATACTTTGTGACGATCTTTTTAATTGACCGCGAATTGCTTTTAGATTGGAAGCTTTTTGTTCTGTCGAGTTCCACAGCCATTATTGCAGCCGCGGGTTACATCATCAACGATTACTACGATATTAAAATAGATCTCATCAATAAACCAAACCGTGTAGTTATTGGCAAAAACATCACGCGCAGGTATGCACTTTTTTTTCATAGTATTCTTTCATTTATGGGTGTAGCCCTCGGCTTTGTGTTGAGTTGGAAACTGGGTGTGATCAATTTTCTATCTGCTTTTTTGTTGTGGGTGTATTCCAACAATCTCAAACGCCAACCTTTTATTGGAAATTTTGTGGTGGCCTGGCTCACCAGTATTTCTATTGTGTTGGTTAACATTCTTTATGACGTTTCCAATTCGCTGGTGATTATTTATGCGTTGTTTGCCTTTTTTATGACACTTATCCGCGAGATTGTAAAAGACATGGAAGACCTGAAAGGTGACAATACATTTGGATGCAGGACATTGCCCATCATATGGGGAATCCGAAAGACAAAGGCGCTCTTGTACATCTTACTTGGTTTATTGGCATCTTCTGTTCTTTTGCTTAATGCATGGTATTCACAATTGCCACTTTCCTATTTTTTAATTTTTCTTTTTATCCCTTTGGGATTGTTATTATTACGATTAATCCGGGCAGATACCCGAAAGGATTTTTATTGGCTAAGCCAGGCATGTAAAATTATTATGCTATTAGGCGTAATAAGCATGGTGTTTATCAAATCCTAACAAAAAAGTATTGTGATGCAAGCCGTCAATGCCTTGATTTTCATTGTCTGGGTTTAATGCTTTTCTTTGCGCCATGAATCAACCCGCTCGGCTAGCTGTTTTTCTTTCTGGTAATGGATCCAATGCGGAAGCAATTTTTAATCATTTTAAAAATCACTCAACGATCAAGGTTGTATTAGTATTAAGCAACAATCCTGGGGCGGTTGGATTGGAGCGTGCACATAAATTTAATATACCCACGCGGGTCTTTACGCGGCAACAATTCCGCGAAAGTGAAGAAGTTATGGGTTGGTTAAAGGATGCCGGTGTAACGCACGTTGTTTTGGCTGGCTTTCTCTGGCTTGTTCCTTCAAATCTGATCGAAACATTTCCTCAGCGTATCATCAATATACATCCAGCTTTGTTACCAAAATATGGAGGTAAGGGCATGTATGGTATGAAAGTACATGAAGCTGTAAAGAATGCAGGTGAAACGGAGACAGGAATTACCATCCATGAAGTGGATGAACGCTATGATCAGGGGAGAATTTTATTTCAAGGTAAATGTCCCGTTCATTCTACCTATACAACTCAACAAATTGCAGAGCAGGTTCAACGACTCGAGCATGCACATTATCCGCGCGTGATTGAACGGTGGGTAAATCGGTAATTATTTTTTGATAGGGATTTGTTCGAAATCGGAAGCCTTCGGAAAATCGTCAAATACTTTTTGAATAAATTCATCGGGCACGGCCAGTTTTCGTTTCAGTACATCAATCCAGGCACCATCGAGATTAATAATAGCGGATAAGGTTCCATCTTCCTTATAGAAATGATGCCGCACACTCCATCGGCTAAAGTCGGGTGTGGCTTTTGTTACCACCAGGTCGATGGTTACTTTATCTTCAAATTTTATTTCGCGTTTAAAAATCGCTTCTTCTCGAAAGAGAATCGGGCCAATGCGCAATTCTTCAAACTTGAGATTGGTAAGTCCGTGTTTCGAAAAGCAATCAATCCTAACGGTTGCGCCATAATCATAGTAGGCCGAATGTCGCAGGTGTCGGTTTTGATCGATATCAGACCAACGAACTTGAATGGGTAGCGAAAATTTCTCCATCAATTATTAAATTCCAATCTTCTCGCGCTTCGACCAGATTTCATCAATGGGATCGCCCTTGCTACTCTTTCCACTGTGCCGCCAATCACCGCCCTCAATTATTGAGAAATTGAATTCAAGGTTTGCACCCACACGACTATTATCCCGGGAGAAGACATCTATGGTCTCAGTGTATTTACCGTCCACAGTAGAGTAAGTACCACCACCTGTACCGAAAAATTCTTTTGTTTCGCTGTTGTAGGCAATCCATTGAAATCTTGTGCCAGAAAGAATCTTCATAGTCTTTCGCGCCCCCGGGGTCATTTTTTGCATGCCCGAATCCGTAACGCGTCCTGTGATTAACCACGCTCCGGATAGTGCGCCTGGTGTTCCATTGTCAATCCGGGTAAAGGAGGTACCATCACTAAAACTAAATTTGTCTTTTTGTACTTTAATAACCGTTCGTTTTTCGGTGCCGATAAGTTCCGGCTTTAACGTGTTGAATTCCTGAACTTCCACGAACTGATCTTTTTCTAATCGCCAGATTCCACCATAGGTACCTATGTAAGTTTTGTCTTTTACATTGTAAACGGCTACTGAAAAAAACTTGCTCGCCACGATCATGACAGAACGATTTTCATCCGGCCCACTTTGCCAGGCACCCGTGAGGTCTTGGGATTGAGCTGCGGATGAAAGAATGGTAAATGCGACAACGATTAGAGTAAGAAGCTTCATAAATAATTTTTTAGATAGGTTTGATTATTTTATTTCGATTAGATTACTCATCATCCTAAATAATTTTAAACTTCTTTTTTACCAAGTCTTTATCTCTTTCTGGAGGTCCTCGTGGGTAGTAAATCTTCCTGAAGCAATCCTTTTCTTAGAAGCTTGTATTCGATTTTTAAGTACCCTCTCAGTCATTGGTTTTCCAGGAAGAGTATAGTTTTCTTCTGAATACTCTTTGGCGACTGCATAGAGCATCCTCAATAGTCTTGAATCCCCACTATCTATTACTTTTTGAAGTTTCTCTTGAATCTGTGTTGCACTCATGTAAATAGTATTAGTTTAAATATAACGCATTGAAAGTAAACGGCTGAATTTTAGGGCGTATTCACTTCATGAAATACTTCTCCTGAATTATCTGTCCAGCTCATCGGATAATTTTTATCAAGAAATGGTAACGAGTCTTCAGTTAGGTAGAGTGGCCGGAACGTATCAATCATCACGGCTAACTCATGGGTTTCTTTTGCTCCAATACTTTTTTCGACTGTGCCGGGGTGCGGACCATGGGGCAAACCACCCGGATGTAAGGTGAACGATCCGCGTTCAATGCCTCTGCGGCTCATAAAATTCCCTTCTGCATAATACAGCACTTCATCACTATCAATATTGCTATGATTGTAGGGTGCCGGTATCGCTTGCGGATGGTAATCAAATAGTCGCGGCACGAAAGAACAAATCACGAAATTGTGTGCCTGAAAAGTTTGATGTACAGGTGGTGGTTGATGAATGCGCCCGGTGATAGGTTCAAAGTCGTGAATGGAAAATGCATAGGGCCACAAAAATCCATCCCAGCCAACCAGATCCAGCGGACTGTAATCATAAACATATTGATGAAGGTAGCCTTGCTTTTTGATCTTCATCAAAAATTCACCTTTGCTGGTATCTGTAATTAATTCGTGAGGCGGCCGAATGTCGCGTTCGCAGTATGGAGAATGTTCACCGAGCTGGCCAAGATCATTACGATATCGTTTCACTGTTTCTACCGGAGAAGCAGATTCTATTATTAAGAGACGAAGCGGTCCTTCCTCAAAATCAAGTTTATAAATTACCGTACGGGGGATTACGACATAATCTCCCTGCTTGATTTCGAGTTTGCCAAATTGAGTGATCAACGCACCCTTCCCGTCATGTATATACAAAACTTCATCGCCTTCGGCATTTTTATAGAAGTAATCCATTTTGCGCTTCGTAGGAGAACAAATTGAAATCGAGCAATCGCTGTTGGCCAGGAGGACCTTACGTGCCGAGAGAAAGTCATCACCGGTGGTTGTAACTTTTGAGGTATTCAAATGTGTTTGCCGTAAGGCATAATCCTGAATTAATTTGGGACCGTACTTAACGGGATCTTTGACTTCTTTGATTCGCGTTGGCGCATTTATGTGATAGAGGTTTGAATAAATTCCGGAAAATCCCTCTGAGCTCACAAGTTCTTCCTTATACAAACTGCCATCCGGTTGTCTGAATTGTGTATGTCGTTTGTGTGGAATATTTCCCAGCCGGTGGTAGTACATAGAGTTTCTTTTGATAAATAAATTTCTTCGGTGAAGGTACAAAAAAAAGAACTCACCTCGTTTCAAAATAAGAGGTGAGTTCCTAAAATGACAAGTACAAATATTACATCTTGTTTCTATTCAATTCCGGGATCCGGTCAAAAAGTTTGATGGCTTGTTGCAGCACTTCATTGGTTTCGTTGATGATCGGATAAAAGCTTTCATTGTCCCACACGTTGCGGGCGATCTCTGCTTTCAGGTACACCTGAAAGAAGCGTTTGTTCTTAGCGAGATCAGCAGGCCGCGCTGGAATTTTATTTTTTATTCCCATGACCACAACATGATTGAGCATGACTTCGCTCACCTCAAAATTTTCCAGGTAATCACTGTACCCTTTTTCTGTCAATTTTGCTTCGTTGGTTTCCGCATAGTTGAAAGCATATTCTCTTAGTACGTTGGCGCTAAAGAGTTCATTAAAGTACTTGCTGCTGGAAGTAGTATCTAAGGGCACAAAATAATCGGGCATAATACCACCGCCTCCGTAAACCGATCTTCCGTTTTGTGTTGCATATTTCAAAGAGTCGTTAAAGCGAATGCTATCAGCAGAAAAGAACTCGCCATTCTTATAGCGCTTGGTAATATCTTTTTCGTATTCGGCCAGGTCGTTATAAGGCTTTTGAATAGAGCGACCACTCGGAGTATAATAACGTGAGATAGTAAGCCTCACTTCGGAGCCATCATTCAAACTGAATGGGCGTTGAACCAATCCTTTTCCGTAGGATCTGCGACCCACAATCAAGGCCCTGTCATTATCTTGCAGAGCACCGGCTACAATCTCTGAAGCGGAAGCACTACTTTCATTCACCAGAATGATTAAATCACCTTGTTCAAAATCGCCTTGCTGTGTTGCAAAATGATCTTCGTTGTATTTGGTCTCCTGTCCTTTTGTGAAAACGATCTTTTCGCCCTTGGCTAAAAACTCATCAGCAATATCTACGGCCTGATCGAGATAACCGCCCGGGTTACCTTGCAAATCAAGAATAAGTTTGGTCATGCCTTGTTTCTTCAATTTGCTGACTGCTTCCTTTACCTCGCTATAGGTTGTCTGCGCGAATCGGTTGATTTTTATGTAGCCGATGTCCGGAGTAACCAGGTACGAAGCGTCTACAGAAAACTGGGGTATTTTATCGCGAATGATTGTAAACGATATTGGTTCAGTCACATTTCTTCTAACTACCTCAATTTTTACTTCAGTGCCTTTTGGACCTTTCAGGTGTCTTTGCACGTCTGGGTAGGACAATCCAATGCTGGCAATATTAACGTCATTGACTTTTACAATCTTATCGCCTGATCGTAACCCCACTGATTCGGATGGGCCACCGCTAAGTGCAGCTACTACTACCAGGGTGTCGTGAAAAATATTGAACTCGATTCCAATACCCTCGAAATTTCCCCGCAGATCTTCATTCGCTGATACCTGATCTTTGGCCGATAAGTAGGAGGAGTGTGGGTCTAATTTGCCAAGCATATGCTCAATAGCATCTTCCACCAAAGCATCGGTTTTAGCTTCATCAACATATTCGTTTTTTACGAGACTTAGCACTTCTCTGAATTTTTGAACATCATTACCAATGTCGCCCGAACCGGATTTGTTGGTAAGGCTGGCGCCAATTAAAACACCGGCTGCCAGTCCAATGCACAAAATCAGCGGTAAACTGATCTGATATGATGAATTCTTCTGCTCCTCCATAATATTTAGTTGGTATTGTAGTTCTTTTAACGGAGTTCCAAATTAATTGTTAAGGTTAGAAATTAGCTAAAATTGAGTTTACTATATTTACCTGACTGATGGAAAAAATAGCCTTAAAAAGTCTAAGAATTGCGGAGTTGGTAGATCAGGACAATATACGTGCCCACATACTATTCCATTTCGGCATTAAATTTTATGAATCTTCTGAACAAACGCTAGAACAGGTTTGTTTGGAAAAAGGTTTAAGTGTGGATGTGATCGTCCGCGAACTGGAAGCCTCCGCAGAAACATTCCAGCAAGCTGATTTACCCTTAATCAGTTATCCGGTGGATCTGATTATGGAATACCTCAAGCATTCTCATTATTTATTTGTAAAGCATAAACTTCCGTATATCGGCAGGCTGGTCAATAGTTTTAAAGCCAATCACAGTGAATACGAGCTCGTGGAGCGGGATTTGAAAGTTTTGTTTCCCCTCTTTTTGGATGACTTTATCCATCACATTTACGAAGAAGAAGATACATTATTTAAATACATCCGGATTTTGGAACGAGCCTCCCGCGGGCAATTCAATCCCTCTCAACTTTACCAGTTGATGGAGAAAAATTCATTACAAAAGTGTGCCATAGAACATGAGACTCACGATGATGAAATGCAGGGCATCCGGAGAATTACAAAAGGTTATCACCTGACTGCCGATGCTCCACTCCATGTTAAGGTGATCTATACGGAGTTGATTCAATTTGAAAAAGAGCTGAAGGTGCATGCCCGGGTTGAGAATGAGATTCTTTTCCCGAAAGCCATGGCGCTTGAAAATGAGGTAAAGAAAAAGTTCTTCGAAAAATCGCAACTCAATTAATCGTTTATCCCTCCCCGTATGGGAAGAATTCTTGCCATTGACTTTGGAACCAAACGCACGGGATTAGCGGTTACAGATCCACTAAGGATTATTGCCACAGCACTGGAAACAGTAGAGACAACCCATCTGATTGATTTCTTAAAAAAATATTTTCAGAAAGAAACCGTAGACGAAGTAGTGATCGGGTTGCCAAGACGACTGGACAATACCGATTCGGAGACTGCCCCGGGTGTCAGAAAGTTTATGGAGTCATTCAGTAAGACTTTCCCCGACAAGCCCATTCAAACTATTGACGAGCGATTTACCAGTTCGATTGCGCAACGAGCTATGATTGATGGGGGAATGAAAAAGAAAGACCGGCAGGTAAAAGGAAACGTTGATAAAATCAGTGCTGTGCTGATTTTGCAATCTTTTATGGAAAGACGCTAAGGGTTTACCGTGCTACTCAAATCAAAATCGGCCTGAAAGCGTAATTGACCATCGCGCTTCAATATGTAACTCAATATTTTTTTATCTGGCTGTATGATCAGTGTCCATTCGTTGGTAGTGGCAGCAGGAATAAGTTTGGCTGTATACTCATCAGCGGGAAAGGATTGTTGAGTGGAACTTCCAGGTTTTATAGCATACCCACCATAGTGAGTTATTTCATCCGGGGTACCATCAGCATGTCGATGATCATGTTTCAACAATAATCCGGTATCATCCAGCGTGACTACCCAGGTGCGCGATTGATCATTGCCTACCTGAAAGGGAATGCGCACTTCCTTATCAGTACACTGTGCGAAATGGATAGTCATCGGCTCACCTTTAAATGGATTTTTATCGGCTTCAGGAAAAACCGCTTTACCCGCATAACGATTGCCGCAAAATGGTTTAAGATTTTTAAGAAAATCTTCAGCAGGAGACTGATCAGACACCTGAAAAGAAATAAGAATGAGTAAGAGGACGATTCGCATGAGTCAATATTACATAAAGCTGGTTAAAAGATGTTAAATCCAGGGGTTAAATATCCTGTCGATAATATTTACCTTTGCGGTTTCTAATCTGGTTAGAGGCAAATGATTTATCCGATTGTAGTTTATGGCGATGCTGTTTTGAGAAAGCGCGCTACCGATATTAAGGAAGGTACTGATTTGAAGGAACTGGTCATGGACATGTATGAAACTATGCATGGAGCTCATGGTATAGGGCTGGCTGCTCCTCAAATAGGAAAAAGTGTTCGATTGTTTGTGGTGGACGGTACAACCTTGGAAGACGAACCCACGCTTGTGGATTTCAAGAAGGTATTTGTTAATCCTGTTATTATAAAAGAGACCGGAGAAGAATGGGACTTTGAGGAAGGATGTTTGAGCATCCCCAATATCCGCGAAGATGTTTGGCGAAAAGAAAAAGTACGAATAAAATATTTTGATGAAAACTGGATTGCGTTCGAAGAAGAATATACCGGTATGAAAGCCCGCATTATTCAACACGAGTATGATCACATTGAAGGTAAACTGTTTATCGATTATTTAACTCCGTTAAAAAAACGAATGTTAAAAGGCAAATTGGCTGATATCAGCAAAGGGGATGTGGATACTGACTATCGGATATTGGCACCTCTTCGTAAGTAGATTCTATTCATTATATTCGTAAGGTAAATTTGAATGCGAAGTTTAACATATAAGATATTGCTTACCAAAGAGCCTGAAGGTGCTTATACGGCTATTGTGCCTGCCTTGCCGGGATGTATTACCTATGGTGAGAATGTTGATCATGCCATATCTATGGCTAAGGAAGCTATCGAATTATACATAGAGCATCTTAAGGAAAAAGGCGAGCCCATTCCTGATGACAGTCAAACCTTAGAGTATTCCATTAATTTAACAACGGCTTGAGTTATTCTGCGAAAGACCTTGTTTCAATTCTCAAAAGAAATGGATTTGAATTTAAAAGGTCAAAAGGCAGCCATCATATTTATGAGAATTCAACCACAGGAAAAATAACGGTTGTACCAATGCATGGTAACAAAGACCTCCCGAAAGGAAACTATTACGGAATTTTAAAACAAGCCGGGCTGGATAGAGACTCTAAATGATTTCCATTAACTCCCGTCTCCCTGAAGTAGGCACTTCTATTTTCACCGTGATGTCGCGCATGGCGCTTGAACATGACGCTATCAACCTTTCGCAAGGGTTTCCGGACTTCCCGGTCTCAGATCAGTTAATTGAACTCATTTATAAGAATCTAAAAGCCGGACATAATCAATACGCCCCTATGCCGGGCACACCCGCCCTCAGAAATTCAATTGCGGACATAATAACTAAAACCTACCAACGACCTACCGATGCTGAAATGGAAGTGACCATAACAGCCGGGGGCACCGAAGCAATATTTTCAACCATTGCCGCTTTGGTGAAAGAAGGTGATGAAGTAATAATGTTTGATCCCTCTTATGATTCGTATGATCCTGCGGTTCGGTTAAATGGGGGTGTTCCCGTTCATCTGAAATTGAAACCGCCTCAATTTGCTATTGATTGGGGAGAAGTAAAATCAAAAATAAATTCGCGCACAAAGTTGATCATGATCAACACCCCGCACAATCCTACTGGCTCGGTGTTGCGGGAGCCTGATTTGAAATCCTTGGAGGAAATTGTGGTTGCGCATAACCTCATAGTACTGAGTGATGAAGTATACGAACGGATTATTTTTGATAATCTGGAACATCAAAGTGTGTTGAAGTATCCAAAGCTGGCGGCTCAAAGTATAGCTGTGTTTTCGTTTGGAAAAACCTTTCATGCCACCGGTTGGAAAGTAGGGTATGCCGTGGCTCCGGAATACCTGACGAGAGAAATCCGTAAGGCCCATCAATTTATTACCTTTAGTGTCAACACCCCCGTGCAGTTAGCATTGGCCGGATATCTCATGAACCCCGATAACTATCTCCAGCTCGGGAAATTTTATGAACAAAAGCGCGATTTTTTTCTTGAACAGATCAAAGGTTCATCGCTGCAGCCTTTACCCTGTTTTGGTAGCTACTTTCAACTTTTATCATACAAGTCGGTATCTGGACTGAGTGATGTAGAGATGGCCGAATGGATGACGAAAGAGAAAAAATTAGCGCCCATTCCGGTGTCGGTATTTTATAATGACAAAACAGACCACCAGCTTCTCCGATTTTGCTTTGCCAAAAATGAAGAAACACTAGAGAAGGCTGGGGCCATCCTCAGAAAACTTTAGTCGGTTTTTATTGTCCAAAGGGTTCAAAATCCGACCTCGGATTGCTTTCTTTGCAGTCCGTTTGCTATTCTATGCAGGATTTAAAAATTACGATAATTCAAGCTGATCTACACTGGGAAGACGCAGGGGCCAATTTGGCCATGTTTGAGGAGAAAATCTGGCAGATTGGTGAATCTACAGACGTAATTGTGCTACCCGAAATGTTCACCACGGGCTTTACCATGGAGGCTCCAAAGCTAGCTGAGCATATGAATATGCGCACATTCAAGTGGATGAAGCAGATGGCTGATCAAACCGGGGCCCTCATTTTAGGTAGCTATATCGCTAATGTTCACGATCGGTTTTACAATCGACTTTTGTGGATGGAACCCGGTGGCAATTATAAAACTTACGATAAACGCCATTTATTTCGCATGGCAGAAGAACATCAGGTGTTTACTCCGGGCGAGAGCCTTCTGATTGGTCACTGGAAGGGCTGGCGGATTTGCCCTTTAATCTGTTACGATCTGCGCTTTCCGGTTTGGAGTCGCAATCGCTGGAATGCTTCTTTAAAAAAACCAGCCTACGATTTATTGGTATATGTTGCCAACTGGCCGATGGTGCGATCTACCGCCTGGGAGACTTTGCTGAAAGCAAGAGCCATCGAAAACCTGAGTTATACGGTGGGTGTAAACCGGGTAGGGTTGGATGGCAATGGCATTGAATACAATGGTCATTCTGCCTTTATTGGACCCAAAGGAGATTCTTTCTATTCTGTAGAAAGTGTGGAGGCAATAAAAACAATGGCATTGAACGCGCATTCTTTGCAGTCTTACCGCGATAAATTCCCTGCTTTTATGGATGCGGATGACTTTTCTATTGAGGCAGAGGCTTATGAAGAGCGTGACCACCTGCCCGGGTTAAGCTAAGGCGAATTCCTTTATCCAGATTTTGATTCTTTCCTCGTCTTTTTCATTCCTGAACCGTTCGTGAAGGGAACCCATTAATTTTTCCACCTGTTCATGACTTCCACAAAGTACTATAGAATGGATTTTTTCATTTGTCCGCAGAAGGTGATTCAGCACTTTTAAAGTCGGCCCTAACGGTTCATTCGGTTGTGCTTGAATCAAAATAAATACCGACTGTACCTGATCATAGAGCCGGATGACCAGATCCGCGATTGAGGCATCTGATTGATTGTCCATCTCAGCACCAATCAAATTACTTGAAATTGAAGAGGCATACGTGAGAAGAGGTTTTTCATAACTCGCCTCTTGCCATTTTCTGAGTTCGAGGTGAAGGAAGAGTTTCATTAGGTTAAGTTCACGCAAAGTCGCAAAGATCGCTATGGTTTTATGCCCTAGCGTGAAAATATTTATGTTCATTCCACTTTAATCCTGCATTTTTGCACCTCAATTCATAACCATGTCGCCAAAGAAAATCACCCGGGCCCTTATCTCCGTTTATTACAAAGACAATCTTGAATCGATCATTCATTTTCTTGGCAAGCAAGGTGTGGAGTTTGTCTCTACGGGTGGCACCCAAGAGTTTATTGAAAAACTAGGCTACCCGGTTGTGCCTGTTGAAAAGCTAACCGGTTATCCTTCCATTTTTGGAGGTCGGGTTAAAACACTTCATCCTGCTGTTTTTGGTGGGATCCTGTATAGAAGAGAAGACGCTGGAGATGTAAAACAAGCACAAGAGTTTAAGATTGCACCCATCGATTTAGTGATTGTGGATTTGTATCCCTTTGAAGAAACCGTGGCGAAAGGTGGAAGTGAAGAGGATATTGTTGAAAAGATTGACATTGGCGGTATCTCGCTTATTCGCGGTGCGGCAAAGAATTTTAATGATGTGTTAATCGTTTCAGCCCGCACCCAATACCAGGATTTGCTCGAATTATTGCAAGCCAAACAAGGGTCTTCTGATTTGGCGGATAGAAAGCGGTTTGCCGCCAAGGCGTTTGATGTAACATCTCATTACGATTCAGCTATATTCAGCTATTTCAACAAGCAACAACAACTTCCAAGCTTCAAGTCGAGTTTCCAGCAAGGAAAAGTTTTGCGCTATGGCGAAAACCCGCATCAACAAGGCGTGTTTTATGGTGCGTTAGAAAGTTTGTTTGAACAACTCAACGGGAAAGAACTTTCCTACAACAACCTCGTGGATGTAGATGCGGCCATCCATTTAGTGAAGGAGTTTGACGGAGAAACTGCATTTGTAATCATTAAGCATACCAATGCATGTGGAGTAGCCATTGCTGCCGATGTGAAAACCGCCTACCTCAAAGCTTTTCAGGCTGATACAGTTTCCGCTTTTGGTGGAGTGTTGGCAACCAATCAAAAGATTGATCTGGCTGCGGCCGAAGAAATTAACAAACTCTTTTTTGAGATTTTGATTGCGCCTGCATTTCAACCGGAAGCACTTGAATTACTCAAATCAAAAAAGAACCGGATCATTCTCATGCAGAAACAACCGCTCACTTCAGAAAAGCAGTTCAAGAGTTTACTGAATGGTGTTATTGAGCAGGATCTTGATCTTAAAACCGACTCAAAAGAAGATCTTAAACCGGTTACAAAACGACTTCCTTCGTCTGAACAGGTTGAAGCGTTGCTTTTTGCCAGCAAGATTAGTAAACACACTAAATCCAACACGATTATTCTGGCGATTAATGGCCAACTTCTGGCAAGTGGGGTAGGGCAAACCAGTCGTGTGGATGCGTTAAGACAAGCGATTGAAAAGGCCGCAACTTTTGGGTTCGATCTCAAAGGATCAGTTATGGCTTCTGATGCTTTCTTCCCTTTTCCGGATTGCGTAGAGATTGCTCATCAGCATGGAATCGAAGCAGTGATTCAGCCGGGAGGATCTATAAAAGACCAGGACTCAATCGACTACTGCGAGCGGAATAACATGGCGATGGTCTTCACAGGCATCCGACACTTCAAGCATTAATACACTGTAAGTTTTTCGACTGTTTACCTTTAAAATTCACCGGAATATTTCTGTAATTTCGGCCTTTGTAACTTTTTAACCTTCCGGAACGAATGGGACTTTTTGATTTCTTTACTCAGGACATAGCCATCGACCTGGGAACAGCCAATACACTGATCATTCACAAAGACAAAGTTGTTGTCGATGAACCGTCTATTATTGCCTTAGACCGTGCTACCGGTAAGGTACTTGCCATTGGTCGCGAAGCCATGCAAATGCATGAGAAAACACACGATAACATTAAGACAATTCGACCACTCAAAGAAGGAGTTATAGCTGATTTCCATGCAGCAGAGATGATGATCCGCGGCATGATCAAAATGATCGACACAGGCCGCAGACTTTTTCCACCTTCTTTGCGGATGGTGATTTGTATTCCTTCTGCTATTACAGAAGTTGAGAAACGTGCCGTGCGCGATTCAGCTGAACATGCCAATGCTAAGGAAGTTTATATGATTCACGAACCAATAGCTGCTGCCATTGGAATTGGAATTGATATTGAGCAGCCTGTAGGTAATATGATTGTTGATATTGGTGGTGGTACTACAGATATAGCCGTTATTGCTTTGTCAGGTATTGTGTGCGACCAATCCATTCGAATAGCCGGAGATACATTCAACCGCGATATTCTGGATTATATGCGCAGGCAACATAACCTGTTGATCGGTGAGCGCTCGGCAGAGCGAGTAAAGATTGAAGTAGGCTCTGCACTTACCGAGTTAGATGACGGTCCGGATGATTATGAAATCCGGGGTCGCGATCTGATGACAGGCATACCCAAGACTATTAAGATTTCTTATTCTGAAGTTGCCTTTGCGCTTGACAAATCCATTTCAAAACTGGAAGAGGCTGTGCTCAAAGCGCTTGAGCTTTCACCACCCGAGCTTTCTGCTGATATCTATGAGCAGGGAATTTATTTAACCGGAGGCGGTGCCATGCTTCGTGGATTAGACAAGCGACTTTCTCTGAAAACGAAATTACCCATTCACGTGGCAGATGATCCGCTCCGCGCGGTTGTGAGAGGTACGGGAGCTACGTTGAAGAATCTGGAGCACTTCAGAAAGATATTGATGACCTAAATGGATGGAGCGACTCTTAAATTTTATTTACGAGTATCGGGCCTTTTTTACTTTCTTATTTCTGGAGTTGTTGTGCGCGTGGTTGATTATTGAAAATAATCAATATCAGAGCACCAAATACTTCAATTCCTCTAATCGGCTGGCGGCAAACATTCTTGGGTTCTCGCAAGGAACCAGGGAATACTTTTCTTTGCGTACAATCAATGAAAATCTCGCTTACGAAAATGCCCGGTTGCGCACCGAATTAGAGAAGAGAAACCAATTGATTGGGGATAGCATTCGTACTCACATAGATTCGGCAAGGATAAATCAGTTCGAGTACGTTAGCGCCAAGGTAGTTGCTAATTCAACGAACCTGTACAAAAACTTTATTACGATCAATAAAGGTTCGGCAGATGGTATCGCACCTGGCATGGCTGCTGTTAGCGATGCAGGTGCCGTTGGAAAAGTGAAATCAGTTTCTGAACACTATGCAGTGTTGATCTCATTGCTCAATGTCGATGAGCAGGTTTCCAGCGTTATTAAGAGAACGAATCAATTGGGTTCTGTGCGGTGGGATGGACTCAACATGCGTTACTCCAACCTATTGTTTATTCCTCGTCATGCACAACCGGTTATCGGAGACTCGGTAGTGACATCCGGATTCAATGCCGTATTTCCGGAAGGTATTCTGGTGGGGATTATCCGGGAGGTAAATTTAAAGGAGGAAACTCCTTTCTGGGATATTAAAGTTGAATTATCACAGGATTTCGGCCGACTTGCTTTTGTTGAAGTTGTAAAGAGCCGCTTAAAAAGTGAAAAGGATTCGCTGGAACACATAACCATGGGAGATACAAAATGAATCGCTCGGGCGTTATACAGTTTATATTATTCTTCCTCTACGTACTTGTGCAAGTACTCGTCCTGAGAAATCTGGTGCTGTTTAACTCTGCGTTCTGTTTTTTATACATCGCCTTTATACTCTTGCTCCCCATTGAACTCAATTCATTGATTTTAATGTTTATTGGTTTTGTGGTAGGATTCACTATAGATATTTTTTATGATAGCATGGGCCTTCATGCACTCGCCACCGTGTTGGTTGCCTATCTTAGAAATTACTGGATTGCCACGATTACTCCACAAGGAGGGTATGATTCAAGCTCCTCGACTTCCTTGATGGTTAATGGATTGCAATGGTTTTTAGTGTACACGCTACCTATGGTATTTATTCATCATCTCGTTTTGTTTTTTGTTGAAGCCTCCGGTTTCACTTTGTTTTGGTACACCATGTTAAAGGTGGTTGGTAGTTTACTGTTTACAATGTCTGTCATTATCATACTACAGTATTTATCTCCTCAACGCAGACGGTCATGAACCAGGGCCGAAAAGAAATATTGCAATTTGTTTTTATTTTGGTCGGAGTCATCTTTCTGATTAAGCTGTTCTTCATACAAGTGCTTGATAATCGGTATGCTGAGCTAGCTGATGGAAATGCGATTTTGCGTCAGGTGGAGTATCCTTCCAGGGGTCTGATCTACGATCGGAATAAAAAATTAATTGCATTCAACAGCCCGGAGTATGATCTGGAGGTGATTATAAAGGATGTAAAGAAATTTGATTCAGCGAAATTCTGTGCGGTGTTTGAAATTTCACAGGAAGAATTACGCAAGCGCTTTAAGGAAATGAAAGCCCGAAAGGAATATTCACCTTACAAGCCCACACTTTTCATGAACCAGTTATCGAGTATTGATTTTGCCAAAGTGCAAGATCATCTTGATGAGTTTCCTGGATTCTATGTGCAGGCAAGAACTACCCGCTCGTATGGTGCTCCCTCATTAGCGAATGCGTTGGGTTATGTAAGTGAAATCAGCAAGGATAACCTGGCTAGGGATGAATCAAAAATTTATAAGCAAGGTGATTATGTCGGACAAAGTGGGATTGAAGCATTTTATGAGGAGCAACTGCGCGGTAAGCGTGGAGTTCGATTTAAACTTCGCAATGTAAAAGGAATTGAGAAGGGGTCTTTCAAAGGCGGAGAATATGATACACTGTCTGTTCCTGGCCAAAATTTAATTACAGGTATTGACATTGACCTGCAACAGTACGGAGAATTTTTGATGGAAGGCAAAGCGGGTAGTATCGTAGCTATCGAGCCTGCATCCGGTGAGATACTCTCTCTCGTTTCAGGTCCTTCCTATGATCCTAATTTACTGACGGGAAGAAATTACAGTTCCAATTTTAAACTGATCAGTAACGATACATTAAAACCACTTTTCAATCGCCCGCTCATGGCTCAATACCGGCCCGGTTCAATTTTTAAAATTGCCCAGGCGATGACGGCCTTACAAGAGAAAGTGATTACCCCCGATACAAGGATTCGATGCGATCGATCGATTATTAATTGTCATGGTGCCCACACGAATGAAGACCTTCGCGGAGCGATTGCAAATTCCTGTAACCCTTATTTTCATAACGTACTAAGAAGAATGTTGAATCAAGGTGTTGTAGATGATCCTTTTGGCGACACGCGTGTTGGCCTTGCCGAATGGAATAAACACATCATGAGTTTCGGCTTTGGAAAAAAATTAGGAATAGACTTACCGAACGAAAAGGAAGGCCTGGTGCCAACTCCTGAATACTATGATCGTGCTTATAGAAGTCAGGCCTGGAAGTTCTCTAACATTTATTCACTTGCCATCGGTGAAGGAGAAAACCTCGTGGTACCGATCCAGATGGCAAACTTTGCTGCCATTATTGCTAACCGTGGCCATTATTATACTCCTCATCTTGTAAAGGCTATTGGCGAGAATGGAAAACCATTGCCACAATATCAGGAACGACATTACACCACGATTGACTCGTCCTACTTTATTGTTGCCGTAGATGCTATGCAGAAAGTTGTAGAAGAAGGCACGGGACAATACCGGGCAAAGCTGGCAGATGTAATTGTATGTGGTAAAACGGGTACCGTTCAAAATGCACCCCCACTTTTTGATCACTCAGTATTCATTGCTTTTGCTCCGCGCGATAATCCTAAAATTGCCATCTCTGTTTATGTGGAGGATGCTGGGCAAGGGGCACGTGCTGCTGCCTCTATTGCGAGTTTAATGATTGAAAAATATCTGTTTGGTCAAACCAAGCGGCCTCATATTGAACAGTATGTATTGAATAATAAATTTGAATGAGGAACGAAGCGGACATATCGGGCAAGTTGGATTGGGTAACCGTGATGTTATACATCTTGCTTGTGTCGTTGGGTTGGATCAATATTTATGCGGTTGTCTATGATGCGAACGCGGTTCAAAATATCTGGGATCTTTCACTCAACTCGGGTCGCCAGCTGCTTTTCATTGCCGCATCATTCATTATTATTCTCGCGATCATCATTGTGGACATGCGTTTCTATGAAACGTTTGCTTATCTCATTTATGGGGTTGTATTGTTTATGCTTTTGCTGGTGCCTGTAATCGGTAAAGAGGTAGGCGGCAACAAGTCGTGGATCGGATTTGGCGCATTTAGTCTTCAACCTTCTGAGTTTGCAAAATTTGCAACCGCGCTGGTGGTCGCTAAGATTATTGGATCGGTGGGTTTTAAAATGGATAATCTTCGCAGCCAGGCGATTCTTCTCGCTATGATTGTGGTGCCTATGGCGCTTATTCTTCTGCAGAAAGACTTTGGAACGGCCATCGTGTTTACATCTTTTCTCTTAGTCTTTTATCGCGAAGGGATGTCTCCCTTCCTTCTTATCGTTGGAGTTTCTATGGCCTTCATTGCCATACTCACATTAATCGTTGAAAATCAATGGTATTTGTATGGCGCCATTGTGCTTGTCCTTGCAATTGTTGTATTCTTCGGTAAGCGCACAGTAAAGAGAATTTTACCATTGAGTGTCGGTGCACTGATTATTATACTTACCATTCAGAGTTTTGATTATGTGATTAACAACGTATTGCCCGTTCGTCATAAGAAACGACTTGAGGCTCTGGTGAATCCAAATTTTGATCCCATGGGCATCAACTGGAATGTCACTCAGTCAAAGATTGCTATTGGTAGCGGAGGTTTTATGGGCAAGGGTTTTTTAAAAGGCACACAAACTAAATTTGACTTTGTGCCAGAACAAAGTACTGATTTTATTTTTTGCACTATCGGAGAGGAACATGGATGGTTTGGTAGCCTGACGGTTATTACATTGTTTATGACTCTTTTGATGCGGGTTATCTTTATAGCGGAGCGACAAAAGAATCGGTTTGCCCGTGCCTATGGTTATAGTGTTGCCAGTATTTTTTTCTTTCACTTTGCAGTGAATATTGGAATGACAATTGGACTGTTTCCGGTAATCGGAATTCCACTGCCCTTCTTTAGTTACGGTGGGTCCTCGCTCTGGAGTTTTACTATTTTACTTTTTATTCTGTTAAAACTGGATGCGCACAGAAGCCAGGTTTTGCAGCGAATTTAATTCGGTAGGATTCAGTTAAATCGATTCTGTACAATTTCTATAAACTCTTCGTACTCTTCGCTCTCTCTATCCCAATCAGGATATCCCTCTTCCAGAAAGCGCTGGGCTTGGGCCAGTGAATCAAACCGATCCAGTTTGTCAATTGCTTCTGAAAAAATTTCAAAATCACCATGAAACAATATCTTGGTGAACATGAATTTTTGATTGATCGTAAGACTTTCCTTGAGTCGTGTCACTTTTTGTTTAGCCAGATTATCAGCTAACGTAGGTTTACTTTCTGCTGGTTGCGAGGCAACGGTTGTTACAACTTTTGGTTCTGGTTTTACTACAGGAGTAATGATGGGTGCTGGTTTTGATATAGGAGCGGGGGTTTTGACATCAAAGAATTTATCAACAGTTATAGGCACCACGCTGTTGAAGTGTGTAAGGTAAGGTTCAAAATCTTCGGGTGTAAAACTCACCTCTTCCAGAATGTGATCCAGCAATGCAAAGGCTTCTTTCCCGGAGATGGATTCAGATTTTTTCGCTTCAAGATGTGTCACCAACTTTTCGAGCGGAGCACGATTGATTTTGATGTACTTTACTTTATTCTTTAGGTCTGAAGTCTTAATAAATTCGTTACCCTTTTCATCCAATTTTTCAGCATAAAAATCATACGGAGCCAGAATCAGATATAACGTTTGACTCACCCCCTTTTTTAGTAGCGGTAAAAAATCAGCTTTTCGGATTAGGATGTGATTGCTTAACGTGTTTTGAAATTGGGCCAATGCTTCGGCCACTGGTTTAGCTTCATAATCGAAGAACGGACTTTTCAGTTTTTGACTTTCCTGTTTCCAGGCGCTTAATAAATCGTTGATGACAAACAGATTCACCTGCTTCACTTCGCACAACGAAAGAATTTCAGGTCCGGTTATTTTTTCTTTCTTTGAAAAGAATGAATCAGCCATTTGATTGGCATATTGAATTGCATAGTTGTCGACCGCCTTCAGATTAATCTTTTCGTCCATGAGTTAATATTTTTGTATTCTTGTTAATCCAACTCAATCTGGTTTGTTGGTTAATATGGTAAAGATAGTAATTGAAAATTTGGGGCAAAAAGAGGTCTGGTCTAGGGGACAAGCTTCTGTTTTGAAGGTACTTCAATCCAATTATATAGATTGGATGCATGCCTGTGGCGGCAAGGGCCGGTGCACCACCTGCAAGATGATTGTTGAAGAAGGCTGGGATCATCTGTCACCACGGTCGGGTCCAGAATTAAACTATTTTAAGAAAGGTGAATTAGCGGATAATGAGCGTTTGGCTTGCCAAGCATCAGTCCTGGGGTCCTGCAGGATTCGGGTACCGGCCGAAACGAAACTGCCTCACATGAGGTACTCGGATTAAGCCCTTATAGGTAGCTGATTTGCCGAATACTAAATTTTAAATTGCGTTATGTTTATTGAACCTCAACTAGGCAGAAGCAACCGTCCGGGCAAAAGCGGATGGATTGAAGTGATCTGTGGTTGTATGTTTTCAGGAAAGACAGAAGAGTTGATCCGTAGGTTAAATCGGGCGCTCATTGCCAAACAGAAGGTGGAGATCTTTAAACCTACTATTGATACCCGCTACCACGATCAGAAAATTGTCTCGCATAGTGAACGTGAAATTCGGTCGACCCCGGTCAACTTTGCCAATGACATAATTCTGTTGGCAGGTGATTGTGATGTGGTGGGCATTGATGAAGCGCAGTTTTTTGATGATGCTATTGTTGAAGTTTGCAATACGCTTGCCAATAGTGGTAAACGCGTGATTGTGGCAGGTCTGGATATGGACTACGAAGGAAACCCGTTCGGTCCGATGCCGAACTTGTTAGCGGTAGCTGAGTTTGTTACCAAGGTGCATGCGATCTGTGCAGCCACAGGCGAATTAGCCTCATTCTCTTTTCGACTCAGCGCCAAAGATTCGCAAGTCTTGCTGGGTGAAAAGGACGCGTATGAAGCCCGAAGCCGGCAGGCTTTTTTTGCTGATTTGAAAAAACGCAAGGACTAAGTGCTACATAAAACCAAAGGAATAGTATTCAGATTTACCAAGTATGGTGAAACTTCCATCATTGTTAACATCTTCACGGAGCTGTTCGGGTTACAGAGTTATATGGTTAACGGAGTGCGCAGTAGTTCTAAGCGAAGTAAGATTGCACTCTTCCAGCCTCTCACATTATTGGATTTGGTTGTGTACCATAAAGAGAATGCAAATATTCTCCGCATCAAAGAAGTGAAATGCTACTTTCCATATCAAACACTCACGCATGAGATCCGGAAATCTGCCATTGCAATGTTTATTAACGAATTATTGAATAAGGCGGTGAAAGAACAAAGTCACACCACCGAGATCTATGATTTTATCGCTAATTCTTTGATGGAATTAGATAGCCAGGAAAAGCCTGAAAACTTTCACTTACTTTTTTTGTTGGGTTTGAGTAAACATTTAGGGTTTGGTCCTAACTTAACCGAGGAGGTGATGGGTGGACATTGGATGAATAAAGAAGATGAGGAAGTCCTTAAACTTTTGCTGTTGGCAGATTATACAACGCCTATTTCAATAACCTATAATCAAAGACACATCTTGCTTACAAGTCTGCTTCGCTTCTATGCAAACCATGTCGATAATCTCTCTGAGATGAAATCCTTACCTGTACTCAAGGAGATATTACAATAACGAGCTAAGTTATTCGCTTAAGCGGCTACGGCAACACGATTCGTTTTGTGAGCAGGTTTTTCACTTAAGATTTTTAATTGACGCGCATGGGCGACTACTGCATCAAAGAAGGTCTCTTTTGATTTATAGGGCAGATTAAATTCTTTGGCAGTTTGCTCAACGATTTTTGCAATGTCACGATAATGTACATGGCAGATGTTTGGAAATAGGTGATGTTCTACCTGGTAATTTAAACCACCCACATACCATGAGAACAGTTTTTCCTTATGGCCAAAATTGGTGGTGGTGTGAAGCTGATGTATAGCCCAGTTATTTTCAAGATTCCCTTGTTCATCTGGCATGGGGTATTCTGTTCCTTCTACTACGTGGGCGGGCTGAAAGATGATAGCTAAAATAAAACCGGCAATGTAATGCATGACTAAAAAACCAATAATAACCTGACCAAACGTAACCGGTAGTAACCACATCGGCACAGCAAGGATGTAGGTGAAATAGACCGCTTTTGTGGCTAGCATAATCGTCCATTCTTTAGCGGCCGAGGTGCGTTGTTTTTTAATCAAGCCTTCGCGTTGATATTTAATTATTCGCACGTAATCTTTTACCAACACCCATACCAGAGTCATCAAACCATAAAAAAACCAGCCGTAGTAATGTTGGTATTTATGCAACGGTATCCATTTTGATTCGGGAGCCATACGCAGGATTCCGCGTGGGCTGATATCTTCATCTACATCGTGAATATTTGTGTAGGTATGATGCAGCACGTTGTGTTGCACTTTCCAATTGAGAGCATGACCTCCCACTAAGTTCAATGAAAGTCCAAGCAAATTATTAACCCATGGTTTGTTTGAATACGCACCATGGTTGGCATCGTGCATGATGGAGAGACCAATTCCTGCCATGCCAAAACCCATCACCATGCATAGGCCGAGCATGACCCAAGGGTTGGCAGTAATACCTCCGATTAAAAGAAAATAAGGAATCAGATATAGCGAAAACATAAAAATAGTTTTCACTATCATTTCTGAATTTGCCGTGCGTTCAATTTTGTTGTTTTTAAAATGGGCATTAACCCGTTGATTGAGCGTCACAAAAAAATCCTGCTGACGATT
>JALHRJ010000009.1 GCA_022841475.1 Cyclobacteriaceae bacterium | reverse complement strand
GCGATCCGGATGGTAGGAAAATTAGCAGGTCGCAAGCGAAGAAATTTCCACTGGGTTGGATGCAATTGAAAGTCAATCAAGTCATACTTTTTACCAAGAAACTGGTATTCATTAAAAAGACTCGTGAGATATTCGTCTTTCGATTTGGCAACCAGAAAACCAGCCTGACCAAAAAGCAAAGCCTCCACCTGAATTAACTTATCGCGATGCTTTTGGATTACTTTATAAGGCAACGATTTGGCGAGTTGCGCGAAAGGCTCTTTATTAATTTTAAATCCAAAGCTTGATGCCAGTAATTGATAGGTAGTTTCCTCCCAGTCACCGGTGTTCTGCTCAAGGATTGAATTGATTTGTTTTGATTTTGCTTCCAGTCTGCGCATCAGCGCCTTATCAATCATAGAGTGTTTTACTATTTCTTCAACCTGACTGAATGATTTCTCGCATGGAATAGAGGAACGATTGCTGATTAACTTCTGATATGATTTAATCAAGTCAGGGTCTACCCTTTCTTTTAGTTGCAAGGTTGGAATGCGCGTACCATCCTCCCGATACACAGGTTTGTTTTCTTCCCACACCACATGCAACACTACATTCTCATAGGCTCTATCATGATTGTGTTTATGTTCGTACCAGCCAGAGGATTGAATATGGATTTCCACGCACCCTGCCCAATCAATTTCGCCTGCTTTAATTTTTACATCCGAAAAATCAGGGCCAGCATTTGAATTTAAAATACCGGGTTTCAGAATCGTGAGTCGTTCACCCGCGGTAGTCTTCAGGTCCTTCTTATCGAAGTATTGAAACTGCCATAGGTAATGTATGAATGATTCGTTCACGACACATCAGGAATAATGATGCAGTAACTGGGACATTTCAGTTTTCAGTTTCATGGCTTCTTTGCGTGCAGCCTCAGCAAAATCTTCTTTTGAAGAAGCGAAAATTATAGATCGCGATGCATTGACAAGTAAACCGCACTCAGCGTTCATCCCTGCTTTGGATACCGCTTCAAGGTCACCCCCTTGCGCGCCCACCCCGGGTACAAGAAAGAAGTGATCGGGGGCGAGGGCCCGAATGGTTCCGATTTTATCGGCTTTTGTTGCCCCCACCACATACATCATGCGGTCGGCCGATGTCCAACGCTGTGAAGCAAAAATTACTTCCTCATATACAAAACGACCATCGCGGGTTTCGATTTGTTGAAAATCAATACTGCCAGGGTTGGAGGTATGCACTAAAAGAATCACCCACTTACCAGGAAAATCGAGAAATGGTTTTACGGAATCCTCACCCATGTACGGAGCAACTGTAATGGAATCAAAATTCATCTGCTGAAAATACGTGCGTGCATACAATGCAGAAGTGTTGCCGATATCTCCACGCTTTGCATCTGCAATCGTAAAGCACTCCTTGGGTATATAATCAAGCGTTTTGCGTAAGCTCTCCCACCCGGCAGGACCCAATGCCTCGTAGAAAGCAATATTGGGTTTGTAGGCTACTGCGAATTCTTTTGTTGAATCAATGATTTGCTTATTGAACTCGAAAATGGGATCTGGTAACGAAAGCAAATGTTTCGGAAGTTTCTCAATATCGGTATCAAGACCTACGCAGAGATAAGAATTCTTTTTTTTTATTTGTTCAAATAGTTCTTGACGGTTCATAAATCGCAAGATAATAGTTTATGTGGCATAATTTGATAGTTAAAATCAGTCCCTATCAAGTAATCCTTTTTTTGTAACTTTGTTCTCTCTTAAAAAGGGAGCTACCTATATGAATGATCACCCCTATATCGAGGTTAATCCAAAAGTGATGATGGGAAAACCTGTTATTAAAGGAACTAGAATTACAGTTGAACTTATTTTAGAATCATTGGGAGCAGGCGAAACTTTAGAAAATCTATTAGCAGCCTGGCCTCGACTAACGAGAGAAGCTGTCAATGACGCACTTGCTTTCGCTGCCGACTCGCTAAAAGGAGAAAAAATTTATCCAATAGCGGTATGAAGTTTCTTGCCGATGAGGGCGTTGATCGCTCAATCGTAGAAACTCTAAGAAAATTTAATTTCGATGTTTATTATGTAATTGAAGGAATTCGATCAATTACCGATGATGAACTCCTGCATCTGGCAAATAGGGAAAGTCGAATTTTGATTACACGTGATAAAGATTTTGGCGAGCTTGTTTATAGACTTAACCAACCACATGCGGGAATTATTCTGATAAGACTGGAGGGTTATTCAACTGTGCAACGAGCTGAAATGGTTGGAACCATTATTCAAAAGCATCAATCTGAATTTTCAGATGCTTTTACTGTAATTCAGCCAAAAGTTATACGAATACGAAAAAAGCAATAAGAAGTTGGCGATTTAGCGCAAGTCGATTACTTCAATGCCCGGATACTTCTTGGGATCGAACGTAAAGAAGTCATCATCAACTTTTACATTGGGTACAAACTTGGTAATGGTGTATTTATACCGGTTTCCTGATTTGTCAAACATGGTCCAACTTTGAATGCTTTTATCCTTCTTCACAATCATCATTTTGATCTTGAAATATTGGGCATCCTTTTTTTCAGGCACTAAATCTACCTCTTCGCACACCACACCGCCTTCTGTTTTATCGGCCAGGTAGAGATACTTAAATCCCTTCTTATACATGTCAAATATTTTTGTGGGATTCACTTCATCCGAACCCGGATCGAAGTTGTCTACATTCACCTCCTTTGCAGAAGGCAAATAAGTCCAGACGGTAGTTCCATTATTGATAATCTCCTGGTCATCGAGTAAAAGGCGAAACATATCTCCCTTCACAGTAATTTTTCCTTTAAATTCTTCCTTTATCCCCTCCGAATCGTTGGTCATTCCTGACGTGAGATTGGCTTCAAAAGCTGTTATTGACTTATATTTTTTACTCATGGCCTCCAGGATTTCGAGCGCCTTGGGGTCGTACTGTGCATAGGAAATGGTACCGGCAAACGTTAAAAGGATCGCAAAAAGGAGCTTTTTCATATATAGATTAGGAGTGAGTATGTTTTTCCTTCAATTCATTCAATAATTGTTCCAAACTCATCGGGTCTTTAATTAACACCTCCCGAGCCTTGGAGCCTTCAAATGGGCCCACAATTTTAGCGGCTTCCAGCTGATCTATCAAACGTCCGGCCCGATTATATCCTAATTTTAGTTTACGTTGGATCAACGAAGTACTTCCTTGCTGATGTTGAACAATCAAGCGGGCAGCTTCTTCGAAAAGTGCATCTCTATCCGACAAGTCAACTGCAGATGCGCCACCATCATCTTCTCCTTCGAATTCAGGAAGCATATAAGCTGAATCATAACCTCGCTGGGATCCTATAAAATCACAAATTCTGTCAATTTCGGGTGTGTCAACAAACGGGCTTTGTAAGCGTACTATCTCAGAGCCTGTGGAAAGCAACATATCACCCTGACCAATCAATTGATCTGCACCACCGGTATCAAGAATTGTACGTGAGTCAATTTTTGAAGTAACCCGAAACGACAACCGGGCCGGGAAGTTCGCTTTAATTACGCCTGTGATTACATTAACGGAAGGGCGTTGCGTGGCCACAACCAAATGAATGCCGATAGCGCGGGCCAATTGGGCAAGGCGGGCAATAGGCGTTTCCACTTCTTTGCCAGCCGTCATCATCAAGTCAGCCAACTCGTCTATCACCAATACGATGTAAGGCAAAAATCGATGACCTTCTTTGGGATTTAACTTACGCGAAACAAACTTGGCATTATACTCCTTAATATTTTTCGCTCCAGCATCTTTCATGATTTCGTACCGGTTTTCCATTTCGATACAAAGTGAATTGAGCGTGTAAACAACTTTTTTGGTATCGGTAATGATGGCCTCCTCGCTGTTAGGAAGTTTAGCTAAATAATGCCGCTCAATTTTACTAAAGAGTGACATCTCAACCTTCTTAGGATCAACCAACACAAACTTTAGCTGGCTGGGATGTTTCTTATATAATAGAGAAGTTAAAATAACATTAAGGCCTACTGACTTTCCTTGGCCCGTTGCACCTGCCACGAGCAAGTGTGGCATCTTGGTAAGATCAATCACCATCAATTCGTTGGAGATGGTTTTACCAATGGCTATCGGAAGTTCTTTGTCCGTCTTTTGAAAACGTTCTGTGCTCAACACCGACCGAATGCCCACCATCTCACGATTCTTGTTCGGCACCTCAATACCGATAGTGCCCTTGCCGGGAATAGGCGCAATAATTCGAATCCCCAACGCGGCCAAACTCAACGCAATATCATCTTCCAGATTTTTGATTCGGGAGATTTTAATACCCGCCTCGGGTACGATTTCATAAAGCGTAACGGTTGGGCCAATGGTTGCCTTGATACTTTGGATACCAATTTTAAAATTGGTGAGCGTACTTAAAATGCGATCTTTATTTTGATTCAGTTCTTCCTGCGTTACCTGCACTTTGCTCGCCTCGTATTCGTTCAGCAATTCCAGGGTTGGAAATTTATAACTGCTTAAATCCAGTGTAGGATCATAGAAACCCTGAGCCTCCACCAACTGTTCAGCCATTACCTCGGTATCCGTTTTGGGTTCCTCAACGGTAAAGATCGGTTCAGTCGTTTTTTCCTGTTTAACTGGCTTGATGGGTTCAACATCAAGTTTTACCTGATTAACAATCGCTATTTCTTCAACAGGCGGAACAAACTTGATGGGCTCGGGTGTCACTTCTTTTACCGGCCAGTTGTCAAGATCATCCGTATAAGTTGGTTTGATGAAAAGATCATCGTTAGGCGATAGTGCATCGTTACCCATGGGTTTAGGATCGCGCACCTGAAAAGCATTGATGGCCGTGACATTGAAATAGTAGATAATGAAAATAAAAAGTGAGAGTACAAGAATCAAAAAGGTACCCCATCCAAATAAGCTATCTGAAATTTTTGCAAGTTCAAAGCCTAAGCCACCACTGATAAAACCTATCTCAGTGACACCAGCCATGTTGTGGGTGATATATCCCAGCAGCAAGCTTAACCAAAGCCCGGCAAACACAGAAAGAATGAAGGCCGAAAATATTGAAACCAATTCGCGCTTGAATACAAACTTAAAGCCTACAAGAAAAAGGAGTGGTGGAATCGCAAAGGCAGAGATGCCCAGCCATTTCCAGATTAAAAAATGTGAGGTGATTGCTCCATAAAGACCCAGCCAATTATCAGCCTCACGGCCCGATTCAATTGAGTTGGTTGCCCAGAACGCCTGCACCACACTTTGGTCAGCCTTGCCTGTGAAAATGTGGGAAAGGAAAGCAGTGAATAAATACAGCGCAGTGATCAGAAGAAAAAAACCAAAGGCGAGGGTAAAGCGTGGGTCCGAGAAAAAATCAAAACCGAATCTGGATTTGGACTTGGGGGACTTTACTTTCTTTTCCTTTTCGGGTTTTTTAAAGGTGTTGGATTTATAGGTATTCTCAGCCATCAGTTTAAAAAGTACTCAAAGCTAAGAAAAATGACTGGAAACGTAAATTCCAGTAGATCGAGAGCAGGGCTGCAAGCAACCATACTCATGACTTAACTCTACTTAAACCATTAACCCAAAAAAGTCATTAGACTTTTTTGCACGTTGTGCTGATGATTGAAAATGAAAGGCGTATAGTTTTCCTTTTAATGTAAATATTTCTTTTATTTTCAATGTCAGGTCAGACGATAAATGTCTGACTCCGACCGCAAGTGTCATGAGGTTAATCCTGACAATGCTGACTTCTATGTCCTCATTCGTCACCCTTCGGGCAAAATTGTCATTCCTAATGGCAATTTTCGGATTAAATCAACAATCATAACCGTCAAGTTAAAATAATTCATTGGGTTTCAGTTACACGATCAATGACTTTCTTAAGTACCTGCTTTCAGGTATTTTTTTGATCGAATAATTACTCGAAAACAGGTATTGAGATAAGGGCTTTATTCACAGATCTTACCTATCTGATAAGTAAATACACTTGCTCTCATATCTGTAGCAAGATGAGCAGGTATTACCAGGTTTTTTTCAAGATAAAATTAACTCAAATCCAAATGAAACATTATTATCTGATTGCCTTGTTGGTACTGCCCCTAACCCTACAGGCCAAAATCTGGATTGTGGACAGCAACCCGGGTAGTGCCTCGAAAGATTTTACCAATTTGCAGGCAGCGCATGATGGGGCTTCGGTTGGGGATAGCCTTTACCTGATTGGGTCGGGAGTGAGTTATATCACAACCACTGTCACAATCATGAAGCGTCTGGTAATACTCGGGCCTGGTTATTTTTTAAATAATCCGGATACTCAGGTTTCCTTACTATCCGCTTTCCTACTTCTCGAAACAGGTTTATGTGGCTCGGATGCGATCATCTTTGCTGGTGGATCTGAAGGATCCGTTGTAAGTGGATTAACCATATTTGGTTCAATAACTCTTTCAGTCAATAATATTCTACTCAGAAGGAACAGAATGTCTGCTCCCATTGCAGGGGGTTGTCCTAAGCCCCTTGTAACGGTTGCGGCATCCAATATTATTATTGGACAAAATTATTTTACCGCTACTGTGGTTGGCGGTTCTTATGGACAATGTATTGGCATTAATCCCGGATTTAGTACCATCAGGATTATTAATAATTATCTGTTTAATAATGGAGGGGGGTTTGAAAATGTACGTTCAAGTGGGTCTGGTTTAGAAGTATCAAATAATACATCTAATAGTCATTTTAATGTTACAAATGCGTTGGTTCAAAATAACATATTCTATGCTGGTGGTGTATTATCAGCCACCACCTCAGTTATCCGAAATAATATCCACCATACCAATGGCTTACCCACAGATAATGGCAATATCAATAATGTACTACCCACTACAATTTTTATTGGCACGGGTACCACCGATGGTCAATGGAAACTAAAAACAGGTTCACCAGCATTGGGCACCGGGTTTGATGGAACTGACATGGGTATGTATGGCGGTGACGAACCTTACATACTCTCGGGAATTCCACCCATACCTACCATTTATGGGTTAACCGCTCCTGCCGCAGCAGAAAAAAATACAGGACTACCGGTACAGATAAAGGTGAAGTCAAACAATTAATGATAACTATTTTGATCGTGATGAAATTCTATGTGATGAACTGGATATCTACCCACATAAGCATGGGGGTAAAACTTATAATCAGCACAATCCTGCTATTTTTAAGTTCAACAAAACTTTACTTGTTATGAAGTTCTTCTACATGATTATTTTGTTGTCAATTACAAACAACGTTTTTGCTAAAATCTGGATTGTCGATAGCAATGCGGGTAGCAGCTCAAAAGATTTTACCAATCTTCAAGCCGCGCATGATGGGGCCAATGCCGGGGATACCTTATATCTTATTGGGTCTCCGGTAAATTACATCACAACAAAAGTTACCGTAACCAAGAGGTTGACCATCCTTGGGCCGGGCTATTTTTTAAGTGAAAACCCCGATACACAAACCAATGTAGCCTCAGCTTTTTTAAACAACACCGCAGCGGGTGTCTGCGAAGAACTGGAATTTGCAGCTGGCTCGGAAGGTTCGGTACTCATGGGGATTCAGATAATTGGGCGGTTGGTGGTGAGTGCTAATAATATTTTAATCAAACGTAACCTCATCCGTCAGGAATCAGGCTGCAACTTATCACAGGTAAGTATCAATGCTTCGAATGTCTTTTTCGTTCAAAACTATGTTGACGGCAATTTAAACAATACAAGTTTTGCTGTGGTGAATGTAACGACCGGACAATCGGGAATTGTGGTTGCCAATAATTATTTATTTCATAGTTGTACAGGTTGTGGTGGTGGGGTTGCAGCACTAATATCCCCACCTACTTCATCTCTTGAAGTATCAAATAATATTTTTGCAGGTGGAATCAATGTTGCCAATGCCATTGTCCAAAATAATTTTTTCAATACCGACAACTCATTTACCGCATCCGCTTCGCTGGTCCGAAATAATATTCACACCAATGGCTACTTGCCTTTAGGAAATGGAAACATCAATAACAGTTCCCTTGGCTTACGGTTTGTTGACACTGGCAGCACCGATGGACGTTGGCAATTAAAACCTACATCACCCGGATTGGGTGCGGGCTTTGGGGGCACCGATTGTGGCATCTTTGGTGGCGCTGAACCCTATGTGCTATCGGGCATCCCGCCTATCCCCAACATTTATTCTCTGATTGCTCCTAATGTAGGTGAAAAAAACACAGGGTTACCCGTACAAATAAAAGTGAAGTCGAATAATTAACAATGCGCTTATTTCTTCTTTTATTTTTTTGTAGCTCCGGATTATTCGCGCAGACTATTGCGCGGGTAGAATATTTTTTTGATACAGATCCTGGATTTGGCAATGGCATTGAAATTTCCATTACCGCAGCGGCTGATCTTACCCAAAACGCTACTCTTCCTTTAGGGCTAGTGAATGAAGGATTTCATGTTCTCTTTATCCGGGCTAAAAGTAATAACGGTCTATGGAGTCACCCGGTCATTAAACCGGTATATGTTCAACGTACAGCCCAAAGTGCAACCCTCAATTTTATTGATCGGATAGAATATTTTTTTAATACCGATCCCGGCACGGGTAATGGTATTGAGATACCCATTACTTCGGCCATAGACATTACCCGGGATTTTATAATTCCATTAACTACCATAGCCGAAGGATTTAATACCCTGTATGTGCGCGCCAAAGATAGTCAGGGGCTTTGGAGCATACCGGTTATCTATCCCGTTTTTGTTCAACGGAATGCACAATCGGCTGCAACTCCGCAATTAAAAAACATAGAATACTTTCTTGATGCCGACCCTGGTGTTGGCAATGGCACACAACTTTCGTTGGCTTCCAGTGTTGCTGACGAATCGTTTGTAATTAATCTGAGTGGAGTTGCCGAAGGGTTTCATATTTTATATGTACGCTCACAAGATGTGAATGGCCGCTGGAGTTTGCCGCTTGCAAAACCATTTTTCAATGCTAATTCAGGTACCGAGATTGTAGCCTTAGAATATTTTCATACTGATGGCGCCACCCAAACTACACCGAAGACCTATACTAATTTTACGCCAGGCGCTAACCTCACCATTGATTTTGCTGCCGCCCTGGAGGGTTTGTTGCCGAGCACATCCTATGAAATACGAATCACCGCCATTGATGATGAAAACAAACGGAGCAAAGAAGCCATTCATGTATTCGTAACACCTGCAGTCATCTGCGATCCCATTACTCCTCCGAGTGTGTTAAACGCAACGTTATGTGGAAGCGGCAGCGTGACGCTTATTGCATCCGGTGCTACCGCTACGCAGGATTACCAATGGTACACATCCACTACTGAACCGAATGCCATTACGAGCACCACCGGAAATTCATTTACAACACCCATCCTTACTGATACCACCGCATACTTTGTTTCCATCCGAAATGGAACCTGCGAAAGTGTGCGAATCCCGGTAACGGCATTTATCATACCTACTCCGTCAGTTCCTGGGGCAAGTAATAACAGTTCTTGTGGAGTCAATTCCACGGTAACATTAACAGCTACGGGTGGAAACAATGGAGACTACCGTTGGTATGAGGTGGCTACTGGAGGCACCGCATTGCCCGGAGAAGTAAATGATTCATATGTCACACCACCGCTTACTGCAACAGCTACTTATTATGTATCACTTAATAACGGTAGTTGCGAAAGTTCCCGCACTGCCGTTATGGCCACAATCAATCCTATTCCTCCGCAACCATTCATAACCTCCAACATTTCATTGATTGGAAATACGCTAACCATTTGTGCCAGTACCACGTTAACATTGAGTGCTCCATCAGGGTATGCCGGATACCTATGGTCGAATGGCTCAACCTCGCCCTTCATTTCTGTGAGTGTAGGTGGTCTCTACTCCGTGACTATTACCAATACATCAGGTTGCATAAGCCCTGCATCAGAATCTCTATCGGTAACTATACTGCCTGAACCTTGCAACAATCAGGCCCCGGTAATCGCAGCAGTAGCTCTTTCTACCATCATTGAAGGTCAAGTTACTGTCAACCTTCTTCCGCTTATAACTGACGCTGATGATAATCTTAATCTTGCTTCTCTTACGATAATACAACCACCGGGAAGTGGCGCAATTGCTACACTTATTAATGGTGTATTGCAAATCAATTATGCCGGGGTCAATTTTACCGGCAAAGATCAATTGACCATTCAGGTGTGTGATGTATTTAATGAATGCACGCAACAAATTTTAGAAATTGATGTGATCGGTGACATTGAAATTTATAACGGTCTCTCCCCCGGAAGCGATGGCAAGAATGATATTTTTCTGATTCAATACATTGAACTCTTGCCAGACACACAAGACAATCGGGTAACTATTTACAATCGCTGGGGGAGCAAAGTCTTTGAAATTGAGGATTACAATAATACAACAAAAGCCTTTCGCGGATTGAATGACAATGGGAATGAATTACCCTCGGGCACTTACTTTTATAAAATTGAATTTGACAATCTAGATCGCGAGCCAATAACCGGTTATCTAACTATTAAAAAATAACATTAACCCGGTCGATGAATTAACCAAGTTACTCAACTCTCAGTAATTATTTTGGATGTGTGCATGTTTAAATGCACGGGCATCAGTTAAATGATGGCACGTAAATCCTGAGACAATAAATAACGCCTAAAATTGTCACCTATTATAGGGCCGGAACTCCCATTGGATACCGAGGTGACTTGCGCGGGAAGCTTTACCTTCGATAAAAACATATGTTCTTTACCGGTATGAAGGAAATCAGGTGCCGAAACCAAATTTTATATAATTAGAATTTTATGAGCGTCAGAAAAAATATAACAGGTTATTTATATTTGAAAAGATAATTATTAACGAATACAAGTGTTAAACAGTTTTGAATTTGAACTTTTGAAATATGCGTCTGGTAAGAATTATACTAAGTGGTTTTATTTTATTTTCTATTCCTTCGTTCGCACAGGTAACCTTTCATAATGTTCCGATCAATTCCCTTCCAAGTACTCCACAAGCATCTGTTAAGGGTGATTTTAATAATGATGGTTTAATTGATGTTGCAGTTTGCAATTTTAATTCATTCGCAAATCAACAAGTAACATTGCTACTAAACACGGGGTCGGGCACTTTCACGGGCACCAACAAAAGAAATTTCGCGTCCTCTACTAACCCATCCGATATTGCCGTAGGCGATTTCAATAAGGATGGAAACCTGGATGTTGTTACCTGCAGTCAGTCCAATGGTGATTTCTCCCTGCTGCTTGGAGCCGGCAATGGCAACCTTGCTGCACCGGTTAATTTTCCTGTAGGACCAACACCCCGGGCAATAGCCGTTGGTGATTTTAATAACGACTCTAACCCGGATGTCATTGTTTCAAACAGCACCGCACCGCGACAAGTCTTCATTTTCCTGGGGAATGGAAATGGCGGCTTTTCAACTCCTACAACTATTGACTTTGCCATCTTGTTTGGTGTCGCTGTGGGTGATTTTAACGGTGACTCCAATCTGGATTTTGCCGTAA
Source organism: Cyclobacteriaceae bacterium (assembly GCA_022841475.1). Lineage (GTDB taxonomy): Bacteria > Bacteroidota > Bacteroidia > Cytophagales > Cyclobacteriaceae > ELB16-189. Next base: position 97,901 of record JALHRJ010000009.1, on the reverse strand, counting down.
CTGCAGATGTAGTGCAACCCTGGTTTGGTAATGGTTCAGGCACATCATTTACACCTGGTACAGCTGTTACTGGATTTAGCACCGCATTAGATATTATCGCGCATGACCTTGACGGTGACGGAGACCTCGATTTAAGTACCGGCAATGCTTATACCCTGAACAACGGCTCCGGAGTCTTTGCAGCGCCCATTGCATTTTCGCAAACGGGAGCTTACATGACACCCGGTGATCTGAACGGTGACGGACAAATGGACATCATCGCCAGGGACAATACACAGAATTACCAGAATGTCAGGGTTTTCGCAGGTAATGGCACGGGCACATTCACTCTTCTCGCCAAGTTTGAAACGAATGTAAACCCCCGCAGCATAGAACTGGTGGATGTTAATAATGATGGAAAACTGGATGCAGTGGGGGTGGGTACTAATGGAACCACACACAGCGCAGATGTATTATTGGGTGATGGAACAGGCTACTTTTCCAATGCCATCGCGAAGTTTCCAACGGCACCCGACCCACGCGATATGGTGCTGGACGATTTCAATCTGGATGGAATAACCGATGTAGCGATCTCACACACCGCAGGCAACTTCTTTGCCGTTTATCTTGGAACGGGAAATGGCAGGTTCACAAAAACAGCAACGAACTATACTACCGGCACCAATCCTTTCCGTATCCAAAACATCGATTTTAATAAAGATGGTATTCCCGATCTGTTATCAGTCAATTCGAATTCTACACCCTCCATTACTCCATTTACCGGACAAGGAGATGGAAGTTTTACCCCACAGGCCAACATCGGTTTTACCGGAAACAATGTGCGCATCACTATCGGTGATTTTAACAAAGATACAAACCAGGATATTATCGCCACTGGGGGTAATGTCGCATCGCTTTATTTTATTGCCGGAACAGGAACTGGGTTTAGTCCTGCTGTAACTATTCCGATTAGTGAAAATGCACTGGAAGTACGAACTTCAGACTTCAATAACGATAGCAACCTTGATCTTGCAGTTGCTTATAGTTCTCCCAACCGGGTAGTCGTATTTTTTGGTAACGGAAACGGAACATTTACAGAAGGGAGCCAGTATCCCATGAACTCAGGATTTTTTGAAGTTCAGGATTTGAATAATGATGGAAGACCGGATATTAATGCTTATAACGTTACCATTGGTACTGATGATGATTTTTATATAAATGATGGAACCGGAGTATTTACGGGCACAAACTACACCGCTGGTTTTACAGGAACCGTAAAGGACTTTGCAGACATGAATGGAGACGGGTTTAAAGATTTAATACTTTCCTCGCAATTTACAATTAGTTCAGAACCGGGTATTGTCAGGATTTTCAGTGGTTCCGCCAGCGGCCCTACTACCACTCAGTTGATAAATAAACAAATGTCTGGTGGACATAAAGTACTTGCCCGTGATTTCAACAGTGATGGTAAAAATGATCTTATCTCTGTATCTTTTAATATATATGAAGATTACTTCGCTGTATTAATAAATAACACTGTTGCTGTGGGTTGCCCAGTCATTACCACACAACCCATTTCTCAAACTTCCTGTGAAGGTCAAAGCATAACCCTATCCGTTGCTGCCACAGGGAATGCACCACTGAGCTATCAATGGCGAAAAGATTTGATAAATATTCCAAGCGCTACTACCGCCACGCTTTCATTCTCCGCCATTGACTTACTTGATGCAGGTTCATATACGTGTGTGGTCAGTAATCTTTGTGGCTCCACCACAAGTAGTGCGGCCGTAGTCTCAATAAATTCAACACCTGAACCACCTTTCACTACGAATGCCGACCGTTGCGGACCAGGTTCTGTGGTACTAACAGCGACTAATGGAAGTGATGGAAATTTCAGATGGTATACACAAGCTATCGGTGGCACTGCCATTGCCGGTGCAGTAAATAGTACGTATTCCACACCTTTATTAACGGCAACCACTACTTATTATGTAGCCGTGGCAAACGCATTTTGTGAAAGCGAGCGTACACCCGTAACAGCTACTATCACACCCGGCCCCATTGCACCGGCTGCTTCGGCAGAACCACGATGCGGACCAGGCACCGTTACCCTTACAGCCTCTGGCGGAACCAACGGACAATACCGCTGGTATGATGTCGCCAGCGGTGGCACTGCCCTGGCCGGAGAAGTTAACAGCATTTTAGCCACTCCACCGCTTTCTACGTCTACCAACTATTATGTGTCAATCAATGATAATGGTTGTGAAAGTGCACGCACCGAGGTAATAGCCTCCATATTTTCAATTCCAACAAAACCCATTATCACAGCAAGTGAAACAATCAATGCTGGTATAGTAGCTATCTGTTTACAGCCCATCACACTTTCGGCCCCTGCCGGTTTTTCTACCTACGCCTGGTCGAATGGAGAAACTACACAACAAATTATTACCCAGTTATCTGGGAATTATTCTGTAGAAGTAACCGATGCAAACGGATGTAGCAGTCCGATGTCTGATATAATTCAAGTGATCAATAATACTACCTGTGTTAACAGTCCACCTAACATAATCACCACTACAGTTCAAACTTTCATCGGTGGAAAAGTTACGATCGACTTGACCCTGCTTATTTCGGATCAGGATGGTAATCTTGACCCTACTTCCTTGGAGGTAGTAGGCAATGCAACGCAAAAAGGGGGCAAGACTACGGTGAATGGCTTCATTCTTGAAATTGATTATGCCACCGCTAAATTCTCTGGCCAGGATTTCCTGATTATTCGTGTGTGTGATTTGCTTAATGAATGTTTTGAAACGAATCTTGAAATTGAGGTGATTGGTGATATTGTAGTGTATAATGGTATCTCACCCAACGGTGATTTAAAGAATGATAAATGGGTAATTGAATACATCACACTTTTTCCGGATACAGAAAATAATCACGTGACTATTTACAATCGCTGGGGTAGCATTGTGTGGGAAGCCAGCTTTTATAACAATGATGATGTTGTATTTACCGGACTCAATAAAAATGGCAATGAATTAAGTACCGGCACCTATTTTTACAAAATAGAATTTATTAATAGTGAACGGGAAATGATTACTGGTTATCTTTCATTGAAACGGTAGTACCTTCCAAATTTGAAACTACCTTTTGGTAAGTTGAACTTTTGCGCTTTCGGTATCTGCAATATCGAAAGCGAGACGGACAGTTTTTATGGCCAGTGCTCAAACAGAATATCCTTCCTTAGCTACTAATCCTAATCATCCCACAACAAAGAATCATTGAAATCGGCTGCAAAAACCCCATCAAGGGAATTTATCGCACTTTTGTTTTAATCAGATTTATAAAATTCTTATTTTCATTTTCTCTAAATAAAGCGATCAGCTTTTGCTAATGAGAATCATCGTCTACTCATCAAGCCAAAATCATAGTATCAAAATTTTCATACCATGAAAAAATCATTGACCACAACAGGAATTTTATTTTTTACCCTAGTATGTTTTTCACAAACGATCCGAATTGCCAACAGCAATCCCGGTGCTGCCACAGGCGTGAATACGTTTACGGGTGCTAACGCTATTAACCTGGCGATAGCGGCATCAGCTAACGGAGATATCATCTACGTTGTTCCCAGTAGCGTTGTGTATTCGCAACCTCAGCTGAATGGAAAAGGGCTTTCCATTTTTGGAGGGGGTTTTAATCCTGACAAACCAGGTGCCGTCCGGTCAACTCTCGGTTCGATTTATGTAAACGCAAACAATGTAAGGCTATCAGGTCTTGTAATAAACAGCGATATAAATATTCCGGGACCCTTTAATAACATAATGATTGATAAATGCAGGATGGGAAATCTTGGTGACGGGAGTGGGGGGTCGGCTAAAGGAAATTTAATTGTCCAAAATTGTATCATTGGCGAAAGCGGCCAATCCGGGGGTGCCGCAGTGTATGTTGGAGTAGGCAGTTCGGGTGTTCGACTATCGAATAACATAATTTACGTACATGCAGTTAATGGGACGGCAATCGATAGACTTAACGGTGCAATCATTGAAAATAATATTCTTATTGGTAATGCCAGTGGCGGAAGTGTTCCAGCTTTCCGCGATGTTACGAACTGTAATATCAAGAATAACATATTCTATGGTGTGCGAACCAATGTTACCGTTGCTACTTTCACTGGAAACGTTCAACAGCATAACATCAGCTATGATGGCAGTGATAATACCTTCTCTACTATCAATGGTAATACCTCTGCTAATAATATCATTGGACAAAATCCATTATTTATCAATTTACCCTACTCTACCAGTTACAATTTTAGTTATGATGCACATCTCCAACCTGCATCTCCAGCAAAGGCTACTGGGTTAGGAGGCATTGATATGGGGATTTATAGCGGCCCTACTCCCTTCGATCCGCTAGGAACATCGTTGCCAATCGTGCAAACAATCACAACCTCAGGCACGGTTATTCAAGGAACTGACATGAGTGTTCAGGTTAAAGCGAAAGGAAACTAACAAATCGTGAAGTCATACTTTGCCATACTACTGATTTCGTTTCCGCTATTGAGTTATGCACAACTCAGTGATATTGTTGCAGCTGAATATTTTTTTGATACTGATCCGGGAATTGGTGCAGGTACAGCCTTGCCTGCTTTCACTGCCAACTCTAATCTGGATGTTACATTTTTGGCAGCCTCATCCGGACTTTCAGAAGGTATGCACATTTTAGGAATCCGCGTTCAGGACAACGCTACTCTTTGGAGCATTCCTTTATTTATACCCGTTTACGTGCTTGCCGATAATCCTTTGCTTACTGGGGCAGAGTATTTTTTCGATACCGATCCTGGCTTTGGCAATGCAATACCTATATCCATAACGGCAGGCGCAACGATTGATGTTGCGTTCGCGGCCAACTCCGCAGCCCTTGGTGTAGGCATGCATATATTGGCGGTGCGAATGCGCGATGCAAATGGCGATTGGGGCATGCCCGCTTACACACCGTTTTACATTGACCAAAGTCGTACCATTACCAAACTGGAATATTTTTTTGATACAGATCCCGGAAGCGGCAATGGGACAGCCATCGCGGTAAATCCTGCAACGGATGCTCTTGACGAGGTTTATAATATGACCAGTAGTGCATTGCCTATCGGAAGCCATAACCTACATGTGCGCGTTGCGGGACAGAATAATTTCTGGAGTCTACCTGAATCTTTCAGCTTTAGTGTAACTGCTGCGCTGCCTCCATCCATTACATCCTTCAATCCTGCCTCCGGACCGATTGGTACGAGTGTCACTATAATGGGAACGAACTTTGATGTAACCCCAGCAAACAACATCGTTTACTTCGGGGCAACAAGAGCAACTGTTACGGCTGCAACTACCACACAACTATCAGTTATAGTTCCACCAGGTTCAACTTATGAACCAATTACCGTTTCGGTAAATGGCTTAACCGCACAATCTCACCTGCTCTTTATCGCAACGTTTGCCGGTGGGGGCACTTTTGATGATTGTTCATTTGCACCCGCCATTTCACTTGGCATAACTGCGGGCTTTACGCGTTCTGCTTTTGCTGATATTGATGGCGATGGTAAACCGGACTTGCTTATCCCATACAGCGATGATGATGTATTCGGGATTTTTAGAAATATAAGTACAATTGGCTCAATAGCTGCAACTTCATTTGAACCGAAAATAGATTTCATTACAGGTGATACTCCTTTTGGTATTGCAACGGGTGATCTGGATGGTGACGGCAAACCAGATATTGCCGTAATCAACTACCGCGGTGGGCAACTATCAATCTACAAAAATGTGAGTACGCCCGGCAACATAATCCTTGCTCCTAAAGTTGATTTTACCATTCCTGATTTTGGCCACGATGTATGGATTGCGGATGTAGATGGTGATGGCAAACAGGACCTTACTATTACTACATCCCTGACAGGAATGACTGTACTAAGAAACACCACAACTACTGGCGTCATTAATGCTTCATCATTTGCTCCCGGCATTACCTTTGCAACCGGACCCAACCCCAATCCTTTTGCGTTGGGCGATATCGATGGTGATGGAAAACTGGATGCGGCAATACCCAATGCCAATGCTTTTTCTGTCTCGTTGTTGCGCAATACAAGTACACCTGGGACAATTTCCTTTGCACCGCAAGTACTGCTTCCCATCACTACAGGTTCACCAGTTCCCGGTGCCGGTTCATTTTTTACTACTTTGGGCGATATCGATGAAGATGGAAAATTAGATTTGGTAGTAACCACCAATACGATCAATACAATCTCACTCTTCCGCAACACCAGTACCACGGGAACTTTATCATTCGATCCCCAGGTTGATCTTTCTGTAGGCGAACCTCTAAACAAACCAGTTCTGAGTGACCTCGATGGTGATGGCAAAATTGACCTGGTGGCTGACTTTAGTAGCACTGGTAATTTGGTGTATAAGAATCAAGCAACACCTGGCATTATAAATGCATCAACGTTTAGTACACCCATAACTTTTCCAAAGTTGCCTTCCCGCTCCATCCTGCTTGGCGATGTTGATGGTGATGGGCGAAACGATATTATAACCACTAGCGCCACTATTCAAATTCTTAAAAACCTGATCGGCACTATTGATGCACCGGATATTACATCCTTCTCACCTTTAATAGGACCGGAAGGAACAACGGTTACAATCAATGGAAACAACTTCAGCACTCCGTTTGGAGTCACTGTGGAATTCAACGGAGTCAACGCTCCTCTCATTGATACTACTTCAGGTACCATTACTGTAGGTGTGCCGGTTGGTGCGACTACCGGACCTCTTTCGGTAACCATCGGGTGTAATACAGTAGTAAGTGCTAGTAATTTTATAGTTGGTACACCTGCCACGATTACAATCACAACCCAGCCGTCTGATACCTTCGCTTGCGTGGGAGAAATCGCAACTTTTACCACAGCCGCAACGGGTACGACAAACATTACCTATCAGTGGCAGTTTAGTCCGGATGGAAATACATTTACCGATATTATCAATAACACAAACTATTCCGGTGCCACAACCACAACCTTGTTGGTAAATACTTCAGGTGCTTTTGGAGAAGGTCGCTACCGTTGTCGGATTAATGGCGATTTTTCTGTCGAAGTTATTTCCAATGATGAAGGTCTCTTCATTAATCCAGCCGTGAGCAAGCCTGCAATTGTCAGTAGCATTTCGCTGGTCGGAAATACAATTACCATTTGCAGCAGCTCGGTGCTTACCCTGAACGCACCGAACGGATTTAATTCTTATTTATGGTCTGATGGGTCAACTACGCAACAAATCGTAGTAACAAGCAGCGGCACCTATTCGGTTACCGTTAGCAGCGCTGCCGGTTGCACCAGTCCGGCTTCTGATTTTATCATCGTTACCGTAATACCTGCACCTTGCAACAATCAACCACCCATTATTAACAGCACCATTGCAACAACTGTAATCGGAGGAAAGACGACCATCAACCTGCTGGACTTAATTTCAGATGCAGATAATAATCTTGTTGCCTCTTCACTCATTGTAGTTCAACAACCTAGCAGCGGGGCTGCCGCTACCATTTCTAATGGAATTCTTGAAATTAATTATGATGGAATAAACTTCGCAGGTCGGGATCACTTAACTATTCAGGCATGTGATGTATTTAATGAATGCACACAACAAATTTTAGAAATTGATGTAATCGGTGATATTGAAATTTATAATGGTCTGTCTCCTAACAATGATGGATCGAATGATATCTTCCTGATCCAATACATTGAATTACTTCCGGATACACAGGAGAATAAGGTTATTATCTATAACCGGTGGGGAAGTAAAGTATTTGAGATTGATGATTACAACAATACAACAAAAGTCTTTCGCGGGTTGAATGACAATGGGAATGAATTACCATCCGGCACCTACTTTTACAAAATTGAATTTGACAATCTAGATCGCGAGCCAATAACCGGGTACCTAACTATTAAAAGATAACATTAACCTGGTCGATAACTTAATCAAGTTACTCAACTCTCAGTAAATTTTTTTTGTGCGCATGTTTAAAGGTACGGACATCAGTCAAATGATTTCACCCAAATCCTGAAACATCAAATAAATAACGCATAAAGCTGTAACCTATTATACAGTCTGATCAACCAATGGCGACCGAGGTGAATTACGCGGGAAGCCTTACCTTCAACAAATACATGTGTTCTTACCGATACGACCTAAATCAGGTGCCGAAACCAAATTTTATTAGAATTTTATGCACATCAGGAAAAATATCGCGGGTTATTTATATTTGAAGAAGTGGTAATACCCTGAGGATATTTCATCAAATAAAAAAAATTTGTCTGATATAATTCAAGTGATCAATAATACTACCTGTTTTAACAGTCCGCCAAACATAAACACCACCACTATTCAAACTTTCATCGGTGGAAAAGTTACGATTGACCTGACCCTGCTTATTTTGGATCAGGATGGTAATCTTGACCCTAGTTCCCTAGAGGTAGTTGGAAATGCAACGCAAAAGGGCGGCAACACTACGGTGAATGGCTTCATTCTTGAAATTAGTGACATTGTGGTGTATAATGGAATTTCTCCAAACAATGATGGTGTAAATGATAATTTCATAATCCAATACATCGATCTGTTGCCCGATACTCAACAAAATAAAGTATATATATATAATCGTTGGGGGAGCAAAGTGTTTGAAGTGAGTAATTATAACAATACAACCAATATATTCCGAGGACTGAATAACAATGGTAATGAGCTTACATCGGGTACCTATTTTTACAAAATTGAATTCGCCAATGGCCGGAAAAACGAACATGGCTACCTAACTTTAAAAAAGCCTTGAAGCCCACGAAGTCATCTCCAGATTTTTAACTATGCATAAATTTATTTGTAGTGTCGTTGTTGTACTCATCGCAAATTCCGTTTGGGGTCAAATTGTAAGTACTTTTGATACAGACCGCGATGGTTGGTCGGCTATCGACAGTCAAACAGGGGCTAACCCAACCTTTCAATCAACTGGAGGTAATCCGGGTGGGTTTATCCAGGTTGTTGATGGGGTTGCTGGTACCGCTACTTTTTATAATGCACCTACTAAATTTCTTGGTGACAAGTCCTCCTCGTATGGAGCCTTCCTGCGATTTGATTTACAAGTAAGCATTACTCCGAATAGCAACACAGCGGGTGCCCGTTTAATGGGTGGCGGAATTACGCTGATAAAGTTGCTACCCGTATTGCCTGCCGTGGCTCCTAACTGGACTTCCTATTCCTTACGACTGGACATAACTGAAAACTGGCGGGTTGGCAGCTCAACAGGTCCGGTAGCTACAGAAGCACAAATCCGAACTGTCTTAACATCGCTAACAGGACTTGCTATTAACGGTGAGTATAACACTGCCGCTGCGGATGGTGGTGGATTAGACAATGTTGTTTTGGAAAGCAGTAGTCCTGGCGAGTTAGAAATTTTCAATGGGCTTTCCCCTAACGGAGATGGTAAAAATGATTCTTTCCTGATTCTCAACATTGAACTTCGAGCAGATACACAGAAAAATAAAGTCACGATACTAAATCGATGGGGCGATGTAGTGTTTGAAATAACTGACTATAATAATTCCGATCGGGTCTTTAAGGGCTTAACTAACGAAGGAAAGGAACTAACTACTGGTACTTATTTTTATAAAATTGAATTTGCTGGCAATAAATTCCCCATGCAAACAGGATTTCTTTCATTAAAGCGCTGAATAAACCACGGATGAGCATTAAGAATTTTGCTGTGCTTGTACTACTTTTTATCTCCCTGATGGGTTATTGTCAAAACTTTCATGGGATTGTTCGGGATAGTAAAACGCAAGAAGTTATGCCATACGCGAATATTGGTATACGGGGCAAACAAATAGGAAGTATTAGCGACCAGCAAGGCATTTTTACAGTAGATCTGGCCAATGCCAAACCGGAGGATATTCTCGTGATTAGTTATGTGGGCTATACAAGCAAAGAGTTTCAGGTTTCAAAAATTGATTTAAACAAACAACACATCGTTGAACTTACTCCTTCAGCACAACTTTTGAATGAAGTAGTGGTTCGTAGCAAAAAAGATCTTATTGTATTGGGGAATAAAGGAAAATCTTCTCGTCATACTGGTTGGGGGGATTTTACCAGTTCTCGTGGCCGGGCAATCGGAATACTGATACCCGCTTATAAGATTCCTGTTCGAGTAAACAGTTTATTTTTTCACCTGAATGCCTGCGAGTTCGATAGCGTTCTGGTCAGGATTAATTTCTTCTCAAAGGATGGGGAGCAACTAATTCCTTTAGCAAGTCAGCGAAAGAATATCTTTCACACCATCAAGCAGAAAAAAGGGTGGGTTGAAGTGCGAATTCTGGACGATATTATTCTTGACAATACAAAAGCGATTGTAGCTATTGAATGGCTGGATGCCTGGGCTAAACCACGAAGTATGGAAGAAGGCGGAAGTTATGTTTTTACTATCTCGTTGGACAAAAGTTCCGGCTATCATTATCAACGACAAACATCGGAGGAGCCTATTCAACTCAATCATTCAGAATTTACACCCTCCATGTATCTCGAATGCGTACCTATTTCTACACAAAAATGAATAATTGAGAAAGAAAACGAAGCAGCCACCTTTATTTAAAACACCGCTAAAATTTACTGTTTTATTCATTAACTTGATCCAAACTTCTTAATCTGAAAAGGTGGTTACAAATAACTTTATTGCTAGTCAGTGCAGAATCGATTTCTGCGCAAACTCCACTTATTGACAGCTTGCTACGTATTGTAGCTGTCCATCCGCGTGACACAAATAAGATCCGGGCGCTTGACCGTCTTGCAGGTGAGTTTATGCGTAAGGACATGGACCAAGCTAAATCGTACATCTATCAACAAATTGCATTAGCGAAGGAACTGAAAACTGATATTGGATTAGCCGCAGCTTACTCCGGGTTAGTTGCACTCCATCAAACTACCGGACGAATCGATAGTGCAAAATATTATCTGGATCAATTGGAAATCTTCGCACAAAATCCAGCGAATAAAAAAGCAGCCATCAACTTTGCTAACTCAGCCGGTCTCTTCTATAAAAATCAGGGTAAAATTAAAGAGGCATTACCCTATTTGTTGGATGCCCTTCGCCTGTTAGAGAACGGAGACAAAACTGCACGCGCTGGCCAAATGCTTAATGTTGGTAATGCCTATTACATTATAGGCGAAATAAAAAATGCTGCTAACTACCATCTTAAAAGTCTCGCCTTGTTTGAGGAGGTAAAAAATAAACGCGGTCAATCATTTAGTCTCAATAGCCTTGGCAATGATTATATGGACCTACAACAATATGCTGTTGCGGAAAAATATCTTTTACAATCTGAAAAATTAAAAGAAGAGTTAGGAGATAAAAGAGGGGTGCTTAGCTCGTGGATGAACCTGGGGATTGTGTATCAACAAACTAATAAACCGGAGCTTTCGATGTATTATTTTAATAAAGCCTATGTGCAGGCCCGTGAGCTCACATTGGTCCTGGAAGAAGCCCGGTCACTTTTCAACATGGGATCCCTGTTAAAGCAAACAAAGAAAATAGATGATGCAACACATAAATTTTTGGAAGCACTTCCACTGGCCCGGCAAGTGGGAGACAGTGCTATGGTTTCAAGAATTAAAACCTACCTGATAGCGTTGCAAAATGATTCGCGAGCAGAAAGAAAAGAAGAGCAAACACTTTTGCAGAATATCCAAATCTCATCGGAAGCTGGGACACTTGATAACACAGCCGAGGCGCATTTAATGCTAGCGGAGTGGTACGCTTCGCGCAAGCAATTTGACAACGCCTACGAAAACTTAAAACAAGGTCAACAGCTTCTCGATTCGATAAAAAGCACAGAGGTAATCTTACAATTAAAAAAACTGGAAGAGGAATATAATACTGCAAAAAAAGAAAATGAAATTGCTTTATTGAAAAAAGATCAGGAATTGCAAACGCTCGCATTAAGTCGCGAGCGCACCAATGTTATTCTTATCGCCATTGCTTTATTTTCTGTCATCGTGATTAGTATCTTATTGGTAAACCGGTATCGCATTATGAACCGCGCCAAACGTGAGATTGAACTGCAACACGTGCGCAATCACATCGCCCGCGACTTACACGATGATTTAGGGTCAACGCTTTCGAGTATCAACATAATGAGTCAGTTGGCTTTGCAGGAAAATGCCCGTTTGTCAAACGGGCATGAAAACACGAACATACACCTGAAAAAAATTGCTACTCATTCGGCTAGTATGATGGAAAAAATGAGTGACATCGTCTGGTCGATCAACCCAAAAAACGATTCGCTCGAACAGGTAGTGATCAAAATGAAGGAATTTGCCGCTGAAATCCTAGAGCCCAAAAACCTTGACTATACATTCCACATCGAAGACACCATCTACGAATTAAAACTCGATGCCGAGAAAAGAAAAAATATCTTTCTAATTTTTAAGGAAGCTGTTAACAATGCTGCGAAATATAGCGAAGGAAGCAAATTGACAGTCACCTTATCGGTACAGCACCAGCAACTACATCTTTCTATCCGCGATAATGGAAAAGGATTTAATCCTGCCTTGAGCTCCACAGGCAACGGACTAAAAAATATGAAAGAAAGAGCCGTTGCTATGCAAGGGACGATGACCCAAATTACCGAACCGGGAAAGGGCACAGAAATTCAACTTGAATTGCCCATCACATGATTGGGGTATTTATTGTAGCAATATTTTAAAAGTAATTTGTTCTACTATTCAACATGGCACTTTCTGTTTTAATTTTTGAAGACAACCCCCTGTTACGGGACAGCATCAGTAGCTTGATTTCGCTGAAAGAAGACCTTCGCCTTGCGGGTGCTTTCGAAAATGTACTCTCTGCAAAAAAACATGTTACTGAACTTAAGCCGGACCTTATTCTCATGGACATTGATATGCCCGGCATGACGGGCATCGAAGCGGTAAAACAAATCCGCGTCTTCAACCATACTGTACCCATCATCATGCTCACTGTGTTTGATGATAACCTCCACGTGTTGGACGCTATTCGGGCAGGAGCTTCAGGGTATCTTTTGAAGAAATACTTGTCTACTAAACTTTTTGATTCCATTGATGATGTACTTTCAGGGGGTGCACCGATGAGCCCTAGTATTGCACGGATGGTTATTGCTTCGATGCAAAAATCGATTGCCAATCCGTATCAACTCACTCCGCGAGAAAAAGAAATTCTTACTCTCCTGAGCCAGGGCAATAGCTATAAAATTATTGCTGCTCAATCCGAAATTAGTTTGGATACCGTACGCACCCATATCAAAAAGATTTATGAGAAACTGCAGGTACACTCACAGACTGAAGCCGTAAGCAAAGCCATTAATGAAAAATTGGTATGAGTATAAAAAATTCTTTGTTAGCATTCTCCGCTATTTTTGTCATTAGTTGTTCACAGAAAACCAAATTCGAATACCCGATCACCCGAACCGAGCCATTCGACACCACCATCTATGATACCAAAATCTTCGATCCCTATTTTTGGATGTCACGCAAGTCCAATGAAAATGAATTGATGGATTGGGTAAACGCGCAAGGTAAACTAACGCAGAGCATCTTAGACAGCATTCCGAATGGAGATCGATTGATGGCCGAAATTGAAGATGGCTACATAAAGATGCAGGATGAGATTTGGGATATTGAGGTTGTGAATGATTTTTTTTACTACAATCGTGATGTCCCTGAGATAGGTCCCGCCTTGTGTAGGAGAAAGAGCATAGATGCAGAGGAAGAAATTGTTTTTCAGGGTGGCATCACCATCAAAGGCCAAAAATACCGAAGTCGCAAAGAAGTGTATGCCCACCAAAAACCATGGGTAGCTATGATGTTGGTGCAACGAGGCGAGGCGAACCCGCACATTCGTGTTTACGACCTCGATAAAAAAATATTTCTGACTGATAGCATTGCTCCGATCATGTTCAATGATTCTCGTGGTGTCTCCATGACGTGGCTTCCGGACGATAGTGGTTTACTTTATTCGCAGGCACCTCCATCAACCATTGAAAGTGAAAAGTACTATAATGGAAAGATTAAACTTCATAAGATTGGAAACGCTGTTACACAAGATGAGGCACTATTCGGTATTGGGTTAAATGGCGCGATACAACTAAAGGATTTTGAAACACCCTACATCTACAGTTTCAAATCTTCAGAATATTTAGTGGCACGCATCCGAAATGGTGCGGATGATAATTATGCTTTCGCAGTTCATTATAAAGATTTAAATGGAGCCAACACACCCTGGAAGCGGCTCAACAACTATGTAAATCTTGGCGATGGCTTTGATGCATAAGGTGCCTATTTGTATGCAGCCACAAAAGATCATCCGCGTTATACTATTGTGCAAATAGATATGTCGACAGGCGATAAGCCCGTTGCGTTTATGCCAGCGCAAGATGAAGTGCTGTCCTACGTAGATGCAGAGCATTCCTCTGGGATTGTTGCCGGCAAAGACGCTTTATATGTTTTATACCGAAAAGTTGGTGATATGGGCATTTATAAAATTCCTTATACATCAAAGCAGGTATCCAAAATTAATGTCAATGGAAAAGGATCAATCGCGGAACTGAAATTTAGAGGTGACAATGACTTGGTTTTTGCCCAATTCAATGCTATTCGATCCATGCAATACATGCTTTATGACTATGATCAGGACACTGTTGCACCTCTACCCTTTTCAAAACTGAGTCTGGATTTAAGTGATGATGTCGTTACGGAAGTAATTGAAATACCCTCACGCGATGGCAAAAAGATTCCCGTTACGCTGGTGTACAAAAAAGATTTAAACATCAAAGGGAAAAATGCACTGTTGATAGAAGCTTACGGCAATAGTGGTGCCGTTCGGGATGTAGGACATGACCCGCACCAGATGCCGTGGATAAACCGCCATGGCATTTATGCCTACGCGCATGTGCGCGGGGGTGGAGAGTTGGGACTTGAATGGATTGACGATGGACAGTTTCCGCATAAAATGAACTCGATCAATGATGTGGTCGATGTGGCTGAGTATTTTATAAAGAACAATTACACTTCGCCAGATAAGCAATTTGTAATGGGTGGAAGTGCCGGAAGTTTTTTAGTGGGTAATAGTATCAATCAACGACCTGATTTGTTTGCGGGTGGAATTTTTCAAGCGGGATTGCCCGACCTGGTAACCTACCGCGATGCTGCGTATGCCAGAGAGCGAGGGAGCGTAGGCGATATCGCAACGAGAGAAGGCTTTCAATCATTATTCAGTCTTAGCGCATTGTATCACATTCCTACAAATTCAAACTTACCGGCTATGCTGGTTGTGCATGGTGCCACGGATTACATCATTGATCTTACTGCACCCTCACGATATATAGCATCCTTGCAGGCAAAACAGAAAGGATCGAAACCGCAATTGTTAATGGTGAACTGGGAGGGCGGGCATCAGGGTAGCGGCATAGATGAGATTATCGGAACCCTTAAGTTTATGCTTTGGCAATCTGGGCATCCCGAGTTTCAGCAGGTGAAATAAATTAAAAGTTAAACTCACTCTATATTATATGAATAATAAAATTATTCCATTTCTTTTCTTATCCATCTATTCTTCTCTTACCATCGCGCAAAAGAAAAATACTCCTGTAGGAAAATCCTCCACGGTACAAGTCAGTACAGATAAAGCGCTGCAGGCAAAACTTGACAGTCTCTTTTCCTCCTACGATGAAAATACACCTGGTATTGCCATTACGATACTCGAGAATGGAAAAGTTATAGCCAAAAAAGCCTATGGAATGGCCAGTCTGGAATACAACATTCCGTTTAGTCATCAGTCCGTAAAGCAACTTTATTATTCTGAGGGAAGAGAATTTATTTCAATTGCAGCTGCCTTGATGGATCAGAAGGGAATTATAAAATTGGAAGATAAGGTAAGAAGCTATTTTCCCAAGCTGCCGCTATGGGCAGAGCCTGTAACCATTTGGGATCTACTCAATCATTCAAGCGGTTTTATAGACGAATGGTCAGCGTTTTCCTTAGTACAACAAAGCTTTTTGAATCAGGTGGAAGTCTCAGAATTTTTAAATCTACTTTATCGGCAACCAACTCCTGAAATTGAGCCTGGTAAAGGTTACCTATATTCCAATTCAGATTTTGGTTTATTAAGGCTGATACTAGAAAAAGCTACAGGGCAAAATCTCTCTAAGTGGATGAAAGAGAATGTGTTTACTCCTTTGGAAATGCATGCCACCTTTATGAGAGATGAACCTTACCCGGTTGTCAAGAATTTAGCTACATCCTACTATACGCCTGTAGTAAAAACTTCACCGGGAGCCAATTACTTTGTTTACACCAGTGCGCAAGATTTAGAAAAATGGTTGCTTGCCCACTCCACTGATTCATCTCCCATTGCAAAAGCAGCGCAACGAGTTTTATCCGGTTCGAGAGAATTACACGGTTTAAGTAACCATTACGCTATTGGGTATGCGGTCGAAACGCTGCAGGGTCATCAAGTAATCACCCATCAGGGAAATGCCAAACAGAGTTATTTAATAAGGGTTCCATCAAAGAACCTGGCAATAATTTGTGTCGGAAATGATTATCGAAATACGAGATCGGTATTGAATTATTTGTTAAAAGTTTCACCACCTCCCAAACCAGTTTTTGTTTCCAGCAAAATCAATCTTCCTACGGAGGCATATAAAAAATACACAGGCAGGTGGAAACATGTTGGGATGGAAAATTGGCGGAGCAATGTAGACATGGAGGTATTTAGTGAGTTTAATCTTGCTGACTCAGTTTTACAGTTTCGATATGATAAAGAACAGGAGCCAGTCAGCCTTATTCCAGTGGGTAATAATCTGTTTTATTGTGAACAGCATGGAGAAAAAGTACAAACCAAATTTTATGATGACGCCAGTGGTGTGCCGATGAAGGTAGAAATTTTTGCCTCCAATGGATTTCGCTTAAGTATGATTAGAGAACATAGGCTGCCGTGGAATCCTTCAAAAGAAGAGTTAAAAAAATTTACCGGTAGGTATTACAGTAAGCACCTTGATTATTACTGGACAATTATAACTGATGATGATGGAAGACTTATCATTAAACGACCAACCATTGCAGATACCGCCATTGATCCGCATGAGCTTAATCAGTTTTTAATACCAATTTCCCGTTCCCCCGGCAGTAGTTTCCCTGCTTACCTGCTGTTTCATAAAAATGATAAAGGCGACATAACTCATTTCACGGTTTGGCACACTCGGTTAATGCATCACCAGTTTGATAAGATAGAGTAGGGCATCTTATCACATCATCGTGTGATTTTCTGCTATCTTTTATCTATTGAGATTGGGCTATGAAAAAAATAGCCCTTTTGTTTTCTTTCGTTACGGTTGCCACCTCGGCACAAATTATTTCGATTAACAAATCTCATCTAAACAAAAGATTAGATTCGCTATTCAAAGATTTCAACAACGCCTCATCTCCCGGCTACGCCATCACCATACTTCAAAACGGAAAAGTGATTACGAAAAAAGATTATGGACTGGCAAGTCTTGAACATAAAGTGCCTTTCAATCATAATACTGTCGTAACCATCCCCTATTCCGAAGGCCGGGAGTTTATCTCCATCGCTACAGCTTTGTTGGAGCTGGATGGAAAGCTGAGGCTGGAAGATAAAGTCAGAAAATATTTTCCGAAGCTGCCAACGTGGAGCGAACCCGTAACACTGCAAGATTTGCTCAACCACAGCAGTGGTTTTTGTGATGAATGGGCAACGCTGGTGCTTACCCAAGCCAGCATGAACAACCGCCTGGATATTTCTCAGTTTTTAAATTTCTTGTACAATCAACCCGATCCGCAAGTAGAACCGGGGAAAGGCTACATGTACAGTAATTCTGATTTTGGATTGCTACGGCTGATTTTAGAAAGGGCATCAGGCGAAAAATTACCTGACTACATGGAGCGCAGATTATTCAAACCCTTGCAGATGTCGGCAACCACCCTGCGAACAAATAAAGAAGCCATGATTGCCAACCATGCCTTTTCGTATTTTGAAGATGAGCCTGGTGTTTACAACGTTTGGCTGCGCGATAAAACTTCACCCGGAGGTAATTATACCATCCTTACTTCTGCAAACGATTTGGAAAAATGGGCTGCCGCTTTTGCTGATAAAAATTCTTTTATCACAGAAGCATCAGAACGATTAAAAAAGAATGCCAGGCCCATCCCGGTTCTGAAAGGAATGAATTATGCGCATGGATATAAATTAAAAAAGATCGGTACTTACGAAATCATTTTGCACGAGGGCGTAACCGGATTCTCTTATCTCGCAAGGATACCCAGTGTTGGAGTTGCTATTATTTGCACCACCAATAATCTAACTGCCTACGATGATAAAGTGAGTGCAATTGCAACCGCCATTTTACAAATAAATGACGAGCCAACAGCAGCGTTACAAATATTTTCTTCCACACCAGTGCCTATTAAAGAGAAAGATTTACAAAAATATGCAGGGCGTTACCTAGAATTGACACAAAGCTTTCAAAGTGCCGTGAAAGGCAGGACCTATTATAACATGATAGCAAAAGGCGACACCTTATATTGGCAATATTCATCCACAGAAAATGTTCCGATGCAGCATGTGGGCGATGGAGTTTTCAAAGATCCAGATTATGCGGTCTGGATTCGCTTCTTTCAGCCACATCCCGATTCAGTCATGCGCATAGAAGCTCACATACAAGATAGCTCACCCAAGATTGCGACCTGGAAAAAAGATACTACTGCACCACCAGTCCTTTCAAAAGAATACCTTCAAAAGTTTGCTGGTAAATACTACAGCAAACATCTTGATTTCTACTTGACTATTATATTGAACGAAGACATCAAGTTGGTTGTGAAACGCCCCACCATCTCCGACAAAATTCTGGAACCTCATACGCTTAATGAGTTTAAACTTCCTACAGAGTTTTATGAAACCGATTATGAGTCTACTTTTTGGGTCCAGTTTTATTTTAGTGATTCCAGTATTCCCACTCATTTTGATGTGCATCATAGCAGATTAATGCATCATCGGTTTGATAAGGTCGAGTAATATGAAAAAGCATTACTTTTTCATTGTTAGTGTCATCCTGCTTGCATTATCATTTTTTGCATTCTCCGATAATCTTATTACCGATGTTGGTCAAAAAAGTAATTCGGATCCTAAGTTTATCATTCATGGTCTATTTTGTTTTGCCTGGTTCTCCGTTCTGGTATTCCAAACATTCTATATCAGAAAAGGTGATTATGCAACACACAAAAGAGTAGGTACGGTGGGCGGATGGATTGCAGCCGGAGTTTTTATTAGTACAGTATATGTCTTTGTTGTCATTTTTGAAAGCTGGGAGGAGACCTGGTTTGTGGCCAAGGCCAATCGGTTCTTTATGGCTGGATATGCCATTCTTATTGTGCTTGCATTTATCAACAAAGCCGAAGGCACAAAACACAAGCGTTACATTTACCTGGCAACAATTTATATGCTCGGACCCATTTTAGACCGTGTTGCGGGCAAGCTGGAACTTGATGTGATTCTTTTCAATTCTATTGTGTGGAATCTATTGTTCATCTCCATGTTTCGGCACGATTGGATAACACTACAGAGAATACATCCCATCAGTTTAATAGGGTACCTCTGGTTTTATGTGGTATGGGCATTCGCTCTTCTTACCTAATTGAATGTGTGGTACCTTAAAAAATTAAAACCTGTGACAAAATAAGTTTGCAGTTTAGCTCTTAAATTAATGTAATACTGTTTTCAATCCCCTCACATCATCATGTGATTTTCTGTTACTTCTAATCTTTGGAGATTTGGAGTATGCAAAGAATAATCTCTTCTACTCCTTTTCAATACTTCAGATTGGTTGTTGTAGCTATTTTTTCACTTTCAGTATCCACTATAAAGGTATCTGCACAGGAAGTCCCTGTTCTTGAGTGGGCAAAGGCAACGGAAGGGCCCGGTGCCAATAATACCACACTGGGTGTTGCTGTTGATGGGGCTGGCAATGTGTACACAACCGGATCGTTTTCCGAAGCAACAGACTTTGATCCTGGACCATCCGTTTTCACCCTTTCACCTGGAGGAGCTGGCGGACCCGCTGCATTTATATCTAAGCTAGATGCCAACGGCAATTTTTTATGGGCAAAAGCGATTGAACGACCTGCGTCAAGCCGGTCAGTGGGTAAGTCTATTGCGGTAACGAGTACTGGGGATGTTTACATATCCGGGGATTTTACTCTTACTGCGGATTTTGATCCGGGGCCAGGTGTTTTTAATCTGGTAGCAGCTGGCAATGACGATAGTTTCATATTAAAACTAGACGCAGATGGCAATTTTGTCTGGGCTGTTCGTTTTGGTAATTCGTTCCTTGAATATGGAAATAGTATCGCAACTGATGCTGTCGGCAACGTGTATGCAGCAGGATTGTTTGGGAGTGTTGTTGACTTTGACCCGGGGCTTGGTATATCTAATTTAACTGCATCAGGGAGTAATGTTAACGCCTACATCGTGAAACTCAATAGCAATGGAAATCTGATTTGGGCCAAAGCATTAGGCGGCACAACTGCTGGTAGTAGTTCACAAGTAAATGCAATGTGTGTTGATGCTGCCAATAATGTTCACGTTACCGGAAGATTTAGTGGCACAGTAGATTTCGATCCCGGCATTGGTACGTTCACCATAACCGGTACAGGAGGAACAGGTTTTCCCAACGCCTTTGTAACAAAACTGAATAATGATGGTGATCTGGTGTGGGCGAAGTCTCTCGGTGGAACTCTTACCGTTGAAGCGTACGGAATTTCTGTCGATCTATCCGGCAATGTGTTGACAACGGGTGTCTTTGTAAATACCCTTGATGTTGATCCGGGGGCAGGTGTTTCTACTATAACTTCTGTAGCTAACAGTGGCGATATATATATATCGAAATTAGATATCAATGGAAACTTTGTGTGGGGAAAGGGAATAGGCAGTACTGGGGTTGATCATGGAAGGGCGATTGCGACTGATGCTCTTGGAAATGTTTACACCACTGGTTTTTTTTATCGTACGGTAGACTTTGATCCTGGGGCAGGGATTTTTAATTTAACTGCTCTTGGCGGAGTAAATGACGATTTCTTCATTTCCAAACTAGATAGCGATGGCAATTTTGTTTGGGCGGTTAACACCGGAGGAATCAATCGCGACAGAGGTAACGCCATCTGCATCGATCCATCAGGCGCTATTTATGTTGGCGGGTTTTACTCAGGCAGCCCTTCAGTTGACTTTGATTTTGGACCTTGCGTTTTGAACTTACCAGGCAATGATAGTTTTGTTGAAAAGATTACTCTTGGTACGGCAATACCACCGCCTTTGATAACATCTTTTACACCTGACATCGGGCCCATCGGGACAACGGTTACTTTACTTGGGACAAATTTCAGTTCAATACCAACTAACAACGGGGTTATATTCTTCAATAACAGAACAGCCATCGTAACAGCCAGTACACCTACCAGTATTACTACAAACGTTCCAGCTTCTTCCACAACAGGAAAAATTTCGGTTACCGTAAATTGTATGACTGTGCAATCGGCAACCAACTTTATCATTGGTGTCGCTCCGGTTCCAACAATTACTTCATTCACACCTACTTCTGGAGTAATTGGTACAACTGTAACCATTACTGGAACTAACTTCAATCCAACACCGGCCAACAACACGGTTGCGTTTAATGGAACAACTGCGGTTGTTACAGCAAGCACCGCTACTTCTATTACTACATCTGTTCCAAATGGAGCAACCACCGGAACGATCACTGTCACAATTGCTGGAAACACGGCTACCAGTTCAAGTAATTTTACGGTGACCACAGCACCGGTTATTAGCATAATCACTCAACCCTCATCATCTACAGTCTGCGATGGAGTCACAACTTCGTTTACCACTGCAGCCACAGGAACCACCAACATCGCCTATCAATGGCAGTTTTCTACCACGCTTGCGGGACCATATACTGATATCAATAATGGAGGAGGTTATACAAATGTAAATACGGCATCACTTTCTGTAAACACGACTGGAAATTTTGGTGCCGGTTTCTATCGCTGCAGAATTTCTGGTGATCTGGCTGCTTCGATATTCAGTAATGCCGTTGAACTTACTATCAATGCTATTCCGGCTGCGCCAACTATTACTAATGGTGCCAGTTGTAGCGCGGGCATTGTTACGCTTGTTGCTTCCGGTGGAGTTGATGGTCAGTATCGGTGGTACACGACAGCAACCGGTGGTGTTGCAATTGCTGGGGAGGTAAATAGTATTTATGTTACGCCTTCCCTCACAACAACAACCACTTACTTTGTTTCAATAAACAATGGATGCGAAAGTCTTCGAACACCTGTAACCGCTACCGTCAATACTCCTCCAGCTATACCCACTATCACATCCAGCATTACGCTTACTGCTAATGCTATAACGATTTGCAGTACGACCACTCTTACACTTTCTGCACCCAATGGATTTGCTTCTTACAGTTGGTCCAACGGAACAACTTCTTCACAAATTAACGTAAGTACAAGTGGAAGTTATTCAGTAATCGTTACCGATGGCTCAGGCTGTTCAAGTCCGGCTTCGGATGTTATCACCGTAACGGTTGTGCCGGCTCCGTGCAACAACTCGGCACCGGTAATTAATAACATTACCCTGAGTACGACCATCGGTAATACCGTGTCGATTGATTTATCCACATTAATCTCGGATGCCGACAATAATCTTGTATTAAGTTCTTTGACTATTCTGCAACAACCAACGAGTGGTGCTCAGGCTTCACTGAATGGAACGACACTACAGATTAATTATTCTGGTATTTCCTTTACAGGAACCGATGTAATTACTATTCGTGTATGCGATGAGTTCGGGGAATGTTCTACACAGCAGTTGCAAATAAATGTCATCGGTGAAATTGAAATCTTTAACGGGGTATCGAACAACAATGATGGCAAAAATGATTTCTTTAAAATCGCTAACATTGATTTGTTAGAACCTGAAAACATCGTTACCATTTACAATCGCTGGGGCAGTAAGGTTTTCGAAGTAGAAAACTACAATGAGCAAAACGCTTTTCGTGGTTTCAATAAAAATGGAAACGAACTTCCATCAGGAACATACTTCTATAAAATCTTTCTCAAATCTTCTGGAAAGACGGAGAACGGGTATCTGGTATTAAAAAGATAACAAAGATTTTTTTAACTTGGCAAGGTTAAGCCTACTCACATCATCATGTGATTTTTTTGACTCAAACCTGATGAGCTTTGATAGTATGAAAAACATCGGTCCCAATAATTCACTTCAACATATTAAAATTATTGTAATATCGATACTTTCCATAGCAAATACTTCGTATGCTCAGCAAACCGCGGTATTAGAGTGGGCCAGGCGAATGGGCGGAACAGGAAATGACGGTTGTCAGAATATAGTTCTGGATGCAGCTGGCAATATCTACACCACAGGATTTTATTCTGGCACGGCTGATTTCGATCCGGGTACAGCTGTTTTTAATATGACCTCAAAAGGTGGCAGCGATACATTCATAACCAAACTGGATGCCAACGGAAATTTAATATGGGCAAAATCAATTGGAGGAACTGCCATTGATGGAGGTGCAGGTATTGCAGTTGATGCCTCTGGAAACGTCTATATAACAGGAGGTTTTTCTGGCACTTCTGATTTTGATCCAGGCCCAGGTACCTTTAATATGACCGCAGCCACAACAGGACAAACTGACATCTTTATTGCAAAGTTAGATGCTAATGGAGATTTTGTTTGGGCAAAGGGAGTACTCGGAGGTACCTGGTGGGACAACGGTCTTAAGATTGTTGTGGATGCCAGTGGAAATGTGGTGGTGGTGGGTCGCGTCTACTTTCAGGGCGGAGCAAGAGACTTCGATCCCGGTCCGGGTACCTTCTTCGTCACCATTGGCCATGAAGATGCTTTTATTTTGAAACTCGATACGAATGGAAACTTTGTTTGGGTAAAAACTCTGGGGGGCGTTGATGAAGATCGTGGCTATAGCATTGCATTGGATGCGGCCGGAAATATTTTTACCACCGGATACTTTGAGAGCACCGCTGACTTTGACCCAGGTCCAAGTACTTTTAATTTGACAGCCTCAGGAGATTGGGATGTCTTTATTTCCAAGCTCACAAAAGATGGTGATTTTGTTTGGGCAAAAGCAATGGTAAATAGTAATCCTACCTATTATACGGATGGAATTTACGGCAGCAAGATTGCACTGGACGCTGCAGGTAATGTATACACAACAAGTAGATTCAATGGCACTGTAGATTTCGACCCGGGTGCTGGCGTCTTCAACCTTACCTCTCTTGGTGGTTTTGATATTTATGTTTCCAAACTTACCAATGATGGTGATTTTGTGTGGGCAAAATCCATGGGTGGGAGCGGGTATGATGAAGGACTGGGTGTTGCGCTTGATGCATCAGGAGATGTATATATATCGGGCACCTTTGTGCAGACAGTTGATTTTGATCCAGGTGCAGGCGTCTTTAACTTAACATCAGCAGGCAGTAATGATATTTTTATTTGCAAGCTTGATTCGGATGGTAATTTCGAATGGGCCAGATCAATGAGCGGAACGGGTGATGATCGAAGTGTTTGCGTTGTTTTAGATGCCGCCAACAACGTATACCTGACGGGATGGTTTCAGGGCACCGTTGATTTTGATCCAGGAGCGTGTACGTATAATCTTGTAAGCGCAGGTTCGAACGATATTTTTATCCAAAAACTGAGGCAGACAACCATCTTACCAACTCCAACGATAGCTTTCTTCACACCTTCAAATGGTCCGGTAGGAACCACGGTTACCATTACCGGAACAAATTTCAGCACACTACTCACCGATAATGTTGTAAACTTTTTCAACGCAGTACCAGCAACGGTAACAGCAAGCACTGAAACAAGTATTACTGTCTTAGTACCAGCAGGAGCCACTACTGGGAAAATAACAGTAAGTGTAAATTGTGTGAGTGTGATTAGCGCAGATGATTTTACCGTAACCGTAGGGCCTGTTATTACAATAAGTCCTCATCCCGCATCACTAGCAGTGTGTGATGGAGTTACTACGTCATTTACCACAGCGGCCACCGGCACTACCAACATCACCTATCAATGGCAATTTTCTACCACATTTGCCGGAACATATACCGATATTAATAACGGTGGAGGCTTTAGCAATGCAGGTACCGCTTCAATTTCCGTAAACACTACATCAAACTTTGGTGCTGGCTTTTATCGCTGTAGAATTACCGGTGATCTGGCATCTCCTGTTTTCACTGATGCCGCCCAACTTACTATCAATGCCCTTCCTGCAGCACCAACTGTTACCAATGGCTCAAGTTGCGGGACTGGCAGTGTTACACTTAATGCTTCTGGTGGGGCTAATGGCGAATACAGATGGTATACCGTAGCTACCGGAGGAACTGCAATCGCAGGAGAAGTAAATAATAGTTATATTACTCCAGCGATTACAGCTACTACTCCGTACTTTGTTTCTATAAACAATGGCCTATGTGAAAGTCTCCGCACACAAGCTACGGCAACTGTTAATCCTCTTCCTGCAATTCCAACCATAACAAGTAACATTACTCTACTTGGAAACGCAGTAACCATTTGCAGTACTACCTCACTCACGCTTTCGGCACCCAATGGATTTTCTTCTTACAGTTGGTCAAGCGGTGCAACTACTTCTCAATTAATTGTGACTGCCAGCGGCACCTACTCAGTAATCGTTACCGATGGCGCTGGTTGTTCAAGTCCTGCTTCGGATGCTATTACCGTTACGGTTGTTCCCGCTCCGTGCAACAACTCGGCACCGGTTATTAACAACACCACCCTGAGTACGACCATCGGCAATACTGTATCGATTGATTTATCCGCATTAATCTCGGATGCCGACAATAATCTTTTATTAAGTTCTTTGACTATACTACAACAGCCAACCAGTGGCGCACAGGCTTCACTGAATGGAACGACACTTCAGATTAACTACGCTGGTATTTCCTTTACAGGAACTGATGCAATTACTATTCGTGTGTGCGATGTATTTGGGGAATGTACTACGCAGCAACTTCAGATAAATGTTATCGGTGAAATTGAAATCTTTAACGGGGTATCGCACAACAATGATGGCAAAAATGATTTTTTCAAGATTCAAAACATTGAATTTTTGGATCCTGAAAACACAGTGACTATTTACAACCGTTGGGGTAGCAAAGTTTTTGAAGTAGATAACTATAATCCTGACAATGCCTTTCGGGGTCTCAATCAAAATAGTAACGAACTACCTTCGGGAACATATTTCTACAAAATCGTCCTGAAATCTTCTCAAGAAACGAAAACAGGCTTCCTGGTTTTAAAGCGGTGAATTTATTCCCGCATACCCTCCTATTGCTATCGCTATTCTCTTAGCATTGCTGCATTGAGTTACAACAACCCATGAT
Organism: Cyclobacteriaceae bacterium; assembly: GCA_022841475.1. Classification (GTDB taxonomy): domain Bacteria; phylum Bacteroidota; class Bacteroidia; order Cytophagales; family Cyclobacteriaceae; genus ELB16-189. Next base: position 71,334 of record JALHRJ010000009.1, on the reverse strand, counting down.
CCATGGCAAAAGCTACCAGCCCACCCGTAGTTTTTGTTTGGGTTTTACGCAATAAATTCTGTCGGTGATTATCAATCGTTTTTTTGGAAAGATGAAGTGCTTCTGCAATTTGTTTGCTGCTTTGGCCTTTGACAATCCAACTGAGGACCTCCAATTCCCGTTTCGATATTTTGGGAATTGTCTGTTGTAGTTCTGGTGCTAAACCATCCACACATAGAAATAACTGGCTTTGTTTATTGCGTGAGTCCATGATCGTCATGGTGGCCACGCCATCTTTCTTTAAATGCGATACATCAGTATGGAGCGTAAGCACATAAAGCAATCTCCCTTCGCTATTAAAAATGGCATCCAGGAACTGCGCCATGGCCCAATAGTAATACCCTTGAGGATTTTTAAGTCTTATAAAAATAGTTGTGCGGATATGTTTACGCTCACTTACGGATAGCTGACTGCAATACTTTCCATAATATTGCGAGAAGGATAACATTTTATCCAGATCTTCCGGAAAGCAATTTGCGAATAGTAAATCTGCTGGCCCTCCAATAAACTCCTCCATCGTAACCGGAATCATTTCTTCCAGCATGCCTCCAGCATACAGATTTTGAAAAGTAGTGACATCTCCGATAAACCAAAAATACCTGCCAATGGCAAACGTATCAATCTGCTGCAAGGCAGGAGTAAAATAAGAGAGCACCGAACTACTGTCCAGCGATTCGTGCGTGCCCATTTTTTCCTGCTGAAATTCACTGGGACTAATTTTTTTGAGATAGGTATTCTTCATCTGCGTAACGAGTTTACCGCTATTACTGTATGTTCATTGATCTAACATTTTGACTTACGAATTTGTTACTACTTATCTAACGATCATTTATAGCTGTGTCAAAAATATAACTTGTTTGGCAGATAGAGCTTCTCGATCGCTGAACCCTTTAATATTTCTAAACACTACCTGAATTCAGGTAAATGTGTAAGACAAGAATTACCTGAATTCATGTATTGAATCTATTTACATTTCCTATCAACTTACAGTGAAGTGAAAACTAAAACCTATTACCTATGCTCTGCAGAAAATTAGGGATAAATACCTATTGATTGTAGGCTTTAATTATTGCTGATTTATAATCCCTATTAAAATATTCTAACAATATACGTATGAAGCCACTATACCTAATCGCCTTACTGTTACTACCCCTCACTGTCTCCGCTAAAATCTGGATTGTAGACAGTGACCCAGGTAGCGCTTCAAAGGATTTTGCGAATTTACAAGAAGCCCATGATGGCGCCAATGCGGGAGATACGTTGTACCTGATTGGCTCGGGAGTGAGTTACATCACAACAAAAGTTACCATCAACAAACGACTCATCATTATTGGGCCTGGGTATTTTTTGAATAATCCGGAGACACAAGTTTCGTTTTTATCGGCAACATTGGATAAATCTTTATCCAATCCATGTGAAGAGGGATTGGTTTTTGCGGCCGGCTCTGAGGGAAGTGTTCTTATGGGTGTTAGGATGATTGGCCGGATAAGAATTTCTACGAGCAATATTCTTATCAAGAGAAATACTTTTCGATGGAGATTATGTGGAACCGCAAGCGAAGCTTATATCAGGGTTCAAGGCTCGTTCATTAATATCGTTCAAAACTATATGCAACCACCTGAATCAACTTTGGGCTCAAGTGTTCTGGTTGACCCTGGATTTTCGAATATCCGCATAAGAAATAATTTTCTCTACACTTTTTCTTCTAGTACATATTCTGTCATCTCATCGGGTTCAGGGCTTGAAATTTCAAACAACACAATTCAGGGTTCATTGAATGTTACAAATGCGCTTATTCAGAACAATCTATTTTTCGCGCCTACTAATGCACTTATTGCAACAGGTTCTGTTGTCCGCAATAATATTGCAATCAATAGTGTCCCATTTGCTGCAACCAATGGCAACCTTGTCAATGTACCGCTTAGCACTATAGTTGACGGTACTGGATCTACCGATAGCTACTGGAAACTCAAAGAGGGCTCCCCTGCTATAGGTGCAGGTTATGAGGGCGTAGACATAGGCATGTTTGGTGGTGATGAACCGTATGTACTCTCGGGTATACCGCCCATACCTACCATTTACCAACTTAATGCACCCACAACAGGTGAAAAAAATACCGGATTGCCTATTACGATTAAAGCCAAGTCGAATAACTGAAAGAATTTTGCGTCTAATACTTCTTTTCTTAGTCATTAGTGCTTCGCTATATGCGCAAAATATTACGCGCGCGGAATACTTCTTCGATACCGATCCGGGTTTTAGCAATGCTACTTCTATCCCCATCACCAGTTCAGTCAACATCACGCAAGGTTTTACAGTACCCCTTGGCACCGTAACTGAAGGTTTTCATACTCTCTACATCCGCGTCAAAGACAATAATGGATTGTGGAGTATTCCGGTTATTCATCCTGTTTATGTACAACTGTCTGCGCAAAGCGCCAGTGTAACTCCGCTTACGCGGGTAGAATATTTTTTTGATATAGACCCCGGCTTTGGTAACGGCACTGTAATTCCCATCGCCAACGCAGTCAACATCACGCAGGGTTTTACTGTACCGCTTGGCACCGTAAGCGAAGGTTTTCATTCGCTTTACATCCGCGCCAAAGACAATAATGGCTTATGGAGTATTCCAGTTATTCATCCTGTATATGTACAGCTATCTGCTCAAAGCGCCAGTATAACTCCACTTACACGTATTGAATATTTTTTTAACACTGATCCAGGTATCGGAAATGGAATCGAGATACCTATCACAGCTGCCATCAACATTACACGTGATTTTACCATTCCGTTAAGCACCATCCCCGAAGGGTTTAACTCATTATACATTCGCGCGAAAGACAGCAACGGGTTGTGGAGCATACCGGTTATTCACCCGGTGTTTGTGCAGCGCAATGCGCAATCGGCTTCCACACCTGCCTTAATACGCCTGGAGTATTTTATCGATACCGATCCGGGCCTTGGCAATGCCGAACAGGTTGCACTTTCAACTTCAAACGTTACCGAAAGCTTTGTGATTAATCTTGCCAGTGTACCCGATGGTTCTCATACCCTGTATCTACGCACGCAAGATGTAAATGGGCGCTGGAGTCAGCCGTTGGCACGACCTTTTTATAATGCAAATGAAGGTAGTGAGATTGTTGCTGTGGAGTATTTCTATAAAGATATTGCAACCCAAACACCATCCGAACTGCGCACGGTTTCAAACTTTCCTCCAGCCGCAAACCTGACACTCGATTTTAATGCTGTACTGGATGGTCTTTTACCCGATACGAATTATGAAATTCGTGTTACGGCAATTGATAATGCAAACAAGCGCAGCAAACAAGCGGTGCATGCCTTTGCTACGCCCGCAGTAATCTGCGATCCAATCTCTCCACCTGCTGTAATAGATGCGGCCAGTTGTGGAAATGGCAGTGTATTGCTTTCCGCATCGGGTGCGATTGCTACGCAAAGCTATCAATGGTATACATCGCTCACCGATGTGAATGCCATTGACGGAATAACGGAAAATACTTTTCAAACACCAATTCTCACAGACACTACCGCATATTTTGTTACCATTCAAAACGGAACCTGCGAAAGCGACCGGGTGCAGGTTACAGCCTTTATCAATCCGGTGCCTGCCGTTCCAACGACTATTGATAATGAAGCCTGTGGGGTTGATGCAATCATTACACTTACAGCATCGGGCGGTAATAACTGTCAATACCGCTGGTATGATGTGGCATCAGGAGGTACTGCATTGACAGGGGCAATCAATGAAACTTTCAACACACCACCGCTATCTGCCACTACTACCTATTATGTTTCCATTAACAACAGTGTCTGCGAAAGCGAGCGAACTCCGGTTGTTGCTACCATTCAACCACTACCACATCAACCAATCATCTTAGCTTCCACTACTCCCCTACCAGGAAATACTTTGAGTGTATGTAGTACTGACATCCTTACCCTTAACGCACCCAATGGATTTGCTGCTTACACCTGGTCGAATGCAGAAACAACACAACAAATTACAGTTACAACTTCGGGTACCTATTCAGTGACTGTAACTAATACCAATGGATGCATCAGTCCGGCTTCGGATGCTATTACCATAACCGTTGTGCCTTCACCTTGCACCAACTCGGCTCCCGTTATTAATGCTGCAACTTTAAGTACTACCATCGGCAATACTGTATCGATCGATTTATCAACACTAATTTCAGATGACGACAATAATCTTGTATTGAGTTCATTAAATATTGTGCAACAGCCAACCAGTGGTGCTCAGGCTTCGCTGAATGGAACGACCCTACAGATTAATTATGCTGGCAATTCCTTTACAGGAACCGATGTAATTACTATTCGTGCGTGCGATGTGTTTGGAGAATGTACCACACAACAACTTCAGATAAATGTTATCGGTGAAATTGAAATCTTTAATGCAGTCTCGCACAACAACGATGGTAAAAATGATTTCTTCAAGATTCTAAATATTGAACTGTTGGAACCTAATAACACAGTCACTATATACAACCGTTGGGGTAGCAAAGTCTTTGAAACTGAAAATTACTCCGAGGTCAATGCATTCCAAGGTCTCAATCAAAATGGAAACGAACTCCCTACGGGAACATATTTCTACAAAATCTTTCTCAAATCCACACGAGAAACAAAGACCGGGTACCTGATTTTAAAGAAATAAGATATTTTATCTCGTGGCAGAAAATTTGCTATTAGAAGTCTGACTTCATCACCTCTAATTTCCATGGCTTGATGCGGTAATCAACAGCATGCGTATTATTAATTGCAAAAGACTTTGAAAGTTCTCATTATCTGCTAGTTTGATGAAGATGAAGGATGATAATAAAAGAACTTATCCGGTTGACCGATGGATTATTGATCCGTTAAGTCGGTTTATCAACAACAGCACTACAAGTGGCATTGTGTTGTTTTCGTCTGCTGCACTAGCATTACTACTTTCCAATTCACCCTGGTCCGAAGAATTTCAGCAACTATGGAAACATCAGGTAAGCATTGGATACGATGAGTACATCATCAGCAAGGATTTACATCATTGGATCAATGATGGACTTATGTCTTTATTCTTTTTCGTTGTAGGTCTTGAGTTGAAACGAGAAATAATTGCCGGGGAATTGAGTGATCCGAAAAAAGCGGTGCTTCCCATCGCGGCTGCTATGGGCGGCATGTTGGTGCCTGCGCTAGTCTATCTCATTTTTAATCATTCAGGCGACACCGTAGATGGTTGGGGCATTCCCATGGCCACGGATATTGCTTTTGCTTTGGGCGTACTTTATTTATTAGGTGATAAAGTTCCGCTTTCACTCAAAATATTTCTCACCGTACTGGCTATTGTCGATGATCTTGGCGCTGTGCTCGTCATTGCACTTTTCTATACATCCGACATCAACGTTGTTAGTTTAGTAACGGGAGCTGGTTTTATGGTGGTGCTCATCGTGGCGAATTTAATGGGCGTAAGGAGTACTATATTCTATGGCATCGTAGGCATAGCCGGTTTATGGCTGGCATTTATCATGTCGGGCGTACATGCCACCATTGCCGGGGTATTGGCTGCTTTTACCATACCTGCTAGAGTTAAAGTTTCAGCTGATTATTATAGTCAAAAACTAGAAGGACTTCTTGTTCAATTTAAATCCGCGGAAGTCAATACCCTACCCACTGTATCAAAAGAGCAATTCAAAATTTTATCTAAAATTGAAAATTTTTCAGAGCAGGCACTTACTCCTTTGCAACGTCTGGAGCATAGCATGCATCCGTTTGTAGCGTTTTTGATCATGCCCATATTTGCGTTAAGTAATGCTGGAGTAGAATTATCTGGCGATTTCCCTACACAAATTCAAAGTCCGGTATCGATGGGAATTTTCTTCGGGTTACTGGTGGGCAAAGTTATCGGGGTAGTGGGGGTGGTGTATCTGATACTATTCTTTAAATGGGCCGTGCTTCCACAAGGAGTTAACATGTGGCACATGTGGGGAGCAGGGTTTTTGGCAGCCATCGGGTTCACCATGTCTCTCTTTATTTCAGGATTGGCATTTCGACAGGAAGAATATGCAGTGCAAGCCAAGCTGGGCGTGCTTGCTGCGTCTATTATAGCCAGCGTGATCGGTTATTTTATTATCCGCATAGCCAACAACAAAGGTCCGGTTAGCCCTTCACTATAAGATTCAATTTTATAATCTTGATAAAGAGTCTGAAAAAGATAATTAACACTAACAGGACGGTAAGCAGTTTCTTATACATTACCAACCTCACATCATCATGTGATACCTTTATGAACTGATTTTGATCAGATTTGGTGTATGAAAAAACTTTACACCCTCCTCTTCCTGCTTGCTTCTGTTTCAGTTTTCGCACAACAAGATCCTCTGTATTCGCAGTACATGCTCAATCCATTGGTTATCAATCCTGCTTATTCAGGTTTGAATAACAATCTTACTATCATGGCAGGTTATCGAACTCAATGGACGGGCTTTGACGGCCATCCGCAAACCATCAACGCCACTGCGCATACTTCACTTGTGAATAACAAAGTAGGACTTGGCATTGTCTTCATGAACGATAAGATTGGAAACATAACCAATACCGAAACCAACATGACGTTTGCTTACAAACTCAACCTGAATGAAACCACCTTTAGCTTTGGCATGCAAGCCGGCTTTCAAAATTATCGTACCGACTACTCAGCTATAAATGTATTCGATCAGGGCGATTTTGCCTTTACTGGCGGAGAGCGTGGCACCCGGATTAATATGGGTGCAGGTGCCGTGTTAAAAAGTGAAAAATTCTTTCTCGGACTTTCTGTACCACGGCTTCTTCCATCCACTTTTGAAAATGGTGGTCAGCAATTTGAATTGTATAATCAGCATTTTTATCTGGCCATTGCGTATGTACATTATCTGAATGAATACATTCGGTTGAAGCCATCGGTACTTTTGCGCGGAGTAAAAGGCGCACCCGCTACAGTCGATGTTGCTTTTAATGTGAATTTCAATGCGATACACACAGCAGGTATATTCACCCGCAACTTCAATACCTATGGCTTTCTACTACAAACTTTGTTAAAAGAACAATACAGGTTTGGTTATATATTCGAAATTCCAACAGGTAAATCAGTAGGCACACAATTCTTAACGCATGAAATAACATTGGGTGTTCTATTGTCCGCATTTAGTTTTCATGAACGCACCATAAGTAATTTTTAAAATTTAGCCGTATTTGTACGCCATGACACTATATCTACAAATGATCTGGCCTGAGCCTGAGAATTTTAGTATATTTATTCCTCCTCCATTCAAAATTTCGGTATTCAACAGAAAAGTGCATTAACCATGAACTATCTGGATTTTTCATCTTATAGATTTACATGTAAAGCATTTTATGTTCTTCTGTTCATGCTTGTCTCCCATAATCTATTGGCACAAGCACCCACCACAGGCGCATCGAATTTTTCAGTGAATAACATTGTAGGCAATGGCATGCGTGCAAACTGGACCCGCGGTAATGGTAGCAGGGTTTTAGTAGTTGCCAGTATAAGTCCTACGTTCGGAGGCACAGGCGTCCCGGCTGATGGAACAGACTATACAGCCAATGCTACATTTGGATCAGGCAATCAAATTGGAGTTAACAACTTTGTAGTCTACAAAGGCACAGGCGCAAGTGTGACCACGACCGGATTAACCAATAGCACTATTTACTATTTCAGAATTTATGAATTTAATGGAACGGGTTCGGGCACTCAATATAATACCATCAATGTTCTCTCGGGAGATGGCACTACATTGTTTCCACCTACCCTTGGGTCTACCAACATGATTGTCACACCGACTGGTAACTCAGCTTCGTTAACATGGACCCGCGGAGATGGAACCCGATCACTCATTATTTTGCAGGTAGGGTCTGCGCCTAATGATCCAACTCAGTACACAAATTATACAGCCAATGCAAACTTTGGATCTGGCACTGCAATCGGAGCGGGTCGCGTTGTATTTTTAAACTCAACCAATGTAGTTAACGTCACTAACCTTGCTCCTAACACCCAATATTTCTATAAAGTAGTTGAGGCAAATGGACCCAGCAGTCCAGTATTTGACATCGCAAACGCACTGGTTGGCTCATTCACAACAGGGGGCGCTCCTACAACGGGTGCCAATAATTTTTCAGTTACCAACATTGTTGGCAATGGCCTTCGGGTAAACTGGACGCGCGGCAATGGTAGCAATGTGTTGGTGTTAGCTAGTTTGAGCCCAACATTTAATGGTACCGGAATGCCGGCCAACGGTACTGATTACGTAGCGAACGCCACGTTTGGTTCGGGCGATCAAATAGGGGCTGGCAACTTTGTTGTATACAGAGGCACCGCTACAAATGTTACGATCACCGGCATGGTGAATAGTACCAGCTATCACTTTAGAATTTTTGAATTCAATGGGATTAATTTTAATACTGTTTTCAATACGACAGATGTACTTTCTGGAACTGGCTCCACGTTGTTTCCGCCCACAGTGGGTTCTACGAATTTAATTGCAACCCCTACCGGCAACACAGCTTCCTTAACCTGGACACGAGGTAATGGAACCCGCTCCCTGGTTATTTTGCAAGCAGGATCAGCTGCAAGCGATCCTGTCCAATACACAAACTATTCTGGCAGTGCTAATTTTGGTACAGGTTCAGCGGTTGGAGCAGGCCGGGTAATCTATTTTAACTCGAGTAACCTGGTTAATGTTACTAATCTGCAACCCAACACGCAATATTTCTATAAGGTGGTAGAGGCCAATGGACCAAGCAGTCCTGTATTTGATTTGGCTAATGCGTTGGTCGGATCATTCACTACTGTTGGAGCGCCCACTATTGGCAGTACGACACTTACTACTTCTAACATTCAGGGAAATCGTTTCTCCATTTCGTTTTCAGCTGGTAATGGGACGGAACGTTTGGTGGTGGCGCGTCAGGATAATCCCGTAATCTGGACACCCACTGATGGAGTAGAATACAATGTGAGTTCAGTTTTTGGCTCGGGTGATAACTTAGGTAATAATACATTTGCAGTCGGTAAAATAACTAACAGCACCTTATCCATTACCGGCCTTACGCCAGCTACCACATACCATTTTGCGATCTTCGAATTTAATGGTAGCGCTTCCAATACATTTTATTTAACAACTCCGGCCCAGGTTTTAACAGGTCAGGAAACTACGCTCTCACCACCAAGTGTGTCGGCAGGTAATTTCAGTTTTACAAACATCACTGGCTACAACGCAACGGTAACCTACACAGCGGGTAATGGAAACAACCGAATTGTTTTGGCCCGTGCCGGTTCACCCGTTACCGATATACCAGTAAGTCTGGTGAATTACACGGGGAATCCTAACTTTTCAACAGCCCCTGCATTGGGCAGTTCTAAAATTGTAGCCGATGGCAGCAGCCTGTCGTTCACCCTTCAATCGTTGCAACCAAATACCACCTATCACTTTGCTGTTTTTGAATACAATGGATCTTCGGGGCCGGTGTATAAACAGGCCGATCCCGGTATAGGCTCATTCACTACCCTTGGAAAACCAACGGTATCACCTACTTCACTTACGTTTTCAAATATTGAAGGTAACCGAATGACGCTGAACTATACCACCGGAAATGGCTTCGGCCGGATTGTAATCGGAAAGCAAGGATCACCGGTAGATATTTTTCCCACTGATCTGACATCGTATACAGCCAGTACCGCGTTCGGTAACGCAGCAGCACATTTAGGTGGCGGTAACTATGTATTGGAAAATGATCCTGATATCGGAGGAAATTCAATTACGTCAGTTACTGGTTTAAGTGTTGAGCAAACCTATCACTTTGCTATTATCGAATACAATGGCACCGGAACAAATCGAATATATATGACCAGTGCAGAAGCACTTACCGGAAGCAGTAGCACTTTATCTCCCCCAACCCAACAGGCAACCAATCTTACGTTCTCAAACATAACTTCAAATACGCTTACAGTAAGCTGGATTAATGGAAACGGAAATGCCCGGATTGTTCTCATCCGTCAAGGACAAGCTGTACAAAGCCTTCCGGTTAATTTATCTAACTATATAGCAAATCCAAGCTATCCTTCCAGTCCAGCGTTAGGCACTTCTAAAGTTGTGTATGATAATACTGGTAATTCCGTAAACATCATTAACATTCCCCCGGGGGAATATCACTTTGCCGTGGTGGAATACAATGGTAGCTCAGGCCCGGTTTACAGAACCCCTGATCCATTAATAGGAAGTGTGAACGTTGGAGATAAACCAATTGTACCGGCAACGAATCTTTCTTTTATTAATGTTCAGGGAAATTCCATGCGACTAACTTTAACTCAGGGTGATGGTATTTCACGAATGATAATAGCTAAACAAGGCAGCCCGGTTGATGCATGGCCTGTAGATTTTACCGGGTATACAGCCAACAATAATTTCGGTAGCGGATCGGATTTAGGGGGTGGCAATTTTGTAGTCGGTTCGGGTATTGGTGATGATTTTATCATATCGAATCTTCAACCTGGTACGTTATACCACTTTGCCATTGTTGAATTTAACGGAAGCGGAGCTAGTGCATTTTATCAGCTTCCTGCTATTGTTGCAAAGACCAGTAATTCCACATTGACTGCTCCCACTGTAAATACATCAAACTTTTTTGCAAACAATATTACCGGCAACAGAATGCAGGTTACCTGGACTCGCGGTAATGGTACAGGTCGGTTGATTGTCGCAAAGGCCGGCTCACCGGTCGATGTGATTCCTGCAAATTTAACTAACCCAAATACAATCAGCATTTTCGGTTCTGGCACGAATCTGGGCAATGGAAATTTTGCGATGTATGATGGTGGTGGGGATAATTTCACGATCTCAAATTTAGAACCAGATGCTAACTATCACTTTGCCTCGTTTGAGTTTAATGGTGCCGGAAGCGGTAAAGTATACCTGACTGATAATGTGGGTCGTGCTTCTTTTACAACAGCTCCCGGGCCCTCCGTGGCTGCAAAAAATTTAAATGTTTCTTCTGTGAACGGTGATCGCTTTACTTTATCGTTCACCGAGGGCAATGGTACCAGGCGACTGGTTGTTTTGCGCAAAGGTGGATTGGTGAATGAACTCCCAATAAATCTCACTACCTATACCGGAGGTAATTTTGGTGTAGGCACGGATTTGGGCAATGAAAATTACGTGGTTGCATTTGGTGCGCTTACTTCAACTTTTGTAGTAGCTGGATTAGAGCCTGACACGCAGTATGGTGTTGCTGTATTTGAGGTGGATGGCTCGAATGGCAATCAACGCTATTTGGTAAGTCAGTACATCAACCAATTGGTAAGCACAGCATCTGCACCTACAATACCTACCAGTTCACTTCTATTCAATTCTATTGGCAGCACTTCCGTAAACTTAAGCTGGACCAATGGAAATGGAGCCGGTCGAATGGTCGTGCTACTCCCTTCTCAACCGGTAACATTTCAACCAACGGTGTTGAATTCTCACGGAAGCAGTTCGGCCAACTTTGCAAGCGGAACCAATAACCTGCCTTTAGGACATAAACACATTTACCGGGGTACCGCAACCACTGTTACAATTACTAACCTGTTGCCAGGAACAACTTATCATTTAGCGTTTTTTGAGTATAACGGAACTGGGCAACCGGTCTATAACTACATTCCACTCACCGGCTTTTTTACCACACTACCTACCAGCGGAATTGCCATAGGCGGATTTGATGCTATTACTTTCTGTCCTTCACAACAAGTGGATGTACCCTACCTATTTACAGGTTTGCTTGCAGCGGGTAATCAGATTTCTGTAGAACTCTCTGACATCACAGGAAGTTTTGCTTCTCCAACTTTACTTGGAATTCAAAGTACAACCAATGTTTCCGGTTTTGTTACTTCCATTTTACCAGCAAGTTTACCCGAAGGATTAGGGTATCGGCTTCGGGTTCAATCTACTAACCCAACTTCGCTGAGTACAGACAATGGGGCTGATCTTCAAATTGTAACTTCTGTGCAACCCACCTTTACGATTGTGGGCGGTCAAGTAAGCAGTTGTGGCACGCCCATTCAGTTAACGACCTCACAACCCAATTATAATTTACAATGGTTTAGAAATTCAACACCTATCGCGGGTGCTACCACCTCCTCCCATAATGCTACTGAAACAGGCGACTACCAGGTTCGCATTGCAGGCGCTTCGGGTGGCTGCCAATTGTTATCTGCATCCACAACGCTTACCATCAGTCAAAAACCTGTGTTTGATTTTCTATTTGATTCATTGCTCTGCGATACGGAAGTACTTGATCTTAATCCATTAACCCAACCCACCGGTGGCACCTTCGCGGGTCCTGGTGTTATAAATGGAATTTTTGATGCAGCTTTGGCAGGCATTGGTCAGCACATAATTGAGTATACCTATGTGGATCCTGTTTCGCTTTGCTCGTACACGGAATTCACACAGATCCAGGTTGCTGAATTACCCATAGCACCCACCACGCAAAGCGCATCGGGTTGTCAGCTTACCAATATTCTACTTCTTGCGAGTGGAGCATCTGCAACAGAAAGTTATGTATGGTATACTACCATCACGGGAGGTACGCCTATTGCCGGAGAAACGTTTGCCTCGTTTACTGCTACTGCTCTTACCCAAACCACCAGTTATTATGTAAGTATCCTTTCTGCTTCCGGATGTGAAGGCCCACGATCGGAAGTGGTTGCAACCGTAACAACGGTTACAAAACCAACCATCACAACTACGGGATCTCCTGCTTTCTGTGATGGCGGAAGCACGGTGCTTAACGCTCCTGCAGGATTTACCAGTTACAAATGGTCCACCGGAGAAACTACCCAAAGCATTACAGTAACAACTGCTGATGATTATACCGTATTGGTTCGTGATGCAGGTGGATGCGAAAGTGAAAATTCTGATCCGGTTACAGTAACGATCAATCAACCGCCCGTTACTCCACAAATTTCGGTAGTGGGTGGTCTCGCAATTTGTTTGGGGCAATCAATTACACTACGAGCGCCTGCTGGCTTTACCTATGGTTGGTCCTCGGGTGAAACAACTCAAGAAATAATTGTAACCACAGCCGATACTTTCTCTGTGACTATCACTGATCTTAATGGATGCTCAGCAATTTCACAACCAGTAGTGACAACCGTAAACACCTGCATCCCCGCTGATATTATTATCTATACAGGCATCTCGCCTAATGGAGATTTAAAGAACGATAAGTGGATCATTGAAAATATTTCTTCCAACCCTGAAACAGAAAAGAATACAGTCACTATTTATAATCGATGGGGAAGTAAGGTGTGGGAAGCAACAAACTACGATAATGTTCAAGTGAAATTCATTGGTGAAACTGACAGTGGAAAAGAACTTCCTTCAGGAACTTACTTTTATAAGATTGAATTCAGTAGTGGCCGGAAAGGTGAAAGTGGATATCTGACACTAAAAAGATAAATTCAATCATCTGGCATGGAATACCTGCTATTTGTTGAATTTAGAGTTAATTAAGGTTACAAAATTGAAGCCAGCGAATTAACAGGAAAGTCAGTAAGTTTACGAACTTTCAAATTATTAGTCATGGGGTCAACGTCAAGTAAGTATTTACTGGTTGTCACTTTAATGCTGGCCGGCATCAGCCTGAATGCACAAATAACCAGCACCTTTAACGCCAATGCGCAAGGCTGGACCGCGCCAATAGCTAATCCTGGAATTGTTTATAGCGCTAGTGGTGGTAACCCTGGTGGTTATGTCTCCGGCAATCCATTCTTCTTCAACTTTGGTGCAGGTACAGTTTACTTCCCCTTTTATTTTGTTGCACCCGTTGCTTACTACGGCAACCGCAGCACTTACTACAATGGCACCTTGCGATATGATATTCAACAAAGTACTACAGGTGCGCCTAATCAATATGCAGAGGTTAGGATTAGAAATACGGGTGGCCAGAATTTATATTACTTTCCAGCTTCACCTAATCAACCGGCAGCAGCGCCTGCCTGGTCAACCTATTCTGTAGTTTTCAACAATACAACAGGTTTTTGGAAAACTACGAATAACCCAAGCGGATCAACTGCTTCAGAATTGCAAATTCAAAATGTATTAAGCGCATTAGACACGTTAGAGATTCGAGGGCTTTACCGGGAGGCTAACGTAAATGCCCGATTAGACAATGTGAGTTTCTCGCCACCCATAGTTGTTACTACCCAGCCCGTTTCTATCGCAATATGTAGTGGAGTTACCACAACACTAACAACTGCGGCAACGGGAAACCCAGCCATAACCTACCGCTGGCAATTTGAAAGCAGTCCTGGTGTTTGGACAGATCTTAATAACGGAGGTGGGTATAGTAATGTAACAACTGCAACACTCTCGGTAAATACAACCGGCAATTTTGGTGCTGGTAATTATCGATGCCGGATTTCAGGCACTGCAGTAGTTGATGCTTTTTCTAATACAGCAGGAATTACTGTCAATCCCTTGCCGACAGCACCAACCGCAACAGGTAATGCAGCGTGTGGTTCTTCTGCCATAACACTCAATGCTGCAGGTGCCGCTGCCGGTCAATATCGATGGTACACGGTAGCTTCAGGTGGAACTGCTATCGCAGGGCAAACCAATGCTGCCTATACAACACCAACACTCACTGGAACAACAAACTATTATGTTGCCATCAACAATGGAACCTGCGAAAGTAACCGCACCATCGTTACCGCTACCATCAATCCAATACCAACAGCGCCAACTACAACAGGGTCGAGTAATTGTGGCAGTGGCGCGGTGACCCTCAATGCTGCCGGAGGTGTTGCCGGACAATATCGCTGGTACACAGTAGCTACAGGAGGCACTGCTATCGCAGGGCAAACCAATGCTGCCTACACAACACCAACACTCACCGGAACAACAAATTATTATGTAGCCATCAACAATGGAACCTGCGAAAGTAATCGCACAATCGTTACCGCTACCATTAATACTCCGCCAACTGCACCATCAACAACCGGTGCCAGTAATTGTGGAAGTGGCGCGGTGACCCTCAATGCTGCAGGAGGTGTTGCCGGACAGTATCGTTGGTACACGGTAGCAACAGGGGGCACTTCGATCGCAGGGCAAACCAATGCTGCCTATACAACACCTACCCTTACCGGTACCACAAACTATTACGTGGCCATCAACAATGGAACGTGTGAAAGTAATCGCACAATCGTTACTGCTACCATTAATACTCCGCCAACTGCACCAACAACAACAAGTGCCAGTAATTGTGGAAGTGGCGCGGTGACCCTCAATGCTGCAGGAGGTGTTGCCGGACAGTATCGTTGGTACACGGTAGCAACAGGAGGCACTTCGATCGCTGGGCAAACCAATGCTGCCTATACAACACCTACGCTTACCGGTACCACAAACTATTATGTGGCCATCAACAATGGAACGTGCGAAAGTAATCGTACGATTGTTACCGCTACCATCAATCCAATACCAACGGCACCATCAACAACTGGTGCCAGTAGTTGCGGAAGCGGAACTGTGACACTCAATGCTTCAGGTGGTGTGGCGGGACAATATCGTTGGTATACCGTAGCAACCGGAGGCACTGCTATTGCAGGGCAAACAAATGCTACCTATACAACGCCAACACTCACGGGAACCACAAACTATTACGTGGCCATCAACAATGGAACGTGTGAAAGTAATCGCACAATCGTTATTGCTACCATTAATACTCCGCCAACTGCACCAACAACAACAAGTGCCAGTAATTGTGGCAGTGGCGCGGTGACCCTCAATGCTGCAGGAGGTGTTGCCGGACAGTATCGTTGGTACACGGTAGCAACAGGGGGCACTTCGATCGCTGGGCAAACCAATGCTGCCTATACAACACCTACGCTTACCGGTACCACAAACTATTATGTGGCCATCAACAATGGAACGTGCGAAAGTAATCGCACGATTGTTACCGCTACCATCAATCCAATACCAACGGCACCATCAACAACTGGTGCCAGTAGTTGCGGAAGCGGAACTGTGACACTCAATGCTTCAGGTGGTGTGGCGGGACAATATCGATGGTACACCGTAGCAACAGGGGGCACTGCGATCGCAGGTCAAACCAATGCCGCTTACACAACGCCTACACTTACAGGAACAACAAATTATTATGTGGCCATCAACAATGGAACGTGTGAAAGTAATCGCACGATTGTTACCGCTACGATCAATCCAATACCAACAGCTCCAACTACAACAAGTGCCAGCATTTGCGGAAGCGGAACTGTGACACTCAATGCTTCAGGTGGTGTGGCGGGACAATATCGTTGGTATACCGTAGCAACCGGAGGGACTGCTATTGCAGGACAAACCAATGCTGCTTATACAACACCGACTTTGACTGGAACAACAAATTATTACGTAGCCATCAATAACGGAACCTGTGAAAGTAATCGCACAATTGTCACGGCTACCATTAATACTCCTCCAACTGCGCCATCAACAACAGGGGCAAGCATCTGCGGAAGTGGCACGGTAACTCTCAATGCTTCAGGTGGAACTGCCGGACAATATCGCTGGTACACAGTAGCAACTGGAGGTACTGCTATTGCAGGACAAACCAATGCTGCCTATACAACACCCACATTAACCGGAACAACAAACTATTATGTAGCCATCAACAATGGAACGTGTGAAAGTAATCGTACGATTGTTACCGTTACCATCAATCCAATACCAACGGCACCCTCAACAACTGGTGCCAGTAGTTGCGGAAGCGGTACGGTGACACTCAATGCTTCAGGTGGAAGTGCCGGACAATATCGCTGGTACACAGTAGCAACCGGAGGCACTGCTATTGCAGGGCAAACAAATGCTACCTATACAACACCCACATTAACAGGAACAACAAACTATTATGTTGCCATCAACAATGGAACGTGCGAAAGTAATCGTACGATTGTTACTGCTACGATCAATCCAATACCAACAGCTCCAACTACAACAAGTTCCAGCATTTGCGGAAGCGGTACGGTGACACTCAATGCTTCAGGTGGTGTGGCGGGACAATATCGATGGTATACTGTTGCAACGGGCGGGACTGCTATTGCAGGACAAACCAATGCTGCCTACACAACACCAACTTTAACTGGAACCACAAACTATTATGTAGCCATCAACAATGGAACGTGCGAAAGTAATCGCACGGTTGTTACAGCAACCATTAATGCTGTTCCGTTAGCACCGATTACTACAGGCAATTCTTCCTGCGTGTCAGCTTCTCTATTACTAACTGCTACGGGAGGTTCCAATGGTGAATATCGTTGGTATACCTCACCCACCGGGGGAGTTGCCATCAGCGGAGAAACCAATGGCACTTTCACAACTCCTGTATTAAGCGTCTCCACGAACTACTATGTTGCGTTAAACAATGGAAGTTGCGAAGGACCCAGATCAGTAGTGCTCGCGGAAATAAATTCCACTCCCAATGCTCCTACTACTACCGGAGGATCCCGATGTGGTTCCGGTTCAGTTACGCTGAATGCTGCAGGAGCAATCAATGGTCAGTATCGTTGGTATACCACCAATACAGGAGGTACTGCGCTTGCTGGTCAAGTAAATAGCACCTATTCAACTCCGATACTAAATGCTAATACACAATACTTCGTATCCATAAGTTTTGGTGCCTGTGAAAGTGCTCGAACGGCAGTCGTGGCTACTATCAACCCAATTCCAACATCACCAGTCGCTAGTGATGTAGTTGTCTGCGGAACCACAACTACTTTATTGAAGGCTTCGGGAGCGCAAAACGGTCAGTATAGATGGTATGATGCAACACAAAACCTTATTCCAGCTCAGACCAACAATGAACTGAATGTCGGGATAATCACAACAACTACAATTTTTTATGTAGCTGTGTTTATTGGTGAATGCGAAAGTCCGATGGTCGCCATTCAGGTAGTTGTTGATAACAATATCTGTAACTCAGCGCCTTCCATTAGTCCCAAAACAGAAATTACAGAACCCGGTGGTACCGTTAGGATTGATGTACTCGCCTTGGTGTCTGATCCTGACAATAATATTGATCCGGCATCCATTAAAATTATTTCACCTCCTTCCAGTGGTGCTTCCGCTTTCATTGAGGATGGATTTTTAGTCATTGATTATAAAGGATTAATTTTCGCAGGAATTGATAAACTAATTATTGAAGTATGTGATCTGCTGGGTAGTTGTATCCAACAAGAGATTATCATTAGGGTAGAAGGTAATGTAAATGTTTATAATGGCATGTCTCCCAATGGCGATAATAAAAATGAAAAGTGGATCATAAAAAACATTGAATCCCTCCCGGAAGCACAGAATAATAAGGTGAGTCTCTTCAATCGTTGGGGAAATCTGATTTTTGAAATGACCCAATATAATAATCAGGACCGTGTATTTATTGGTCTTTCCGATAAAGGTGAGGCGGTGCCCAGTGGCATATATTTCTATAAGATAGAATTTCTTGATAGTACTAACCCTCCATTAACCGGATACATTACCATTAAAAAATAGAATCATTTACATTCAGTGGTAAAATAAAAGATCCTGCCACTCATGAGCCCGGGTCGTTTCAGCATAGATAAAAACAAGCTATATTCGTGACCTCAAAAACTATTCACCGTTGAAATATTAACCTATGAAACTACCTGCATTACTTGTGCTTTTGATCGGACTGGTGTTTATCCTCTCTTGTTCGACAGAAAAAAAAGAAACTCCTGAAGACGTAAAAGCTCCCACACCTGAAAAAGTTGCTAAAGAATTAACAGGTAACCGCATCGACAATTATTATTGGATGAAACTTTCTGACGAACAAAAGAACGCAGAGCAGAGAGATGAACAGACTCAAAAGGTAGTCGACTATCTGAATGCCGAGAATGACTATCTCAAAACGAAACTCAAACACACCGAAGGATTGCAAAAGAAAGTGTATGATGAGATCATAGGCCGTATAAAACAAACCGATGAATCGGTGCCTTACAAAGACAATGGCTATTGGTATTATACCCGTTATGAGCAAGGTCAGGAATATCCAATCTATTGTCGCAAGCAAGGAACCCTAGAAGGGGCCGAAGAAATTTTATTGAATGTAAACGACATGGCCAAAGGTCACGACTATTATTCAATTACCGGACTAAGTGTAAGTGAAGACAATAACCTGCTCGCCTACGCGGAAGATTCCGTAAGCAGAAGACGATACACTGTCTATGTAAAAGATTTAAGAACCGGAAAGTTAGTGGAGGAACCCGTGCCTAATACCGAAGGCCAGGTAACCTGGGCCAACGATAACAAGACTTATTTCTATACCAAAAAAGATTCTACTACACTGCGCTCACGTTGGATTATCAAACACAAGGTGGGTTCGTCCTATAAGAACGATCCGATTGTATCAGAAGAAAAAGATGAAACGTTTTACACAGGCATCTACAAAACCAAATCCAAGAAATTTTTGGTAATCTGGGCGGGTAGCACGCTTACCAATCATTACCAGATACTCGATGCTAATTCTCCTGATGGCAAGTTCAAAGAGTTTACTCCACGTGAACGTGGTCTTGAATATTCCATAGATCATTATGGCGATAAATTTTACGTTGTCACCAATCTCGAGGCACAAAATTTCCGTCTGATGGAAACACCCGATTCAAAAACCGCTAAAACTAACTGGAAAGAAAAAATTGCGCATCGCAAGGACACATTGTTGCAAGGGATTGAGATTTTCAAAGACTATTTAGTGTTAAGTGAACGCGCCCGTGGCAACACGCTAATGCGTATCATCGAACAAAAAACCAATAACAAACACTATTTAAATTTTGGCGAGCCTGCTTACACCATTTATCCTTCTATCAACATTGATTTTGATACGGACTTACTGCGCTATGGATACACTTCCCTTACAACACCGAATTCGACCTATGACTACAACATGAAAACGAAGGAAAGAAAACTCCTTAAGCAAACAGAAGTTGTAGGTGGGTACAACCCTGAAGAGTATCAAACCGAACGACTTTGGGCCACAGCCGATGACGGCACCCAAATTCCCATGTCCGTTGTCTATAAAAAAGGAATAAAAAAAGATGGCAGCAATCCTACTTTAATCTATGGATATGGATCGTATGGTGCCAGCATGGATCCCACGTTTTCCATTACCCGACTTAGCTTGTTGGATCGTGGTTTTGTTTATGCCATTGCTCATATTCGCGGTGGCCAGGAAATGGGCCGCCAGTGGTATGAGGACGGAAAAATGTTTAAGAAGAAAAATACCTTCACGGACTTCATTGACTGTTCCGAATTTCTAATTGAAGAAAAGTTTACATCCCCCGAAAAACTGTTTGCTTCCGGTGGCAGTGCCGGAGGATTGTTGATGGGTGCCGTAGTAAATATACGGCCCGATTTATACAAAGGCGTGATTGCCAAAGTTCCGTTTGTGGATGTCGTGACTACGATGGAGGATGAATCAATCCCTTTAACAACAGGTGAGTTTGACGAATGGGGTAATCCAAAAAATCCTGAATCATACATGTATATGTTGGAGTATTCACCCTACGATCAGGTAGTTCCACAGAACTATCCAAACATGCTGGTGACAACAGGCTTTCATGATAGTCAGGTACAATATTGGGAGCCAGCTAAATGGGTAGCCAAACTTCGCGAGTTAAAAACTGATAACAACACATTATTATTAAGAACAAACATGGAAACGGGCCATGGCGGAACCACAGGCCGGTTTAAAGTGTATGAAGAAATTGCGCAGGAGTTTGCATTTATGTTAGATCTGGCGGGGATTAAAGAGTAAGTAGTAATGAGGTTTTGCCTACATAGTATTTTGCCCATCGTAATCCTAATCCTTGGCGCATGTGGGGAAGACCAAATACCTGTCCCCAAAGATGACCCTATAAGTTCATTAAAGTGGGTAGAGAGTAATATCCCACCACTTAATGCGATCACTATAATGCAATTAGAAGTTTTAGATGAAACGCTGTATGCTCTAGGATCCGATGATCATGGCTTGATAAGTATCTATAGGTACGAAGAACAATGGCAAAAACTTGCCTCATTGGAAGATGGGAATTATCCGCTATCTAATTCTTATGATTTCAGTTTCTTCAAGGGGGTACCCTATTTTATGTCATTTAATAAACTATACAAAATCATTGATAATAAACTTGTAGAAATTTTAATCAGCAAGTTTATTTTAGATATTGAATTTTATAACGACAAACTATTTATTAGCGGAGAAGATATTTTTCTTAATGAGAATAAGTATTCGATTCTTTCCTTTGACGGGATAAGTTTCACTCCAATATCTTCTGAATTTATAATTGGAAATATCTTTAAAACCAAAGATAGACTTTATTTTCAAGGGTTTCCTGGATTTGAACTAAGTGGGAATGATATTTCCCCAATCTTGTTTAATGGATATTTCAGTTTCGTTGATGATGAAAAATATATCTACAAAGCGGATGGTTACAAGCAACTAATTTCGGCTTATAAAAGTAAAAATGGAACTGAGGAAAAAGTTGGAAACACGATAAATACCGAATTCAATTATAATACAACTCCCAGGATTATTGCCTTTCATGATACATTTGTTATGATCTTGAATGGATCCGATTTAGTATCTTCAGTCAGTTATTCCTTGGAAAACGATATGTGGAGAGAACTTGAAGCTACCAGCCAGATAAATTCAGTCGTTACTTTCAAAGAAAGGATTATCGCCTATACCCAGACGGGTAAAATCCTTGAGCTCGTCCTTAAATAATATTCACAAAATCTCTTCATTAATCCGCTTTACCAACCCCGGCCCTTCATAAATAAAGCCAGTGTAGATCTGAACCAGATCAGCACCGGCTTTTAATTTATCACTTGCATCTTGCGGAGACATAATGCCACCTACACCGATGATGGGATAATTCTTACCAAGTTTATTTCGTAAAAAAGAAATTACTTCCGTTGATCGCATTGCTAAGGGCTTTCCGCTTAGTCCACCATTACCGATAGATGCAACCGTTTCTTTATCGGTCGTTAATCCTTCACGGGAAATGGTAGTATTCGTGGCAATCACACCATCCGTTTTTGTTTCCTGTAAAATCTCAACTACATCATTTAGCTGGGCCTCATTCAGGTCAGGCGCAATTTTTAATAAGACAGGTTTAGCTTTTTCTTTTTTCCCGTTGAGTGCTTTCACTTCATTTAATAATTTTTTTAGCGGCTCCTTTTCCTGCAATTCGCGAAGGCCCGGTGTATTGGGTGAGCTCACATTCACTACAAAATAATCGACATACGGATAGAGTGCTTCAAAACAGTATGCATAATCTTCCCCTGCTTTATCGTTCGGTGTAATTTTGTTCTTCCCAATATTTCCACCCACAATCACTTTTGATTTTCGTTTTCTGAGTTTCAAAACAGCTGCATCAACCCCGCGATTATTAAACCCCATGCGGTTTATCAGTGCCTGATCTTTCGGCAGCCGAAACAAACGTGGTTTATCATTACCGGGTTGTGGTTTTGGCGTGAGCGTTCCAATCTCAATAAAGCCAAAACCAAATGAAGCTAACTCATCAATGAGTAGGGCATCCTTATCAAACCCAGCAGCCAATCCTACCGGATTAGGAAACGTAATTCCAAATAAGGTGCGCTCAAGTTTGGGATCTTGCACAGAGAACAGATTTCGGAATACGAAAGACAAGCCTGGTAAATAACCAGCTACTTTTAAAATCTTAAACGTAAAATGATGTATAAACTCCGGAGGAAAAAGAAAGAGGAGTGGCCGGATTAAGAACTGATACATGGAACTACTTCTTTTTCTTCTTGGCAGGTTTGGGATATTTTTTGAAACCCTTTTGTACTACACCGTCAATTACCGTTGGGGCATTAGTGCTAAGCATTTCGATAGTTGCATTAACACGCCACACCTTCTGGCCTTTTCTATCATTCAAATCAATTACCAGATTTCCCACTTGATATTCGCGTGAAAAATTTCTTTCCATGGAGCCGGGTGTTAAGCCCATGGGGCCTACGTTGCTGGCATCACTTTTTGCGATGGATCCTGCCAGGTAAGATACCACCAGGTCAGCTGCGGAATCAACCCGCTTTAATCCTTTCATTTCTAACTCCTTGGTTACAGCATCCTTTATCCATTTATCCACTTGCTCGGCTGTTACCTGTCGTTGGTCCTTCGGTGTTGTCAATTCACCCTCCCCAAATCTAAATGTTTTGTATTGGGAATAGTCGCGGTTTTTATCGTACTCAACTTTAAACTCCTGGCCCAAAGCCATGCTTCCGCTGAATACTATGGCAGATAAAACAAATAGCTTAATCATACAGTAAAGGTAATGAAACTCGTTGGGTATTTCACCCTCCCTAACTCCGAGGATGAAACTCCTGAATTACTTGCCGTAGGTAATCCCGATCGAGGTGCGTATAAATTTCTGTTGTAGTAATCGATTCATGGCCCAGCATTTCCTGCACGGCCCGCAAATCGGCCCCGCCTTCAATTAAATGGGTGGCAAACGAATGCCTAAAAGTATGGGGGCTGATTGTCTTTTTTAATCCAATTCGAATTGCCAGATCCTTAATAATCATAAATACCATTACCCGTGATAACCTTTTTCCCCTCCGATTTAAAAAAACGTGACTCTCCGAACCTTTTTGCACCGACACATGCACCCTAATTTCTTCGAGATAAATCTTCATAAACTTGAGTGCGTCTTTGCCAACTGGCACCAATCGTTCCTTATTTCCTTTTCCGATCACCCGCAGAAATCCAACATCAAAATAAACATTACCAATTTTGAGATCCACCAGCTCAGACACGCGCAAGCCGGAGCAATAAAGAACTTCAAGCATAGCCCGGTTGCGCCCGCCTTCAGGTTTGGAGAGGTCGATTGCCTCCAGCATTTTTACAATCTCATCATAATCGAGGGTGTCGGGTAACTTTCTTCCCAACTTCGGACCTTCAATAAGTGCGGTAGGGTCTTTCTCAAGCATTTCCTCAAACAGAAGATATTTATAAAATGCCTTAATGCCTGAAAGAATCCGGGCCTGACTGAAAGCACTCATCCCCAACTCATTGATGTATTGCAGAAAAGCTTGCAAGTGTTTTGCGGATATGGCCAGCGGACTAATACCTGCAAATTTCATCTCAATGAATTGAGCTAGTTTTTCGACATCGCGCACATAGGCTTGAATAGAATTACCAGAAAGTGATCGCTCAAGCTTGAGGTAGCTTCCAAAGTGTTTGATATGACTTTCCCAATTCTTCACTGCACAAATGTGCAAATTATTTATCTTGTGGCATGAAGATACAAATCATCAACGGACCGAACCTCAATTTGCTAGGTAAACGTGAACCCGAGACCTACGGCAAACAATCTTTTGAAGACTATTTTGCTCTGTTAAAAACACGCTTTCCGGCTGTTGAACTTCACTACTATCAGTCCAATGTAGAAGGTGAGTTGATTAACAAGCTTCATGAAGTGGGTTTTTCTTTTGAAGGTATCATTCTTAATGCAGGAGCCTACACCCACACTTCAGTAGCCATTCACGATGCCATAGCAGCAATTAAAACTCCGGTAGTAGAAGTTCATATTTCCAACGTTTACGCCCGCGAAGAATTCCGACACAAAAGTTTGATCACCTCAAGGTGTGTAGGGTTGATTACCGGGTTTGGCATGGAAGGTTATGCCATGGGGATTCAATTCATTCAGAATTCCAAAATCTAAATTTTCAACATTGGTTACTACTTAGTTGCATCCATGATCTCCTTCTACCCTGGTCCTTCGCGTGTGTATGATGAAATTCCCACTTATGTAAAGGATGCACATAAGAAGGGCATCCTGAGTATGAATCACCGCAGCGAAGAGTTTGTGGCGATCAGCAAAAAGACGGTATCCTTACTCAAGGAAAAACTAAACATTCCGGAAAGTTATAGTGTCTTTTTTGCTACGTCAGCAACAGAATGTTGGGAAATAATAGCACAATCGCTGATCTCTGAAAGTAGTCTTCATATTTTTAACGGAGCCTTTGGCGAAAAATGGTTTGACTATACCCACCGCCTTGTGCCCGGTGCCCAGTCGTTTCGGTTTGATCCTGAATCAAAACTGGATATCAGGAAGTTGCCCTTAAAAAATCAAGAGGTTATTTGTATCACACAAAACGAAACCAGCAATGGCACGGAAGTGAACAACAAGTTGATTGCCACGGTCAAGCGAAAAAATTCACGGGCTTTAGTAGTTGTGGATGCTACGTCCTCGATGGCAGGTATTGAACTAAATTTTAAATCAGCCGATGTATGGTTCGCCTCTGTTCAAAAATGTTTTGGGTTACCCGCTGGCCTGGCCGTGATGGTGTGTTCACCACAGGCCATTCAATACATGAAGTCCATTAACGAAAAGAAACACTACAACAGTCTTGCGTATATTGATGAAATGATGAATAAATGGCAAACGAATTGTACACCTAATGTGCTCGGCATTTATTTGCTGATGCGGGTTTTAAGAAAGAGAAAGCCGATGGAACACATTCATCAGAAATCAATTGCCCGTGCTTTAGGCTGGCAAAAGTTTTTCAGAGGCGCTAAAAATTTGAAACTTCATATTAAAAATCAGGGTGTGCGCTCGCTAACGGTACTTACGCTTACCGGCCATCCCGAACGGATTACAGAAATCAAGACGCTGGCAAAAGATGCTGGTTTGTTATTGGGCGAAGGATATGGTTCATTAAAACCTACTACTTTCCGGATCGCCAATTTTCCAGCCATCCGAAATTCGGAGATCAAAAAGCTGATGCGGTTTCTCGAAAAATATAAGTGATAGCGGGCTCCGCCACTTACTAACTCGATCGATACGCCATCTCATATACAGATTTAACATGCGGTCCGAGAAATACCCTTGCATAAATCCGCATAATGGCTAAACCATCAATTATAAAACTGAGAGCTGTAAACAAAGCAAGCAATACCTGATCTTCATGAATATGTGTGAAGATTAAATCCTCACCTACAAATGTAGGGGTAATCGGAAATCCTGAAACCCCAAGGCAGGCCAACAAAAATGCAAATGCCAATTTGGGATGCTTGTAAGAGTATCCCCTAAACTGATCCAGATCAATAGAGCCTTCACGGGATTTTAACATGCGTAAAATAAAATATCCAAACATTCCAAAAACAGCAATGCCGCTTAGGTAAAGAAGTGTATGCTTGAACTCAAAATGTTCATTGAAAGAAATAGAAAGCGCTACCCAAAAGTGATTCAGAATCACCAATATCCAACTCATGCGTGCATGAATGCGTTCGGTAAATGATTTCAGCACCATCAACAATCCAATAATTGAAAAAAGTAGCGGCAGATAGTCGTGTAGCTCCGATGGCACATACTCCTCATAATAAAAAAGTAGCGCACCGGCTATGTAAGCAGGAATAAAAAATCGAAGCACTTTAGGGGTAGTTAAGTAGCCTAGCTTTTTTCCTGCCCACTTAATCGGATTCCAGAGATACCGATACATAAACGAATCGAGATTCCATTCTTGCAGACACAACATGTAAAGTGAGTACTCAAGCTTTTTAGGGAGTGAATCTTTGGCAGCCTGTTTATGGGGTATAAAATTATAGAACTGCTCACGAATCTGGTAGCTGACAACCGAAGGTGACACCAGCAACTGGTAGGTTCTTAAAAATGCATTTCCGGCAAAATGAAACAACGCAAGGTATTCAAACCCGGCAGCAACCTCTATAAAGATAATTCCAATCTGTGCTATCGAAGCATAAGCAATCTGGCTTTTCACAGATGATTGCACACGAGCAATTCCTGTAGTAACCAAACTGGTTGTTAACCCCAGAAGCCCGATAAGAATTCTAACAGAGAGTTGATACTCCCAAAAAGGAAATGTTCTGAGTAAGATAAACACTCCCATATGAACCGAAAGAGAGCCGTAAAATATTGCACTGGAAGGTGTCGGTCCTTCCATCGCTCGCGGAAGCCAGGTAGAAAACGGTAACTGTGCAGATTTAGCAGCAGCTGAAATCAAAATCATCAGGGAAATAAAAATGCCAATCCAACTATGGCCCTGCAGGTGCTCGTGCACGAGCTCAACGTTATTAAGTTTAAGAAAGGTAATATTCTCATGAAACAAGTGATGACTCATCCACATGGCCAATATGAGACCCACATCACCAACACGGTAAATAGAAAATACTTTTACCGCATTCTTTACAGGCAGGTAGCGGTCGCGGTAAAAGGCAATCAACAGAAAGGATGAAATGCCCAGCACCTCCCAACCCATAAATAGAGTTTCGAGATTACCCGAAAAAATTGTGATGTTGTAGCCTAGATAGAAAAATAAAATTGTGTTGAAGAAACGCTTATAGCCGGTTTCACGGTGCAAATAATAACGACTATAAATCGTAACCAGGAAGGTTAGCAGCGAGCCTACAAAAAGGTACGTTGCCGTAATCTTATCGAAATAGAAATCCACAAAAAATTCGTAGCCCGTGGTTTTGAATAAGGTAATTTCTTTCAGATTCAGCGTAGGGTGTCCATTCCACAACCAGTACAAGAGAAAAATCTGAAAACTAATCATATGCAGACCTACTATACCAAAGGTTGTTTTTGATAAGAGGTTTTCCTTATGGCCTGGGATAAAAAGACTGACCAGAAAGCCGAGCAGGGGCAGTAAAATAAAAAATTGAAGAATTGAATTCATACGAGTTAGGCAATCAAATGAACAGGAATATTTTCAGTATGGGATTCAAGTAAGTGTGTAAAGTCATCCACCGCTTCGATCTGCTCCTTAAGGATAATATACTTTGAAAAAGCACCTTCCTTAAAATGATAGAACTCATTCGTTACCGGATGCATCACTACCAAATGAACCCACTCGTTGATAAACCACTCGTAGGTTTCGGATGATTTCTGAATTGCCTTTAGTACCACTTCCGGAAAATGTTCCACGATCATAAGCAAACGTACCGGGTCATGTACTTCAATCATCTGGCTGGGAAGGCCAGGGCGAAGGTCACCATCAATACCATTGGCCACTCCAAAAAGACCCATTACATTGTGTGGTAGTTTTGTGCCCGCTCCCAGTTTTTGATTATCTACACGCGAGAAAAAATATTCTAGGTTGATTCCGCCACAAACAGGCGCTGCCGCTTTCAAAATAGTAAATAAATAATCTCCTTCCGGGTCAACCCGATAATCAAAAGAATTAAGAAAGGATCTGCGATCCAGAAACAAGTGTTTTGTTAACGATCGTCTGCCAATAACACAAAGAGAATTGGTGGCGTGGTTTAGCTCGGGTCGGGGCTCAAAAAGTGAAACTGAGCGTACCCTGATTTTTTCATGAATTTCTTCAGGACTTAAATTAGTATCAATAGATTCAAAACGTCTTGATCGCTCCTTCGCATTTAAGTCCAGGGCCCGCAGAAATACTTCCTCATGTACCCGGTGGTTTATTTTATTCGCAGGTGAAAGCGAATCCTCATCGAAAAACATAATCTCATCGCGCGTGGTATCATGCAGGCCCCCCACGAATTGCGTAGTCACTGGAATATCAATACCCCTGGCACGAAGGGCTGTCCGCACCGATGGGTGATTGGCCATGTGGCAAATAACGCGTGAGTTTACCGATCCCGCACGACCGGAACAGGCACCACAATCATAGGCTGCATAGTGGGGGTTATTAACACTGCTGGATCCATGACCGATTACATAAATAAGAGGCGCAAAATCCTTTACCAATCCAATGCTTCGAAGCAATCCCTCAACCCGCGTTATCATTTCGGGAATGGTAAACCCAATCTGCAAATCATTTTCACGATGTAGCAGGGTTTTGTTTTCGATGGTAAGCTGCGATTCCTTCTCCATATGTCGGAAAGAAGATGCCATAGCCGGGCTTACAGAGGGCTTGAAAATGTTGAGAAACAATTGAAAGGCCGACCAAAAACCTAAAGTCTGTGCAATCAACCAACCGCGGAAAAGCGAATGAGTATTTTTTGTAAAATGAACATCCTTTTTACGTTTCCTGCGCACACCTACTTCTTTGATCAAATATTTTGGTGTTACCGGTGCCGGACACAATTTGGTATAAAACTTTCCATGGTCAGGCTGAAAGAAAAACTCAACTCCAAAAAAACCGGGAGTGCCAAATGTTTCACAGTTCGGATCGACATTCTCCAAATAGCGCCTGAACGAACACGAGCGGTCGTCTATACAAAATAGAGATTGAAACGAGGTGCTTGCTGGCTGATTGACTTCCTTCTTACTACTTTGAAGTCCTTTCAACACTTCATCGTAATACGTCCACTCAAAGGCTGCTTGCCAAAGGGTAGTAACTTCGTCTAACTCAGTCACGGGCACATCGGCAAAAAGATCAACTGGCCGGATCTGCATTACCTTACTTAAGGGCAACCAGTTTTCACCAAACTGACTGTCAAGCGCATCAATCTCCATTAACAATTCAAACGTAATGAGATCATGCAGCGAAATTTTCTTATGATCGAGCAATGTTTGTGGTTGATCTTCGACTGCAGATACCATCCCCGACCAGCCTTGATGCGCAAATTGCTGATCAAAAAGATATTGTTTGTAGAGCGATTCATCCCCAACCAACAGGTTCAACAAAAACTTCATATCGGCTTGTCCGCCTAACAAAAATTTGCGAGCTCTCGATCTTCTAAAAAAACTGGTGAAGCTACCACGTTCCATTTCCCGAAGGGAAGCAATGAGGCCTTTGTTCCATACTGGAAAATTCCACATGGATATTCCTTGATCCAGGTAAGAACATAGTATACGGAACAAGAGTGGATGCACCAGTGAGTCAAGGTCAATCTTGTATTCCCGTTTCCAGCTGTTGCGTAAGGCACCAATGCGTGGATGTTGCCTGTGATATTGCCCGGTAAGCAATTTAGCTTTCCATTCACTAACCTGATCAACCCCGCGGTGTTGCATAATTATCCGCTCTAATACTTTATCGTTAATACGACCCGATGCATAAAAGGCTCTGTATTCCTGTAGTGACAGCGATACTCGATAACCCAGTTTAGCCGAGGCGCTGTAGATCGCATTATCGAACTTTAGATTTTGAAAAGCATGCAGGGTATTGTGATGAACAAAATCCATCAACGGAGCCTGCGCTGGTAAATAGTGCTTTAGCTCATGAAGAACCTCATGTTCATTAAAAATTGTTTCGCTGACTTTCATTGTTGTGTGGCAAGATTACCACCGTTTAATTCTTGATCGGAATTAGAAAGATCCCACAGGATCTATAAGCAAATGAAAGTCCGAATCAAACGAGGATGGCACGATTGGCGAGATAGCGTGGAGTGCCTTGAAAGTTGCAAGAACCCCGATTGAAGGTATAATTCTTAGACTTCTCGGGAGTCACTAAAAAGAATTCCGCAATTACATAGAGAAGGGGAAGTTGAGTATGCATTTGATTTGCACCTTTCCCTTCTTTTACCTTCTCTTCAAACAAAAGTTGAGAATCCGCTTTTGTTGGAACTCCCGAGGTTTTAGCGGAGCCAATTTTTTTTAAACTACTATCGGTATAGGCCTGTACCGAACGGATTACCACTGGGGCAAACAAGAAGAAAACCAGCATAATACTGGTAAGAGTTCGGATGCCTTTTCTTTTGTTCATAAAACACAAAGGTATAATTTTCTGAGACAGCAAAAGAATGAACGACAACAGAAATGACTGCAAGCTCTCTTTAAAGAATACGCTCGATCAAAAAAATATCAAAACAATCGGTTGTTTCCCGAAAAGGACAAACACATTAGGAAGATTCAGATTTTATATCAGACATTTGTTAAAACCCCGGTGCAATGCCTTTTCGGTATAGTAAGATTTTAAGACTCTTTGCCGTCCTGCTTTTCAGTTTCGAATTGTTGGCGCCTGCGGTATTGATGGCAACTCCGGAAACATACCCTGAAAGTCTCTATACCAAGAGCCTGAACAAATCGGAGCGATCCATCGATTTCTTAACGCATCTCATTTTTGAAGAAGTAAACAGTGAAGAACGCGAAGGCAAAAATGATTCCGTGGTCGGGATAAGCTTTATCGAGCTTTTCAGTGAACTTCAAAAATTTGAGCCCATACGAGTAACCTGGTCTCTTCCTAAAGAGCACTTTGATACACAACCCCCTCTCTTTACCCTGCATCGGGTACTTCTGATCTGATTTCAGTTTTTCAAAATTCACAGATGGCTGTGGATAGTTTGTCTCCTGTATTTGTGGAGCAAGACTATTACTCTTTTGAAATAATTTATTAACCGTGTCTGATTTCCAAAGGCACACGACAGAATCAAAAATGAAAACAATTGCCATTCCTAAAGACGGACTTGAGGGATTTAAACAAAACTGGACTGCTGATGCAGTTTCTGGTTTCATGGTTTTTTTGCTGGCATTACCCCTTAGTTTGGGGATTGCAAAAGCGAGTGAGTTTCCACCAGCCATGGGTGTTCTTACCGCGATGGTCGGTGGTTTGTTTGTAAGTTTTTTTGCTGGCTCAAAACTCACGATAAAAGGTCCTGCGGCCGGGCTTATTACAATTTGTGCCGGTGCCGTTACAGAATTGGGCGGAGGTGCTGAAGGTTGGAAGTTAGCCCTCGGGGTAATTGTTGTAGCGTCCATTATTCAAATTGGATTTGGCTATCTAAAGATTGGATCACTCAGTGATTTTTTTCCACACTCGGCTGTGCATGGTATGCTTGCCGCGATTGGCTTAATTATTTTCTCAAAACAAATTCATATTCTGTTGGGGATTGATCCTGCATTGCTAAAAGGAAAAGAGCCCCTGGAACTTTTCCAAATGATTCCAGACTCCATCATTCATGAAGATCCGCGCGTTACTTTTATTGGCATACTTAGTCTGGTCATAATTTTTGGTCTGCCCTTACTGAAAGGAAAATTCGCTAAAAAAATTCCGGCCCCACTGGTGGTATTACTGGTAACCATTCCGCTGGCTTTGGTCATGGACTTCAAACATACGGAGCCTGCTTTTGACATGGTGAGTATTGGCGACTTTTGGGGAACCCTCGGATTGAACGCTGACTTTTCTGCCATAGGAAGTCTGGTGTTCTGGAAATACGTCATCATGTTTCTTTTCGTCAACAGCCTCGAATCGTTACTAACCGTGAAAGCCATTGATGGATTGGATCCCTGGAAACGAATCTCAAATCCTAATAAAGACCTGATGGCCGTGGGCGCTGGAAATGCACTATCTGGCTTATTGGGAGGGCTACCTATGATATCAGAAGTAGCACGTAGTTCGGCAAACATTTCTTTCGGTGCGCGCACCAAATGGAGTAATTTTTTTCATGGTTTCTTTTTACTGGTAGCGATGTTGTTTTTTATTCCCGTCATTGAGATGATACCCAACACGGCATTGGCAGCACTGCTGATTGCTGTAGCCTTCCGGCTTGCCTCCCCCAATGAATTTTTTAAAACCTATAAAATTGGATCCGAACAACTCTTCATCTTCACTGTAACAATTATTGTTACTGTCTCTACGGATTTGTTGATAGGCGTAGCCGCTGGCATCCTGATGAAATTCTTTTTTCATGTACTCAATGGAGTGCCCCTGAGAAGTCTGTTCAAGGCTCATTACGAATTGAGTGTGCAAGCCGATGAATATTTTATTAAGATTAAAGAATCGGCCATTTTCTCAAATCTTCTTGGGTTCCGAAAAGCTTTTGAACCCCTCGACCGAAGAAAAAAAATCGTAGTTGATTTTTCGGAAGCTCATTTTATGGATCATAGTTTTATGGAATACCTCCATCACCTGGAAGAAGAATGTGCCTATGCCGGTGGTTCGCTGGTGTCCGTTGGGTTCGATCGGTTCAAACCATTTTCAAATCACCCGCTAGCCTCGCGTAAATTTTCGCTTGAGCACCAAAATAAGATTGAAATCAAACTCAGTCCTCGACAATTGGAATTAAGAAAGTTTGCTGAAAACAACGAGTGGACCTATTACCCACAAAAAGCCAGAATTGCTTTGAAGTACAAAGACTTTCCGTTGCACAATGGCCATAAAATTCCATTCGAAGAGAATATCCTTTTCAAATACGTTGAGCATGCCCGGCTTGAAGCATCCGACATCACTCTGATAGAAGGAGCGCGTCAGTCCCAGCAGGAATTTCAGATAACCATCATCCAGGCATCTGAAACCAATATACTGATTCCCGATTTCGCTCTCGAGCCCGAAGGCCTTTGGTCTAAATTGTTTGAGAGTGTTTCCGGAAAAGATATCGACTTTGACAACCATCCGAAATTCTCAGAGAAATATTACTTGAGAGGAAACAACGAAAGTGCTGTCCGCCATTTCTTTACAGAGCCGATTTTGCAATTTCTTGAAAACCGGGAGGATATGCATATCGAATGCCATCGCAATAGACTTATCTTTTATAAGAAACGTACGCTGTTGGAACCTTCAGAAATTCTGTACACCGCTAAGTTTGCTGAAGATTTTATTTCCCTGATCTACCAAAAGGAAGCTCAAGCTGTATAAAAGAAAAATGTGAATTAAAGATTCACTGCTTATTTTTATCTAAAAGTTATAAGCTATGAACAAAATTCTTGCTTCCATGATCTTTCTATGCCTTTGCAGTTTTGCGCAGGCCCAGGAGAAATCAAAAGAAATCAATGAACTGAAGCTCAATCTCAATGATGATGGAAGTCATTACTTCAAAGTCACCTTTCTTAATCAAATCTGGTTTAGATATAACCAAAGTAATCCAGGAACACGGGTGATGAGTGAGCCGGCCAACGAAACATTTGATATTGGCCTGCGAAGAACTCGCATTCAAATGTATGGTCAGGTTTCAGATCGGGTGTTCGTCTATTTTCAATTCGGGCAGAATAATTTCAACTACCTGTCTCAAAATGCAGGCAACCGGAAGTTGCAGGCATTTTTTCATGATGCCCTCGGAGAATACAGAGTAACTAAGGGAAGTGAAAAACTTATACTCGGTGGTGGCCTTACGGGAACCAATGGTCTTTCGAGATTCACTCAGCCCGGTATAACCTCCATCATGACCATGGATGTGCCCATATTCGCACAAGCAACCGTTGACCAAACAGATGAGTTTACGCGTAAGCTTAGTATGTATGCCCGCGGCCAGTTAGGTAAACTGGACTACCGTTTAATATTAAGTGATCCTTTTCCGATTACTACCAATGGTGCTCCGCTACCTCCCTTGTCATCGAATGCTACTTTTTCACAACATGGCCATCAAAAACAGTATCAGGGACTATTTATCTATAACTTTTTTGATAGCGAACCACACACAACACCCTATATGGCGGGCACCTATTTAGGAAAAAAGAAAGTACTCAATCTCGAAGCTGGATTTATCACACAAAGTAAAGCCACATGGACACAAGAAACTATAGACACAACCTATCATTCCATGAACCTGTGGTCAGCAGCAGTATTCTATGATGCACCCGTTAATTCAGAAAAAGGAACAGCCCTTAATGCCTATGTCGGATACTATCAGTATGATTTCGGTCCGGGATACCTGCGTTATAATGGAATCATGAATCCTGCTTCGTCTGTAACCGGACCGTATCCGGGAGGTAGCCAGGGAAATGCGTTTCCTATGTTTGGCACCGGAAAAGTCTGGTACACACAAGTAGGTTATCTGATGAAGAAAGATTTGTTTGGTGAAGGCCATGGAACACTCATGCCCTACGCATCCCTGCAAAGCGGTAGTTATGATCGACTTGATAAACAAATGAATGTATATGATGTTGGAGTTAACTGGCTGATAAATGGTCATACCAGCAAAATCACACTCGACTACCAAAGCAGACCGTACTATGAGCAACAAAGCGCGGAGTTAATCCGAAGCGGCAGAAGAAATCAGGTGGTAGTACAATACCAGATTTTCTTTTAGTCAACCTAAGTGCCCTGCTTTAGAAAATAGGACACCTGTTTTATTTCTGCTACTTTTGAAGTTCAATTACTCCAATGAACTTCAAAGAAATTTTCTCGGTATCGCTGATCCTATTTTCCGTAATCGATATTATCGGAGCTATTCCTTTTATTATTACCATTAAAAAACGTGAGGGAAGAATCCATGCTGAAAAGGCCACCATTATTTCAGCAGTACTTATGGTCGGTTTTCTTTTCCTAGGTCAGTCCATCTTAAAACTATTCGGACTCGATGTAGAATCTTTTGCTGTAGCCGGTGCTATTGTAATCTTTATTGTGGCAATGGAAATGATTCTTGGGATGACCTTGATCCGGGACGATCCGGATTCGCATGGGTCTGGTTCCATAGTACCGTTGGCTTTTCCACTCATTGCCGGAGCGGGAACGCTCACAACCATTCTTTCGCTACGTGCCGTATACGATCAAACTAATATCCTTATTGGTATTCTGCTTAATCTACTTTTTGTCTACTTAGTGTTACGTTCCTCATCGTGGTTGGAGCGCAAACTCGGCAAGTCAGTCTTTGCGGTTTTGCGCAGAGTGTTTGGTGTAATCCTGTTGGCGATTGCCGTAAAGATTTTTAAAGATAATGTTAGTTTCGGATGATTCGCATTTACACAGATGGAGCAGCACAAGGCAATCCAGGCCCGGGAGGGTATGGCACCATTTTGAAATTCAACAACCATGTAAAAGAACTTTCAGATGGATTTCGCCTGACCACCAACAATCGGATGGAATTGATGGCGGTAATTATTGGCCTTGAGTCTATTAAGAAATTAGGGATATCCGTAACCATTTACTCAGATTCGAAATATGTAGTGGATGCTGTTGAGAAAGGTTGGCTGTGGGGTTGGCAGAAAAAAAACTTTGCAAAAAAAGCAAATGCCGATTTATGGGAACGGTATATTCCCCTCCATCATAAATTCAAACCCAAATTTGTTTGGGTGAAAGGTCATGCAGGCCATCTGGAAAATGAGCGTTGTGATCAATTGGCAGTGTCAGCCGCCTTGAGTGATGATTTACGGATTGATGCTTGGTATGAAGAAAATCAAAACAAGCAGGATTAGTTATTTGTCGAATCCTGTATATTTAGCGACCTAAACCCTTTGCTTTGGATACAGAACCTATCTCTATTCATTTCTCTTCTGGCAGTCTTACTATACTAAACATTTGCCTTGCCATCATTATGTTTGGTGTGGCGCTTGATATTCAGTGGCCGCACTTTACCCAGTTGATGAATCAAAAAAAAACGGTAGCCACCGGTTTGTTATCCCAGTTTGTTTTGCTTCCCTTACTTACTGTGATTCTTATCTCAGTTCTTCCTATAAGCCCAGGCATTGCCTTGGGCATGTTATTAGTAGCTTGCTGCCCGGGAGGGAACGTATCTAATTTCTTTTCCCAATTAGCACGAGGTCATGTCGCATTGTCAGTAACATTAACAGCCTTCTCTTCCCTGGTCGCCTTCATCATTACTCCCGCAAGTTTTTTTGTATGGGCCTCCGTGGTTCCATCATTATCAACGGAAATAAAGAATTTTGAAATTGACTTTGTTTCACTTTTCATTAATATGGTTTCTATCTTACTCATTCCATTGATAGTGGGCATGTTGGTTAACTCATACTTCTCGTCATTTAGTAAAAAAATTTCCGGCCCTATTCGGTTGCTCTCAATGCTTATGCTCACAGGCTTTATCGTTGTAGCTGTATTGAATAATCAGGATGGTTTTGCCGCATACCTGGGAGATGTATTCTGGATTGTACTATTGCACAATGGTCTTGCATTGTTAGCTGCCTATTATTTTAGTGCTGTGCTAAAAAACGAAGAGTCGGTAAATCGTACTGTTGCCATCGAGACCGGAATTCAAAATTCCGGACTGGCGTTAATTCTTATTTTCAATTTCTTCGATGGCAATACAGCGATGGCTGTTGTTGCAGCCTGGTGGGGAGTATGGCATCTTATTTCCGGTTTTGCCTTTTCAGCCATCATGCGAAGACGAACATTTCCACAAGTCATTCAATCCTAAGAAAGCCATTGATTCAGAAAATAATTTACTATACCTTAAAAAATTACTGTCGCATAGCCGTTTGGTTTTATTTTAGTCGGTGGCAAATTCATAAACTCTCGCCCATTCCGGATGGACCGGTAATTTTTGTAGCGAATCATCAAAATGCTTTTCTGGATGCCATCCTGATGATCTGCAGTATGCAGCGTGCACCGTGGTCGTTAACCCGCGCCAACGTTTTTGATAAACCATTGGCTAAGAAATTTTTAACAACCATTCAAATGTTACCCGTCTATCGTTTTCGAGATGGCTTTAGCACACTGCGAAAAAATGATAAGATGATTGATAGTTGTGTAAACATTCTGAGCCACGGAAAATCCATCTTGATTTTTGGAGAAGGCAATCATAACTATCATTATTATCTGAGAGACTTACAAAAAGGGTTTGCCCGCATTGCGCTCGCTGCCGAAGAAAAGCATATCTGGAAATTGGGTGTTAAGATTGTGCCCGTTGGGATACAATACGATTCACATGACGACTTTCGGGCGCCTGTATTAGTAACTTTTGGCAACCCGATTTTAGTGAACAATTATGTGCAGCCCGCTAATACCAATCAGGAGAATCTGGACATCCTTTTGAAAAAAACGGCCGATGAACTTAAGACTCTGATTCTGAATATCAATCCTGAACAGTACGAAGAAAGAGTAGCTTACCTGAAGGCAAATCGGCAATTAAAAAAAGACTTATTTGAACAACTAAAATCCGATCAGGCATTGGTGGATCATTATAACCCAACAGGATCCATGCCTGTAAGTAAAAAACAAGGCGTGAGCCGCTGGTTAAACCCCTTATATCTGTATCAATACATAAATCACTTAATACCGGCATTGATCATTCAATGGGTGTTGAAGAACAAAGTTTCCGATCCTCAATTCACCGGCTCGCTAAAATATGTTTTGGGTATGGTGTTGTCGCCAATCTTTTATCTTATCCAGACGGGTATCTGTTTTGTGATTTCCGGCTCAGTTTTTATTTCCGGGATTTACTTTTTATCGCTTCCACTCAGTGTTATTCTCAGACGTTAGTCTCGCGTTCCACAAGACTGATTCCTAACTTAGTGAGTTCTAGTAATACAGGATCATAAATTTCTTTTATCACAGGGATGATTACTCCCCTACTCAAAATCTTTCCTTGCAGCAATAGTTTTGTAGCAATCGCCAGAGGTAATCCCACCGTTTTCGCCATAGCTGTGTTGATTTCATCATCGCCTGTGGCTGTCAAATGAGCTTGAATTTCTCTTTGCATTCCGTTCTTTTCAAAGCGAAATCGATGCCACATCACAATTAAATCTTTTTCACCTTGTTTCAATTTCCATTTCTTAGAAAGAATATGTTCAAGGAGTTGCGCAGGGGTTCCTTTTTCCAGGCCAATTAATTCATTGGAAAAGAATCCGCTCCAGCGCAATCTCGCCATCTCCTCACTTTGTTCTGTAAGGTTAAAAGCCGAACATAATTTTTCTTCCACGGTCATGGAAGGATGGAAATTGAGAAACGAGTTTATGAAATTGCGATGGGACATTAATCCAACATTTTCCATTGGATAGGTGTCGTCACAACATCCCAACTGCACCAAAATATTCCAGGTGCTGCAATATCCCTTATTGCGAAGGGTTCCGCGCAACATGGTTTTAATCCTGTGCAAATTATATGTCTCCAGGTATTTCAATGAGTCGCGGTTGGCATAACCTTCATACTCGCCATAGCCAGGCACCACAACGGAGGTGGTTCTTTTAAATAGCTGTTGGTAAGGAATGAATTTATATTGTCCATCTTGCAAAAACCTGGCAGTCCCTTGGCCAGCCATAACAACGTTACGTGGGTTCCAGGTAAATTTGTACCGCCATGGATTTTCCGGATCCGTCTCCGGTGCAATCAATCCGCCTGTAAACGATTCAAAGGAAGTAAGTCGTCCACCTTCAGCCTTAATCTTATCTATCAATTGCATGGCACTCATATGATCGATTCCAGGATCGAGCCCACATTCGTTAAGAAAAAGAAGATCCTTTGATTTGGCTTCTGTGTCAAGTGCTTTCATTTGATCCGACACATAACTGGCCGTGAGTAAATGCTTCTTTTCTTCGAGGCAGATGGCAGCCGCCATCAGGTGTAAA
This sequence comes from Cyclobacteriaceae bacterium, assembly GCA_022841475.1. GTDB lineage: Bacteria > Bacteroidota > Bacteroidia > Cytophagales > Cyclobacteriaceae > ELB16-189. The sequence continues at coordinate 32,126 of JALHRJ010000009.1, read as the reverse complement.
TGAGCCGGCAGCAACGAAACCACAACATCAGACGCAGCAATTGCTTTGCGACTGCGTTCTCTATCTTCCATATTAAATTCAACCGTTCGGCCCGTTTTAAAGTCAGCAATTCGCTCACGTGCAATTGCCTCAGAAATATCACCCACGGTCAGTGTCCAATTATTTTCGTCAGCATGTTGAAGTAAGTACCGGATTAGCGAAGCAGACGAGCGGCCTGCCCCGAGTACGAGAATATACTTATGTTCCATAATTCACGTAAGAAAGTATAAAATAAAGGAATTGCAGGTTAATATTTCCGAACCATCGCAGTGTTTATTATCTTTCTATTCGTTTTTTAACTCGCACTGATATGAAGGGATTCGAAATATTTACCGCAATTGAAGAACTTGACAATGAGTCAAAGTATCTTATTCACAAAGCCAAGGAGGCAGCTCACGCTGCCTATGCTCCGTATTCCAAATTTCATGTGGGTGCCGCCATCATTTTAGAGGATGGCACGGTGGTTACCGGTTCTAATCAGGAAAACGCTTCCTACCCCCTATGCATGTGTGCCGAACGTGTAGCCTTATACACTGTGGCATCCCAGCATGCTGGCCAGCGCATCATGAAAATGGCTATCGTGGCGCATAAAAAAAATCATAAAGAACTTTCCGCAGCTGCCTCCTGTGGGGCATGCCGTCAGGTGATGGCTGAGTTTGAGGAAAGACAACACAAACCCTTCGAGATTGTGATGCACCACACCGACAACCAATGGATAAAATGTCATTCCGCAAGTTCCCTGCTTCCCTATGTCTTTACGAAAGGCAGCCTGGAAGACTAAAACAAGTATTGAATCATGATCAGATAGGTGTTCTTATTTAATAATTTTATCTTGCATTAACTTTAATCTACCCCTTGTGCAACCACTTACAATTCCTGCTGCTGAATTAACACCCGCCATCAATTTTAATAAAGATAAAGGAGCCTTCCTTATCGAAGGAAAATCGCTGCTTGACGATCCGACTCCATTCTTTAAGGGCGTCAACCACTGGCTGCATGAATACAGTAAAAGTCCAAATGCCGCCACTGTGCTTACGATCAAATTTGAGTACTATAACACGGCAACCTCCCGGGAATTACTGGACCTTTTTAAGATTTTAGAAACAGTTCCGGGATCAAAGATTGTTTGGCAATTTCTGGAAGATGATGAAGACATGGAAGAATCGGGTCAGGAACTAGCTGAATTGGTATCTGTACCTTTCGAATTTCAACCTTATTAATATCGTGCGGTTGACGCTTTATTTAATGTCTGAGCCAAATAACAATCTATGAGTGAAGAAATCCTCAAAGCTCTCACTCAGCTATTTGCAATCATTACCAAACAAGATGGTGGCGTTAGTGACAATGAGCGCCAGTTTGTAATCGATTTCTTTCAGCAGGAACTTGAAAAGTCTGCTATCGAAGGATATCTCCAACTATACGATACCATTTCGGGATACACCGAGCAACAAACAAAGCACGAAGATGACAGAAGCAATAAGCTAACTTCTGTTAAGGATTCCATCAAGACGCTGGCTATTTGTAAAAAAATTAATAAGACCCTCACGCAAAAACAAAAAGTAGTTGTTCTTATTAAACTACTGGAATTAGTGAGTTCCGATAAGCATTTCACGCCTCAGCGGATGGAGATTGTAAATACGGTTTCTACCGTATTCAACATAGCACAAGAAGAATATAAATTGATTGAAGCATTCGTTATCTCGGAGGAGGTTAGCACACTCAACTATGCAGATATTCTAATTGCGAATGAAGGAACTCAATCGTCTTTTCCATTGCAAAAACATATTCACGTACATGTGGCCGGGCATTTGATTTTCATGCGTGTCAGTAGTGTAAGCATGTTCTTTACAAAATATCTGGGGGTAGATGCTAACAACCTGAATGGTTTCATTATGAAGCCAACCCGCGTATATCTTTTTTCGCATGGAAGTACAATCAAAACTCCCGATGGCGCAGCGCTATACTACAGCGATCTTGTTGCGGACTTTAACAATGAGATTCATACCACCAAGCTTTCCTTTATCGCCAACGTAGATGAGTATAAATTCCGTAATGGTGTAATAGGCATTCGCGATGTTAAAATTGCCGAAGGACCGGGTAAGCTGATCGGTATTATGGGCGCAAGCGGAGCTGGCAAAACCACGTTACTGAATATTTTGGCAGGGTTGGAAAAGCCTGGCAAAGGCAAAATTAAAGTGAATGGTTTTGATATTCACAAAGACAAAAAGAAAGTTGAAGGTGTGATCGGCTTTGTATCACAAGATGATCTTCTTATTGAAGAGCTTACGGTGTACCAAAACCTGTATTATAACGCAAAACTTTGCTTTGCTCAGCTAAAGGAAGAAGAAATTCATAAGCTGGTAATGAAAGTTCTGGAAGATCTGGGCCTGGAACAGCGCAAGGATCTTAAAGTGGGAGGTGTATTAGATAAACAAATAAGTGGTGGGCAACGTAAACGCTTAAATATTGCGTTGGAACTTATCCGCGAACCCGCAATTCTTTTTCTGGATGAACCAACCTCAGGTTTGTCATCACGCGATTCAGAAAACGTGATTGACTTGTTAAAAGAGCTTTCACTTAAAGGTAAGCTGATTTTCGTAGTCATTCATCAACCCTCCTCCGATATCTATAAGATGTTTGATAAGATGGTGATTATGGACACCGGGGGCTATCCTACTTTTTATGGAAATCCCGTTGAAGCCGTGACCTATTTCAAAAAGGCTACCCATCAGGTAGATAGCAACCGGGGTCAGTGTGAAGTATGTGGAAATGTAAATCCGGAACAGATCTTCAATATCATCGAAGCAAAAGTAGTGGATGAATACGGCCAACCTAGCAACAAACGCAAGGTTACCCCTATGCAATGGCATGAGATGTTTAAAAGCAACTTCAAAGCTAGTCGGGTTGAAGACATCAATGAACAACCGCCCCGTAGTTTGCATATTCCCTCCCGTATTAAGCAAACAATTATTTTTACAACCCGCGATTTTTTAGCAAAGCTCAGCAATAAGCAATACCTACTGATCAATTTACTGGAAGCGCCTTTATTAGCAACCTTGCTTGCGTTTGTCATCAAATATAAAAGCGCACCTGGCGGTAAAGAATATATTTTCCGCTACAACGAAAACATTCCGGCATTCATGCTCATGGCCATTATTGTGGCGCTATTCATGGGCCTTACCGTAAGTGCCGAAGAAATTATCCGCGATCGTAAAATTCTGAAGCGTGAATCGTTCCTGAATCTTAGCTGGAATAGTTATCTGCAATCAAAGCTTACCATATTGTTCCTGCTATCTGCTATTCAAACTTTCACGTTTGTTCTCATCGGTAATCTGATTTTAGAAATTCATGGAATGACGTTGGCATTCTGGTTTGTGTTGTTTACTACTTCCTGTTTTGCTAATGTGATTGGACTTAACATTTCATCTGCCTTCAATTCAGCTGTTACGGTTTATGTGATGATTCCTCTTCTCCTCATACCACAGATGATTCTGAGTGGATTGCTATTTGATTTTGATAAACTGAATGAAGTGTTAAGTACCAAAGGCAAAGTGCCTGTGGTTGCCGATCTGATGACCTCTCGCTGGGCCTATGAAGCGATGGCCGTGCATCAATTTAAAAATAATGAGTTTCAAAAACCTTACTATGAGTATGAACGCGATGAGTCTAAAGCTGATTTTAAATCAGCCTATCTGGCCGATGAATTAAAAAGTAAAAATCAATTAATACTTGAATTCTTGGATTCCAAAAGTGACTCGGTTCAAAAAAGTATTTCCTTAAGTAAAAATATTCTCTACAAAGAGCTGCGAAACGAAAGCTTTAAAGAAGGTATCGAAAACCTTAATGTCGCTGATGTCTTTCTGAAAAACGGATACACAAAAGAAATTGGCCTACTCCTGGATTCGTACTTTGAGAATTACAAAAAATATTATCAAACGCAGTACAACAAAAGTGCCGCGCTCATCGAAAAGAAAATGGCTTTCTACGAAAGTCAGGGGTTTAACATCCAGCAGGAGAAGAATCACTATTTTAACGAAAGCCTTGCGGACCTTGTAAAAAATACCACCACCAAAGACCGGATTTTGGAATACAACGGAGACTTGATTCAAATTATCAACCCAGTTTTTCAATCTCCAAAACCACAACATCGTCTTGACTACCGCACGGCTTTCTTTCTACCCGAAAAAAACCTGCTCGGTATTCTTATTGACACATACATCTTTAATTTATTGGTAATATGGGGGATGACCCTGTGCTTTTATCTTACTTTATATTTTGAACTACTTAGGAAGGGAGTAAGTTTTTTTAGCAAATTCGACTTTTCTCTCAAGAAATAGGTACTTTCAGACTGTTGCTTGAGCGGTGTTAATTCTTATTTTTGTATACAATCAAAATTCTGCCATGAGATTCATTCTATTAGTTACAGTTACAGTTGTCCTGTTCAGCTGTACTACAGGCAAAAAGCCAGACGAACAAGCTTTCCTGAAAAGCCTGGACTCCACCAAAACAGATGGCCCCGGTGTTGACGAGGAGGTAATTAATGCCATCCTGGAACAGATACCCAGCCCTCTTGAGATTTCCGTTTTGTTAAAAGAATCCGGCTCAAAATATAACCGGAACATGCTCAACTCATCCAATAACCTACCCAAGTACAACAGTAATTTTAAGAAAGCACTGAACCTGGGGATTTACGGAACTGACTTGGGCTATACCAACATCTACGGTCAAAATCAGGATGGGATTAAATACATCTCTTCCATAAAGTCTTTGGCCGATGAATTAAATATAGGTCAGTTTTTTGACGTAGAAACAATTGGTCGACTGGCAACAAATAGTAAGAATCTTGATTCTTTACTGTTGATTACCACTATGAATTTCAATCAAATTAATCATTACCTGCAATCGCAAAGCCGCGATAATCTAAGTGTGCTTTTACTTACCGGTGGCTGGTTGGAGGCAATGCAAATCACCTGTCAGACTGCTGTAAAGAACCCTGCTAATAAAGAACTGCAGGAAAAAATTGGTGAGCAAAAAATAATACTGGAACAAATCCTTCTATTGTTTTCCTTCTATAAAGATGACGCTAATATGGCAAGCCTGTCGGCCGATCTGGAACAATTAAAAAGTGCGTTCGATAAAATTAATATCAACTACACATACAAAGAGTCCACGATGGAAATTGTGGATGGGGTTGCCATTATTAAAGACAATAGCTCAACCACCATCGATATTACGCCACAAAATGTGGAAGAAATAAAAACGATCACGGATTCAATCCGAACTAAAATTATTAGTTAATTAAGAATACCTATCCTATGAAAAAATTAGTTTTTCTCTTATTGCTCATTTCGTCTGTTGCAGTGAGTTCAAATGAACTCACTGAGCAGAACTGTAACGCTGATAATCTGGCCAACGATTGTATTCCCAAGCTGGCCACGGGCTTTAACTTTCTGAAAAGTTATAAGGTGAACGGTGATGCCAAAGACAAGGTGGAATATAGTTACGTGTTTACAAAGGGCACTCAGTACATGATTAATGTTTGTGCGAACGGAACGGCCACCGATGGTATTGTAGTGAACTTATTTGATAAAGAGCGAAATAAAGTGGCCTCCAGTAAAATCAATGGGCAATTTGTCTCTGCTATTGCCTACCCCTGCAACGCCACAGGTATCTACTATATTCAATACACATTTGACGAACCTTCCAGCCATTGTGGTGGTAGTGCATTGGGCTTTAAACGTTAACAACCAACAATAATTTTAGACGGCTATTGGGTTACCGATAGCCGTTTTTATTTTAATTTAGAATGGTCGAACAAGAAGTCAGTTTTAATTTTAAGGCGCGTTATTATAAACTGGGAACACTTTCAGCTGACACCAAAAAAATTTGGTTTGTGATCCATGGTTACGGTCAGTTGGCGCAGTACTTTCTAAAGAAATTCAAATCCCTTGAAGATCCGGCTACTTGCATCATCGCTCCAGAAGGCTTGTCCCGGTTTTATCTTGAAGACATTACAAGTCGAAGTCAATCGGGAAACAATAAAGTTGGTGCCACCTGGATGACGAGAGAAAATAGATTGACAGATATAAATAATTACATCACCTATCTGAATGAAATTTATGCTCATGAAATTCCTTCAGATTTCTCCGGTGAGATAACCCTTTTAGGATTCTCACAGGGTGCCGCTACCGTTTCGCGATGGGCATTGGATGGCACTGTAAATTTTCAGCGTCTGGTTCTTTGGGCCGGAATATTTCCGCCCGACATGGATTTTATAAAAGGCTCAGATCTGTTTAAATCAAAAGAAATTATTGAAGTATTCGGGCAACAAGATCCTTACCTTACTGATGATCGATTGAAAGAGATGACGCAGTTAAATGAACGCTTAGGACTTACACCTAAAATTATTCCTTTCGAGGGCGGGCATGAAATTAACGCTGAAATACTGGCTCGATTGCGTTAAACTCCGAGATCACCACCTTCCGAAATTTCTACCAGCAAAACCTTCACCTCATCCGCTTTAGCGTGTTCACCCATTTTCTCAAAAGACATAACCAGGTTACGCAAAGCTCTGCGAACAATTTCAAGACTGCTGCAAGGCTCAAAAAATGACTGCTGTGGGACAAGATGAAGTTCATGAATATAATTTTCGATGTCTTGCTTAGAAAATATCAGACCCCGATTGAAAGCATTGATATAAAACTGGTGGTTATCATCCTTGTAAGTGAGGATAAATAAATTGGGAAGGTTAACTCCCTGCACCGGCATTTTCAACTTTTGTGCTACCAACATGTAGATCACGCACAAAGTAATCGGGTTACCTTTGTGTGTTTCCAAAACCACATTGATCATGGAGTTGCCCGGTGAGTGAAAGTTCTTTGTATTGGCCCCAAACTTAAGTTTATTGAAGATTACACTGTTGATAACCTTCACCTGATCGTAGGCATACAAATCTGGCCGGAACTCCAGCCATGTATCGTAATAAATCTGTTCCAGTTCCTGCTTTAGTTTTTCGAGCTCAATATCAGGATATTGATACGTAGCCAGAATCCACATGCCAGTAAGAAGGTCTTGATCAGGCGAAGCATACCAGCTTTTCAAACGCTCGCGCACCAGATCGTATTGAAGTGTATGAATCAATTCTTCGATTCGCGTCTGCACATCGGGGTTAAGGTTACTCTCCCACTCTTTCTCCAAAAAAGGAATGGCACCTGTGCCCAGGGATAGAATCTTTTCCTGCACGTGAGAAGAAATCTGCTTATCCTCATCATCCAGCAGGGAAACCAATGCTTTTAGCTCACTCTCCTTCATTTACTGCAAGAATATAAAAAAAATCACTTCGATTCCTGATTTCCAGTTGAAAACAAATTTACGTCTGAATTACACCAACATTGTATTTTTCTATCGGTGCATGGTTAGCAGCCTCAATTCCGGTAGAAATAACCGTGCGTGTCTCCAATGGATCGATTACCCCATCCACCCAAATTCTGGCAGCTGCATAGTAAGGGCTCAATTGCTCATTGTAGCGATCGGTAATTTCTTTGAGCAGTTGATCTTCTTCTTCTTTGGTAATCGTTTTGCCTTGTGCCTTTAACGAACTTACGCGAATCTGTAAAAGAGTTTTGGCTGCAGAGCTTCCACTCATCACGGCTATTTGTGCCGTTGGCCAGGCATAGATCAAGCGTGGATCATACGCTTTGCCACACATCGCATAATTACCGGCTCCGTAAGAATTGCCGAGAATGAATGTAAACTTTGGCACCGTAGAGTTTGCCATGGCATTTACCATCTTGGCTCCGTCTTTAATAATACCACCTTGCTCGGCTTTGCTGCCCACCATAAACCCACTAACGTCCTGCAAAAAAACAAGGGGAATCTTCCGCTGATTACAATTCATAATAAAGCGCGCTGCTTTGTCGGCTGAATCGGAATAAATCACACCGCCCATTTGCATCTCACCCTTTTTTGTTTTTACCACTTTGCGCTGATTGGCTACAAAGCCTACCGCCCATCCATCCACACGAGCAAAACCGCAAAGAATTGTTTTCCCGTAAAGAGCTTTGTATTCATCAAATTCAGAATCATCCACTATACGCTTGATGATGTCAAGCATATCATAAGGTTTCACCCGATCCGCAGGCATCAATCCATAAATTTCCTCCGGCTTTTCTTTTGGAGGATTTGCCTGAATGCGATTAAAGCCTGCTTTATCATAATCACCTATTTTATCAAACAACTCCCGGATATGATCCAGACAGGATTGATCATCGGGAAATTTATTATCCGTAACGCCTGAAATTTCACAATGTGTAGTAGCGCCCCCCAAGGTTTCATTATCAATGTCCTCACCTACGGCAGCCTTTACCAGATAGGAGCCTGCTAAAAATATCGATCCTGTTTTATCTACGATCATGGCCTCATCAGACATAATCGGCAAGTAGGCGCCCCCCGCTACACAGCTTCCCATAATTGCAGCAATTTGCACAATGCCCATCGATGACATCTTTGCATTGTTTCTGAACTGGCGGCCAAAGTGTTCCTTATCAGGAAAAATTTCGTCCTGCATCGGTAGAAAAACTCCGGCACTATCCACCAGGTAAATGATAGGCAGCCTGTTTTCCATAGCAACCTCTTGCGCACGTAGGTTTTTCTTTGCTGTTATGGGAAACCAGGCACCGGCCTTTACAGTTGCATCATTGGCAACAATTACACATTGTCGTCCCTTTACAAAACCGATTCCGGTTATTACTCCACCTGCCGGGCACCCACCCTGCTCTTTATACATTCCCTCTCCTGCAAAAAGCCCTACCTCTAAAAAATTTGAATTCTTATCAATAAGGTAGTCAATCCGCTCCCGAGCTGTTAATTTTCCTTTTTGATGTTGCTCCTTTATTTTCTTTTCGCCACCGCCAAGCCTGATTTTATTTTCTTTTGCTTTCAATTGAAAGCAAAGTTGCTTTAGCTGGTCCTCGTTTTTGTTGAATTCCAGATCCATCGTTCAGCAAATATTTGGTGAATAAACTATTTTTTCTCCTGAGCCGCCTTTCGCTCCTCTTCTTCTTTTCTCCGGTCGCGTTCTACTTTCTTTTTACTCTTACCTAACGGGGCCATAAAATGCTTGGGGTTGTTGTTAAAGTGTGTAGCCAGGGTATCAAGACTCATTAATAAGGTATTCAGATTTACATATAAGGAATCTTCGGTAAGAAGTTTACTCATAGTGTTATCGCCTTTCCCAAAATTGTCCAGCGTTGCGTTAAGTTTAGTAAGGGTTAACTTTGCTGTTGAAATAGTTTCGTTGAGCTGCAATGTTTTTAAGGAATCTGATACAGTTTTAAAATTGGCCAGGGTGGGTTTTAACTCTGTTAAGGTACCATTTAAATTATCAGCAACAGTTTTGAAACTTACGGAAAGGTCCTCAATCTTTCCGTTTGTAGTAATGAGAGTCTTGTTGATCAAACCCGGAGTAGCCTGTAGCTTTACAAAAATGGCATCCAACTGTTGTGAGTTTTTAGTTAAATTATCAAGAATTATATTAAACTTTCTGAGGGTGGTTTGCAGGTTGTCGGCCACGGGGGTAGCGGATTCAGATAACACATCCAGCATACCTTTTGCTACCTCTGCTATCAGGGTGTCTTTGGGATTTAAGGGTTTTGTGATTTTACCAATAACCAATAAAATCGATTTGCCTCCAAGGAAATCGCTGTTTAAAATTGCTTTGGTGGAATCTCCTACCTGAATATCCGAATCGATCATCAACTCAACCAAAACCTTGTTTTGTTTCCGTTGCATGATACTGATACGACTGACCCGCCCCACAGCGAAACCATTGATCAGAACCGGATTGGAAACGGCCAGCTGATCAATATTATCATACACCACATAATACTTGTTGGTGGTGGTGAAAAAATCAATTCCCTTTAAAAAATTAAATCCAAAATAGAGCAGCACCAGAGCTGCAGTTACAAACAGGCCTACTTTAAGTTCTTTATTCTTCACAGTTTACTTAGTTTATGGATTCAATTTCTGCTTTGTATTCTTTAAAAGCACGGTATATAGCTGAAGCGATAAGGTCCTGACCGTTATCGCTGGCAAGAAACATTTCTTCTTTACTGTTAGATAAAAATCCCGTTTCAATTAATACACTTGGCATCGTTGTTTTCCAAAGTACCATAAAACCAGCTTGTTTTACGCCCCTGCTTGACCTCCCTACTCTTGTCTTAAACTGCTCTTCCACCTTTTGCGCAAATTTCAAGCTATTTTCCTGATAGGCGGTTTGATTTAACGAAAACAGAATGTAAGATTCCGGACTTTTTGGATCAAATCCTTCATATCGTTCCTCATAATTCTGGTCCATTAAAATAACAGAATTCTCTCGCTTTGCTACATCAAAATTATCTTTGTCTTTGTGCAATCCCATTACATACGTTTCAGTACCATAGGCAACCGCTCCCGTTAAGGAATTTGCATGAATGCAAATAAATAGGTCCGCCTTATTCTTGTTTGCAATGGCCGCCCTTTCATCCAAACCAAGGTATTTGTCGGTTTTTCGGGTATAAATTACTTTGACACCCGCCACATTTTCTTCAATGTATTTACCCAGCTTGAGGGCGATCTTTAAGGCTACGTCTTTCTCCTTGGTTGACTTACCCGAAGTTCCGGGATCTTTACCTCCATGGCCAGCATCGATCACAACTACTGAAACCTTAAATTCAGGGGTATAAGAAGTAGCAGAGAAATTTAGCAAGGTTATTGCTAACAAGAGGAGCTTGGTTCCGATATTCTTCACTGTCTTACCGATGTCTGAAGTATTTGCAATAACTTTACGCAAAGTTGTGAATTTTTCACTAAAAGCTAAACCCCTGAAATTCAAATCAGAGCCCATTGGTGTTGTGTTTCGTTTCATTATTCCTCTCTTTTTCCTTTTAGTTTTTAAAACTGGCCTTGCCCAGGTAGAAAAACCCGTTAGGGTACCCGAGGGTGGTCTGCCCGTTAAAAAGGATTCAATCAAAACCCCAGCTCTATCAACTAACAAAAACGATACCGCAGTAGTTAAGGTCGATTCGGTAAAGGCTCAACCCAAAAGTGACATTGAAACAACCATTACATATTCAGCCCGCGATTCCATCAATTCAAACCTCGAAAAGAAAATCATCAAATTGTATGGCGCAGCCAAAGTTAAGTATGGTGACATTGAGCTACAGGCCGAAGAGATAGTTATAGATTACGAATTATCTACCATCACCGCCCACAGCCGGGCCGACTCTACGGGCGAACATATCGGGTATCCTATTTTCATTAATGGCAACGAGAAGTATGAAACCAAAGACATGGTTTACAACTTCAAAAATAAGAAGGCCAAAATCTCAGAGGTTGTAACCAAACAGGGAGACGGCTTCCTGCATGGCGAGGTAGTTTACAAAAACGAAAAGAATGAGCTCTTCACCATTAACAACGCCTATACTACCTGCGATCTGGCGCATCCGCACTTTCGTATTATCTCCAAAAAAGTAAAAGCCATACCGGGCGATAAAATGGTTTCAGGTCCTTTCTATATGGAATTTAACGATGTGCCCACACCGTTAGGTTTTGCCTTTGGAATCTTCCCAGCCCCTAAAAAAAGTGCATCCGGTATCCTCGTGCCGTCCTATGGTGAAGAGCGTAGAAGAGGATTTTTTCTGCGGGGCGGTGGCTATTTTTTTGATATTAATGAATACGTGAAACTTGCCGTTACGGGCGATATTTATTCAAAAGGCGGTAGCGCGCTCTATTTAAACAGTAACTATAACAAACGATATCATTACGGGGGTGCATTTAATTTCACGTTTACGAACAACGTTAACAATGATGATATCGAGGCCCCTACTAACACCAAAGACTTTCGGTTGCTATGGAGTCATAGTCCGCAAAGTAAAGGCACCGGCCGTTTTTCCGCTTCGGTAAATGCAGCCAGCTCAACCTACAACAGCAACAACTTCATAGGTGTAAACTCCAATGCACAATCCTCGCGCATTGATAACACCACTCAAAATCTTAGCTCCAGCATAAATTATAGCAAATCATTTCCGGGCACACCTCTTAGTTTGGGGGTAAACCTGCGTCACAGTCAAAACATCAGTACCAAACAAGTTGATTTACCCTTGCCGGATGTAAGTTTCAACGTCAATAATATTTATCCTTTCAAAGCGGCAGACGAAAGTATGTTGCTGCAGAATCTGAATGTTCGCTACTCGATGAACGGTACCAATCAGATAACCAACAACCTCGGCCGTATTGCTTTTGACGAGAAGGGAAACCAGATCGACAGTATTGCTCCTTTTACACTTGATAACCTTCCCATATTTTTTAAAAATGCCAAAAAAGGCGTACGTCACAACATCCCGTTGAGCACGTCTTTCAAATTATTAAAATTCCTGACGCTTAGCCCCAGCATCAATTATGATGAGCGCTGGTATTTCGAAAAACTAGACTGGAGTTATAACGACTCTACGAGGGCATTCACATCAACAAAAATTAATGGCTTTAATCGGGTTTATAATTATGGTGGTGGCGTGAGTATGAACACACGTATTTATGGTATCTATAATGCGAAGAATCAAAACAAGCGCTTAAAATCAATCCGGCACGTAATCAATCCCTCGATGAGCTACAGCTTTCAACCCGACTTTGGTGATCCTAAATATGACTACTTCCAGCGTTTTACTACAACCGATGGCGCAGGCAATACAAGAGAGGTGTTGAAGTCCCGTCATGAAAGCTTTATATATGGGTCTGCCAGCCCAGGTAAAAGTAGCTCGCTTGGGTTAGGCGTAAATAATAATATTGAAATGAAAGTGCGTAACCCAAAAGATACGGTCGACAGGAAAATCGCATTGTTTAATACGCTTTCAATTTCTACCTCCTACAACTTTCTGGCAGATTCATTTAAGCTTGCCAACTTCGGGCTATCTGCCAACACCAATATTCTGAATGATAAAATCAATTTGAATTTTGGTGCAACGCTTGATCCGTACGAATATCGCATGATCATTACTGATTATGAAGATCCTGAGACCAAAACAATACCAATCTTTTCTGAGCGCAGAATCAGTCGTTATGTTTGGAATGCAGGAAGAGCACCACGCATTACCCAGGCTAACTTTGCATTCAGCACCAACCTGAACCCAAAAGGTCAAAATAGTGATACGGAATCGCGCGATAAAATTGCCAAATCAGAACTTTCTGATTCGGATAAACGATATCTCCTCCAAAATCCTGACGCATATGTCGACTTTTCCATTCCCTGGAATTTGCGCATTAGTTATAACGTAGATTACAGCCATCAGGAAAATCGAGATCCTGCCATTACGCAGGCTATGCGGTTTAATGGCGACTTATCGTTAACAGAAAAATGGAAAATAGTTTTTAATTCCGGCTACGACTTTCAAAATAAAGCAATCACACAAACGCAACTTAGTTTAAACCGCGATTTGCATTGCTGGCAGATGAGTTTGAGTTGGGTGCCGTTCGGTGCTTACCAATCTTACAATTTCTCTATCGGTATAAAATCCAGTATGCTTCAGGATTTGAAAGTTGACCGGCAGAGAAACTTCTTTGATAATTAATCAAACCAATATTTGGTTATTCGGCCAGTGGCACAACTACCTGAGAACCAAATTTTGTTGAAACAAGTGAACGAGATAGTTTTAAACATAAAACCCATCGAATATGAAAACGAAACTTACTATTCTTTTTCTTATAGCTAGCACGTATTCTTTTAGTCAGGAGTTACCCGATCTTAAAGCATACTCGAAAGACATCGGATTCAATACCAATTTTTTGTTGAATGGTATAATCAACTCATCCGGGAATCCTTTTGATCTCATGCTGAAGAAACAAAAAACCTCTAATAAGGCAGTTCGGTATGGCATCCAATTGTATACAGATATTACGACAAACACCTATCAAGCGTCTAATTATTATCAACAAAGAGATTACTATTCATTTAGTCTTTCAATAGGAAAAGAAAAACAGATTCAACTTAACAAAAAATGGATATTTTATTATGGTGGTGATGTAGCACCCTTCTACCAATATTATAAAGATGGGCAATATTCCTCGGGTCAATTGGATTATGAAAATTTAAACAAAGAAGTTGGGTTGCGGGTATCGCCCTTTCTGGGAATTAGATTTCAAATCCTGGATAGATTATATGTATCAACGGAGGCGCTTTTGCGATTATCCTATGGTAGGAAAGAAACCTATTGGAAAAGCTATGATGATACAAATACCGTAACCAGCGAAACTTCGCAAGGTTTCAATAACGTAGTACTACGGGCTTTACCGGCAACAGGGGTGTCAATCTTTTACAGATTTTGAACTACTTCAACCAACCTTCAATTTCCTGAAGAGAAGGATTCTGAATGGCATCAAGCTTTAGCTTTTTGCGCATGCCTGGTATATCATTGAAGAGCTTAGTGGCTTTCATTTCCTTTAACTTGGTAACTGTTGTTACACCTAATTTTTGGAGAATAGGAAGCAGTTCCGCACGCACTCCAATTGCTTCGAAGTCCGCATCGGTACTTACCTCTGCTTGCTTCTCGGGTTTCATTTGCGGAAAGAAAATCACATCCTGAATAGAAGGAGAGTTAGTCATTACCATGGCAAGCCGGTCAATACCAATACCTAATCCTGCTGTGGGGGGCATGCCGTATTCCAAGGCGCGTAGAAAATCTTCATCCAGCGTCATCGCTTCTTCATCACCACGCTTGCCTAATTCCAATTGCTCTTCAAAACGCTCACGCTGATCGATGGGATCGTTGAGTTCTGAAAAGGAATTACAGATTTCTTTTCTGTTACAAATGGCTTCAAAACGCTCCACCAGCCCGGGTATACTGCGATGTTTTTTGGCCAATGGCGACATCTCCAAAGGATAATCTGTAATGAATGTAGGTTGAATTAAATTCGGCTCACACTTCTCGCCAAAAATCTGATCAATCAGTTTTCCCTTACCCATCGTAGCATCCATGGGCACATGAAGTTGCTTGCACGTATCACGTAATGCAGCTTCATCCATCTGCGAAATATCTATTCCTGTAAAGTGCTGGATGGCTTCATACATCGTGAAACGTTTCCAGGGCCTTTTGAAATCAATCAGGTTTTCACCCACTTTCACTTCGGTTGTGCCGTGAAGATCCAACGCCACCTTCTCAATCATCTCCTCCACCAGATTCATCATCCAGTAATAATCTTTATACGCTACATACAATTCAACCTGCGTAAACTCCGGATTATGAAAGCGAGACATTCCCTCGTTGCGGAAGTCTTTTGAAAATTCATATACACCATTAAAACCACCCACAATCAGTCGCTTCAAATACAACTCATTGGCAATGCGCATGTACAGCGTCATTTCTAATGTATTGTGGTGCGTTTTAAAAGGCTTTGCAGCCGCTCCACCATAAAGCGGTTGCAGAATGGGAGTTTCCACTTCCAGATAACCTTTGTTATTCAGATACTCGCGCATGGAGTTAACCAACTTAGTCCGCTTTACAAAAGCATCCCGCACCTGTGGATTGACAACAAGGTCAACATAGCGCATGCGATACCGTTGCTCGGGATCGGTAAATGCATCGTGTAAAACTTTATTGCCTTGCTCATCCACGGTTTCTTTAACAATGGGCAAGGGACGAAGCGACTTCGATAAAATTTTGAACGATGTAACATGAATAGAAATCTCACCCGTTTGTGTGGTAAACACATAACCTTTCACACCAATGATATCACCAATATCCAAAAGTTTTTTGAACACGGTGTTATACAAAGTCTTGTCCTCACCGGGGCAAATATCATCTCTGCGAAAATAAACCTGGATGCGGCCGGTTTCATCTTGCAATTCGGCAAAGGAGGCATTGCCCATTACCCTGCGCGACATAATCCGGCCCGCCAGCGAAATATCTTTATATTCAATCTTCTGGTTCGGATAGTTCTTATGAATATCAGCCGCGGAAACATTAATCTCAAATAGTTCGGCCGGATAGGGGTTGATGCCTAATTTATTAAGTTCCTGTAAGCTTTGTCTTCGGATTATCTCCTGTTCACTCAACTGCATGACGAATTGTTTATTCTGAGAGGCAAAAATAGTGAATTCAAGCCTTAGTTAATGGATAATTGAAAATGGACAATCGACAATCATTAATCCCATTGACGAGGGAAAGCTAAGACCTGGTCTTTTTTCTTCGGGCCAATTCTTTACGGATCATAGTAAGCTCACGACTGCTTTGTCCGGCCACTGAAGTATTTTCTGAAGCCCGTCTAATAAGATAGGGCATGACCAATTCCACCGGTCCATAAGGCACATACTTCACCACATTGTAGCCGGCTTTCGCGAGATTAAAGGAGATGTTATCGCTCATGCCCAGCAACTGTGCAAACCAAACCCGCGGATCATTATTTTTCATGCTGTGCTTTTCCATCAGCACAGTCAGGTATTGATTGCTGTATTCGTTGTGTGAGCCACACATCAGACTTATGCGCTGCTTGTTATCAATACAAAATGCGAGGCCCTTGTTAAACGAATCATCGGTGGCTTGTTTGTTGGGATGAATAGGGTTTGGATATCCCATTTCCTCAGCCCTTTCCGCCTCCTTTTCCATGTAAGCACCGCGCACCATTTTTACACCGAGGTAATAATTGTGCATGGCTGCAGTATGAAATGCATTGCGCAGGTTTTCCAACATATCCGTGCGATACATCTGATAGGTATTGTAAACAATGGCTCGCTTCTGATTATACTTCATCATCATCTCGTACGCGAGCTCATCGATGGGATTTTGGATCCAACTGTCTTCGGCATCGATCATTACCGGCACATCATATTCAAAAGCTCTTGCGCAGATTTTTTCTACACGATCACGAAAATGCTGATAGGCTTCCTTTTCCTCAGCCGACATTTCACTCTTGCTTTGAACCTTTTCGAGCACTTCCATCATGACCAATCCCGTTGATTTAAAAACCGTAAAAGGTATGGCTGCATTGCCCCGGGCCTTGTCCAGTGTTCTAAGTATCTCTTCGGTTGTATGATCAAAACCATCTTCACTTTTAGCTCCTTCGGCAGAAAAGTCGAGTATAGCACCAACATGAAACCGGTTCAAGGTATTAATGGTGCTAACACTATGCTCGATGGTTTCCCCACCACAAAAATGCTCGAACACCGTTGATCGGATAAGTCCTTTTACCGGCAACTTCAGGGACAAACTCGTCTTTGCAAGACCGGTGGCTATGCTGGATACCCACGGGTGGTTGACTATCGAAAAAATAAAATTGGCCTTTTTTAATTCGCGGTCATTTTTATAAGAAAAGGCGACTTCGGTATCGTCAAATTGAATTTGGGGCTGTATTTCCATGGCAATTGAATTGCGGCACAAATATAAGATTGCCGCAGATTTTTATAGGCTTACGCACTCTAAAGACAAGAATTGATTTAATTTGTTCTGAAAGTAAATAGAAAGCTGAATTCTGAACATAGATTCATGTCCATCATCTCAATCCACTCAAACCCAGGCCAGTTAATAACCGAATTTCTAACGGGAAAAGCATATTCTAAAATTGCTGTCCTCACCGACCTAAACTCAGAGCACTTTTGCTATCCATTGATTAAAGAGGTTCTCCCCCCGCATACTGTACTAGTTATCCCTGCTGGGGAGGAACATAAAAATCTTAATACTTGTCAGTTGGTTTGGAAAAAGCTAACCGACCTTCAGACAGACCGCCATTCTCTCTTAATAATTCTGGGGGGTGGTGTACCTGGCGACCTCGGAGGGTTTTGTGCCGCCACGTATAAGCGCGGAATTGATTTTGTACTGATGCCCACTACCCTGCTGGCCCAGGTAGATGCCAGCGTAGGGGGAAAACTGGGGATCGATTTTCAACAATTCAAAAATCATATCGGGGTGTTTTGCGAGCCAGCCGCTACGCTGATCAGTCCTGCGTTTCTGGCTACCCTGCCGGAAAGAGAATTGCGATCAGGCTTTGCCGAGGTGATCAAACATTGTCTGATTTCTGATAGGGCGATGTGGGATACCCTTAGAAAAAAATCATTTCAAGAACAGGATTGGAATTCCCTTATTGCTCATTCCGTAAACTTCAAGAAATCGGTTATTGAAAAAGATCCTAAAGAAAAGGGTCTCCGCAAAATTCTGAATTTCGGCCACACGGTTGGTCATGCTGTTGAAAGCTACTTTCTCGAATCGGGCCACCGCATCTTTCATGGTGAAGCCATTGCGGTTGGTATGATTGCTGAAGCCTTCATTGCACAAAAGAAAAAGCTACTTACCGGCTCAGAATTTTCCCAAATCAGCGAATACCTGAAGCAGACTTATCCGGAAGTTAACTTGCCGGTCAACCGAAAGGCTATTCTCGAAATGATGAGTCAGGATAAGAAAAACAGAGACAATAAGATTTTAATGGCCTTGACCGAAGGAATTGGTAAGGCCCGGTGGGATGTGGAAGTTAGCTTAGATGAAATTGATGCTTCGCTTGATTTTTATCAGTCGGTTTACACATAGTGTACTTCTGATTCGTCAACAGTCTGCTTCGATTTCTTATTAATAGCCTGCTTAAGGTCATCCGCTTTTTTAGAAACAAATTCCTTTGTCTTCTGTCCACGATCGCCCGTTAGCAACCAGGCAGCCAGCAAGGCACCGCCTGCTACGCCTAGTCCGATGATTACTTTTTTTGTTGTTGTCATATTCTCTTCAACCGAATTCCAATTTAAAATGTTTCATTGAACAGAAAAAATCTTAGATAAAAATTACTTTACTAATTTTAACATTCAGTTAACGAACAAAACTCTTGGCATCGTATCTCCATATTTCAAAAGCTTCACGGCTCTCTGGCACCACCCATCAGCTATCCTCATCCAAGAGCATTAGTAACAGGGCGTTGTTATTAAAAGCGCTCAGCGGAAGCCAATCGGTTGTAAATAATCTATCAGATGCCCGCGATACACAGTTGATGAATCGCCTTATCGATAGCCCGGATAAAATTATTGATGTAATGGATGCCGGCACCACCATGCGGTTTCTCACAGCCTTTTTTGCCGTTACGGGAAAAAATAAAATCCTTACCGGAACTGCGCGGATGAAAGAGCGCCCCATTGGTATTCTGATGGAAGCACTCAGATCCTTGGGGGCAACTACCGACTATATTGAAAAAGATGGCTTTCCGCCTATTGAGACCAAGGGTTTTTCCAAACAAAAAACCGATACATTGGAAATTCCCGGCAATGTGAGTAGTCAATATATCTCAGCCTTGATGATGGTGGCGCCTCTTCTGCCCCATGGCCTTACCCTTCACCTTACGGGAAAAATTAGTAGTGCGCCCTACATTCAAATGACGGCTTCCCTCATGGAACAATTTGGGGTGAAATGTAAAATCAATCTGGATTCTAAAACGATTCAGGTACCGGCTGCAAAATACCGTCCGGCACAGATTGTTGTGGAAGCGGATTGGTCGGCCATCAGCTATTGGTATGGGTTTACTGCGCTGGCGGATGAAGCAAATATTACCTTACCCAATGTCTCTGAGAAGTCGTTGCAGGGCGACCGGGTAATTGCCGACATCATGGAATGGCTGGGTGTGCAATCAACTTTCGCGAATAACACGTTGGTGCTCACAAAGAAAAATCACTTCGATAAGATTACCTGGAATTTTAAAGATTGCCCTGACCTGGCACAGACTGTTTTGCCGGTATGTGCGGCAAAAGGCATCAGTGGAGAATTTACCGGGTTGGAAAGTTTACGCATTAAAGAAACTGACCGCATTGCGGCTCTACAAAATGAATTGGCAAAAATAGGCGCCACACTTACCGAACCTCAAGCCGGAAATTGGATTTTGACCCCCGGAAAAATCACAGTCCTACCCATAACGATTGAAACCTACCACGATCACCGCATGGCAATGGGGCTGGCACCGTGGGCAACACAAACCGAACTAAGAATTGAAGCCCCCGAGGTAGTTAATAAATCCTATCCTGGATTCTGGGAAGACATGAAGACGGTTGGATTTGAAATCAGATAAAAAAATAAGCCACAGATTCTTAGATTTTAAAATCAGTGAATCTGTGGCTAAAATCTATTGACTTACTCTCTTATTTAATATACCGAAAATCATGCCCCGGCTTCACCTGAAGCAGTGTTTCATAAATCAGGTTGATCACACTTTCAACATCTTCTTTATGAACTGTCTCCACCGTAGTGTGCATATACTTCAAGGGAAGTGAAATCAACGCGGAAGCAACACCTTCTGCTGAATACGCAAATGAATCGGTATCCGTTCCTGTCGAACGCGACACCGCTTGACGCTGGAATTGAATCTTCTTCTTGTTCGCCACATCAATAATCATTTTCAGCACATTATTTTGTACGGCCGGGCCGTAGCATAACACCGGACCCGCACCACACTTCAGGTTGCCACTATCCTTTTTGTTATACATAGGTGATTGTGTATCGTGTGTTACATCCGTACAAATAGCCAGATCGGGTTTAAGCCTGCGTGAAATCATCTCCGCTCCGCGCAAACCAATTTCTTCTTGCACTGCATTCACCACATATAAACAGAAAGGCAATTTCTTTTTGTTCTCATGGAGTCTGCGCGCCACTTCCGCAATCATGTAGCCGCCCATCCGGTTATCCAATGCGCGACCTGTCAGATAGTTTTTATTCAGTTCCATTAATTCATCCTGAAATACAGCCACCGAACCAACGTGAACACCCATGGCTTCTACTTCTTTCTTTGATTCAGCACCGATGTCAATAAAAATATTTTTTAATGAAGGCGCTTCTTCCTTGGCGGCATCACGCACATGAATAGCCGGCCAGCCAAACACGCCTTTCACTACTCCTTTACTGCCATAAATATTCACGCGCATGGAAGGCGCAATCTGATGGTCGGAGCCACCATTTCTACGCACATAGATGTAGCCTTCTTCGGTGATGTAGTTTACAAACCACGAGATCTCATCAGCATGTGCTTCAATCACCACTTTGTAAGCCCCTTTGGGATTAATGATTCCCACAGCAGTGCCATACACATCCACCATATAATCGTTGATATAAGGCTTCAGATAATCCAACCAGATCTGTTGCCCGCTTTGTTCAAAGCCAGTGGGTGAAGAATTATTCAAATAATCAAACAGGAATTTTTTACTTTTTTTGTCCATGATCTTACAAGAATAAAAACGTTATAAAAGCTGAAATGTGTGTGCAAATGTAAAAAACGAAACTGAGCAAGCCTATTTATAAAAAAAAGATGATTTTATTACATTGAGCGAAAAAAAAATGGGGAAAAAGGTAGTTTCATTAAAGTATTAAAATCATTATCTAACCTTAAACCTTTAAAAAATGAAAGAGTCATTTGCCCCACCCCCCGCAAAATTAGGCTTAGGGCTAATTTTGCTCTCGCTCTTGTTTGTTATTTCTTGCGAAGATCAAACACTAAATGATGAGCAACCTCTAAACATTAGCGAGGTGACCAATCAACGTGATGTCGCATTTGCAACCGAAAATCTCTCCATTTATGGAGCATCCCTATTAACCTTTCAGAAAGATTCTGATTTCAGAAAAGTTTTATACGCGGGTATCGAAGATGCCTTCGATGGCGAACGCAATGTCCTTTTCAAAACATTACTTCAAGAAGATAAAAACCCAATTCAGGCAAGGAAACTGACAAGCAGTTTATTAGGCTCAAAAGAAGGTATAATGAATGCCTTCGCTAACATTGAAGGAAAAAACTACTATCCACAGCTTTTTATTCCTTTTTACGATGAATTGAAAGCAAATGGAAAGCTATCAATCAAAGATCCAGTACTCGTAATCTACGCTACTGATTCCCCCAACTCAGAATATCAAGGGTATTCCATAAATAATAATGGCGACCTCGTTAAAACTCAAATGGTTTCTGAAGCTTATGCAATAGACAATGAAGTTTGGGTGATTTCAATAAACGAAAGGGTCGACAATGACGGAAATCTTCTTGACATGTATAAAGATGCCTCAACAAATTCAGGCAGAACAATGGCATCACCAAGTGCAATCGTAGATCGAATGACATGCAAATGCAACAAAGAAAGTTGGGCAGCAGGGGCGAGCGAAGTTAATATTATTACAGTTACCAGCGATTTCGGATTCTTTGAATATGATATTAACCTTTATGGAAAAGGTGACAATGAGGGTGGTGAAATTCATAAGTTTAGTCGTAGCGATGTAAGCAATAAAAGAAACATAGACCTCAACTTCTTTATTATAAATGATTGGGACGAGCGGGCACCCAATACGCCCTATGGTAGTTACGTTATATTCGAGTATGACACATGGCCAACAGGCACAAGAACAGCGACTTGGGAATTGGGAGGTGCAACCTTATCTTGGCTATACCGATCGGCAGATGGGTTTTACGATAAACAAACTGTATTTAAAACAAATTTTTCCTTCCATAGCGTAAATAACGGTTGTATTGAATGGACCTCACAATATCAATAACAAGGCTAACATATAAGAGGGTGAAATATTTTACCCTCTTATATTTTTTCATGGGCCTTCTGTCAACTACCGGGTTTAGCCAGGAGCGGCAAATCAGGGTATATCCTACTATTGGCGTCTCGTGGCGAAGTACCGCCATGAATTTCTTCAATTTTAAGGCAGTGATACGCGCTGATCCAACAGTTCCATATAATTACGAGCGTAATGTTCAGGGGTTTAGCATCAATACAGGTGTTTCAATACAATCTCAAAACTTTGAATTTGAGTATTACCCAAATTGGAGATACGATGTTATCAATAGTGTGCTAGGCTTAGATGATACCTATGTAAAAGGCTTTATCGTTGATCATAATTTTAACTTTACGCTGCGTAGGAAAATAAACTATGGTGTTGGTATTAGTGTGGTTAATTTTAGAACTGGATTTAGTTTTGAAAATCCAATAGGCGTGCAGCGCTATCAAAGTATTGAGTTCAATACGTATAACGCATTTGTTACCTTTCCTTATAAAAAAATCTTATTTATTGAATTAAAAGCACTCTATGTACCAAATGGCTTTCCGGAAAATCCGTATGAACAGTACATTATGTATAGTTTGCGAGTTTATTACAAACTAAATTTCTCAAAATCAAAACATCCTTCGAATTAAATATTTTTTTCAAATTTATTTATCCAAAACACACATTCTCAAGAAAAGATTATATGAGTCTTGCGATTGACGCGTTCTACAACATCATCTTTACTCTGGATTAAATAGCAATGCATCAGTTGTCATTTTTCTCCAACTCTAGCCTCTTAAGAATTGAAGGTCATAGAAATCTTCATCGAAAGTGAGAATGGTATAGTCGTTTTCCTTAGCATATTCAAATATTTCAGCATCACGTTTTACGTGTCTTGAATCGTTGGTTACATGAATACTTTGTGGAAAAACCGAACTAATTGATTTCAAAACACGAAATGAAATATTTTCGTCCACAAGCAACTTCATACAACCACAGTCGCCTTCCTTTCCTTATCAGCAGAATAGCCGAGGCATGCCAAAATCTGGTCTTTAGTAAGTTGGGGAAAATCTCCCAATATTTCGTCAACCGTCATTCCCGAAGAAAGCCAACTCAACACATCATAGACTGAAATCCGGGTTCCTTTGATACAGGGTTTTCCAAATCTCACCTGAGGATCAATTTCAATATAATTTCTATAGTCCATAGCCAAAGTTAATGATTTTCCAACTCTTCAAAGTCAATATCCATCACAGCAAACTTCTGCCAGCCAACAAAATCAAAATGCCACCACTCCGAAGCGTTTACTTTAAAACCGTGTTTTTCCATCGCCTCGATTAACGTCTTGCGATTCTTGCGAATTACAGGATCGGCAACAGGTGTTGTTGGCCAGGCTTCTTTTTTAAACGAATCATATTCCGTAGGCATAGGTAGTTCTTTGCCAGTCTTTAAATCGATGATCGTCAAATCAATCGCGCACCCACGATTGTGGCGGGAGCCTTTGTATGGCGAAGCCACATACGTAGTGTCGTGGTAGGTTTCGTAAAACATCACCGTTGCCGAGTAGGGTCGGTAGCCATCAAAAATTTTAACCGACAGTCCTTGCTTCTTTAAATCGTCCTGAATCTTTCTCAACGACTCGGCTACAGGCTTGCGTGCATACGCCCGCGCCAGGTTATAAATCTTCTCGCCTGTAAAATTATTGGTAGTCGCATAGCGGATTTCCAGCACAATGCCTGGAATAAACTCCGCAAGGTTGATCAACTCATTATCAGGATTTGTCTTTACGCTCTGCGTGTATTCGGCCATCTTCATAGGCGTGAGGCCGTATTTGTTTTGAGCCATCAGGCTGAAAGGAATTGCAAGTATCAGGATAAGGTATTTCATAAATTAAAGATAATCAGTCCGTTTGAATTTATTGACTTTGCGGTCCCCTGCGACCTCTGCGGTTAAATAACCGCAAAGAACGCTAAGATACGCAGAGAGATTTTGTATAACTTTCAACATTCAAAAACTACCTATGAAATAGCCATTTAGATTCTCTACACCCATCGTGATGATAATCCTGGCGTATTCCATGTGACCCTATAAAATAAAAATTAACACATGAAAATCCTCAAACGAATTCTAATCGGTCTGCTTGCTCTGATTCTGGTTGCAGTCATTGGCCTCTATTTTTATCTGAACTCCACAAAACCTACCTACTCGGGCGAACTTACCCTGGCCGGGTTAAAAGAACCGGTAGAAGTGCTATTTGACGATTATGGCGTTCCCCACATCTATGCCCAGAATGAAGAAGATGCTTATTATGCACTTGGTTACGTGCACGCTCAAGACCGGCTTTTCCAGATGGAGATGATCAGGCGCGCAGCCAGTGGCCGCTTATCAGAAGTGCTAGGCAAGGATATGTTAAAGGTAGATAAACTCTTTCGCGCTCTGGGTATCAATAAATTTGCAAAAGAACATGCTGAAAAATATTTAAGCAGCGACACAGCCGCCTTCCAACGCGCTGCCTTGGCTTATCAAAAAGGTATCAACCAATTTATCAAGACCGGCCAAACACCAATTGAGTTTACGGTCATCGGCATACCCAAAACTGAATTCAATCCCGAAGATATTTATAACGCAGTTGGGTTTATGTCGTTCGGCTTTGCCGAAGGCCTGCGGGTGGACCCGGTGCTGGAAAAAATTAAAAATGAATTAGGTTCAGAATATCTCAAAGATCTGGCGGTGGAAACGCCTGCTAATGCAGTACGAATTAAAAGTTTTAATGGTGTAGGAAAAAATAAAGCGAACGATTCACTCATAAGTTTTCTTAGCGATGCACTAGAAAAAATTCCAGTACCGCTTTGGCAAGGCAGCAATGGCTGGGCTATAGCAGGCAGTCGCACGGAATCTGGTTTTCCTATTCTGGCCAACGACACACACATTGGTTTTGCGCAACCTGCGGTGTGGTATGAAGCCCACATGGAATATCCCGGCTATCGGTTTTATGGTCATCATATTGCGGGCATTCCATTTGGTTTGTTAGGGCAAAATAATTTTGCCGGCTGGGGACTTACCATGTTTGAAAATGATGACTCTGATTTTTTTATTGAAGAAACCAATGATGAGGGAAAAGTAAAATACAAAGGTGAATGGATTGAACTGCAATGGCGAAAAGAACTCATCAAAGTAAAAGACGATATGGATTTTGAACTCACGATTCCCATCACACCCCATGGGAATGTGATTAACGGTATCATTGACTTTACCGAAGACATGAAACCGACCTCGTTGTGGTGGTTGCTCAATCACGAACCCAACCTGGCGCTACAGGCTGCCTATCAGCTCAATCATTCACAAAATTTTGCGGACGTACAGAACGCTGCCTCCCTGTTTTCTGCTCCGGGTTTGAATCTGATGTATGCCGATGCGCATGGTAACATTGCCTGGTGGGCGGTAGCCAAACTCCCCATTCGTCCGGCCCATGTAGTATCGAAATTTTTTCTTGATGGTGCGAGTGGCAACGATGAATACCTGGGTTATTATGACTTCACAAAAAATCCGCATTCAGTAAATCCACCCTGGGGTTATGTGTATTCGGCCAACAACCAACCCGACACGGTTGATGGTGTTTTGTATCCTGGCTATTATTATCCGCGCAGCCGGGCCGGAAGAATTGAAGAGCTTATCAAAGAAGAAAAGAAATGGACCCTGAATGATATGAAGAATGTGAACCTGGATGTAACCTCGCACATGCATGCCGATATTGCACACCAGATCGCTGCTATTCTTAAAAGTATCAATAATCCAGAGTTTGCTGTAATCGCTACCCAGCTTGATAATTGGCGCGGGGATCATGGCAAAGAACAAACTCAACCAGCCATTTATTACAACATGCTTTCGCAGATTATGCGGCAAGCTATGGCCGATGAAATTTCGCACGAGGCGTATGAGTCGTTGGCGGCAACTTCGTTATTAAAAAACAGCTACGAACAATTTATTGGCAATGAAGCCTCTCCCTGGTGGGATAATAAAAATACAGAAGCAACCGAAACCCGGGCGATGATTGTAGAAAGTGCGGCTGGCAAAACCATTGAATTACTGACTGCTATTTGCGGGAAAAACCCTGACGATTGGAAATGGGGCAAGATTCATACGCTCACTCACAAACATGCATTTGATGCTGTGAAACCATTGCGCTCATTCTTTAATTCAGAAACATATGAAGTGCCCGGAGGTAGCGAAGTAATCAATAACCTGCATTTTAGTCTCGACACCACTGGCTATTATGATGTGGATGGCGGCCCCGCTCTACGCAAGATCACCGACTTTAGTGACATCGAAAACGGAGAAACTGTTTCTCCTTCCGGTCAATCGGGCAATGCGATGAGTGCGCATTACAGCGATCAGGCAGAAATGTTTGCAACCGGAAAATTCCGGAAGATGTTGATGAACCGAAAAGATATTGAGAGCAATTCAAAAAGATTGTTATTGAAACCTGATAATTAAATTCCATTTGAACAATGTCCCTCACCCAATTAAGTTTTTTGGCAGCTAGACGATTTGCACTTCCCTCTCCCTAGGGAGAGGGCAACGAAATCTCTCAAGCAAGAAAAACTTTTAATGGGTGAGGGTTAAAAACTATCGTACTCAAAAATAGATTCTAGATCAACTATGGACATCGACCTACTTCGACAACAGACTCCCGGGTGTGCACAGAAAATTCACTTTAATAATGCTGGCGCTTCGCTGATGCCTAAGCCGGTAATTGATGCCATAGTCAGCCACATTAACCTCGAAGCAACCCTAGGTGGCTATGAAGCGGCTGATCTCAAAGCAAAAGAAGTAGCAGGATTTTATGATTCGGCTGCTCAACTCATTAATTGTAAGGCAACCAACATCGCTTTTACCTCCAGCGCGACCAATGCATTCGCACGAGCGCTATCCTGCATTCCTTTTAAAGAAGGCGATTCCATTCTCCTCGCTAATGAAGATTACATCTCCAACCAGATTGCCTTTCTGTCGCTTCAAAAAAGATTTAATCTTAAAATTTTGCGGGCTACAAGTCTTGCCGAGGGTGGAGTGGATGTAGATGATATGAAACGTTTGATGGATGCCCATCATCCGAGGTTAGTGTCATTAACGCATGTACCGAGCAACACCGGATTGATTCAGCCTGTGGAGGCGGTGGGCGAACTGTGTGCTGAGCGGGATATTTATTATCTCGTTGACGGTTGTCAATCTGTAGGTCAGATTCTGGTAGATGTGAAGAAGATAAAGTGTGACTTTCTCAGCGCCACTATGCGCAAATTTTTACGTGGACCTCGGGGCGCTGGATTTTTATATGTCTCCGATAAAATCATCACTCAAAAACTGGAGCCGTTGTTCATTGATATGCGGGGGGCCGACTGGATAACAGCCGATGAATATGCGCCACGCATGGATGCCCGCAGGTTTGAAGATTGGGAATTCCCATACGCGCTGGTGCTGGGCAGCAAGGCCGCGATCGATTATGCATTAGCTATTGGCCTTGATCAGATTACCGAGCGCAATAAGTTTTTATGTTACCTCGTACGACAAGGTTTGAAGAGTCTTAATCTGCGCCTGCTGGATATTGGGGCAAAACAGAGTAGTATCATTACCGTTGAAATCCCGAACCGAAAAGCACCTGATGTGCTCAATACTTTGCGCAAAGAAAACATTAACACCTCTGTTGGCTATCGCAATTTCGCGTTGATTGATTTTGAAGCCAAACAGGTAAATTGGGCGTTGCGGATTTCGCCCCACTATTTTAATACCCCGGAAGAAATAGACAAACTGATTGATGTGGTAAAAAAAATATAGCATGAAATTTAAGGATGCCTTGTTAAGTGTATTGATTATTGAAGTGGGCATTGCTTTGCTGGCGGTAATCAATTACGGAACAAGTCTTGAGTCGTTGCAGGCCGTAACCCGGTTTTCGGGCCGGGCCTCGTTGGCTATTTTCAGCTTAATCTTCCTATTTCAAAATCATCGCCATGTTAATGTAAAAACAATATTATCGGACCAATACTTTTTGGTGTTTGCCATTGCACATGGTATCCATCTTGTCCAGTTGTTGACGTATGTTTATCTCTCGGGCAATGAGTTGATCCCCGTTCGGCTGGCGGGTGGATTTCTGGCCTATGCGTTGATTTTTATTATGCCCTATGCACAACAGCTTTCTGAAAAGAATAGAATCTCAGTTCGCGCATTCTCCACCCTAACTCTTATCTATTTGTATTACGTGTGGTTCATTTTCTTTATGAGCTACCTGCCGCGGGTGCGTGGCACACTTGCCCATGTTGGCGGTTCCTATTCCGAGTTTGTTGTTTTGCTGGCATGGGTTTCCCTTATGCTGGGCATAAAACTTCAAACGTTGCTAATGAGCAAAGTGAAATTCAAAAGATAGTTGGTTCTATTTAGTCCAGTAATCCACTACCGTGGCCTTGTCAAGATACGGTAAGAGTACTTCTACAAAAGCTTTATGGTCAGGATGCACGAGGTAGTCATCGCGGTCTTTGTCGCTGGTAAAGGTGACCAAAAAACAATGAGTTAATCCCTGGTTCAGATTTTCAGGACTTGAATTCGTGCCCCATTCATAATCTTTGATCAGACTAATTTTATCGGCCAGTGAACCAAAGGCGTTCTCTATCTTCTTAACATCTTCGGGAGTAGCTGCATCTTTAAATTTAAAAAGCACTACATGGCGAAGTACTTTTTGATCTTGTTGTGCCGATGGCGCACAAGCGCCCAGCAAGGCGATGACTGCGAGAGTCAGGGTAAGGATTTTTTTGTTCATAGTGAAAGGTACACAATTTAAATATCAGCCAAAATAGTCTAAGAAATGATAAAACTGGCATAAAAGCACCCGAATGACATATAGGAAATATCAACAATTGCATATATTCGGATGTTGGCGGTTATTTTTTTTGGACAGAGTAGACACATGAGACAAGGAACACTAATTTTCATTTTACTAATTACTCTTTACGCTTGCGGAAAGACGCAGAAGAATAAAGCAGATTATCCATTACAAGTCGGTGACATCTATTTTGACTCAAAAATTGATGACCCCAATTTTAAACTCTGTGATGAGGACAGAGTGTTTCAATATTATAACTTCGGTAAAGGTCTTCTTTACAATGGAGAAAAGTTAAAGCTTAACGAACACTTTATAGACGGACTAAAGATTACAGAACAAAAGGACGAATCTGGTTTTTTGACAATAAGGTTTATCGTTAACTGTGAAGGCAAGACTGGAAGGTTCAGAGTTCAAGGAATGAACAATGACTATAAGGAGAAAATATTTAACAAGGACTTGACTAACCAACTATTGAGCCTCACAAAACAGTTAGACGGCTGGTTAGTTGGTGAGGACGAGGGAAAGACATTTGACTACTATCAGTATTTGACATTTAAGATTGAGAATGGAAAACTTATTGAGATAATGCCATGAAGTTCATTCTATTTACCTTGATTCTAATTTGTCCAATAAGTACATATTCTCAACCGAACTGCAATGTGTACCAGATGAATAATGATCAGCCTTGCTATGAAGCCTGTACTCTTGCAACAACAGGCGGGGGTGCACAAGGTTCCAGAAAATCGCAAGAGAAATTTGATAGGGCGATCGAGCAATGCCCAAAACTGGATTATGCATACATGGAAAAATCAGTGCCCTATTTGAAACGTGGCGATTTCATTACCTGGAAAATATTAATTGACAAAGCGGTTGAATTAAATCCTACGGGACATTTGGGTTACAGGGGATGGTGCAGGTATCAATTCTTGAGAGACTACGAAGGAGCAATAAAAGACTTAGAAAGATTAGACTCAATACTAAGTTATGACATTGGTTATTCAATAAATGGTGACTATCAACTAAATATTGTAAAAGCATTATGTTACAAAGCACTTGGACAAAAAAGCAAAGCAATTGAGATAATTGAAAATCAACTTGCCCAAAATAGTTATACCCCTATGACTTACGACTACCTTCACTTGGGCGTATTGAAAATAGAGACGGGTGACACTAACGGAGGAATAGAGTATTTAAAAAAATCAATATCATTTAACGACTATCTAGCTGAGCCATATTATTACCTGGGACTAATTTATAAAAAACAAAATTTGCCAAAAGAGTTTAAGGAAAACATGGAGAAAGCTAAGACCTATTATTTGAAAGGTTATAAGCGCTTTGACCCATATACTCATCCAATGGACAAAATATATCTAGCCGACATAGAAAGAGAATTGAAAAGCATGGAATAAAAAAACAACCGCCAACAAAATGCTTCTGCAATAGCGCGTTGACGTGTAAGCTATAAGTGTTATCTTCGTTCAACGTTTGGTGTCGGGGACAGGACGCGGCTTCGGAAACGCGCTACTGCAGAAGCACAAACGTTGGCAGTAATACCGCTGGAGAGAAAATTTCACTCGACAAAGTGGACGAAATTTTGTAAATTGTGGTGTGAAAAAACAAACGAGTAAAGGACTAGATTTTATAATAGATAAGCTCACTAATTCCATTGAGAACAGGGTAACTGGTGACAGCTTTACAACAAATATTATCCACCTGACAAAAGCTGACCTTAAGACCGTTACAAAGAAAAGCGGATGGGTTTTCGACTGGCGGTTAGAATTAAACCAACCTGAACGAGAAGTATATAAACTGACAATTTCAGAGAATACTAACATTATTCAAGGACTAATTAGTCTTGAGATTAAGTTTGACCATGTTTATATGCATTTGGTTGAAAGCTCACCATTCAACAAAGGGAAAGAGAAAGTTTATTCTGGAGTTCCAGGTAATTTAGTAGCCTTTGCATGCAGACTATCATTTCAGAGGGGATTTGAAGGAAACGTATCCTTCGTTTCAAAGACTCATCTAATAAATCATTATACTGAGACATTAGGTGCATTTCATGCCGGTGGACGTTTAATGATTATTGAAACCGGAGCCGCCTTAAGACTAATGAATAAATACTTTAAAAACATTGACATATGAAGACAAGAAAAAATGAATTGGACGTTGACTTCATTGGAGGTACCGGACCGTTGACAAAAGAAGAAGAGAAAAGAATAAGTGAAGTAATTAAAATGCTGAAATCAAAGAAAAGCTCGACTAGTAAACCGACAAGAAAGTTGACGACCAAGAAAAAGGTAACAGCGTAGCAGTACTACTGCCAACAGCAGTAGCTGTTGCACGACTACCTCTTTTCTTAGAATTTTCTGAAATTATAAGCCATCAATTCATTTGTGAATAACTCAGTGGATAACTTAATCAGCGGTCAGAATTTTAACCTTCAAATAATCAAAGAGAGAAAATGAAGTGAAAACCAGAGAGGTTAAAAAGTGATTGACATCCTTTGGTAGCTGTGCGATGGCTGCCATCGGCCTATTGATTCTAAATTTCATCATCTTCTTCAAGTTGTAGGCAATGGCGGCCATCATCATACATTTGTTGGCGAGCTTAATACCTCTGGTGTTGACTCGTTTCATCGCCAGAAAATTGATTAAGGTCCCCAACACGGGCTCTACCGTGCTTTGCCGTAGCTTCTTCATCTTACG